>NZ_JACAPL010000009.1:218163-426802 GCF_013385735.1 Pseudomonas sp. D2002 | reverse complement strand
TGCGCTTCCGATCTCTCGTTAGCGGGAGGCGAATTCTACAGCGTTACACGCTGCTGTCAACACCTCTTTTTCTCCGCTTTCGACCGAGAAGATCGAAACGTTAATAGAGCCAAACAACACCGCTCTACCAACTCCTTCTGGGCTTCGATGAACTGAAGCAACTCGCTGTCGAATTCTGCGTAACTCTTTGTTTACCAAGGAGTTTTCCGTTTCGACTGCGCCGGAAGTGGGGCGAATTATAGACAGATATAATTCGCCGTCAACACTTAATTTCAGGTTTATTCGGATTTGAGCGTAATACGCGCAAATGCCTTCTTACCGGCCTGGCAGACATGGGTTGCGCCCAGCTCGTATATAAAGGTGCGATCAACCACTTCACCATCTATACGCACACCACCGGAACCTAGAAGGTCCCGAGCAACCGCCGAGTTCTTCACCAAGCCTGCCTTATTAAGAACAGCGGCAATCGGCATTGCCTCAGCAGCAGTCAGCTCAATCTCAGGAAGATCGTCCGGCAGCTCGCCATCCTTCATACGGTTACCGGCCGCACGATGAGCACTGGCCGCAGCCTCCTCACCGTGGAAGCGCGCAACGATCTCTTCCGCCAGCTTGATCTTCACGTCACGCGGATTGGCACCCGCCTCTACATCAGCACGCAGCGCATTGATCTCGTCCATCGAGCGGAAGCTCAATAGCTCGAAGTAACGCCACATCAACGCATCAGGAATCGAAACCAGCTTGCCGTACATAACACCAGGTGCTTCCTGGATACCCACATAGTTACCCAAGGACTTGGACATCTTCTTGACGCCATCCAAACCCTCCAGCAACGGCATAGTCAGAATGCACTGCGCCTCTTGCCCGTACGCTCGCTGCAACTCGCGCCCCATCAGCAGGTTGAACTTCTGATCAGTACCGCCCAGCTCAACGTCCGCGCGCAGCGCCACCGAGTCATAGCCCTGCACCAGCGGGTACAGGAACTCGTGAATCGCAATCGGCTGATTGGTGGAGTAGCGCTTGTCAAAGTCATCGCGCTCAAGCATGCGCGCCACGGTGTACTGCGATGTCAGGCGAATGAAGTCCGCCGGCCCCATCTTGTCCATCCAGGTGGAGTTGAACGCCACCTCGGTCTTGGCCGGGTCGAGAATCTTGAACACCTGGGTCTTGTAGGTCTCGGCATTATCGAGAACCTGCTCACGAGTGAGCGGCGGGCGCGTTGCGCTTTTGCCGCTCGGATCACCGATCATCCCGGTGAAGTCACCTATAAGGAAGATGACCTGATGCCCCAGCTCCTGGAACTGGCGCAGCTTATTAATAAGCACGGTATGACCCAGGTGCAGATCCGGCGCCGTCGGATCGAAGCCAGCCTTAATACGCAGGGGTTGGCCACGCTTGAGCTTTTCGATCAGCTCGGCCTCGACCAACAGTTCTTCCGCACCACGTTTTATCAGCGCTAGCTGCTCTTCAACCGACTTCATAACAGACCCGCAAGGCTCAGATTCAAAAGGGAACCAACCATACAAGATCAGGGACTAATTACAAGTTTTGCCCTGCGCACGGACACCGTTCAGCAAGCCCAGCGTTCGCGAGCTTGCGCCACAGATGATTTGGTTATATTTTATACAGTTATTTCATCTTCATCATGTCATTCATCTTTTCCATTTCATCTTCAAAGTCAAAATTACTTATGACCACAGAACCGTCTAAAGCGCCGCCGCTTTACCCGAAGACCCACCTGCTCGCCGCAAGTGGTATCGCCGCCCTTCTCAGCCTGGCACTCCTGGTATTCCCTTCCAGTGACGTAGAAGCCAAACGAACATCCCTGAGCCTTGACCTGGAAAGTCCAGTTGAACAACTGACACAAGATCAAGACGCTGCCGACGCGCAACAAGCCACAAATGCACCGGTTGAATCGCCGTTCGCACAGATAGAAAGCACGCCCGAAGACACCAAGCAAGCGACTCAAGAGCAGCCAGCTGCAGTCGCAGCCAAGAACCCGCTGCATCGCGAAGTGATCGTGGCCAAAGGCGACACGCTGTCAACGCTGTTCGAAAAGGTCGGATTGCCTGCTGCTACTGTTAATGAGGTGCTGGCCAGCGATAAACAAGCCAAGCAGTTCACCCAGCTCAAACACGGCCAGAAGCTTGAGTTCGAATTGGCGCCCAACGGCCAACTCAACAACCTGCACAGCAGCGTCAGCGACCTCGAAACCATCACCCTGACCAAGGGCGCCAAAGGCTTCGCGTTCAACCGCGTCACTACCAAACCGGTGATGCGCTCCGCCTACGTACACGGCGTGATCAATAGCTCGCTGTCACAATCGGCCGCACGCGCTGGCTTGTCCCACAGCATGACCATGGACATGGCCAGTGTGTTTGGCTACGACATCGACTTCGCTCAGGACATTCGCCAGGGCGACGAATTCGACGTGATCTATGAGCAGAAAGTCGCCAACGGCAAAGTCGTCGGCACCGGCAATATCCTGTCCGCACGCTTCACCAACCGTGGCAAGACCTATACCGCCGTTCGCTACACCAACAAACAAGGCAACAGCAGCTATTACACGGCTGACGGCAACAGCATGCGCAAGGCGTTCATCCGTACCCCGGTGGATTTCGCCCGCATCAGCTCGCGCTTCTCGATGGGCCGCAAGCACCCGATCCTGAACAAGATCCGCGCCCACAAAGGCGTCGACTATGCAGCGCCACGCGGCACGCCGATCAAAGCCGCCGGTGACGGCAAGGTTCTGCTCGCAGGGCGCCGCGGCGGATACGGCAATACCGTGATCATCCAGCACGGCAACACTTACCGTACGCTGTATGGCCACATGCAAGGGTTCGCCAAGGGCGTGTCGACCGGCAGCAACGTGAAGCAAGGCCAGGTTATTGGCTATATCGGCACCACGGGCCTGTCCACCGGCCCGCACCTGCACTATGAATTCCAGGTGAACGGCGTACACGTCGATCCATTGGGCCAGAAGTTGCCGATGGCCGACCCAATCGCCAAGGCCGAGCGCGCGCGCTTCCTGCAACAAAGCCAGCCGTTGATGGCGCGCATGGACCAAGAGCGCTCCACCCTTCTGGCTTCGGCGAAGCGCTAAGGCATGCCGCTCTATATAGGTGTGATGTCCGGGACCAGCCTCGATGGCCTGGATATCGCCCTGATCGAACAAGGCCCGGCGATCAACTTGATCGCCACACACTACATCCCGATGCCCGACAGCTTGCGCACCGAGCTGCTAAGCCTGTGCGCCAGCGGCCCGGACGAAATCGCCCGCTCTGCAATTGCCCAGCAACAGTGGGTGACGCTCGCCGCTCAAGGTATTCATGCCTTACTGCAACAACAGAACCTTAAGCCCCAGGACATTCGCGCGATTGGCAGCCACGGGCAGACCATCCGCCACGAGCCTGCCAGGGGCTTTACCGTACAGATCGGCAACCCGGCGTTGCTCACCGAACTGACAAACATCACCGTAGTCAGCGACTTCCGTAGCCGCGATGTAGCCGCCGGCGGCCAAGGCGCGCCTTTAGTGCCAGCCTTTCACGAAGCCTTGTTCGGTGAGCGCAGCGGCAACCGTGCTGTGTTGAACATTGGCGGGTTCAGCAACCTCAGCCTGATCGAGACCGGCAAACCGGTAGCCGGCTTCGACTGCGGCCCGGGCAACGTCTTGCTGGATGCGTGGATTCACCAGCAGCGCGGCGAACACTTTGATCGCGACGGCCAGTGGGCCGCCAGTGGCAAGGTCGAGTCTCAACTACTCAATGCCCTGCTCAGCGACCCCTTCTTCCTGACCAAAGGCCCGAAAAGCACCGGGCGTGAAGTCTTCAACCTGGGATGGCTGCAAAACCACCTCGGCAGATTGCCAGCGTTTCAACCCCAGGATGTACAAGCAACCCTGCTTGAGCTGACGGCATTGACTATCGTTGAGTCCCTGCAAACCGCACAGTCGGCGACTGAAACGTTACTGATCTGTGGCGGCGGCGCGCACAACGCCACGCTGATGAGCCGTCTGGCGGAGCTTCTGCCTTCCACCCAGGTCAGCAGCACGGCCACCCACGGCGTCGATCCAGACTGGGTTGAAGCCATGGCCTTCGCCTGGCTGGCGCATTGCTGCCTCGAAGGCATTGCCGCCAACCGCCCCAGCGTCACCGGCGCCCAGGGGCTGCGGGTATTAGGCGCGATCTACCCGGCCTGACGCCTTCATAATCCGCAGACAGCAAAACGCCGCTTGGCCTATCAAAGCCAAGCGGCGTTTTTGCATCCGGTGTCGATCAGATCGAGAACGAAGACCCGCAACCACAAGTCGTGGTGGCATTAGGGTTCTTGATCACGAAACGCGAACCTTCCAGACCTTCCTGGTAATCCACCTCGGCACCTGCCAGGTATTGGAAGCTCATCGGGTCCACGACCAGGCTGACGCCCTCGCGCTCAACAATGGTGTCGTCATCGGCTACATCTTCATCGAAGGTAAAACCGTACTGAAACCCTGAACAACCGCCGCCCGTAACAAATACGCGCAGCTTCAAGCGATCATTACCCTCTTCATCGACCAGGCTCTTCACCTTGTGCGCAGCACCGTGGGTAAATTGCAAAGCCGTGGGGGTGAAGGACTCAACGCTCATGCTGATAATCTCCCGGCGTACCGCCGCCATATGCGTAATGCCGGGCATTATCCGCTTCTCCTAGAAAAGCGGTCAACTATTGTTACGGTATATCAATCTGCGCTGCCGCCATTAAAAACACAAAAGGCCCGATCAACGGGCCTTTTGCACAGCGCCAGCCAAGCCTTACGGCAGCATGCCTGCGTGGGACAAGCCCAGCTTCTCATCCAGGCCGAACAGGATGTTCAAGTTCTGCACCGCCTGGCCCGACGCGCCCTTGACCAGGTTATCGATCACCGACAGCACCACTACCAAGTCGCCATCCTGTGGACGGTGCACGGCAATACGGCACACATTGGCACCGCGCACGCTGCGGGTTTCGGGGTGACTACCGGCCGGCATGACATCGACGAACGGTTCATTGGCATAGCGTTTTTCAAACAAGGCTTGCAGGTCTACCGAGCGATCGACCACGGTGGCGTACAAGGTTGAGTGAATACCACGGATCATCGGCGTCAGGTGCGGCACGAAGGTCAGGCCCACGTCTTTGCCGGCAGCACGACGCAGCCCCTGGCGGATTTCCGGCAAGTGGCGATGCCCTTTTACCGCGTAGGCCTTCATGCTTTCCGATGTCTCGGAGTACAGCGAACCTACAGCAGCACCACGACCAGCACCGCTGACGCCCGACTTGCAGTCGGCGATCAAGCGCGAAGTATCCGCAAGACCCGCTTCCAGCAACGGCAGGAAACCCAGCTGCGTCGCGGTTGGATAGCAACCCGGCACGGCGATCAGGCGCGCTTGCTTGATCTGTTCACGATTGACTTCCGGTAGGCCGTACACCGCCTCTTCCAACAATTCGGGTGCGCCGTGTGGCTGGCCGTACCACTTGGCCCACTCATCAGCGTCCTGCAGACGGAAGTCGGCCGACAGGTCGATGACCTTGGTGCCGGCGGCCAGCAGTTCGCCAGCCAGTGCATGAGCTACGCCGTGAGGCGTGGCAAAGAACACCACATCACAGGCGCCCAGGGTCTTGATGTCCGGCACGCTGAACGCCAGGCCATCGTAGTGGCCTCGCAGGTTCGGGTACATATCGGCCACGGCCATCCCGGCCTCGGATCGGGAGGTAATAACCACCACCTCAGCTTGCGGATGCTGAGCCAACAGACGCAGCAATTCGACACCGGTGTAACCCGTGCCGCCGACGATACCGACCTTGACCATAAACCTGCCCTCAACGAACCCACTGGAAAGCCGTCGATAATAGGGGCCGTATCGTCCTGCGACAACCGTCAACGTGACGTACGGGCGCATGAGCCACTACTATCTTCAGTTACCGTGAACCTGGGAATAACTAGAAATGCTCTATCTATGGATCAAAGCCTTCCACATTGTCAGCATCGTCTGCTGGTTTGCCGGGCTGTTCTACCTGCCACGCCTGTTCGTCTACCATGCGCAAAGCGAGGACACCGTCAGCAAAGAACGCTTCAGCGTCATGGAACGCAAGCTCTACCGCGGCATCATGGGCCCGGCGATGATCGCCAGCCTGATCTTCGGCGGCTGGCTGATCTACCTCAACCCTGCCATCTTTCAATCCGGCGCATGGATCCATGCCAAGCTGACCCTGGTCGTGCTGCTGATCGGCTACCACCATATGTGCGGCGCACAGGTAAAACGCTTTGCCCGTGGCGAAAACACCCGCAGCCATGTCTTTTATCGCTGGTTCAATGAAGTGCCGGTTCTGATATTGCTGGCTATCGTAATTTTGGTCGTGGTCAAACCGTTCTAACTTCAATTACACGGGGTACCTCCAATGTCGCTGCCCGCTTCTCTTGAACAACGTCTGCGCCTGCCCGTCGTGGTGGCGCCGATGTTCCTGATTTCCAATCCGCAACTGGTCCTGGCCTGCTGCCGCAATGGCGTAGTCGGGAGTTTCCCGGCCCTCAACCAGCGCGAAAGCAGTGGTTTCAAGGCCTGGCTGGAAGAAATCGAAGTGGGCCTGGCGCAACTGGACAACCCCGCGCCGTATGCCGTGAACCTGATCGTGCATAACAGCAACCCGCGCCTGGAAGCTGACCTGGCGATCTGCGTGGAACACAAAGTGCCGATCGTCATTACCAGCCTGGGCGCGGTGAAGGAACTGGTGGATGCCGTGCACAGTTACGGCGGCCTGGTGTTTCACGATGTCACCACGCGGCGCCATGCCGAAAAAGCGGCAGAAGCCGGCGTCGATGGCCTGATCGCCGTGGCTGCAGGCGCCGGTGGCCATGCCGGCACCTGGAGCCCGTTCGCGCTGATCGCCGAGATTCGCCAGTTCTTCGACAAAACCCTGCTGTTGGCCGGCTGCCTCAACCATGGGCACGAAGTCCTCGCCGCCCAGTTGCTGGGCGCAGACCTCGCCTATTTCGGGACGCGCTTTATCGGCACCACCGAAAGCCACGCCCCGGATGCCTATAAAGAGATGCTGCTCACATCGCGCGCCGCCGACATCGTGCACACTCCCGCAGTCTCCGGCGTACCCGCCAGCTTTATGCGCCAGAGCCTGGAAAACGCCGGTTTCGACCTCGCTGCCCTGCAGGGCAAAGGTGAGGTGAACTTCGGCTCCAAGCTCAAACCGTTGAGCGACGAGGCCAAGGCCTGGAAGACTGTATGGTCAGCCGGTCAAGGCGTCGGTGAGATTGATGACTTGCCAGGCGTCGATGAACTGATTGCACGCCTGGATGCCGAATATCGCAAGGCGCGCGAGCAGGCCACCCAGTTACAATGGCCACGCTGACAATCGCCGGGTCTGCTGATAAAAGCCGACCTGCACTCCCCTTCCTGATCAAGTGACAAGGATGCCCGCATGAGCGACAACCGTTTCAAGATTGTGTTTGACGGAGCCTTGCTCCCGGGTGTCGAAAGCACCACCGCCAAACTGAACCTCGCCGAGCTGTTCAAGAGCGACGTAGAGGCTATCGAAAAACTCTTCACCGGCCGCCCGGTTGCGCTCAAGCGTGACCTGTCGCGCTCCGATGCCGACACTTACCTCACCGCACTGAAAAACGCCGGGCTCGACGCACGCATTGAGCCTGAGCAGCCTGTGGCATTCAGCCTGGCTGAAGCGCACGAGACGGATTCAGGCAGCGCCGACTTCTCGCGCCCCGCCGCTTCGCCCTATGCGCCGCCGCGTGCGGCTGTGGGTGACCACACTGGCGAATTCTCGACGCTCAAGGTTTTCACCATCCACGGGCGCATCGGCCGTCTGCGTTACCTCGCCTGGACGCTGGTGTTGACCATCGCCATGCTCGTGGCCGGGGGCATCATTTCCACCGCTGGCTTCGCCGTGGCAACCGCTTCGCCGACGGCAGGCATCATTCTCGGTTCGCTGCTGGGTTTTGCGTTGTTTGTGGCGATCGTCTGGGTCAGCGTGCAAATCGGTGTGCAGCGTCTGCACGACCTCGGGTGGTCCGGCTGGCTGTACTTCCTGAACCTGGTGCCGTTCGTAAACAGTATTTTCCCACTCTTGCTGATGGTATTGCCGGGCAATACCGGCGCCAACCAGTACGGCCCTCCGCCACCGCGTAACTCCACGGCGGTAAAAGTACTGGCTACGTTGTGGCTGGCATTCATTCCGGTGATGCTCGCCATCCTGGTCACGCTGGGCATGAACGGCTACCTGAATCAGCTCGAAGCCAACATGGACAGCAGCTACGAAAGCAGCTCCATCAACGCCGATGACGACGCCGATCAAAGCGTGATCGTTGATGAAGAAGAAGGCGCGCAAAGTGCTGACGACACGGCCGAACCTGTAGACTCTCCAGAACAGTGAAGAAACGCCCGCCGCCTGTGATGCCTCTGTCACAGGCCCGGCGGCGTTGCGATGGAGAAAGGCATGACCCGTTACGCTCTGATCACCGGTGCCTCCAGCGGCATTGGCCTGGCCTTGGCCGAAGCACTGGCCCGTCGCGGCCGCAGCTTGATTCTGGTGGCCCGCCAGCGTGATCAGTTGGAAAGCATTGCACTCGAATTGACTCAACGCTTCGGCGTCGAGGTGCTGTTTCGGGCCTGCGACCTGGGCGAACCCTTGCGTTTGTCCGGGTTCCTGCTGGAGCTTGAAGAAGGCGAGCGGCAGATCGATCTGCTGGTCAACTGCGCCGGCATCGGCACCAGCGGGCCGTTCCTGGCCCAGGACTGGATGACCGAACAAGACCTGATTGAGGTCAACATCCTGGCCCTGACCCGCATGTGTCACGCCCTCGGCAATGCCATGGCGCTGCACGGCGGAGGCCAGATTCTCAACGTTGCCTCGGTCGCAGCCTTTCAACCGGGCCCGTGGATGAGCAGCTACTACGCCAGCAAGGCGTATGTGCTGCACTTCTCCGAAGGCCTGCGTGAAGAGCTGAAGACTTGCGGCATCAAGGTCTCGGTGCTTTGCCCTGGCCCTACGCGCACGGCGTTCTTTGGCACTGCGCAAATGGACACGGCCAAACTCGACCGAAGCCAGCAACTGATGAGCCCGGAAGAAGTCGCGCTCTACACCGTTCGGGCGCTGGAAAAAAACAAAGCCATCATCATTCCAGGGCGACGTAACCGCTGGCTGGCATTCAGCCCACGTTTCAGCCCACGCTGGCTGACGCGCAAGATTGCCGGCGCGATCAACAAGGCCTATTGCCCACGCTGACCGCCCGGCTACACTCCCCTGCACTTTCACCATGGAGAAACAGCTGTGGATACTCTGTTCACCAAGATCATCAACCGGGAAATACCGGCGAAGATCATCTATGAAGATGACCAAGTCCTCGCCTTCCACGATATCGCCCCGCAGGCGCCGGTGCATTTTCTGGTTATCCCGAAAAAGCCCATTCGCACCCTCAATGACCTCGCCGAAGAAGACAAAACCCTGGCTGGCCATATTCTGTTCACCGCCCAGCGGCTGGCAGTGGAGCTCGGCTGCGAGAAGGGTTTCCGCGTGGTGATGAACTGCAATGAAGAAGGTGGACAGACCGTCTACCACATCCATATGCATGTGCTGGGTCAACGCCAGATGAACTGGCCACCGGGCTGAGTCTTCGTGGGAGCTTGCGACGGCTTCGCCGTCGGACATGAGCAAGCTCCCTCGCCACAAGGGCAAATTGACTCAGCGCAAACGCATCACCCTCTCTTGCGGTAAACTGGCCGCCGAGATTCCTCCCGGAGGTCAGCATGACTACCCAACGTCACTACTCGCCGATTGACCGTCTGTTGCTGCAAGCCGACATGGCCATGCGCACACTGTTGCCGTTCAGCGGCCAACCGTACCGCCCATCGCCTGCCATCGTGCAGCCGGATGCGCAAATGAGCGAGACCGACACCCGCCACGTCGCCGGCCTGATGCGCATCAACCATACCGGTGAAGTCTGTGCCCAGGCGCTGTACCAGGGCCAGGCGCTGACCGCCAAGCTGCCGCAAGTGCGCGCGGCGATGGAACATGCGGCCGAAGAAGAAATCGACCACCTGGCCTGGTGCGAGCAACGCATTCGTCAGTTGGGCAGCCACCCCAGCGTGCTGAACCCATTGTTTTACGGTTTGTCGTTTGGCATCGGCGCCGCTGCCGGCTTGATCAGCGACAAGGTCAGCCTCGGGTTTGTCGCAGCGACGGAACATCAGGTGTGCAAGCATCTGGATGAGCACCTCGAGCAACTGCCGGCCGAAGACGAAAAGTCTCGCGCCATTCTCGAGCAGATGCGCATTGATGAAGAACATCACGCAGACAGCGCGCTGGACGCCGGCGGCTTCCGCTTCCCGGCGCCGGTCAGGTTTGGCATGAGCCTGTTGGCCAAGGTCATGACCAAAAGCACCTATCGAATATAAGTGCATCAAATCTGAGCCACAAAAAAGGGCGCCATCAAGGCGCCCTTCTTTTTTGCCGATTGGCGATCAACCCAACTCGATGATTTCGTAATCATGGGTGATGGCCACGCCGGCCGCGCCGAGCATGATCGACGCCGAGCAATACTTCTCAGCCGACAGCTCGATGGCCCGCTTGACCTGGGCTTCCTTCAGCGCCCGGCCCTTCACCACGAAATGCATATGGATCTTGGTGAACACCTTGGGGTCTTCAGTGGCGCGCTCGGCTTCCAGGAAGGCTTCGCAGCTTTCCACGGCCTGACGGGATTTCTTCAGGATGCTGACCACGTCGAAATTGCTGCAACCGCCGACACCCAGCAGGAGCATTTCCATCGGGCGTACGCCCAGGTTTCGGCCACCGGCTTCCGGCGGGCCATCCATGACCACAACATGGCCGCTGCCCGACTCACCGAGGAACATGGCCTCGCCCGCCCATTGGATGCGTGCCTTCATCGCCCAGACTCCACTGCTAAAAAAGGGTCGCCAGCTTAGCACAGGCCCCTGAAACAGCAGCGCCCCCGCATGAAATCGATCAATGACCGCGTCTGGTCGGAAAATTCCCCAATCGAGGCAGAATGTGTCTGGTAAGCTGGCGCCAATTCAATGGCGCATTGCCATCCTTTGTACAGCGTGTATCAATGCCGACACCGCTGGATAAAAAAATAAATCCAACCACACCGTGCAGTCTTTCCGGGATACAACCATGGTTGCTCTTACTCCCACACCCAAGATCAAGAATCTCGACAAGCTGTTGATGCACTGCCAGCGCCGACGTCACCCGGCCAAGCACAACATCATCTGCGCGGGCGAACGTTCCGAAACACTGTTTTTCATTATCAAGGGCTCGGTCACCATCCTGATTGAGGACGAAGACGGCCGCGAGATGATCATCGCCTACCTCAATACTGGCGATTTCTTCGGCGAATTGGGGCTGTTCGAACAAGCGGGCAAAGAGCAGGAGCGCAGCGCCTGGGTGCGCGCCAAGGTCGAGTGTGAAGTTGCCGAAATCAGTTACGCGAAGTTTCGCGAACTGGCCCAGCACGATCCCGACATCCTCTACGCCCTGAGCGGTCAGATTGCCCAGCGCCTGCGCGACACCACACGCAAAGTCGGCGACCTGGCGTTCTTCGACGTCACCGGCCGCGTGGCCCGTTGCCTGCTGGAGCTGTGCAAACAGCCTGACGCCATGACTCACCCGGATGGCATGCAGATCAAAGTCACGCGCCAGGAAATCGGGCGCATTGTCGGCTGCTCACGGGAAATGGTCGGACGCGTGCTGAAGGACCTGGAAGAACGCAACCTGGTGCACGTCAAAGGCAAAACAATGGTGGTGTTCGGTACGCGTTAACCCGGCAGGAAGCCGGCCAGCATTTGACGGTACAAGACATCCAGCCGGCTGATCGCATCCGGCGCGGGAAACGCTTCGTGCAGCGCGATATGGCTATCGGCACGTACTCGCTGGTCGAGGCCACAGGCTTCATTAAAACGGTTGACCGCTGCAATCAATGCCTCGCGATCGTTATCCAGCAACAACGCACCGTGCACCAACCCCACCGGACGGCCACCGCTCTGCCGCCAACGCTGGGCGGTGCCGACCATCTTGCGGCCATTGAGGTTGACGTTGTAGCGACCGTCGCAGAACGCACCGTCGATTTCACCGACGGACGCATCGCCGCCCAACTCGATCAGCAAGTCGCAGATTGGCTGGCACAAACGCTGGTAACCGGTTTCGATGCGGCCTTGATCGCCTTCGCTGCGCGGCGGCGCGTACACCAGGGCGATATTGACGGTCGCGGCAGACTGCGGCACCGGCTCTCCGCCGGTTTCGCGCAGCAACACCGGCCAACCGGCATCGGCTGATACCTGGCTGGCGGCGTCAAAGGCGGGTAAGCGGCTTAATCGGCGCGGCATGACCAGTGCTTGATCGCTGGGCTGCCAGAACAGTAGCCCGAATTCCTGCTCACCCGCGCAAACGGCGGCCAGCAGGTCTTGCTCGGCAGCGAGGCCTGCTTCGACGGTCATCGCGACTGGCTTGATCATTGCGCCATCCTCACTGCAAAAACCCATTCTAAATGTGGGAGCGGGCTTGCTCGCGAATGCGGTGGATCAGCGAGCACATGTATCGACTGACACTCCGCATTCGCGAGCAAGCCCGCTCCCACATTTTTTGACCATATTCCAAATCAGTCTAATGTGGAGCCGCTGACCGCCACACCACGCTCTGGGAAGAACAAGCGCTGCAGTTCCGCCCCTGGGTTCTCGGCGCGCATAAAGGTCTCGCCAACCAGGAACGAGTACACCCCGCTGATTTCCATCAGCTCCACGTCGGCGCGGTTGACGATGCCACTCTCGGTAATCACCAGACGGTCGCGCGGAATACGCGGCAACAGGTCGAGGGTGTTTTCCAGGCTGACTTCGAAGGTGTGCAGGTTACGGTTATTGACGCCCACCAGCGGTGTGTCGAGGGTTTTCAGTGCACGCTCCAGCTCGTCGCCGTCGTGGACTTCCACCAACACATCCAGGCCGACGCTTTTGGCCACGGCCGCCAGCTCAGCCATCTTCACGTCATCCAGTGCGGAGACGATCAGCAGCACACAGTCAGCGCCCAGGGCACGGGCTTCAACGATTTGATACGGGTCGACCATGAAATCCTTGCGGATCACCGGCAACTTGCACGCGGCGCGGGCCTGTTGCAGGAACAGGTCGGATCCCTGGAAGTAGTCGATATCAGTCAGCACCGACAGGCAGGTTGCGCCGCCCTTCTCATAGCTGGCTGCAATCTCGGCGGGCACAAAGTGCTCGCGGATCACGCCTTTGCTCGGCGAGGCTTTCTTGACCTCGGCGATCACGGCCGGGTGCTTGAGCTTGGCCTGAGCGATCAGGGCCTTGGCAAAACCACGCGGCGCATCGGCGGCCTTCGCTTGGGCTTCCAGCTCGGCCAGGCTGACGCGCGCGCGGCGCTCAGCAACTTCTTCAGCCTTGCGGGCCAGGATCTTTTCCAGAACGGTCGGCACACTCATGCTTCATTCTCCATCTTGAATACAGCGGTGAATGCTCCCAGCTCTTCGAGCTTTTCGCGAGCCAGACCGGTGTGCAATGCATCGTGGGCCAAGGCGACACCTTCTTTAAGACTATAGGCGTGGTCCGCCGCGTAAAGTGCAGCGCCAGCATTCAGAACAATCATTTCTGCCGCTTTCTGGCCGTTTTCCGTTTTGCGACGCCCCAAGGCATCACGGATCAGTTCCAGTGAGGCTGCCGGGCTTTCCACCGACAGCCCGTGCAAACTCTGGCTTTTCATGCCGAGGTCTTCGGGTTCGACCCAATACTCAGTGACCTGGTCATTCTTCAGCTCCGCCACAAAGGTCGGCGCCGCCAGGCTGAATTCGTCCAGGCCGTCTTTGGAATGCACCACCAGCACGTGTTTGCTGCCCAGGCGTTGCAACACTTCGGCCAACGGGCGGCACAGCGCCTGGCTGAACACGCCGACTACCTGATGTTTCACGCCGGCCGGATTCGTAAGCGGGCCGAGCATGTTGAACAGGGTGCGCAGGCCCAGGTCCTTGCGCGGGCCGGCAGCGTGTTTCATCGCGCCGTGGTGGGATTGGGCAAACATGAAACCAATGCCGACGCTGTCGATGCAGCGCGCCACTTGTACCGGCGTCAGGTTCAGGTAGATACCGGCCGCCTCCAGCAAGTCGGCGCTGCCGCTTTTGCCGGAAACCGCACGGTTACCGTGCTTGGCCACGGTGCAGCCAGCCGCCGCGACCACGAAGGAGGAAGCCGTCGACACGTTGAAAATATTTGCACCGTCACCGCCGGTGCCGACCACGTCGACCACGCCGTCGAGGGTCTTGAGTTCGACTTTATCGGCCAGCTCACGCATCACCGACACGGCGCCGACGATTTCGTCGATGCTTTCGCTCTTCATGCGCATGGCCATCATGAACGCGCCGATCTGCGCGTCGCTGCATTGGCCGGTCATGATCTCGCGCATCACATCGCTCATTTCAGCGGTGCTCAGGTCCAGGTGGCCGACGATACGGCTCAGGGCAGTCTTGATATCCATGGAAAGTCCTTAGCGCGTGCCGCCGCTCTGCTTGAGAAAGTTAGCGAACAGCTCGTAGCCCTGCTCGGTCAGGATCGACTCAGGGTGAAATTGCACCCCTTCGATATTCAGTGTCTTGTGGCGAAGGCCCATGATCTCATCGACCGAGCCGTCTTCAAGCTGGGTCCAGGCGGTCAGTTCCAGGCACTCGGGCAGGGTTTCACGCTTGACCACCAGCGAGTGGTAGCGGGTGACCGTCACCGGCAGGTTCAGGCCGTGGAACACCCCGAGGTCTTTATGGAACACCGGGCTGGTCTTGCCATGCATCACTTGGCGCGCACGCACCACATCACCGCCGAAGGCCTGGCCAATGGACTGGTGGCCCAGGCAAACGCCCAGGATCGGCAGCTTGCCGGCGAAATACTTGATCGCTTCCAGGGACACACCGGCTTCAGTTGGCGTGCAAGGGCCCGGCGAAACCACGATGCGCTCCGGGTTCAGGGCGGCGATTTCGGCGACTGTCAGTTCATCGTTGCGCACCACCTTGACCTCGGCACCAAGCTCGCCCAGGTACTGCACAACGTTGTAGGTAAAGGAGTCGTAGTTATCAATCATCAGCAACATGTGGGTTCAAACCTCTTGAATTCACTGATTTCAAATGACTGCCTTCCAAGAGAGTGACCCGCTGCCAGACGCACGTTCCGGTTGCCAGGGTTAGCCGGCAAGGGGCGTCAAACAACGGGTGAAGAAGGCAAATCGGTACAGGTCCGGCCGGGCCGGCAGAGAAAAATGTCAGGCGCGCCAACGCCAACGGGCGTGTGCCTTGACTACTCGCATCAAGAGTTTGCTGATGATCAACACGGGGAGGGTCTCGTTCATACGTTCAGGCACAGTAACGTAGCCTCGCCAGCGGTGCAATATGGAGCAGCAAATACGGGGGCCACGACAGAGCCTTTGTGGGAAAAAACTGTTTTCTTCGCAGAAAACCCTCACTACATTGCTAATGTTTCGCTTCCGACACAAAAACAACTAAATGGACTTTTGCATGCTCAGACCACCGTTTTTCGCGCCCCTGGCCGGCTGCCTCCTGTCATTGGCCTGTGCTCAGGCACTGGCGGCGCCGTCGCCTTACTCAACCATGATCGTGTTTGGCGACAGCCTGGCCGACGCCGGCACGTTTCCCGATGGCTCGTCCGGGGCGACGCTGCGCTTTACCAACCGCACCGGGCCGACGTTCCAGGGCGACTATGGCCTGGTTTCATCAACCCTGCTGGGCGCCAAGCTGGGCGTCGCGCCCAACGACCTGAATGCCTCCACCTCGCCGGTGCGTGCGGCCCAGGGTTTGCCCGACGGCAACAACTGGGCGGTCGGCGGTTACCGCACCGACAACATCCTCGACTCCATCACCTCGGTCTCCGACGCGGCGATTCCGCCCGGCAACCCGGGTGGCGGCACGGTGCTGCGCAGTCGCCAGGGTTATCTCCCGGCCAACGGCGGGCGGGCCGACCCCAATGCGCTGTACTTCCTTTCGGGTGGCGGCAATGACTTCCTGCAGGGCCGCGTCCTCAGCCCAGGCCAAGCGGTTGCGGCCGGTGGGCGCCTGGCGGACAGCGCCCAAGCCCTGCAACAAGCCGGCGCGCGCTACATCATGGTGTGGATGCTGCCCGACCTCGGCCTGACGCCCGCCATTAACGGCACACCGCTGCAGGCGTCGAGTTCGGCCCTGAGCAACATTTTCAACCAGTCACTGGTGCAGCGCCTGTCGCAGATCGACGCGCAGATCATCCCGCTGAATATTCCGCTGCTCTTGAAGGAAACCTTCGCCGACCCTGCGCGCTTTGGCCTGGCAACCGGACAGAACCTCACCGGCACCTGTTTCAGCGGTAACAGCTGCACCGCCAACCCGGTCTACGGCATTGGCGGCACCAACCCGGACCCGACCAAGCTGATCTACAACGACTCGGTCCACCCCACCATCGCCGGGCAACGCTTGATCGCCGACTACGCCTATTCACTGCTCGCGGCGCCCTGGGAACTGACGCTGCTGCCGGAAATGGCCCAAGGCACGTTGCGCGCCCACCAGGATGAGCTGCGCAACCAATGGCAGGCGGACAACGGTAACTGGCAAGCGGTTGGTCAATGGCGCGCAATTGTCGCGGGTGGCGGCCAGCACCTGGATTTCGATGACCAAAGCAGCTCAGCCAGCGGTGACGGCAGTGGCTACAACCTGAATATCGGCGGCAGTTACCGGCTCGACGAAAACTGGCGCGTCGGCGTAGCAGCCGGCCTGTATCGGCAGACGCTTGAAGCCGGCGCCAGCGATTCGGACTACAAGCTCAACAGCTACATGGGCACCGCGTTCGCGCAGTATCAGCAAAATCACTGGTGGGCCGATGCCGCGCTGACCGGCGGCAAGCTGGACTTCGACAGCCTCAAGCGCAAGTTCGCCCTGGGCGTGAGCGAAGGCTCGGAAAAAGGCGACACCGACGGCTGGCTCTGGGCCTTGAGCGGCCGGTTGGGCTATGACATCGCCGGAGCCGGCAGCGACTGGCACCTGTCGCCGTTCATCAGCGCCGACTATGCGCGGGTCGAAGTGGACGGCTATTCGGAAAAAGACAACCGCTCTACCGCACTGACCTTTGACGATCAACAACGCGACTCCAAGCGCCTCGGCGTCGGCCTGCAGGGCAGCTACCGGGTCACGCCGCAAACCCAGGTGTTTGGCGAAGTGGCCCACGAGCATGAGTTCGAAAACGACACTCAAAAGGTGAAGATGTCACTCAACAGCGTGCAAGGCATCGACTTCAAGCTGGACGGCTACACGCCACGCAGCAATTCGGACCGTTTGAGTGTGGGTGTCAGCCATAAGCTGACTCAGGAGCTGGCGTTACGGGCGGCGTATAACGTGAGGAAGGATGACAATTTGACCCAGCAAGGGGTGAGTGTCGGGGTGAGCCTGGATTTCTGATGGAGTCTTGAAACCTACACAAAACAAATGTGGGAGCGGGCTTGCTCGCGAATGCGGAGTGTCAGTCACAGATGTTTTGACTGATCCACTGCATTCGCGAGCAAGCCCGCTCCCACATTTTTGATCTACATCTGATCTCAGACTTGCGGGGTCTGCTCCGCCAACGCCACCGCCCGGAACATCGCACGGCGCTTGTTCAGGGTTTCTTCCCACTCAAGCGCCGGCACCGAGTCAGCCACAATCCCGCCGCCCGCCTGCACATGCAGCTCGCCGTCCTTGATCACCGCCGTGCGGATCGCAATCGCGGTGTCCATGTTGCCGTTCCAGGCAAAATAGCCCACGGCGCCGCCGTACACACCACGCTTGACCGGCTCCAGTTCGTCGATGATTTCCATCGCGCGAATCTTCGGCGCGCCCGACAAGGTGCCTGCCGGCAGAATTGCGCGCAGCGCGTCCATCGCGGTCAGCCCTTCTTTCAGCTCACCAGTGACGTTGGACACAATGTGCATCACGTTGGAATACCGCTCGATGACCATCTTCTCGGTGAGCTTCACCGAACCGATCTCCGAGACGCGCCCGGTGTCGTTGCGGCCCAGGTCGATGAGCATCAAGTGCTCGGCGATTTCCTTGTCGTCGCTCAGCAGGTCTTCTTCCAGCGCCAGGTCGGCCTCTTCAGTCGCACCGCGTGGGCGCGTCCCGGCGATCGGGCGCACGGTGATCAGGTTATCTTCAACGCGCACCAGCACTTCCGGCGAGCTGCCCACCACGTGGAAGTCGCCGAAGTTGAAGAAGTACATGTACGGCGTCGGGTTGAAGCAACGCAGCGCGCGGTACAGGTCAATCGGCGCAGCCTTGAAGTCGATGGACATGCGTTGCGACGGCACCACCTGCATGCAGTCACCGGCGAGGATGTATTCCTTGATCGTATCGACCGCGCGCTCGTAGTCATCCTGGGTAAAGCTGGAGCGGAACACCGGGTCGGCGGCCGGCGGCCGGCTGAGGTCCAGGCCACGGCGCGGGGTGATCGGCTGGCGCAGTTTTTCCAGCAGCGCTTCCAGGCTGGCCTGGCCTTGCTCGAAGGCGTCGGCCTGGGAAGGGTCCGCCAGCACAATCGCGTGCATTTTGCCGGCGAGGTTGTCGAACACCACCACCGCGTCGGAGACCATCAGCAGAATGTCCGGCACGCCCAGCGGGTCCGGGTTCGGGCATTTGCCCAGGCGCTTTTCCACGTAGCGCACGCAGTCGTAGCCGAAGTAGCCCACCAGGCCGCCGTTGAAGCGCGGCAAGCCAGCGATGGTCGGCACGTTGTAGCGCGCCTTGAAGGCTTCGACGAAGGCCAGCGGGTCTTCAACGTCATGGCTTTCGATCTCGACGCCATCCAGCGTGATGCTCACGTGATGGTCGTGCACGCGCAGCACGGTGCGGCACGGCAGGCCGATGATCGAGTAACGGCCCCACTTCTCGCCGCCCTGCACCGATTCCAGCAGGTAGGAGTTGGGCTCGTCAGCCAGTTTCAGGTAGATCGACAGCGGCGTATCGAAGTCGGCCAGGGTTTCGCAGGCCAAGGGGATACGGTTATAGCCGGCAGCGGCCAAACGCAGGAATTCTTCGCGGATCATGAGGTGCCTCGTGGCTTGAGGGTCAAACGGTCAGGTGTGCAAACGTGCCGCAGCGCGGCCAGGTTCAGTCAGGCGCGCCAACGCCAGCGGGCCAGGGCCTTGATGACTTTCATCCAGAGTTTGCGAGTGACCACCACGATGGCGTTTCCAGAAGGGGTTGGTTCGATGTCGGGCAACGTTATCTCAGCGCCCGCTCCCAAGCAACCGGGGATTAGCAAGCGCAGGTCATCAATCACCAGCGCCGGCGACTCTTCGGCAATCGGCCGGCCATGGTTATAGCCGTAGCTCAAGGCCACGCACTGCACACCGGCGGCTTTGGCGGCCAGCACATCACTGCGCGAATCACCGACAAACAACGACTGCGAGGCCGGGATATTGGCCATCTTCATCACAAAGAACAGCGCTGCCGGGTCGGGCTTTTTCTGCGGCAAGGTATCGCCGCCGATGATCCAGCGGAAATAACGGCCGATCTTCATCTGATCCAGCAGCGGCGCGACGAAGCGCTCCGGCTTGTTGGTGATCAGGGCCATTTCCACGCCCTGCTTGTGCAGCCACTTGAGCGTGTCACGCACACCGGGGTAAACCACGGTCAGTTCGTGGCCGTCTTCATAGGCGGCGTTGAACAGTTCCAGGGCGTGTTCGGCTTCCACTTCATCGACACCTTCGGCATCAATATTGTTGGCCAAGGCACGGCGCACCAGCATCTGCACACCGTTGCCGACCCACATGCGCACCGACTCGATCCCCGCCGGCTTGCGCCCCAGCTTGAGCAGCATCTGGTCCACCGCTGCTGCCAGGTCGGGCACCGAATCGATCAACGTACCGTCCAGATCGAACATCACCAGCCGTGGCAGTTTGCCGGGGAACAGCTGCTCAAAGCCGCTCATGGACGCGCCAGCGCCAGTTCGGCACGCATCTTGTCGATGACTGCCTGGTAGTCCGGGGCGTTGAAGATCGCCGAACCGGCCACGAAGGTGTCAGCGCCAGCGGCAGCGATTTCACGGATATTGTTGACGTTGACGCCACCGTCGATTTCCAGACGGATATCCCGCCCGGACGCATCGATCAGTGCACGGGCTTCACGCAGCTTGTTCAGGGTGCCGGGGATGAACTTCTGCCCGCCGAAGCCTGGGTTGACGCTCATCAGCAAGACCATGTCGACCTTGTCCATCACGTACTCGAGTACGCTCAACGGCGTGGCCGGGTTGAACACCAGGCCCGCCTTGCAGCCGCCTTCGCGGATCAGTTGCAGGGTGCGGTCGACGTGCAGCGTGGCTTCCGGGTGGAAGGTGATGTAGGTCGCGCCGGCCTCAATGAAGTCACCGACAATACGGTCCACCGGGCTGACCATCAGGTGCGCATCGATCGGCGCCGTGATGCCGTACTTGCGCAGCGCCGCGCAGACCATCGGGCCGATGGTCAGGTTGGGCACGTAGTGGTTGTCCATGACATCGAAGTGCACGAAGTCGGCACCGGCGGCCAATACCTTGTCCACTTCCTCACCCAGGCGGGCGAAGTCGGCGGAGAGAATCGATGGAGCGATAACGAAGGGCTGCATGACGCACCTTTTTTGAGCTAAATCACGATGGCGCGCATTGTATACCTCATGCTTTGCTGCGCGCACCGTGACCTAACTCAACGGTTAATACGCAGCCCGGTAGATTTTCTCGATATCCGCCGCACTGAGCTTGCGCGGATTGTTGCGCATCAGGCGCTCAATGCCCGCCGCTTCCGTGGCCATGGCCGGGATTGCGTCCTCGGGCACCCCGAAGCTGCGCAGGCCTGCCGGGATCTCGACTGCGGCACACAGTCGCGTCATCGCCTCAACGGCCTGGTCGGCGGCGTCGTTGACACTCAACCCCGTGACATTCACGCCCATGGCCTGGGCAATGTCCTGCATGCGTTCGACGCAGGCCAGCTTGTTCCAGTGCATCACGTAGGGCAGCAACAGCGCATTGCTCACGCCATGGGCGATATTGAAACGCCCGCCCAGCGGGTACGCCAAGGCGTGCACCGCGCCCACCCCGGCATTGCCGAAGGCCATGCCGGCCATCAGGCTGGCGGTGGCCATGTCGTCGCGGGCCTGCAGGTTGGCCGGGTTGGCGTAGGCCTTGGGCAGCGCCCTGGCGATCAGCTTGATCGCGCCAATCGCCAGGGCGTCGGTGATCGGCGAGGCATTCAGCGACAGGTAGGATTCGATGGCATGCACCAACGCGTCAACGCCACTGGCGGCGGTAACGCTGCGCGGGCATGTGAGGGTCATTTGCGGGCTGATCAGCGCGACGTCCGGCAGCAAGTAATCGCTGACGATGCCCTTCTTCAGTTGGGCGACCTTGTCTGAGAGGATCGCCACATTGGTCACCTCCGAGCCGGTGCCGGCCGTGGTCGGGATGGCGATCAACGGCGGGCCTTTGCGTGGCACCTGGTCGACGCCGAACAAGTCCGCCAGTTCGCCGTGGTAACCGGCATAAGCGGCGACGCTCTTGGCAATGTCGATGGCGCTGCCGCCACCGAGGCCAATCAGGCCGTCATGCCCGCCTTCGCGGTAGGCGCGCATGCAGTCTTCGACGATGGCGATTTCCGGGTCGGGCAGCACGCGGTCGAAAATTTCATAGGGGCGCTCGCCCAGATGTTCCAGCGCCAGCGCCACGGTGCCGGATTTGACCAGCGCGGCGTCGGTGACGATCAGCGGGTTATCCACATCCAGGCGCGTGAGTTCAAAGGCCAGCTGTTCGATGGCGCCAGCGCCGGTCAGCAGTTTGTGGGCGATCTTGAATGAGGAGGTACTCATGTGCGCGGCCTCTTATTAATGATGGGCTGGCACAAGAGTAGCTGGGTATTTTGGGTTGCCTAGCATTCAGGGTCTGAATGGTTATTCCCGCCTCAATGCATAACCAATGTGGGAGCGGGCTTGCTCGCGAATGCAGTGGGTCAGATAAAAATGCATTGACTGACACACCGCCTTCGCGAGCAAGCCCGCTCCCACATTTGGATCTCCGCTTGGCTTTAGACCTGGGCGGTGCGCAACTTTTCGCTGCGCCCGCGCAGCCATTCAAGGGTCAGCAACAACAGCACCGAGAAGGCAATCAACAACGTCGCCGCCGCGGCAATCGTCGGGCTGAGGTTTTCGCGGATGCCGCTGAACATCTGCCGAGGCAGGGTCGCTTGCTCAGGGCCGGCGAGAAACAGCGTCACGACCACTTCATCGAAAGAGGTCGAGAAGGCAAACAGCGCCCCGGAAATTACCCCCGGCGCGATCAACGGCAAGGTCACCCGGCGAAACGCCGTCAGCGGCGACGCACCCAGGCTGGCCGCCGCGCGCACCAGGTTATGGTTGAACCCTTGCAACGTCGCCGACACCGTGATGATCACAAACGGCACGCCCAGCACCGCGTGCACCACGATCAGCGAGAAGAAGCTGTTGCCCAACCCCAGCGGCGCAAAGAACAGGTAACTGGCCACGCCAATAATCACCACCGGCACCACCATCGGCGAAATCACCAGCGCCATCACCAGCGCCTTGCCGGGGAAATTGCCACGGGTCAGGCCAATCGCCGCCAGGGTACCGAACACCATGGCCAGCACCGTGGCCGCCGGGGCGACGATGATGCTGTTCTTCAGCGCACGCATCCATTCGGCCGAGGCGAAGAAGTCCTGATACCAGTGCAGCGAAAAGCCTTGCAGCGGGTACACGAGGAAACTGCCGCTGTTGAACGACAGCGGGATAATCACCAGCACCGGCAGGATCAGGAACAGCAGGATCAAGCCGCACAGGATCCGCAAGCTGTAGAACCACACCCGTTCCACCGGTGACATATAAGGGCTCAGCATTGCCAATTCTCCTCAGCTCAGGCGCAGGCGACTGGCGCCTACCAGCCGGTTGTAGATTAGGTACAGCACCACCGTCGCCAGCAGCAACAAGCCGCCCAACGCCGTGGCCATGCCCCAGTTGATGCTGGTGTTGGTGTAGAACGCCACGAAGTAGCTGACCATCTGGTCGTTCGGGCTGCCGAGCAGCGCCGGGGTGATGTAGTAACCAATCGCCAGGATGAACACCAGCAGGCAACCGGCGCCGACACCGGCATAGGTTTGCGGGAAATACACACGCCAGAAACTCGCGAACGGATGGCAGCCCAGGGAAATCGCCGCGCGCATGTAAGTGGGCGAGATGCCTTTCATCACGCTGTAGATCGGCAGAATCATGAACGGCAACAGGATGTGCACCATCGAGATGTAGACCCCGGTACGGTTAAACACTAGCTCCAGGGGTTTATCGATCAGGCCCATGCCCATCAACGCGCTGTTGATCAGGCCGCCGGATTGCAGCAGCACAATCCAGGCCGCCACCCGCACCAGGATCGAGGTCCAGAACGGCAGCAACACCAGAATCATCAGCAGGTTGCTTTTGCGCGCCGGCAGGTTGGCCAGCAGGTAGGCCAATGGATACGCCAGCAGCAGGCACACGAAGGTGATCACCAGGCCCATCCAGAATGTGCGGGCGAAGATGTCCAGGTAGATCGCCTGGTCCGGCGTGGCCGGAGCCACTTCGCCGAGGTCATCAATGCGGTGATCGACGGCCGCCAACAGGTAATACGGCGTGAGGCTGCTGGTGTTGCGCCGGATCGCTTGCCAGTACGCCGGGTCGCCCCAGCGTTCGTCGAGGCTTTCCAGCGCTGCTTTATAAGAGGCCGGCGCGTCGGTAAACGGCAGCGCCCGCGCGGTTTTGGTCAGCAGGCTACGGTAGCCGGCCAGTTCCATGTTCAAGCGTTTGGACAGGTCGCCCAGGGTCTGGTTTTTGCGCGCTTCGCCCAGGTCTTCGCTGAGTGCCTGGTACACCGGCTCGCCCGGCAAGCCACGGCCGTCCCAGGTCTTGACCGCCACCACGGTGCGCGGCAAGCCGCCCACCACTTCCGGGTTGCCGACGCTTTTGTAGAGCAGCGCAACAATCGGCACCAGGAACACCAGCAGCAAAAACAGCACCAGCGGCGCAATCAAGGCCTGGGCCTTCCAGCGATTGAGCCGCTCGGCACGCGCCAGGCGCTGCTTGAGGGTGGGGCTGGGAATGGCGATAACCATGGCAAACTCCGGAACTTGAAAATGAAAGCACTCTGCCCAACAACGCGGATCTCACATGGGAACGGGCTTGTGTGGGAGCGGGCTTGCTCGCGAATGCGGTGGATCAGCCCCCTCATGTGTTGACTGTCACACTGCATTCGCGAGCAAGCCCGCTCCCACACTTACCGGTTCCCACAGGGAATTAGCGGTGTTGCTGGTTACTTGGCCGCCCAGGAATTGAAGCGCTGCTCCAACTGCTCGCCGTTATCCGCCCAGAAGCTCACGTCGATCTGCACCTGGTTGGCGATGTTCTCCGGCGTGGTCGGCATGTCTTTGAGCACATCCTTGGCCAGCAACGGCACGGCCTGGGTATTCGCCGGGCCGTAGGCGATGTTTTCCGAATAGGTCTTTTGCTGCTGCGGCTGCACCGAGAAGGCGATGAACTTCTTCGCCGCTTCGGCGCGGTCCTTGGCCAGGCCTTTAGGAATGGCCCAGGCATCGAAGTCGTAGATGCCGCCGTTCCACACCACTTTCAGGTTGCTTTCTTTTTGCACGGCGGCGATGCGGCCGTTGTAGGCCGAGCTCATCACCACGTCACCCGAGGCCAGGTATTGCGGCGGTTGTGCACCGGCTTCCCACCATTGGATCGACGGTTTGAGTTCATCCAGCTTCTTGAACGCACGGTCCTGGCCGTCTTTACCGGCCAGCACTTTGTACACGTCCTTCGGCGCCACGCCGTCAGCCATCAAGGCGAATTCCAGGGTGTACTTGGCGCCCTTGCGCAGGCCACGCTTGCCCGGGAATTTCTTGGTGTCCCAGAAATCCGCCCAACTGGTCGGTGCAGTGGTCAGCTTGTCGGCGTTGTACGCCAGCACGGTGGACCACACAAAAAAGCCCACGCCGCAGGGCTGAATCGCGCCCTTGACGTAGTCGGCGCCATTGCCGAACAGTTTCGGGTCAAGCGGCTCGAACATGTCTTCGTCGCAGCCACGGGACAGTTCCGGCGACTCCACCTCCACCAGGTCCCAGGACACGCTCTTGGTGTCGACCATGGCTTTGACCTTGGCCATTTCACCGTTGTACTCACCGGCGACGATCTTGCCGTTGCCCGCGCTTTCCCATGGTGCATAGAAGGCCTTGACCTGGGCCGCCTTGTTCGCGCCGCCAAAGGACACGACCGTCAGGTCCGGGCCTGCCATGGCCTGTGTCGCGCCCATCAAGCCGATGACCAGGGCGGAATATTTAAGGGATCTCAACATTGTTGTTCTCTCCACGTGCAGGGTTGGTGAAGCCATGGGGCGATTAATTCGCCTCTAGAAGTGGGTCGAGTGCGCGAACGTGCTCGACTTGCCAGCCAATCGGTACCACGTCGCCGACCGCCAGGGCCGGGTCCAGCTCGGCAATCGGTTGTTTCACAAAAAAATCGGCCTTGCCGCAGACTTCCAGGCGCACACGCACGTGGTCGCCCAGGTAGATAAATTCCGCCACCCGTCCAGAGAAGCGGTTGACGCAGGATTCGCTGGAGCCATTGAGGCTGACGCGCTCCGGGCGCACCGACAGAGTCACCGGGCCGCCGATCTGGCCGACATTCACCGCCAGTGCCTCGACCTTTTCACCCCGCGCCAGCTCCACCACGCAACGCTCGCCGGTGTGGCTGTGCAGCCGACCATTGAGGCGGTTGTTCTCGCCGATAAAGTTGGCGACAAAGGTGTTTTTCGGCTCTTCGTACAAGGTGCGTGGCGCGGCGATCTGCTGGATCTCGCCCTGGTGGAACACGGCCACGCGGTCGGACATGGTCAGCGCTTCGCCCTGGTCGTGGGTCACGTACACCACGGTCACGCCGAGACGCTGGTGCAGGTGCTTGATCTCCATCTGCATGTGTTCGCGCAGTTGCTTGTCGAGGGCGCCGAGGGGTTCGTCCATCAGCACCAGTTGCGGTTCGAACACCAGCGCCCGCGCCAGCGCAACACGCTGCTGCTGGCCGCCGGAGAGTTGCGCCGGGTAACGCTGGGCGAAGGCATCGAGCTGGACCATGCTCAATACACGTTTGACCCGCTCGCTGACGTCGGTCTTGCTCAAGCCGCGTACCGACAGCGGGAAGGCCAGGTTCTCGGCGACGGTCATGTGCGGGAACAACGCGTAGTTCTGGAACACCATGCCGATGTCGCGCTTGTGCGGCGGCACGTTGTTGATAGAGCGCCCGGCCAGCAGGATTTCCCCGGCGGTCGGCGTCTCGAAACCGGCGAGCATCATCAGGCTGGTGGTCTTGCCCGAACCGGACGGCCCGAGCAGGGTGAGGAACTCGCCCTTGCGAATCTCCAGGTTGAGGTCTTTGACGATCAGGTTCTCGCCGTCGTAGCTCTTCTGCACGCCACGAAAGCTGACCAGCACATCATTTGAATCCACCTCGCTCATACCCGCACCTTTTTGTTTTGGACTGCTGTGGAACAAGCGTAGTCCAGGCGCGAGCCCCCGAAAATCGGGGGCCAGGAGAGAATCACATCAGCCGGATGGAAGGTTTGGGGTAGGGATCGCCCTACACCGATGGCGGGCACAGAACAGTGCGGCGGCAATCGTCAGCGTCTGCCGGCAAAGCCTATGTCGTAAACAGATACGCGCAGCGTCAGAAGGATGATCGTTCCCACGCTCCGCGTGGGAATGCAGCCCAGGACGCTCTGCGTCCCAAAGCGTGACGCAAAGCGTCACAAGAGGCGTTACCACGCGGAGCGTGGGAACGATCAATGGGGTTATAAGAGTTTGTGCTCCATGGCGTATTTCACCAGCTCGGCCAGGGAGGTGATATGGAGTTTTTGCATCAACCGCGCCTTGTGGGTGCTGATGGTCTTGCTGCTCAGCGCCAACTGCTGGGCGATATCGTTGACGTTGGCGCCCTGGGCCAAACGCTCGAACACCGAGAACTCGCGCTCCGACAACAACGAATGCAGGGGCCGCGTATCGGTAAGGCCAACTTCAAAGACCATGCGGTCGGCCAGGTCCGGGTCGATATAACGCCCGCCCGCCGCGACCTTGCGAATCGCCGTGAGCAACAGCGCCGGGTCACTGTCCTTGGTCGCATACCCCGCCGCGCCGACCTTCAGCGCGCGGGCGGCCATTTGCGCTTCATCGTGCATCGACAGCACCAGAATCGCCGGTGGGTTATTCAGTGCCCGGATCCGCGCAATCGCTTCCAGGCCATTCACGCCGGGCATCGAGATATCCAGCAACACCACCTCGCACGGCACATGGCGCAAGGTTTCCAGCAACTGTTCGCCATTGCTGGCCTCGCCGACCACCAACAGGTCTTTGGCCAGGCCGATCAATTGCTTGATGCCTTCACGGACAATGGTGTGGTCTTCGGCTACCAATACGCGAATCACAGGGGCTTCCTCTTATCGTTATGCATCCAACGGCACCGTGACACTCAAGGTGGTGCCCTCGCCCAATTCGCTGTGCAGGCTTAATCGGCCGCCCATCATCAGCACGCGCTCGCGCATACCCACCACGCCAAAAGATACCGGGCGGCCCTGGGTTTCGATGAAGCCGACGCCGTCATCGCTGATGGTCAACCGCAGTTCGGTGCCTTCAACGCTCAACGTCAGCTCGACAGTATGCGCCTGGGCATGGCGCATCACATTGGTCAGCGCCTCCTGCAGGATACGGAACAGGCCGATGGCCTTGGCATCACTGAGGGCCGGCAGGTTATCCGGGACTTGCACCAGGCAAGGGATTTGCGTGCGGGCTTCAAAGCGACGGGCCTGCCACTCGATGGCCGAGCCAATGCCGGCGTCGAGAATCGGCGGGCGCAGTGCGGTGGCCACATCCCGGACCAGTTGGAACAGCTGGGCGATCAGGCGCTTCATGCTGTGCAGGCGCTCGTTCAGGCCTGGGTCCAGCTGCGCATAGGCCAACTCGCACATTGAGGTTTCCAGCTTGAGCACTGTGAGCATCTGCCCAAGCTCATCGTGCACTTCACGGGCGATGCGCGCCTTTTCTTCTTCGCGCACGGTTTCCAGGTGAGCCGACAGCTCGCGCAACTGTGCTTCGCTTTGCAGCAACGCCGCCACGTAACGGCGGCGCTCGGTGACGTCGTTGAGGTAGACCACCAGGTATTCGCCGTCGGCAAAACGCAGAAAACTCAATGACACATCAGCCGGCAGGATGCTGCCGTCGGCGCGCACGCAATCGGTGGCGAAGGTTTGCGGGCCGTCCTCGCTGGCACGCGCGCGTTTCCACACATTGAGCCAGCGGTCCATGTTCAAGGTCGGGTCGACCTCGATCAGCGGTCGCTCGATCAATGCGCCAGGGGCATAGCCCAACATGGTTTCGGCAGCACGGTTGGCGTAACGCACATGGCTGTCCCAATTGACCCACAGGATGCCGACCGTACTCTGGTCGATAGAGAACTGCGTCAGCCGCAATGCTTCGGCACCGGCGGCGCGGGCGGCACTTTCTTCGCGGGCCGCCAGCAAGCCGTGTTCCAGACTGCGTTGCTGACGGCGCTGCCAAAACACCACCGCCAGGCTGGCGAGCAAGAACATCGCCAAGAGCAGGCTGAGGTTTTGCCACAAGCCCGGAGATTCGCTCAGCCGTGGGTATTTGGGTTGCAGCCAGCGACTGTGCAGTTGATCGAGGTCGCGGGCGGGTATCGCGCGCAAGGCGCTTTGCATGATGCTCGCCAGTTCCGGCCACTCACGACGGGTGGCCACGCGCAGCAACTGCGGCAAGCCGATATCACCGACCACCGCCAGCCCGGCAAACTCGGCCTCACCGGACAAGCGGCTCAACTGTGCCTCATCCACCACGGCATAACGCGCTTGCTGGCTCACCAACAATTGCAGGGCCTGGCGCTCCATGGGCACGCCTTGCAGGTTGAGGTTGGGATAGGTGCTGCGCAGGTAATCGGCCACCGCGCTGGGCATGCGCACGGCCACGCGGGACAACTCATCGAGTTTTTCCAGTTCCACCGCACCGCCGCCCTCGCGGATCCCGACGATATGCTGGGGCACGCGCATATAAGGGTCGGTGAACAGCCACAGACGCAAGCCGGCCGGGGTTTGTTGCAGGCCCGGGGCGATATCCACCTCGCCGTCGCGCACGGCGGCTTCCAACTGCTCCTGGCTGGGGAAGTTGCGCCAGGTCAGCTCGATATTCAGCGCTTTGGCCAGCCACTGCATCAACTCCACATTGGCCCCGGACAAGCGCTGCAGGCGACGATCGTATTGTGCGTACGGGGCCTGCAATACCAGGCCCACACGCAATTGCGAGTGCTGCGCCAGCCAC
Organism: Pseudomonas sp. D2002; assembly: GCF_013385735.1. Classification (NCBI taxonomy): domain Bacteria; kingdom Pseudomonadati; phylum Pseudomonadota; class Gammaproteobacteria; order Pseudomonadales; family Pseudomonadaceae; genus Pseudomonas; species Pseudomonas sp. D2002. Next base: position 397,369 of record NZ_JACAPL010000009.1, on the reverse strand, counting down.
TCACGCTGTTGCGCATTGAGCTGCGCTTGCGGTGCGGCAGGCGCAGGCGCGGCATTCGCCATCAAGGCAAAGCACAGACAGCCGATAACCAGCAGACAGCGAAAACCCATGATCCACGTCTCACATCACTGACAAATACTGACCAACCCATTAGGCTGCTGGAATCACTTCTGGCCGGGAATTAACGATGCCCTTTATCCACCGTTCGGCACTGCCAGCATTGTGCCTGTCGCTGCTATTTACCAGCGCCTTTTCTGTTCAGGCCGCCGACGCCCCCGCGCCCGCCGCCGAAAAACCGGTTGAACGCCAACCGCTGCCCGAGCGCAGCCAGGAAGAAGCCAGCGCCCTTGAGCGGCAAATTCCGCAGCATGAGCAGCAACAACTGCAGGCCGGCAGCGACTCCTTCCTGGCCTTGTGGAAACCGGCCAACAGCGCCGAGCCCGAAGGCGTGGTGATTATTGTGCCGGGCGCCGGCGAAAGTGCTGACTGGCCGCAAGCAATCGCACCGCTGCGGCGAAAATTGCCTGACGCCAACTGGGGCACGCTGAGCCTGTCGCTGCCGGACGTGAACGTCGACACCTTGCCACCGCGCGTTATGGAATCGCCTAAAGCCGCCGTCGACACCAGCAGCAAGGACGGCAGCACCGCCGCCAAACCGATTGAGCAAGCCGCCAGCGCCGAAGCCGAAGGCACCGACCCGGCGGTGGTGCCGGGCGCCGATGAGCAGGACAAGACCGACGCCAAGCGCATTTTCGACCGCATCGACGCCGCCGTGGCCTTCGCCCAAACCCAAAGCGCACGCAGCGTGGTGCTGCTCGGCCATGGCACGGGCGCCTGGTGGGCGGCGCGTTACCTGAGTGAGAAACAACCGTCCCAGGTGCAGAAGTTTGTAATGGTGGCCGGTAAGACGCCTGCTGCCCGGCAACCGGACCTGCAACAACTGGCCCCGGCGCTGAAAGTGCCGACGGCGGATGTCTTTTACCAAGACGGTGCCCTGGAGCGCAAAAACGCACTGGCGCGGGTCCAGGCTGCCAAGCGTGGCAAGAATGAGGGTTATAAGCAGGTGTCACTCAAGACCTTGCCCGGCAACAGTTCGGCTGAGCAGGAGCAGTTGTACCGGCGGGTTCGCGGGTGGTTGAGCCCGCAGGCTGCTGCTGAGTAATCGCACACTTGCAGAACGCCGCAGAACCCATGTGGGAGCGGGCTTGCTCGCGAATGCGGTGGGTCAGCCAATGATTTGTAGACTGAAAAACCGCATTCGCGAGCAAGCCCGCGCCCACAATGGAGTGGGTTATCAATTCAAGATTGTGATGGCTAGCGAAAGTCCCGGCGCTCGCGAATCAACGCGTAGGCGTTATGCAGCTCGCGGGTTCGCTCGGTCGCCTCGCGCACTTGAGCGGGGCTGGCACCTGTGCCGGCTATTTTGTCCGGGTGATGGCGGCTGAGCAGGCGGCGATAGGCACGCTTGATCACGGTCGGCTCGGTAGTCGACGTTACCCCCAGAATCCGCATCGCGTCCTGATAGGCTCCGCCGCGAGTGGCCAATGGCTTGCGTTCCTGCACGTAATCGGCCGCCAGCGCCTGCAACTGTTGTGGCGTCCAGCCGAGCCACTTGCCCCACAGGTCGATCAAGTCGCGTTCGGCGTGATCCGCTTTGCCATCCGCCCAGGCCATGCGCCAACACGCACGCAACACACCTTCCGCGGCATGGGGCTGAGCCTTGAGCACACGCAGATAAGTGCGCACTCGGTCGGAACCGGATTTACCCCGATTGAATGCAGTAATTGCCCGGCGCTGGGCGGACTCCGTCATGTCCAGCGAACGCATTTCCTGGCGCGCCTGTTGGATATGCCCGTCCACCACTCGGCCATTACTCTTGGCCAGGCGCCCCAACAACACGAACAACAATTCATCGTTGCGCAGCGCCGGGCGCCCGCCCAGGCGCTCGCGCAGCTGCGCCCAGCTTTGCAGTTGCAGGCGACGATCCAACGCCTGCCCCAGCAATGCCCCCAACAAGGCCCCCGGAATACTGGCAATGGCAAAGCCAGCCCCGGCACCAATCAGTGTCCCTGGCCACAACATCTTATTGCTCCGCAGTCAGCAAGGTTTCGACCTGCGCCAGGCGCTCCAGCGTGCCGACATCAATCCAGCGTCCCGCCATGTGTTCCCCCGTTACCAGACCTTTGGCCATCGCCGCCCGCAACAGCGGCGCCAGCTTGAAGGCACCGGCACTGCAACCCGCGAACAACTGCGGGTCGAGCACTGAAATGCCACTGAAGGTCAGGTTATCGGCACCGGGCGCTGCATCATGAAGCAACCCTTGGTCCAGGTAGAAATCGCCGCCTGAAGGGTGATGCGCCGGGTTATCGACCATCACCAGATGGGCCAGGCCTTGAAGCGGCCGGCGCAGCTGGGTGAAGTCGTAGTCGGTCCAGATATCGCCATTGACCACCAGGAACGGTTCGTCGCCCAGCAACGGCAAGGCCTGGAAAATCCCGCCGCCGGTTTCCAACGGTTCGCCTTCGGCCGAATACTGAATACGCAGGCCAAACTGCGCACCGTCGCCCAGGTAGCTTTCGATCTGCTGGCCGAGCCAGGCATGGTTGATCACGATTTCGCTGAAACCGGCCTTGGCCAGCGCTTCAAGGTGATACTCGATCAGCCGCTTGCCACCCGCCTGCACCAGCGGCTTGGGCGTGTGCAGCGTGAGCGGACGCATCCGCTCGCCCTTGCCCGCCGCCAGGATCATGGCCTTCATACGCCCGCCTCGACGGGTTCGCTCAGGCTGGCAAACAGTTCGCCCAGCTCGGCCAACTCAGGGCGGTCTGCCAGCACTGCTTCTATATAAGCAAAGAAGCGCGGTACGTCGGCCAGGTAGCGTGGCTTGCCGTCGCGATGGCAGATGCGCGCGAAGATGCCGATGACCTTGAGGTGACGCTGCACGCCCATCAGGTCACTGGCGCGCTGGAACTCTTCGAAATCGGCCTGCACGGGAATGCCCAGTTGCCCGGCACGTTCCCAATAGCCACGTTGCCACTCGCGTACGCGCGCTTTCGGCCAGCTGAGGAACGCGTCCTTGAACAGGCAGGTGATGTCGTAGGTGACTGGGCCGTAGACCGCGTCCTGGAAATCCAGCACGCCAGGGTTCGGTTCGCTGATCATCAGGTTGCGCGGCATATAGTCGCGATGCACCAGCACTTTAGGCTGGGCCAGGGCGCTGTCGATCAAGTGATCGCTGGCGCGCTGCCACAAAGCCTGCTGCTGTGCATCAAACTCGATACCCAAATGCCGGCGAACGTACCATTCCGGAAACAGTTCCAGCTCACGGCGCAGCAACGCGACGTCATAGCTGGGCAGCGGCGTGTCCATCGGCAATTGCTGAAAAGCCAGTAGCGCATCGATGGCATCGGCGAACAATGGGTCGGCGTTTTGCTCGTCAATCACGTCCAGATAGGTTTTTCTGCCCAGGTCATTAAGCAAAAGAAAGCCGCGCGGCAAATCTTCTGCATAAATTTTTGGCACATTTATTCCTGATTTCGCGAGTAAATCAGCGATATCGACGAAAGGTTTGCAGTTTTCCTGGGGGGGTGGCGCGTCCATTACGACGAAGGTTCGACCGCCGCCCTCCCAGCGGAAATAACGCCTGAAACTCGCGTCGCTGCTGGCTGCGGTCAATGTGGCCGGTGGTACGGCACCCCAGTCCTGAGCGTTGAAAAGGATCGGCAACTGCTCATCCAGCCAGACTTTCAGCTGTTGTAAACGTAGATCTTGCTCGGGCATTACAAGGGTCTCCGACGGCGCTAGCCGTCAAGCGGGTCATGCTTTATTATCACGCATCTTTTTCAGACCATCGAGAGGCGTGCGGCCCAAACCGCGGGCAGATGGCACGCAGGAAGCCCGGACTAATAAGATGGCATTGAAATCCCCCGCGTTTCGTAGAAAATTTCCGTTGCTGGTAACCGGCAGTCTGCTGGCCATGCAACCTTTCGCCACCTCATTCGTGGTCGCCGCGGAACAGTATGACTGCTCAGTCTCTGCTTCGGGTGCCTGGGATTGCGCGCCAAAAACGGCCGCAGCCCCGTTGCCACCACGCCCGGTGCATGACGGCGCAGCCGTCAGCTCGGCCAACAGCACGGCGCAAGCCGAGGCTGGCGGCAGCGCCGAGGCCGAACCGAAGACCGCGCTGGTCACCGAAGCCAAGGGCCGCGGCCTGCGTGCGCGCAGCGCCGACTACAGCCACCTGGACTGGGTGCCTCGCGAGAAGCTGACCGCAGCCCAGTTGGCCGAAACCGGTCCTTATTGCTCCGGCGCGTACATCGAGCCGATGCGTCCTGGCATGAACGACAAGACGAACAAGAGCGATGCGCCGACCTTTATCGGTGCCAAGGCCTCTCGTTACGAGCAGGAACAGCAAGTGGCAACCCTGGCCGGTGACGTCGTCATGCGCCAGGGCAGCATGCAGCTGGAGGCTCAGGAAGCCAGCCTGTATCAGGCCGAGAACCGTGGCGAGCTGAACGGCAACGTCCGTCTGCGCGACAACGGCGCCCTGATCGTGGGCGACCATGCCCAGGTCCAGCTCGACACCGGCGCCGCACAGATCGACAACGCCGAATACGTGCTGCACAAGTCGCGTATCCGCGGTAACGCGCTGTACGCCAAGCGTGCCGAAAACGCGATCATCCGTCTCAAGGACGGTACGTACACCACCTGCGAGCCGGACAGCAACGCCTGGCAGCTCAAAGGCAACAACATCACGTTGAACCCGGCCACCGGTTTCGGTACGGCGACCAACGCGACGTTGCGGATCAAGAATATTCCGATCCTGTACACCCCGTATATCTATTTCCCGATCGACGACCGTCGTCAATCCGGCTTCCTGCCGCCGAGCTTCAGCACCGGCAGCGAAACCGGCTTCACGCTCGTTACGCCGTACTACTTCAACCTGGCACCGAACTACGACGCCACGTTGTACCCGCAGTACATGACCAAGCGCGGCTTGTTGATGGAAGGCGAATTCCGCTACCTCACCAAATCCAGCGAAGGCCAGTTCGGCGGCGCGTACCTGAACGACGACAGCGACGAGCGGAAAAAACAGACCGACTACGAAAAAACTCGCTACATGCTCAACTGGCAGCATAAGGGCGGGCTGGATTCGCGTCTGTCGACCCAGGTCGATTACACCAAGATCAGCGATCCTTTCTACTACCAGGACCTGAAGTCCTACCAGGAAGGCATCCAGACCCAGGACTTCGTCAACCAGCAGGGCTCCGTGACCTATCGCGGCGACAGCTACCAGGCTCGTTTGAACCTGCAGGCGTACCAACTGGCGACGATTTCCCAGATCACTCCGTATGACCGGCTACCGCAGATCACCTTCAACGGGATGTTGCCGTACCACCCGGCTGGCGTGAACTTTACCTACGAGACTGAAGCCGTCCGGTTTGACCGGGACCTCAGAAGCGGCACCATTTTCGACAAGGACGGTGGTCCGTTCGATGCGAACGGTGTTGCTATCGGTGATAAACGCCTGGACGAATACGTAACCGGCCTGACCCGTGCAAACGGCACTCGCCTGAACGTTGCTCCAGCCGTCGAATACCCGATGAACTGGACCTACGGTTTTATTACGCCGAAGCTCAAGTATGTCTACACCAAGTACGATCTTGACTTGGACAGCACCGGTAAGGACCAGATCGTCGCGCAACAGGCGGCAGCAGTTGCAGCGGGCACTCAATACGCCGGCGGTACCTTCAAAAGCTCCCAAGACCGCGCCATTCCGATCGCCAGCGTAGACAGCGGCCTGTACTTCGACCGCAACACCAACTGGTTCGGCAAAGACTATCGCCAGACCCTGGAACCGCGTGCCTACTACCTCTATGTCCCGAACAAGGACCAGAGCGATATCCCGGTATTCGACTCCAGCGAATACTCGTTCAGCTATGCCTCGCTGTTCCGCGACAACCGCTTCAGCGGCAACGACCGGATCGGCGACGAGAACAAGCTGTCCCTGGGCGTGACCAGCCGCTGGATCGAAGAGAACGGCTTCGAGCGTCAACGCGTGTCCGTGGGCCAGGCGCTGTACTTCAAGGATCGCCAGGTTCAACTGCCAGGTATCCTGGCTTCCGACCGCGCCGACGCAAATACCGATGTGTCGCCGATCGCGCTGGACTACGAGTTCCGCTTCAACCGTGATTGGCGCGCCACTGCCGATTACAACTGGGACACCGAAAGCCACAGCCCTCGCTCCGGCAGCGCGATGTTCCACTACCAGCCGGAAGATAACCCCAACAAGGTTGTCAACCTCGGTTACCGCTATCGCAACGACCAGGTTGTGTACAACCAGCTGACCGGCAAATGGCAGTTCGGTGGCGACTACGGCACTCCGGGCCAAGCGAACTTCGTGAAGGATTACTACAAAATCCAGCAACACGACTTCTCGATGATGTGGCCGATCATTCCTCAGTGGAACCTGATCACCCGCTGGCAGTATGACTATGCCCGCAACCGTACCCTGGAAGCCTTCGGTGGTTTCGAGTACGACAACTGCTGCTGGAAACTGCGCGTCATCAACCGTTACTGGGTTTCCAACGACGAATACAGCCAGATCGCCCCGCTTAACGAAAAGGGTGACCACGGGCTCTTCTTCCAGATCGTCCTCAAAGGACTCGGCGGCCTGACCGGCGCCAAGGTAGAGAGCTTCCTCGACAAAGGCATTGAAGGTTATCGTGAACGTGAAGACCAAGCTTTCTGATTGCTTGCGCCCGCTAGTGCTGGGCGCGCTGTTCCTGGGAACCGTATCGGCACACGCTGCGGTTCAACAGCTGGACAAGGTAGTGGCCATCGTCGATAACGACGTGATCATGCAGAGCCAACTGGACCAACGGGTCAAGGAAGTTCAGCAAACCATCGCCAAACGTGGTGGCGGCGTGCCGCCCACCAGCGTGCTGGACCCACAGGTGCTGGAACGCCTGATCGTTGAAAACCTGCAACTGCAGATCGGCGATCGTTCCGGCATCCGTATCTCGGACGAAGAGCTGAACCAGGCTGTTGGCACCATCGCTCAGCGCAACAACATGAGCATTGACCAGTTCCGCGCCGCTCTGGCTCACGACGGTTTGTCCTATGAGGACGCACGTGACCAGATCCGCCGCGAAATGATCATCAGCCGTGTGCGTCAGCGCCGTGTGGCCGAGCGAGTTCAGGTGTCCGAGCAGGAAGTGAAGAACTTCCTGGCATCGGACCTGGGCAAGATGCAGCTTTCTGAAGAACTGCACCTGGCCAACATCCTGATCCCGACACCGGACAGCGCCAACGCCGAGCAGCTCAATGCAGCCGCCGCAAAAACCCAGGCCGTGTATGACCGCCTGAAAGCCGGTGCAGACTTTGCCCAAACGGCGATTGCCGTATCGGGTAGCGACAACGCCCTGGACGGCGGTGACATGGGCTGGCGTAAAGCCGCGCAATTGCCACCTCCGTTTGACCGCGAACTGAGCGCCATGCAGCCAGGTGAAATCACCCAGCCAGCACGCACGCCAGGCGGTTTCATCATTCTCAAGTTGCTGGGTAAACGCGGCGGCGAGACCTCGCTGAAAGACGAAGTGCATGTTCGTCACATCCTGGTCAAACCAAGCGAAATCCGTACCGAGGCGCAAACCAAGGAACTGGCCCAGAAGATCTACGACCGCATCGAAGGCGGTGAAGACTTCGCCACCCTGGCCAAGAGCTTCTCGGAAGACCCAGGTTCGGCCCTCAACGGTGGCGACCTGAACTGGATCGACCCGAAAGCCTTGGTGCCTGAGTTCCAGCAAGTGATGGCCGATACGCCGCAAGGCGTTCTGTCCAAGCCGTTCAAGACCCAATATGGCTGGCATGTACTGGAAGTCCTTGGCCGTCGCGCCACCGACAACACCACTCAGGCCCGCGAGCAACAAGCACTGACCGTGTTGCGTAACCGCAAATACGATGAAGAGCTGCAGACCTGGTTGCGTCAGATCCGTGACGAAGCCTACGTAGAAATCAAGCTGCCAGGCGCCGAGCAAACAGGCACCGACCAGGCAGCACAGTGAAACCCCAGCGTTTCGCGGTAACACCCGGCGAGCCGGCCGGCATTGGTCCAGACCTGTGCCTGCTGCTCGCCTCGCACCCTCAGCCACACCCCCTGATTGCCATTACCAGCCGCGACCTGCTCCTTGAGCGGGCCGCGCAGCTGGGTGTGGCTGTCACTTTGCTGGACGTGGCGCCGGGCAACTGGCCCGACCTGCCAGCACCTGCGGGCAGCCTGTACGTTTGGGACACCCCGCTTGCAGCCAAGGTGGTTGCCGGGCAACTGAACAAGGCCAATGCGGCATTTGTGCTGGAAACCCTGACGCGCGCCGGTCAAGGCTGCATCGACGGCGACTTCGCCGGCATGATCACCGCCCCGGTGCACAAAGGCGTGATCAACGAATCCGGTATCGCCTTTTCCGGCCACACCGAATTCCTCGCCGAGCTGACCCACACCGCCCAAGTTGTGATGATGCTGGCCACACGCGGCCTGCGCGTGGCCCTGGTGACCACGCACCTGCCGTTGCGCGATATCGCCGACGCCATCACCGCCGAGCGCGTGGAGCGCGTTACACGGATCCTGCACAGCGACCTGCAACAGAAATTCGGCATTGCCCAGCCGCGCATCCTGGTCTGCGGGCTTAACCCGCACGCCGGTGAAGGCGGTCATTTGGGCCATGAAGAAATCGACATTATTGAACCGACATTAGAGCGCCTGCGCCAAGAAGGCATGGACCTGCGTGGCCCACTGCCTGCGGACACTCTGTTTACCCCCAAGTATCTGGAGCACTGCGACGCAGTGCTGGCGATGTACCATGACCAGGGGCTGCCCGTGCTGAAATACAAAGGCTTTGGCGCCGCAGTCAACGTGACACTGGGCCTGCCGATCATCCGTACCTCCGTCGACCATGGCACAGCCCTGGACCTGGCGGGCAGCGGCAAGATCGATACCGGCAGCCTGCACGTGGCCCTGGAAACCGCCTATCAGATGGCCGAGACCCGTATATGACTGAGCATTACCAACACCGGGCGCGCAAGCGCTTCGGGCAAAACTTCCTGCACGACGCTGGCGTCATCGACCGTATCCTGCGCTCCATCCACGCCAAGCCCGAAGACCGCCTGCTGGAAATCGGCCCGGGCCAGGGCGCCTTGACCCAAGGCCTGTTGGCCAGTGGCGGGCAACTCGACGTAGTGGAGCTGGACAAGGACCTGATCCCGATCCTCAACCAGCAGTTCGCCGGTAAACCCAATTTCAACCTGCACCAGGGCGATGCGCTGAAGTTCGACTTCAACAGCCTCAATGCCGCGCCCAACAGCCTGCGGGTAGTGGGCAACCTGCCTTACAACATCTCCACGCCGCTGATTTTTCACCTGCTGAACAACGCCGGGATCATCCGCGACATGCACTTCATGCTCCAAAAAGAGGTGGTTGAGCGTTTGGCGGCGGGCCCTGGCGGAGGTGATTGGGGCCGTCTGTCGATCATGGTTCAGTACCATTGCCGCGTAGAGCACCTGTTCAACGTCGGCCCTGGGGCTTTCAACCCGCCGCCGAAAGTCGACTCGGCCATCGTGCGCCTGGTGCCTCACGCCGTGCTGCCGCACCCGGCCAAGGATCACAAACTGCTGGAGCGTGTGGTGCGTGAAGCGTTCAACCAGCGCCGCAAGACCCTGCGCAACACGCTCAAGGCCTTGCTGAGCAACGCCGAGATCGAGGCCGCCGGCGTCGATGGCAGCCTGCGCCCCGAGCAACTGGACCTGGCTGCGTTCGTGCGCCTGGCTGACCAGCTCGCCATCCAGCCTGCGCCGACCGCGGAATAAAGCTTAGGAGCTCAACGCGATACAATGTGGGAGCGGGCTTGCTCGCGAATGCGGTGGGCCAGCTATGCATGTAGCGGCTGACACACCGTATTCGCGAGCAAGCCCGCTCCCACATTTGCTCCGCGTTATGCCGATAGCGCTTTATCATCTGCCAGGACGCCATCGCCCAATGCACAGACAGCATGTCTGGCCTAGTGCCCTGTTGATGGCCTAGACTGACCCGCATCTGCTGTCCTCCGCTTTTGCTTTTAAGGCCTCTTGCATGTCCGATCCTCGCTACCAGATCGACGTCAGCGTCGTCACCCGCTTCCTCGCGGACCAATCGCAACCCGAACACAACCGTTTCGCCTTCGCTTACACCATTACGGTGAAGAACAACGGGCAGGTGCCGGCCAAACTGTTGTCGCGCCACTGGGTAATCACCGATGGCGACGGCCAGGTCGAGGAAGTCCGTGGTGCCGGTGTGGTCGGCCAGCAACCGTTGATCGACATTGGCGCCAGCCATACCTACAGCAGCGGCACAGTGATGACCTCCAAGGTCGGCACCATGCAGGGCTCGTATCAGATGAAAGCCACTGACGGCAAACTGTTCGACGCCATCATCGCGCCCTTCCGTCTCGCAGTGCCGGGAGCCCTGCACTGATGGCGACGTACGCGGTCGGCGACCTGCAAGGCTGCCTGGCGCCCCTCAAGTGTTTGCTCGATCGCGTGGCTTTCAACCCGGCCAGCGACCGCCTGTGGTTGGTGGGTGATCTGGTCAATCGTGGCCCCGAGTCCCTGGAAACCCTGCGCTTTCTTTATAAGATGCGCGACTCGTTGGTGTGTGTGCTGGGCAACCATGACCTGCACCTGCTGGCCGCCAGCAACAACATTGAGCGCCTGAAAAAGGGCGACACCCTGCGCGAAATTCTCGAAGCGCCAGATCGCGCCGAGCTGCTGGAGTGGTTGCGTCGGCAGAAACTCATGCATTACGACGAAGGCCGCAATATGGCCCTGGTGCATGCTGGCATCCCGCCGCAGTGGACGCTGAAGAAAGCCCTCAAGTGTGCCGCCGAAGTCGAGAGCGCCCTGGCCGATGACAACCTGTACACCGCCTTCCTCGACGGCATGTACGGCAACGAGCCGGTCAAGTGGGATAACGACCTTACCGGTGTCGCCCGCCTGCGCGTGATCACCAACTACTTCACCCGCATGCGTTTCTGCACCGCCGAAGGCAAGCTCGACCTCAAGAGCAAGGAAGGCGCCGACACCGCGCTGCCCGGCTACAAGCCCTGGTTCGCGCACAAGGAACGCAAGACCCGTGACACAAAGATCATCTTTGGCCACTGGGCAGCCCTTGAAGGCAAGTGCGAAGAACCCGGCGTGTTTGCCCTCGACACCGGTTGCGTGTGGGGCGGCGCCATGACCCTGATGAACATAGACACCGGCGCGCGCCTGAGCTGCCAGTGCGAACCTACCCTTCCCGTTACACTGCCGGCCGCCAAGCCATAGGAGCCCGCCATGAGCGAATTCAAACGTATCCCCCCTGAAGAAGCCCTGGCCCTGCGCAAGCAAGGTGCCGTGGTCGTCGACATCCGCGATCAGCCGACCTATGCAAACGCTCACATCAAAGGCGCGCAGCATTTGGACAACCACAACATTGCCGACTTCATCCGCGCCGCCGACCTCGATGCGCCGGTGATCGTGGCCTGCTATCACGGCAACTCCAGCCAGAGCGCGGCCGCCTATCTGATCAGCCAGGGTTTCTCCGACGTCTATAGCCTGGACGGCGGCTTTGAGCTGTGGCGTTCGATCTATCCGTCAGAAATTGCCTCTAGCGATTCGCAATAATTTTTTTCACACCCCGCTACCCCGCGTGACGCTTGGGCTCGCGCCGTTTCTGACGAACGGCGCAGCCAAACTAATTACGTATCCCGCCTTGACCTCCCGGATTCCGAACTATCCTTAAGCGCAGGCCATCCGAATCAGGGGAGAGCCGGTACACCGGCGTGCGGGTCATCGGTAGCGTTTCAGGGTGTTTGGGGGGAAAACAGCCATTGGTTGATCACCAATGACTGCCAGCATCGACTGATTGACCCGGCGTCGGCTCCACGTATCGAGCGAGGTGACGACGTCATGAGTATCTTTAGCCACTTCCAACAACGCTTCGCGTCCACACAGCAGGAAGAACTCACGCTGCAAGAGTATCTCGAGCTGTGCAAACAGGACCGCAGTACCTACGCGTCTGCCGCCGAACGTCTGCTATTGGCGATTGGTGAGCCGGAGCTGGTGGAAACCGCCAATAATTCGCGCCTGTCGCGAATATTCTCCAACAAGGTGATCCGCCGCTACCCGGCCTTTGAAGACTTCCACGGCATGGAAGAATGCATTGACCAGATCGTCTCCTACTTCCGCCATGCCGCCCAAGGTCTGGAAGAGAAGAAACAAATCCTTTACCTGCTCGGCCCCGTCGGCGGTGGTAAATCGTCCCTGGCCGAAAAGCTCAAACAACTGATCGAGAAGGTGCCCTTCTACGCGATCAAGGGCTCACCGGTCTTCGAGTCGCCATTGGGCCTGTTCAACGCCACGGAAGATGGCGCGATCCTCGAAGAAGACTTCGGCATCCCACGGCGCTACCTCAACACCATCATGTCGCCATGGGCCACCAAGCGCCTGGCCGAGTTTGGCGGCGATATCAGCCAGTTCCGGGTGGTGAAACTCTACCCGTCGATTCTCAACCAGATCGGCGTGGCCAAAACCGAACCAGGTGATGAGAACAACCAGGACATCTCGGCACTGGTAGGTAAGGTCGATATCCGCAAACTCGAGGAATTCCCACAGAACGACGCCGACGCCTACAGCTACTCGGGCGCGCTGTGCCGGGCCAACCAGGGCCTGATGGAGTTTGTGGAGATGTTCAAGGCACCGATCAAGGTGCTGCACCCACTGCTCACCGCCACCCAGGAAGGCAACTACAACAGTACCGAAGGCCTGGGCGCGATTCCGTTCACCGGGATCCTGCTGGCCCACTCCAACGAATCGGAGTGGCACACCTTCCGCAACAACAAGAACAACGAAGCCTTCATCGACCGGATCTACATCGTCAAGGTGCCGTACTGCCTGCGGGTCAGCGATGAGATCAAGATCTACGACAAGCTGCTGTTCAACAGCTCCCTGGCCAAGGCCCACTGCGCGCCTGACACCTTGAAGATGCTCGCCCAGTTCACCGTGCTGTCGCGCCTCAAGGAGCCGGAGAACTCGAATATCTATTCGAAGATGCGCGTCTACGACGGCGAAAACCTCAAGGACACCGACCCCAAGGCCAAGTCGATCCAGGAATACCGCGACACGGCAGGCGTGGACGAGGGCATGAACGGCCTGTCCACCCGGTTCGCGTTCAAGATCCTCTCCAAGGTGTTCAACTTCGACCCGCACGAAATCGCCGCCAACCCGGTGCACCTGCTGTATGTACTGGAACAGCAGATCGAGCAGGAACAGTTCCAGGCTGAAACCCGCGAGCGCTACCTGCGCTTCCTCAAGGAATACCTGGCACCGCGCTACATCGAGTTTATCGGCAAGGAAATCCAGACCGCGTACCTGGAGTCCTACAGCGAGTACGGCCAGAACATTTTCGACCGCTACGTGCTGTATGCCGACTTCTGGATTCAGGACCAGGAATACCGCGACCCGGAAACCGGCGAAATCCTCAACCGCGTGGCCCTCAACGAGGAGCTGGAGAAAATCGAAAAACCGGCCGGCATCAGCAATCCGAAGGATTTCCGCAACGAAATCGTCAACTTCGTGCTGCGCGCCCGCGCCAACAACAACGGCAAGAACCCCACCTGGCTCAGCTACGAGAAGCTGCGGGTGGTCATCGAGAAGAAAATGTTCTCCAACACCGAGGATCTGCTGCCGGTCATCAGCTTCAACGCCAAGGCCAGCAAGGAGGATCAGCAAAAACACAACGACTTCGTTACTCGAATGGTCGAGCGTGGCTACACCGACAAACAGGTACGCCTGCTCTCCGAGTGGTACCTGCGGGTTCGTAAATCACAGTAAGGCAGCGACGGGCGTTTGCTGCCGGGCCCTGGGCCTGGCAGCTGACCGCTTGTCTCTAGGCTTCCAGCTCGCAGCTTGAAGCTTGTAATGTGAAGCTGCCCGGAGGGCTCCCCATGAGCTATGTGATTGACCGACGCCTCAATGGCAAGAACAAGAGCACGGTAAACCGTCAGCGTTTCCTGCGGCGTTACCGTGACCACATCAAAAAGGCCGTTGAAGAGGCCGTCAGCCGCCGTTCCATCACTGACATGGAACATGGCGAGCAAATCAGCATTCCCGGACGTGACATCGACGAACCGGTGCTGCACCACGGGCGTGGTGGCAAGCAAACCGTCGTGCACCCCGGCAACAAGGAATTCACCACCGGCGAACATATCCAGCGCCCCCAAGGCGGTGGCGGCGGTAAAGGCCCAGGCAAGGCGGGCAATTCCGGCGAGGGCATGGATGAGTTCGTGTTCCAGATCACCCAGGAGGAATTCCTCGAATTCATGTTCGAAGACCTGGAACTGCCCAACCTGGTCAAACGCAACCTGACCGGCACCGACACCTTCAAGACCGTACGCGCAGGGATCAGCAACGAGGGCAACCCGTCGCGGATCAATATCATCCGTACCCTGCGCTCGGCCCATGCCCGGCGTATCGCCCTGTCGGGCAGCAGCCGCGCCAAACTGAAGCAAGCCAAGGAAGAGTTGGCGCGTTTAAAACGCGAAGAGCCGGACAACTTCGGCGATATCCAGGAAATCGAGGCGGAAATCGAGAAACTCAGCGCACGCATTCACCGCGTGCCGTTCCTCGACACCTTCGACTTGAAATACAACCTGCTGGTCAAGCAACCCAACCCAAGCTCGAAGGCGGTGATGTTCTGCCTGATGGACGTGTCCGGCTCGATGACCCAGGCGACCAAGGACATCGCCAAGCGCTTCTTCATCTTGCTGTACCTGTTTCTAAAGCGGAATTACGACAAGATCGACGTAGTGTTCATCCGCCATCACACCAGCGCCCGGGAAGTGGACGAAGAGGAGTTTTTCTATTCGCGGGAAACCGGCGGCACCATCGTCTCCAGCGCGTTGAAGCTAATGCAGGAGATCATGGCCGAGCGCTACCCGGCCAATGAGTGGAACATTTACGCAGCTCAGGCTTCCGACGGCGACAACTGGAACGACGACTCGCCCATCTGCCGCGACATCCTGATCAACCAGATCATGCCGTTCGTGCAGTACTACACCTACGTCGAAATTACCCCCCGTGAGCACCAGGCCCTGTGGTTCGAATATGAGCGTATCGGCGAAGCGTTTGCCGACACCTTCGCCCAGCAGCAACTGGTCTCGGCCGGCGATATCTATCCGGTCTTCCGTGAACTCTTCCAGCGCAGGTTAGTGACATGACCGCCAAAAAAGAGCATAAGCGCCAACCCATTTCCACCGGCTCCGAGTGGACCTTTGAACTGATCCAGGCCTATGACCGGGAAATCAGCCGCATCGCGGCGGGCTATGCCCTGGACACCTACCCCAACCAGATCGAAGTGATCACCGCCGAACAGATGATGGATGCCTACGCCTCGGTCGGCATGCCTCTGGGCTATCACCATTGGTCCTACGGCAAACACTTCCTCAGTACTGAGAAGTCCTACACCCGTGGCCAGATGGGCCTGGCCTACGAGATCGTCATCAATTCCGACCCGTGCATTGCCTACTTGATGGAGGAAAACACCATCTGCATGCAGGCGCTGGTGGTGGCGCATGCCTGCTACGGGCACAACAGCTTCTTCAAGGGCAATTACCTGTTCCGCACCTGGACGGATGCCAGCTCGATCATCGATTACCTGGTGTTCGCCAAGCAGTACATCATGCAATGCGAGGAACGCCACGGTATCGATGCGGTGGAAGACCTGCTCGATTCCTGCCATGCGCTGATGAACTACGGTGTGGACCGCTACAAACGCCCGTACCCGATTTCTGCCGAGGAAGAGCGCCTGCGCCAAAAGGAACGCGAGGAACACCTGCAGAAACAGATCAACGACCTGTGGCGCACTATCCCCAAGAAAACCGGGAAAAACAGCGACAAGGACAATGCACGCTTCCCGGCCGAACCTCAGGAAAACATCCTGTACTTCCTGGAAAAACACGCACCGCTGCTGGAGCCATGGCAGCGCGAAATCGTGCGTATTGTGCGCAAGATCGCCCAGTACTTTTATCCACAGCGCCAGACCCAGGTGATGAACGAAGGCTGGGCCACGTTCTGGCACTACACCTTGATGAACGACCTGTACGACGAAGGCCTGGTCACCGACGGCTTCATGATGGAGTTCCTCACTTCCCACACCAGCGTGGTGTTCCAGCCGGGCTTCGACAGCCCGTACTACAGCGGCATCAACCCTTATGCGCTGGGCTTTGCGATGTACCGCGACATTCGGCGCATGTGCGAACACCCCACCGACGAGGACCGCCGCTGGTTCCCGGAAATCGCCGGCAGTGATTGGTTGTCGACCATCAAGTTCGCCATGAGCAGCTTCAAGGACGAGAGTTTCATCCTGCAGTACCTCTCACCCCAGGTGATTCGCGACCTCAAGCTGTTCAGCATCATGGACGACGACCTCAAGGATGACCTGGTGGTGCCGGCCATCCATGACGAGCCCGGCTACCGCGCCATCCGCGAGACCCTGGCGGCGCAGTACAACCTGGGCAACCGCGAACCCAACGTGCAGATCTACAGCATCGATGTGCGCGGCGACCGCTCGCTGACCCTGCGTCACCAGCAGCACGACCGTAAGCCCTTGGGCGAGTCCACTGAGGAAGTGCTCAAGCACCTGCATCGGTTGTGGGGCTTCGACATTCATCTGGAAACCCTGCAGGGCGACCAGGTGATGAAGACTCACCATGTGCCACCGCGCAGCGATCACAACGACAACGACTACGGCCGCCTGGACTTGGCCGTCGTTCATCTCTGAAACAGCAAAGCCTCCATTGGTCAGGTACAGGCGGTATCCTGTGCCGCTAATGGAGGCTTTTTCATGAAAATCTATAAAGTCGGCGGCGCGGTGCGTGATCGCCTGCTTGGCATCAAGGTCACCGACGTCGACCGCGTTGTCGTTGGCGCGACCACTGAAGAAATGCTCGCCAAGGGCTACAAGCCGGTGGGCGCTGACTTCCCGGTATTCCTCGACCCGAAAAACGGCGATGAATATGCCCTCGCCCGCACCGAGCGCAAGAGTGGCCGAGGTTATGGCGGCTTTGTGTTTCACGCCAGCCCCGAGGTCACGCTGGAAGAAGACCTGATTCGCCGCGACCTGACCATCAACGCCATGGCGGAGGACGATGACGGCAACCTGACGGATCCGTACCATGGCCAGCGTGATCTGGAAGCCCGCGTTCTACGCCACGTTTCGCCGGCGTTCGCCGAAGATCCTTTGCGTGTGCTGCGCGTTGCCCGCTTTGCGGCGCGCTACGCACACCTGGGCTTCACCGTAGCACCTGAGACGCTGGAGCTGATGCGTCAGCTCAGTGAATCCGGCGAGCTGGAAGCCTTGACCCCGGAGCGCAGTTGGAAAGAAATCTCCCGTGCGCTGATGGAAGATCAGCCTCAGGTGTTTATCCAAGTGCTGCGTGACTGCGATGCACTGAAAACCCTGATGCCGGAAGTGAACGCACTGTTCGGCGTGCCGCAGCCCGAGGCTCATCACCCGGAAATCGACACCGGCATACACACCCTGAGCGTGCTGGAACAGGCCGCCCTGCATCAACAGCCGCTCACCGTGCGCTGGGCTTGCTTGCTGCATGACCTGGGCAAAGGCCTGACGCCTGTGGATAAGTTGCCGCAACACATTGCTCATGAACATACGGGCTTGGTACTGATCAAGGCGGTCAACGAGCGCTTCAAAGTGCCGAGGGATTGCCAGGAACTGGCGCTATTGGTGGGCCAATATCACACCCATGGCCATCGTGCATTGGAGCTGAAAGCCTCGACACTGCTGGAGTTGCTGCAGAGTTTTGACGTGTATCGCCGGCCGCAGCGCTTTGAGGAATTTGTGGTGGCGTGTGAGATGGATGCGCGCGGCCGCAAAGGCTTTGAGCAGCGAAGTTATCCACAGGCGGATTATTTGCGCGGCGCGGCCAAGGTTGCGCGTGAAGTGGCAGTGGCGCCACTGATGGAGAAAGGTTTTAAAGGCCCGGAACTGGGCGAAGCGCTCAAACGCGAAAGGCTCAAGGCGCTGAAGGCCTACAAGGAACAGCGTAACGCCTAGCAGGCGAGCTTTTCCAATGCAAAACCTGTGGGAGCGGGCTTGCCCGCGAAGACGTCGGCCCAACAAGCATTGATGGTGACTGACGCACCGCTTTCGCGGGCAAGCCCGTTCCCACATTTGAATTCGGTCGAGCCAAGAGAATCGGCGGCTATAGGGGAATCGTCGGCGTCAGTTGCTGGCCCTGCCACTCAAAAGCAACAGGCGCCAATACCTGATCGATCTGCGAATTGCGCCACAGCTCAGCCAGCGTCTTCCCCGCTTCAGGATGCACACGGTCCGGTGCCATCAGCGATAACGGCCACAGTACAAACGCGTTTTTCAGGATTTCGGCACGCGGCAGGATCAATCCGTCGAAGTTGCCCACCAAGTCGCCATACAGCAGCACATCGATATCCAACGGCAGCCCTTTGCGGTCCGGCGCATAACGGCCATTCTCGGCCTCGATGAATTTCAACCGGCGATCCAGCTCCATCAACGGCAGCTCGGTATAGGCCGACACCACCAGGTTGAAGAACGGCCCGCTCTTGATGCCCACCGGCTGGCTTTCAAACACCGGCGAGCAGCGTACATCGGTCAAGAAGCTCGCCAACGCATCCAGGCCAGCGCGTAAATGCGGCTCGCGTTCGATATTGCTGCCAAGGCCAAGGTAAATCTGAGTTAGCGGCATCCGCGCTCGATCTCCACGCCCACGCCTTTGGCTGCCGGCACGGCGCCTGGCTTGGTCAACTTGAGGTGCAGCCAGGGAATCTGGAATTCGCTCATCAACACTTCGGCCAGGCGTTCGGCGAAGGTTTCCACCAACTGGTACTGGGACAGCTCGGCAAAGGCCTGAATACGCGCGGATACGCTGGCGTAATCGAGCGCCAACGTCAGGTCGTCACCGGCCGCAGCCGGGCGATTGTCCCAGGCGAAGCTCAGGTCCAGGCGCAGGCATTGCTTGATGCCGCGCTCCCAGTCGTAGGCCCCGATCACGGTGTCGACTTCCAGGCCTTCGATAAACACTCTGTCCAAGCTCTTCTCCGCAGCACGACAAGGGCGCGATGCCCCGTTAGAATCAGGGCGTCCTCGCCCGGAATAGTTAGCATGTTTTGGTCACTGGCGATTCTCGCCTACCTGCTCGGCTCGCTGTCCTTCGCCATTTTGCTCAGCCGCCTGACGGGAAACCCCGACCCGCGAATGAGTGGCTCAGGCAATGCCGGCGCCACCAATATGTTGCGCCTGGCCGGCAAGAAACTCGCCGTACTGACACTGCTCGGCGACATCTGCAAAGGCCTTCTGCCCGTACTGATCGCCAATCTGGCCGGTCTTGCCCTGCAGCAGCAGGCCTGGGTGGGCGTGTGTGCCGTCCTCGGCCATCTGTTCCCGCTGTACTTCCGCTTTCGCGGGGGCAAGGGTGTCGCCACGGCTGCCGGCATGCTGCTGGGGATTTACCCTCCCGCCGCGTTACTGGCCGTGCTGGCCTGGCTGCTGACGTTCTACCTGACTCGCACCAGCTCCTTGGCTGCATTGATCGCCACACCGCTCACCCTGCCGCTGCTGGCCTGGCAGGCGCCAGCGGCGCTGTTGCCGATGAGCGTGCTGACACTGCTGATCGTCTGGCGCCACCGCGGCAATTTACGCGACCTGTTTGCTGGGCGCGAACGGCATTTTTAAATACGTCGGGTGCGCCCGGCCCACGCAGAGCACTTACAAC
Source organism: Pseudomonas sp. D2002 (assembly GCF_013385735.1). Taxonomy (NCBI): domain Bacteria; kingdom Pseudomonadati; phylum Pseudomonadota; class Gammaproteobacteria; order Pseudomonadales; family Pseudomonadaceae; genus Pseudomonas; species Pseudomonas sp. D2002. Next base: position 377,537 of record NZ_JACAPL010000009.1, on the reverse strand, counting down.
GGTGACAGCTGCTCCATCGGCCAGCGTGCCTGCACGCTGATCGCCAGGCTTTCATGCTGCCCGGCCTGCAGGCGCTGGCAACCGGCATAGGCGATCATCGCACCGTTATCGGTGCAGAACTCAGGCCGCGCGTAGAACACATCGCCGTGCATGTCGCCGAGCATTTTTTCCAGCGAGGCGCGCAAGGCCTTGTTGGCGCTGACGCCGCCGGCGATCACCAGACGCTTCATGCCCGCCTGTTTCAGGGCGCGCTTGCACTTGATGGTCAAAGTCTCCACCACGGCCTGCTGGAACGCCAGCGCGATGTCGCAACGGGCTTGCTCACTGTCGTCCCCGGCGCTGACGCTCTGCTGCCAGGTGTTCAGCGCGGAGGTTTTCAAACCACTGAAGCTGAACATCAGACCTGGGCGATCGCACATCGGGCGCGGGAAGGTATAGCGGCCCGGCACGCCCTTTTCGGCGAGGCGGGCGATTTCCGGACCACCAGGATAATTGAGGCCCATCATCTTCGCGGTCTTGTCGAACGCTTCACCGGCAGCATCGTCCAGGGACTCGCCCAACAGCGTGTATTGGCCGATCGCGTCGACCTGAACCAGCTGCGTATGCCCACCCGAAACCAACAAAGCGACGAACGGGAACTGTGGCGGTGTTTTTTCCAGCATCGGCGCCAGTAAATGGCCTTCCATGTGATGCACGCCGAGGGCTGGAATGCCCCAGGCGAATGCCAGCGCCTGGGCGCAAGAAGCCCCAACCAGCAGGGCTCCGACCAATCCGGGGCCGGCGGTATAGGCAATCGCGTCGATCTCGGTCGGCACGCAGCCGGCCTCGTCCAGCACCTGGCGAATCAACGGCAGCATGCGCTTGACGTGATCGCGGCTGGCGAGCTCCGGCACCACGCCGCCATAGGCACGGTGCAGGTCGATCTGACTGAACAGTGCATCGGCCAAAAGCCCGCGTTCACTGTCGTAAAGTGCGACACCGGTTTCGTCGCAGGAGGTTTCAAGTCCCAGTACTAGCATGGGTTTGCGCCTTGTAGAGGCTGAATTCGAAGGCGCGCATAATAGTCGCCACTCCCCCTCCCGACTAGCGGTTTTCGATCAGAGGCTTTGCATTCCGGGCAATGAGGGGTTAACATCCGCAACCCTTAAAAACCGACGACCTCAGCCGCGAATTTTTTGCGACGAGAACGTTGATTCCCGGTAATGAAAGAAGGTAGCTCTGGATGCCAGCCGTCAAAGTAAAAGAGAACGAACCCTTCGACGTAGCTCTGCGTCGTTTCAAGCGCTCCTGCGAAAAAGCCGGTGTTCTGGCTGAAGTTCGTAGCCGCGAATTTTATGAGAAGCCAACTTCTGAGCGTAAGCGCAAAGCAGCAGCCGCTGTTAAGCGTCACGCTAAGAAAGTTCAGCGCGAGCAGCGCCGCGCCGTTCGTCTGTACTAATACACAGACTTACGTAGCAAGCTTCTGCCAAGCCCGGCCCTCAGCCGGGCTATTGGCATTTGCGGATATCGCTTGATGCTTCACCGTCGACGCCGCACACGCGACCGAGACACTGCTTCACACGTCAGGACTGGCTCTTTTGCCAGCGGTGCACGTCTCTTCTGACGAGCCTAACAAGGCTACTGACGAGCACACTCATTCTTCAAGCAGACGATCAACTGTGTCGGCTGTGCCCAACGATGCGTTTCCGAGGCCCGCCATTGGCCAACACCGGACGCCCGGGCAACATTTCCACGCCGAACACTGATAGAAATTAACGTCAGTGAATGTTCGGCAGATACACTCCCTGACAGCCCAAGCAGACGACAGTTGATCGAGCCGCATAATTTGCGCGCCCGAGCACTTCGCGGGCCTCATTGACACGCAGTGATGACGAGAACGCCATGGCCGGGCTAATTCCCCAGAGCTTTATTGACGACCTTCTGAACCGCACCGACATCGTCGATGTTGTCAGCTCGCGCGTGCAATTGAAAAAAGCCGGCAAAAACTACACCGCCTGCTGCCCGTTTCATAAAGAGAAAACCCCGTCGTTCAGCGTCAGCCCCGACAAGCAGTTCTATTACTGCTTCGGCTGCGGCGCAGGCGGTAATGCCCTCGGCTTCCTCATGGACCACGACAACCTGGACTTCCCCCAGGCTATCGAGGACCTGGCCAAAGCCGCCGGCATGGAAATCCCTCGCGAAGAAAGTGGCCGCCCGCACAAACCGCGGCAACCCACCGACTCGCCGCTGTACCCGCTGCTGACGGCCGCTGCCGACTTCTATCGCCAGGCGCTTAAAAGCCATCCGCAGCGCAAGGCCGCCGTCGATTACCTCAAGGGCCGCGGCCTTACCGGTGAAATCGCCCGAGACTTCGGCCTCGGTTTCGCGCCGCCGGGCTGGGACAACCTCTATAAGCACCTGAGCAGCGACACCCTGCAGCAGAAAGCCATGATCGACGCCGGCCTGCTGGTGGAAAACGCCGAGACCGGCAAGCGCTACGACCGTTTCCGCGACCGCGTGATGTTCCCGATCCGCGACAGCCGCGGCCGGATCATCGCGTTCGGTGGCCGAGTGCTGGGGGACGACAAACCCAAGTACCTGAACTCCCCGGAAACCCCGGTGTTCCACAAGGGTCAGGAACTCTACGGCCTGTTCGAGGCGCGCAAAAACAATCGCAACCTCGATGAAATCATTGTGGTTGAAGGCTATATGGACGTGATCGCCCTCGCCCAGCAAGGCCTGCGTAACGCTGTGGCCACCTTGGGCACCGCGACCAGCGAAGAACATATGAAGCGCCTGTTTCGCGTGGTGCCCAGCGTGTTGTTCTGTTTCGACGGTGACCAGGCTGGCCGCAACGCCGCCTGGCGGGCGCTCGAAGCGACGCTCTCGAGCCTGCAGGACGGGCGTCGCGCGCGTTTCCTGTTCCTGCCGGAAGGCGAAGACCCGGACACCTTGGTGCGCTCCGAAGGCACCGACGCATTCCGCGCGCGCATCAATCAACACGCGCAGCCGCTGGCGGACTATTTCTTCCAGCAACTGACCGAAGAAGCCGACCCGCGCTCCCTCGAAGGCAAGGCCCACATGGCCACCCTCGCGGCACCGTTGATCGACAAAGTGCCGGGCGCCAATCTGAAATCACTGATGCGCATGCGTTTGCTGGAAATTACCGGCTTGAGCGGCGAAGCCGTCAGCCAGCTGGTGCACAACGCGCCGCAAGAAGCGCCACCGGCGTACGACCCGGGCATGGATTACGACGCCATGCCGGACTATTCCGACTTCCACCAACCGCAGGAGGCCTACACGCCCCAGCAGGAGTGGACACCGAAGAAGCCCGGCGCCGGCGGCAAGAAATGGGACAAGAAGCCCTGGAGCAAGAACGGCAAGCGCGGCGATCGCGATGAAGCCTATGCGCCACGCACGCCAGTGGCGGTGGAAGCCCCGACGCTGATTGCGTTGCGCACGCTGATCCACCACCCGCAATTGGCCAAGAAAGTTGAGAGCGCCGATCATTTTGCCAACGAAAGCAACACCTATGCTCAGGTACTGATCGCCTTGATCGAGGCGGTACAGAAAAATCCTAAGCTAAACTCAATTCAGTTGATGGCTCGTTGGCATGGCACCGAACAAGGCCGCTTGTTGAAAGCACTCGCAGAAAAGGAGTGGCTAATTGACGGCGATAACCTTGAACAACAGTTTTTAGACACCATTACTAGGTTATCCGCGGGTCAGCACACGCAGACCCTCGACGAGCTCATCAAGAGAGCAAGACAGCCGGGATTGTCGGCTGAAGAGCAAATTCAGATAGCAAAACAGATGCGCGACCTCTTAAAACAGAATGTTTCCGCATCAAACCCGACCTCAGCTGGCGTGTGAGGTCATAGCTCGGGTATAATCCTCGGCTTGTTTTTTGCCCGCCAAGACCTTCAGTGGATAGGGTGTTATGTCCGGAAAAGCGCAACAGCAGTCTCGTATCAAAGAGTTGATCACACTTGGTCGTGAGCAGGGTTACCTGACTTACGCGGAGGTCAACGACCACCTGCCTGAGGATATTTCAGATCCAGAGCAGGTGGAAGACATCATCCGCATGATTAACGACATGGGGATCAACGTATTCGAAACTGCGCCAGATAAGGATTCCCTTATGCTGGCCGACGCCGATACTGACGAGGCTGCGGCCGAAGAGGCAGCAGCAGCGTTGGCAGCAGTGGAGACCGATATCGGTCGCACGACGGACCCTGTGCGCATGTATATGCGTGAAATGGGTACGGTCGAGTTGCTGACACGCGAAGGCGAAATTGAAATCGCCAAGCGTATCGAAGAAGGCATCCGTGAAGTGATGGGCGCAATTGCGCACTTCCCTGGCACGGTTGACCATATTCTGTCCGAGTACACTCGCGTTACCACCGAAGGCGGTCGCCTGTCCGACGTCTTGAGCGGTTACATCGACCCGGATGACGGCATTGCGCCGCCCGCCGCCGAAGTACCGCCGCCTGTCGGTGCGAAAACCGCGAAAGCTGACGACGACACTGATGACGACGAGGCTGAAGCCAGCACCGACGACGAAGAAGAAGTCGAAAGCGGCCCGGACCCGATCATCGCTGCCCAGCGCTTCGGTGCGGTTTCCGATCAAATGGAAATCACCCGCAAGGCCCTGAAAAAGCACGGTCGTGGCAACAAGCAGGCAATCGCCGAGCTGATCGCCCTGGCTGAGCTGTTCATGCCAATCAAACTGGTGCCGAAGCAATTCGAAGGCCTGGTTGAGCGTGTTCGCAGTGCCCTTGAGCGTCTGCGTGCCCAAGAGCGCGCAATCATGCAGCTGTGTGTACGTGATGCACGTATGCCGCGCGCCGACTTCCTGCGCCAGTTCCCGGGCAACGAAGTTGACGAAAGCTGGACCGACGCGCTGGCCAAAGGCAAGGCGAAATACGCCGAAGCCATTGGTCGTCTGCAGCCCGATATCATCCGTTGCCAGCAGAAGCTGACTGCGCTTGAGACCGAAACCGGTCTGACGATTGCTGAAATCAAGGACATCAACCGTCGCATGTCGATCGGTGAGGCCAAAGCCCGCCGCGCGAAGAAAGAGATGGTTGAAGCGAACTTGCGTCTGGTGATCTCCATCGCCAAGAAGTACACCAACCGTGGCCTGCAATTCCTCGATCTGATCCAGGAAGGCAACATCGGCTTGATGAAAGCGGTGGATAAGTTCGAATACCGTCGCGGCTACAAGTTCTCGACTTATGCCACCTGGTGGATCCGTCAGGCGATCACTCGCTCGATCGCCGACCAGGCCCGCACCATCCGTATTCCGGTGCACATGATCGAGACGATCAACAAGCTCAACCGTATTTCCCGGCAGATGTTGCAGGAAATGGGTCGCGAACCGACCCCGGAAGAGTTGGGCGAACGCATGGAAATGCCTGAGGATAAAATCCGCAAGGTATTGAAGATCGCTAAAGAGCCGATCTCCATGGAAACGCCGATTGGTGATGACGAAGACTCCCATCTGGGTGACTTCATCGAAGACTCGACCATGCAGTCGCCAATCGATGTCGCTACTGTTGAGAGCCTTAAAGAAGCGACTCGCGACGTACTGTCCGGCCTCACTGCCCGTGAAGCCAAGGTACTGCGCATGCGTTTCGGCATCGACATGAATACCGACCACACCCTTGAGGAAGTCGGTAAGCAGTTTGACGTAACGCGTGAGCGGATCCGTCAGATCGAAGCCAAGGCGCTGCGCAAGTTGCGCCACCCGACGCGAAGCGAGCATCTGCGCTCCTTCCTCGACGAGTGATACCAGAACCCCCGGCCCAGGCCGGGGGTTTTGCATTCTGCAGATTACTTTCTATAGATTAACTGCCGCGCAACCCCCCTCCCCCGCAATGCCCGTCTACACTCGAAACATTCCCCGTGCCATAACGAGACCGTTATGCCCAGACTGCCGACCGTGATACTGCTGTCGCTGCTGACCTGGACCGCAACGGCTGGCGCGTTGACTCTCACCGATGAAGAGCGTGGCTGGCTGGCGGACCATCAGGAGCTGCGCCTTGGGGTGGACGCCTCCTGGCCACCCTTCGAATACCGTGACGAAAATGGCCGTTATCAAGGCCTGGCCGCCGACTACGTGCGCCTGATCCAGGACCGCCTGGGCGTCAGGATCAAACTGATCGAGCCCGTAAACTGGACCGCCGTGCTCGAGCAGGCCAAAAACAACCAGCTCGACCTGCTGCCCGGCATCATGTCCACCCCGGAGCGCCAGGGTTTCCTGGCCTTCACACGCCCGTACCTGGATTTCCCAATTGTCATCCTTGCCCATGAAGGCGGCGCGAAACCGCGCAACCTGAAGGATTTGTACGGCCTCAAGATTGCTGTGGTGGAAAACTACGCACCGCATGAATTACTGCGCACCCACCACCCGGATCTCAACTTGGTGGCCATGCCCAACGTCAGCTCGACCCTGCAAGCCCTGGCCACCGATGAAGTGGATGCCGTGGTCGGCGATCTTGCCTCCAGCGTCTGGAGCCTGCGCCAACTCAAGCTTGATGGTTTATACGTCAGCGGCGAAACGCCCTACCGCTATCAGTTGGCGATGGGCGTACCGCGCGATGAGAAAATGCTGGTGGGCATCCTGGACAAGGTGCTCGCCGACCTCAGCTCAGACGAAACCGACGCGATCCAGCAACATTGGGTCGGCAGCTTTACCGATCACCGCACGTTCTGGGCCGACCTGCTGATGTACGGCCTGCCCGCCGTGCTGCTGTTGAGCACCGTGCTGGCCATCGTGATTCGGATCAATCGTCGGCTCAGCTCGGAAATTTCCCGACGGGTCGCCCTTGAGCAGGAACTGCGCAGCAGTGAATACCACTATCGCGGCCTGGTGGAGAGCCTGTCCGCCATCGCCTGGGAAGCCAGCATCACTGACTTCACCTACAGCTACGTGTCGCCCCATGCCGAAGACCTGCTCGGCTACCCCCGCGCGCATTGGCTGATCCCCGGTTTCTGGCGCAACATCATCCACCCCGCCGACCTGACGCGCGCCGAAGCCTATTGCTACCGCGAGACCCGCGCCAACCGCGATCACAGCCTCGATTATCGGGTGATCACCGCCGATGGCCGCTGCCTGTGGGTGCGCGACATTGTCAGCCTTATCGAGCACGGGCATGAGCCGGTGCTGCGCGGCCTGATGATCGATATCAGCGAAGCCAAGCGCACCGAAGAGGCCCTGCAGCTTTCCGAGCAGAAATTTGCCTCGGTGTTCCAGCAATGCCCGGACATCCTGGTGATTGCGCGGCTGTCCGATGGCTGCCTGCTGGAGGTCAACAAGGCTTTTGAAGACCAAATTGGCTTGAGCGCCGAACAAGTCGTGGGCAAAACCGCCACCGAACTGAATATCTGGGGCATTCAAGGCGTCGGCCCCGACCTGCTGCAACGCGTGCAAACCACCAGCATCCGCAACCTCGAAATGCCGTTTCGGCGCAGCAACGGCCAAGCCTTTACCGGCCTGATTTCGGCGGAGCCGTTCCAACTCGACACCACCGAGGCCTTGGTGGTGGTAGTGCGTGATATCACCCAGCTCAAGGAAACCCAGCAACAGCTGCAAACCTCCGAAGAGAAATTCGCCAAGGCCTTCCATGCCTCACCCGATGGCTTGCTGCTCAGCCGCCAACGCGATGGGCTGCTGATTGAAGTGAACGACGGTTTCAGCCGGATTACCGGGTTTACCAGCGCCACCTCGCTCGACCAATCCACCCTGGACTTGGGCATCTGGGTCGACCTCAACGAACGCAAACACATGCTTGAGCTGATGCAGCGCGACGGGTTTGTGCGCGATTTCGTCTGCCATATACGCCGCAACGACGGCCAGATTCGCCTCTGCGAAGTCTCCAGCCGCCCGCTGCCCATCGGCGATGAAGATTGCATGCTGACCATTGCTCGGGACATCACCGAACGCCAGTTCATGCAGGAAAAACTGCAACAGGCCGCGACGGTGTTTGAAAGCACGGCCGAAGGCGTGTTGATCACCGACACTCGGCAGAACATCAGCGCCGTCAACCGCGCCTTCACTGAAATCACCGGCTACAGCGAAGCCGAAGCGCTGGGCAGCACGCCGCGCCTGCTCGCCTCCGGCCTGCATGACAGCGCGTTCTATGCGGCCATGTGGCACCAGTTAACCGCCCAGGGGCACTGGCAGGGTGAGATATCCAACCGCCGCAAAAACGGCGAGCTGTACCCCAGTTGGCTGACCATCAGTGCCGTGCGCAACCGCGAGCAATTGATCACCCACTTTGTCGCCGTGTTTGCCGACATTTCCAGCCTCAAGCACGCCCAGGCGCGGCTGGACTACCAGGCGCATCATGATCCACTGACCGGCCTGCCCAACCGCACCTTGTTTGAGAGCCGTTTGCAGGCGGCACTGAATGGCCAACAGGAAAGCGGCAACCAAGGCGCCGTGCTGTTCCTCGACCTGGACCGCTTCAAGCATATCAATGACAGTCTCGGCCATCCCATCGGCGACCTGCTGCTCAAGGACATCGCCGTGCGCCTCAAGGACCAACTGCGTGACGTCGACACCGTGGCGCGCCTGGGCGGCGACGAATTCATCATCCTGCTGCCCGGCCTGCAACACGCCAGCGACGCCGAACACCTGGCCAATAAGCTGCTCGCCTGTTTCACCCCGCCCTTCCAGGCCGGTGAGCACGAGTTCTTTATCAGCGCGAGTATCGGCACCAGCCTGTACCCGCAGGACGGCACTGACGTCGCCACGCTGGTCAAAAATGCCGATGCCGCGATGTACCGCTCCAAGGCCAAGGGCCGCAACCGCGTCGAAAGCTACACCCGCGACCTCACCGCCCAAGCCAACGAACGCGTGGCCCTGGAACACGAACTGCGCCGCGCCATCGAACGTGAAGAATTGAGCCTGTATTACCAACCCAAACTGAGCCTGGCGACCCAGGAACTGATCGGCGCCGAAGCCCTGATCCGCTGGCACCACCCCACCTTCGGCGACGTGCCGCCTGAACATTTCATCGCCCTCGCCGAAGAGAACGGCATGATCCTGCAGATTGGCGACTGGGTGCTTGAACAGGCCTGCCGGCAACTGCACGCCTGGCAAACCGTCTTCGATGATTTCGGCCCACTGTCGGTGAACCTCGCCGGCGCGCAACTGCGTCACCCCAACCTGCTCGGGCGCATTGAGCAGCTCCTGCGCGACTACCGCCTGGAGCCCGGCTGCCTGCAACTGGAGATCACCGAAAACTTCATCATGAGCCAGGCCGAAGAAGCCCTGGAAGTGCTGCACCAGCTCAAACGCCTCGGCGTGCAGCTGGCGATTGACGATTTCGGCACCGGCTATTCATCCCTCAGCTACCTCAAACGCCTGCCGCTGGACTTCCTCAAGATCGACCAGTCATTCGTACGCGGCCTGCCCGACGACCCTCACGACGCCGCCATCGTGCGCGCCATCATCGCCCTGGGCCACAGCATGCAATTCACCATCATCGCCGAAGGCGTGGAAAACCCCGCGCAACAGGCCTTCCTCGCCGCCGAAGGCTGCGAACAGATGCAAGGCTACATCGTCAGCCTGCCCCTGCCGCCCGAGCTTTTTGCCGCGACATTTCTTCATATGAGGGTTTCAGACTTTTCGGATGGCACAGCGGGGAAACCGTCGTTATAATCCGCGTCCTACTGAGGGCCTATAGCTCAGTTGGTTAGAGCAGGGGACTCATAATCCCTTGGTCGCAGGTTCGAGTCCTGCTGGGCCCACCAAACAAGAAAGCCGCGCAATGCGCGGCTTTTGTGTGTCTGGAGGAACCTTGGTACGAGCTAGGCAGGGGTGGCCAAAATATTTTTTTGGCTCTAAGGAAGAAAGGCCGAAAAAGGGGGCACTGCCTCCGCACTATTAGAGTGAGGCAACATCGCCTCGCCTATTGAGTGTTCTCTTATGCTGATCGATCCCACGCTTTTAAATGCTCTGCTGCACTCCATCGCAATGCTGGGCTGGCTCTGGGGTTGGATTCGTCACCCGCTCCTGATGTTTTCGGGCCTCTTTCTGTATTTTAGTTATCTGGCATAAACCCTAGAAAATCCAGCGGGCGCACTGGCCGCAGATATATTGGGCATTCATAGGCGCTAGCCAAATTTCCCTAGATCGCGCATGGGGGTCACACTAGGAACTCGCGCTAGGTAGAGACACCTACCCTTGGCGCGTTGTATCGGGCCAAACATAGGGCGATCGTCAATGTCACAGTCAGTATCCGAGCAAGAACTTTTCGACAAATATGTGCCAACGATCTTGGAGAATGATGCCAAGGGCATCCTTTCTGATCTGCTCGCGCAGCCTGCTCTTGCGCTCCACTTCATGGGGTTCACCGAGACGAGAACCCACAGAGCGATCGCCCATGTGAGGGGCATCCTTGAAGAATGCTATCGCGCCGGACACCTCAAAGTGATGATTAGTCACGAGCATGGAATGCTGTACGGCTACGCCCTGCTTTTCGTCCATCCAGACCCTTCGATTGCACGTTACTGCCACAAGATATTTGTATATGAGCAGTATCGCGGCCATGGTATCGGTAGCCAGATGCTGCAAGAGCTACTCGAAGAAAGCCACACGACTTGTCTGCTCTGCGCCAATGAGTTGGTGGAATTTTACGAAAAGGCCGGAATGGAGTTCTTGGGGAGCTACACGGCGCCGACCGCACAACAAGGCTTTGCGTTCACGCGAGATATGTACAGAGACCTGGTGCTAATGGGTACTGCAGACGCCAGCTCTTCATGCCCAGTCTTCATGCTGAATGACAACGACATTCATGCCCTCATGGTGATCTGACACCTGGTTGAGTGCCCTACTTATCCCAGCTCCAGCTGGGATACCTGACAATCTGCCAAGGACAGTCTGTGGACCAATTTAACAGCTGAAATACCAGGCCTTTCGTTCGACCGCTATGTCGCAAGCTCTCGCCTCATTTTCAACCGCACCATACGTTTCGGGCTCTGGCTTGCAGGTCCGATTAGAGCCCATAACACGTGAAGCTCTTGAGACGTCCGCGCTGTGGGGCGTCAAGGAAGGCGCGACATGGCGTCAGTCGATGTGCTCCAGTGACCTATGCTGCGTGCATAGGTTGACATCCCTACATCGCAGTACGGCTCTCGGCTATGACCGCCCCACATGGATCGACTCAAACTGCCCCAGCAAGACACACTCCGCGAAACGACTCGCTTTGCTGCAAGGCGGCACTGCGGCGATCACCAAGGTCGACCAGTGCATCAAGCACCTGCAGCAGCTTACGAGCCAGGGGGGCGGGCAGCGGATGCAAGCGATCAGCATGCGCCTGCACCAGAGCCGCAATCGCGGCCGGTATCGAGCTACCCTTCCAACCCGCTGGCAGGCGTCCGCCAACGATCTGCGACAGAATTTGGTCAGCGAACGTGTCAGCTGGGTAGGCAGCACCGGAACGCTCACATAGCGTGACGAACTGGCGCGCTACATGGGGGTGCCAGCCAGCGGCACGCACCATACGGTCGATCAACGGCATGACTTTCAAAAGATCATGCCAATTACCGTTAGCGAATCGAGTTGCCCCGGGCGCACGCTCAACGATCACGAAGAGAAGTGATTTGATCAGCTCCGGCAGGTCGAATCCACCAATGCGCCCATCGCTATATCGCGAGCGGCGGAGGTCATCAGTCTCTAGCGTTCGTTCGAGCACAGCCTGCAGCAAATGTAGCGTGTCATCCCGGATCTCCTGCGCATCAAGAACTTCACTGCAAACCAGCGATACAGTGAACGGGGCGAGCAGCCGCATTGCAATCTCATCGGGCTGCTCAAGGATTGGCCGTAAAAGCCTCCGCAAGGTTTCGTTGCCAGACAGATGAGGGGCAACGCTTGCCAGCATCCTTCCTAACTGATCTTGCCACCCATAGAGGTTTCCGTCGCCACGCTCGCGCCCCCGGCGCCTTTCGGTCCGCCATGCCGGGTTAATCGTGTCTAGCGTCCAGCTTACAAGCGCCTCAAGGGTATCCTCATAATGCAGTCGATACGAACTCGCCATGACCGCCCCCACCGGGACGCTCTTTAGGACATTCGCGGCGTATTGGCCGTCCCAAAGATCATCGGTGCTTGCCCAACCGTCTTCCTCGTCCTCATCAAAAACCGACGAACTCTCGGCATCCGAGGCGATCTGCCGCCAAGAAGGCAGGGGGCGTACCCAAACAGGCAATGGCTCTTGCCCCCTGTACTCATCGAGCACAGCTGCTAGTGCAGTGACTCGGCGATCTATTTCTATTTGCCGCCTCGCATCGGTGTCGAGCCGGTACATGTCTCGCCTCCTTACGAGTTGTGCCAACCGCAGCCCGAGGTTTAGACCGCACCAGGCAAAGCGTGCATCGCACTCCCAACAGCTAGCAACTTCTTCGAGCGCAACTAAGGAAATCGAGTCGAGGGGATGGGTGATGAGAAGATAGAGCTCCTCGCGGTCATCAGGATATTCGCTGCCCGACTTAATACGCGCGGCCAATGCACGCACCACAAAGATCTTCGGGTGCCAAGGAATCACGGATCTGGCAAATATGTCATCGGCGTCCTCCTCACGCATGAGGCAGAAACTCTCTACTGTGGAGTCAGCCCAGGCCCTATGCTCGCCCGCATCGGAAAAGCAAATTACGGCCGCAGCGGTTCCTGCAATTGCTCCTTCGGTGAGCCCGCTGCCGGGCATCAGCGAAATTGATCGTCCTGCCGCAGCCGCTTCAATCAGCTCCACTGCACGCTCGACCGCTTCATCCGCCGAAAATCCAGGCGCCCATTGACGCGAGCTGAAGCACTTCTCCACCCACAGCCACAACTCCATCTCGCGCCCCACCTGCGCATGACGCTGTAGAGCCGCTTGGACTTCAGGAGCTTCATGCCGGGGACTACTCATAGAAATCTGGACCGCATCACTGCGGCCAGGAATCGGCTCAGCTTTGTAGTTTTCGCTATGGCCTAGTTCAGACCAAAGCTCCGCCGTACGCTGAAGCTCAGCCACATGCTCGGGGTCCTGCGCTTCTTCCTGAGAGGCGAACCCCAACTTCTTCGGAAAATCGTCTAGTGCCTCACGACATGCATCTCGCAGCGTCACATCACCACCAAGAACGAAGAGCGGCACTAAGTCACGCAGCTCCAAAGAGCGCGATGGCATCTGCATGTTGTCAGCAACAGCTTGTCGATGCGTTGCATCAACGCTTCCCTTCTCAAAGCCGATCAGTCCGGCACTCTGCAATTGGTGCTCTTGAACCTTGCGCTGCAAGTCGAGCCGACACAGCCGGAGGCTCCTTATCAGCGCCAGCGTAGTAGGCGAAGCTTCCTTGGCTCGCAGAGCGAGGTGCACTGCAATGCCCAGAACGCCAATACTGTTGTGCCCATACAGGATCTGTCGCAACACATCTTCCAGCGGGCGACCGGCATCGAGCTGAGCAATGGCCCAACGCTCCAGCGCCATAAGCGCACACTCCACGACCTGCGGTCCACCATGCCCACGGAACCAAGCGTAATGCTGGTCACTGCCCCAAAACTCGTGCCTTCCCCAAGGAAACTCCAGTACGAGCGGTAAAGGTGTATTACTGCGATGCCAGTGCCTATGCAACTGACTCCACGCCATGGTGGCGTGGTTAACCAGATCGCGGATCAGCGTGAGCGCCACTTCTGGATCGCACATCAGCAATGAATGAAACGGTTCGCGCAGAGGCGACGCAGGGAAGTAGCCGTGATGATCAGCGCCGATCGATAACCGATCCCAGTCGTGATGGGAGAAAGAGTGCCCTAGGAAGGGGCTCGAGATCTCTAGCTCGTCGAATCGAGTCCGTTTCTCTGGTGGAATCGCTTCGATTTCTTTGCGCCGGTGGCTCTGCTGGATCGCTTCGCGGCGCCACCTCTCCAACGTGGCATCGGGCAGCTCCTCCAAAAACCATTGGCAGGCAACTCTCGCTAGCTGTGCCGGGTGTGTTTCTGCCAACACCGGCGCGTAGGTCATGAGCTCGCGGAAAGCACTGTCGGACCAGCGTTCAACTGTCTCAACCCTAGCAAGATAATCGGCCACTACATCCGGGTAGGCCCGTGCCGCGCGTAAGATCAACGCCCGCAGCTCAGTCTGTAGTTCTCGGGGAGCGCGCGGCGCAGAATTGCTCGTCGGCTTGCTGTACCTGCCCCGGCGTTCCACCTCGTCATCCTCAATCGCATTCAACCAAGCAGCACACTGCGTGACGATGCGCTGCGACACTGCGTTGGGGTAGTCCGCGCAAGCGGTCTGCCAAGTTTCGAACAGTGTGATGAGATCGCTTAAGTATGCATCCGGGATCGAGTCGATCTCTTGGATAACCCATATCAACAAGCGACGCCATGCCCCGAAGTCCGACGGCCACCCTAGCGAATCCGCAATACGAATGCGTGCTGCAGCATCAAGATCGCCCCCAAGGACTCCGGACAACACCATTGGATTAGGCGTTGTCTTCTCGGCCTGCATCCACACCAAGAGTTTCCCGAAGAGCTGATGGGTGTTGGCTGCCAATGCCGCAGCAAACATGTCGACGTGCTCGGCGAAGCGTGGACTAAACACAGGCGATACGAGCCAAGCACGCAACCACTGCGGCCTCACCTGAGCCTGCTCGAGCACGCGGAGTTCGCGCGACCATTGGTCAGGTATCAGATAAGTGGCCTGCGACAGCAGTTCTGCCACCCGCGCCAATGCCGGCGGTTCACCAGCCGCAGTCAGGGCATCAATCCAGTCATCTCCCTGATCCAACAACAGGTGGAGAAACGACCATTCGAAGAATATGTCGTGACTGAATTGCGCTGTATGCCCCTTACGCACCTGCTGCACCAAGCCGTCCTCTTCTAACGCCGGAAGTACCTCCTGTGTCGCGGGCGAAAGGTCACGTATGCGGATATTGCGCCCCAAATCCGGCGCGCTGCGCTGTGCTAGCTCAATCAGACCCCGTTGCCTCGCTAGCGCCTGGGGCACATGCGCGTCGTAGCCACCGCGAGTCCACCAAGCGTCTACGAGATCCACCTCCGACTGAGGCGCGAATCCTGATGGATAGGCCGCCTGGGAAAATCCTCGTGCCAGAACCGCTGCAAAGAACGGGCGTCGTGCCAGTATGCGTACACGCTCGTTTCCACCGATGAGGAGGGGCTGCAACGCCGGTAGCGAATCCGCGAGCGAGCGAGCCTCTTCGTCCGTCAGGTTCTCCACATCCACATAACCCACACCACTCGCGAGCAGCACAGGAGGAACCCAGTTTCGCAGAGGCTCGATACCAGCATCGCGCGCGGTAGCGACAACGCGCCAATTAGAAAGCGCCGGATTCGTCAGAAGCTGGCCAAACAAGTCGGTCACAATAGACCTCTGTTCCGGCGCAATACGGTCTAGACCATCGATGAGCAGCAAGGCATGACCGGTGGCCGCAACCTCTATGAGCAACGGCTCAATCGAGGTTGTCGTTAAGCCTATCGCGCGAGCATGCTCCGACCAACTGCGGCTAGGAATCCGGTTAGCCGTGAGGAACAAGGTGGTTCCCTCGGCGGCCAGATCATGCACAAGATCGCGCAACAGAACTGTCTTTCCGGTACCGGGAAGCCCTTTGATCAACGTCAGGCGGTGGGCCGCAATTTGATTACTGAGCTTGTCGCGTAACACCTGACGAGTTAGGTGCGTCCCTCCGATATCATTGGCCTGTTGATCAAGCCAGTGGCGGGTACTCTCGCGCAAAATCTGCATGTCGCCGACAAAAGCGGGAGCTCCTGCGAAACGCCAGCCTGCCAACGCGAGCATCAGCGATGCGCGGGTATGCACGGTGCTGCTACCTGCGCCATCGCGAGCAATCTGGCGCAGCAGATCCCACAAATCTTTAGCACGCGCCACTTGCCCAGGGGCAAGCGCACGCTGCAGGCTGGCAATTGCCTCCGCTTCGTGCGTCGATCCGACGTGAAGGAAGTCAAATCGGATCAGTACTAAGTGCGAAAAAAGGCGATGCAACTGATCGTCAGACAGAGGTTTGCCTGTGCTCACAGCAATCATTCGAACCGCCGTGACTACATTACGGTGAGCGGCCGAGGCACTCCCGCCCTCTTCAAACCGAGGCATGAAGGACGCGGTTGTATCAGAACCACGTGCCCACTCACAGACGGTCGCGAAAGCCCGGGATGTCTCTTCCGCCACAGCCCCTGTTACCACCCCAACGCGATCTATGTGCTCGCGAAAGTCGGGCTTTTGTAACGTTTGCCAACTGTGCTGAATAACATCTCGGAAGTCGGTGTTGGTCTCCGCCCCCGAAATAGTGAGCGAACGCTTAACCTGGAGTGACAAGCGCATGACTGTTCCATCCGCCAAGGACGCCGCATCGACGATCACGTCATCGAGTGGCTCGCCAAAGTCAGCCTGCTGCTGTGCAACCCGCTTCACAACCCTGCCATCAAGGGCGGCTGCAGTCGTATCACCGACCATCGCCGCCAGGTACTGCGCCGTGACAGCGTCCTCGTAGGTGAATCCAGCACCACCAGTAAGTTCAGGCGAAGTCATGCTTGTCCGTGCCTCTTATAGTCTCGTCCTAAAAGCGCTCTCAAGCATGACCGCCTTTGGAAGCTCTCAACTTGCTAGGGCCAAAGGAGTAAATTTGAATGAGCTGCGAACAATCTTATACGATCAATGTGAGCTAGATCGAAGCCTTAGCCTTCCCTCTTAATGATCGGTACAATCACGGTACAGTACCAAGCTTGAGCAACCTTCTCAAAATTACGCTCAACACCAGTAACGACGGGGCCTCCAGCTATGCCAACCTACGTTCACCTATGGACGGTTTCTCTAGGCATATCTGCTTGCCCAACAACTCATAATCCTTTGGTCCACGGTTCAAGTCCGTGTGGGCCCACCAAACAAAAAAGCCGCGCATTGCACGGCTTTTTTGTGTCTGACGTATGGACAAGGAGTTGCTGGCTCCCGCACCTTTGCCTGCAATGAAAGATTTGTTAATTGTCCTCAACTGCTACGGCACAGACCATGCTCGGCCACCCGCACCAGTACGAGGAAACCCGGCTCCATGCCTCAATCCAACCGATCACCCCACGCCTTTTTTGCCCTCAGCCTGCGCACCGCAGGCGCTCTCGCAATCACCCTTGCAACGCTGAACTGCGCACACGCAGCAACGCCTGCACCGGCCACCATCAAGGCGTACAAACTCTGCACCGGCGCAGACAACGCCTCGCACGTGCTGGAAGGCACCATCGACCAGACTCAGCGCAACGACGTGACCGCCATTCATTTCAAGACAACGCCGGCGCATGCGCATGCGGCTTACGGCTGGCACAACGACCCGGAACCTCAGTACGTGATGACACTCTCCGGCACGCTGGCATTCGCTACTCGTGGCGGCGAAACGTTCACCCTGCATCCCGGTTAAGTGCTGGTCGCTGAAGACAACACCGGCTCAGGGCATCGTTGGAACCTGATTGATGACCAGCCATGGCGCCGTGGCTACGCGGTACTCAAGCCTGGCGCGCCGGACTCGTTTATCCCGAACGATCCCGCCGCCGCAAAAGTGTGCAAGTTGCCCTAGTCACGCCCATCCAGCGCGGGCACAAGCCTGTAACATACCGCCCCATTGCCGCCCGCACTGGAGCCCTGCCCTTGCCCGTCCTCGATGAAATCGATCGCCAACTGATCGCCGCCTTGCAGATCAACGCTCGCGAAAGCGTGGCCATGCTTGCCCGGCAACTGGGTATCGCGCGCACCACGGTGACGTCGCGCCTGGCGCGGCTGGAGAAAACCCAGGTGATTACCGGCTACGGCGTGCGCCTCGGCCAGCGTGTGGTCGATGGGGGTTTGCAGGCGTATGTCGGGATTACCGTGCAAGCACGCTCGGGCAAGGAAGTGCTGCGCAGGCTGAGTGCCATGGCGCAGGTGCAGCAGTTGTGTGCGGTGAGTGGCGAGTTTGATTACGTGGCGTGGCTGCGCACCGATTCGCCGGAGCAGCTGGATCAGTTGCTGGACCAGATTGGCAGTGTCGACGGCGTGGAGAAAACCACCACGTCGATCATCCTCAGTAACAAATTGGACCGCGGCCAACCAATCTGACCGCCTATTTCGTCACTTTGACTAAAAAAAGTTCAATCCGACGACACATTGCGTCTTAATAACGAACGCTACGCTCCCTAAACTGGCTGCCATCTTTTCCTATACTCAACGGGCCACAACCCGCCGAGTCGTCAGTAAGGTCAGCCATGAGCATTCCGTCCAGCACCATCAGCAAGACCAATCGCCACCCCGCCGACGGTAAAAAACCCATCACCATCTTTGGCCCGGATTTTCCGTTTGCCTTTGATGACTGGATCGAGCATCCAGCCGGCCTGGGCAGCATTCCGGCCGCCAACCATGGCGCCGAAGTGGCGATTGTGGGTGCCGGGATCGCGGGTCTGGTGGCCGCTTATGAGCTGATGAAGCTGGGCCTCAAGCCGGTGGTGTACGAAGCGTCGAAGATGGGCGGCCGCTTGCGTTCCCAGGCGTTTGAAGGCGCCGAAGGCATCATCGCCGAGCTGGGCGGCATGCGTTTTCCGGTGTCGTCCACCGCGTTCTACCACTATGTGGACAAGCTGGGCCTGGAGACCAAGCCCTTCCCCAACCCGCTGACGCCAGCCTCCGGCAGCACGGTGGTCGACCTCGAAGGCCAGACCCACTACGCACAAAAACTCTCGGACTTGCCGGTGCTGTTCCAGGAAGTCGCCGACGCCTGGGCGGATGCGCTGGAAGCTGGTTCGCAGTTCGGTGATATCCAGCAGGCCATCCGCGATCGCGACGTGCCGCGCCTCAAAGCGCTGTGGAACAAGCTGGTGCCGTTGTGGGATGACCGCACCTTCTATGACTTCGTCGCCACCTCCAAGGCCTTCGCCAAACTGTCGTTCG
Source organism: Pseudomonas sp. D2002 (assembly GCF_013385735.1). NCBI lineage: Bacteria > Pseudomonadati > Pseudomonadota > Gammaproteobacteria > Pseudomonadales > Pseudomonadaceae > Pseudomonas > Pseudomonas sp. D2002. The sequence goes on along the minus strand of NZ_JACAPL010000009.1, from coordinate 358,635 downwards.
CGCACCGCGAAGTCTTCGGTCAAGTGGGTTTCGGCACCGGCGGCTGGGACTCGGACTTCCCCAACTCGATGCTGGAAATCTTCCGCGTGGTGATGACCAACTGCGACGACCACCAGCACCTGGTTGTCGGCGGCGTGGCACAAGTGCCCATGGGCATCTGGCGCCATGTGCCGGAACGTTGCGCCCATTGGCCGGCAGGCACCAGCCTCAGCTCGTTGCATCGCGGCGCGCCACGGGCCGGCGTGAAGCGCATCGCGCACGCTGACGGCGGGCGCTTTGCCGTGACCGACAACTACGGCGACACCCGCGAGTACGCCGCCGTGCTGACCACCTGCCAAAGCTGGCTGCTGACCACCCAGATCGAATGCGATGAAACCCTGTTCTCGCAAAAGATGTGGATGGCCCTGGACCGCACACGTTACATGCAGTCGTCGAAAACCTTTGTGATGGTCGATCGCCCATTCTGGAAAGACAAAGACCCGGAAACCGGCCGCGATCTGATGAGCATGACCCTCACCGATCGCCTGACCCGTGGCACCTACCTGTTCGACAACGGCGACGACAAGCCGGGCGTGATTTGCCTGTCGTACTCGTGGATGAGCGACGCACTGAAAATGCTCCCGCAGCCCATCGACAAGCGCGTGAAACTGGCGCTGGACGCACTGAAAAAGATCTACCCGAAAGTCGACATCAAGGCGCGCATCATCGGCGACCCGATCACCGTGTCCTGGGAAGCCGACCCGCATTTCCTCGGGGCTTTCAAAGGTGCTTTGCCCGGTCACTATCGCTACAACCAGCGGATGTATGCGCACTTTATGCAGAAGGACATGCCCGCCGAACAACGTGGGATTTTTATCGCCGGTGACGACGTTTCCTGGACGCCCGCCTGGGTCGAAGGCGCGGTACAAACTTCGCTGAACGCGGTGTGGGGCATCATGACCCACTTCGGCGGCAGCACCCATCCAGAGAACCCGGGGCCGGGTGATGTATTCGACGAAATCGGCCCAATCGCCCTGGCCGATTAAGGAGTTGAGCATGCGCGTCGCCCTGTACCAATGCCCACCGCTGCCGCTGGATGTGGCCGGCAACCTCAAGCGCCTGCACCAGCTCGCCCATGAGGCGTCGGGCGCGGATGTGCTGGTGTTGCCGGAGATGTTTCTCAGCGGCTACAACATCGGCGCCGAAGCGGTTGGCGCGCTGGCCGAGGCACAGGATGGCGCGTCGGCTCAGGCGATTGCCGAGCTTGCCAGGAGCGCGGGGCTGGCGATTGCGTATGGCTACCCGGAGCGGGCCGAGGACGGGCAGATCTACAACGCCGTGCAGTTGATCGACGCCCACGGCCAGCGCCTGTGCAACTACCGCAAGACTCACCTGTTTGGCGACCTGGACCACTCGATGTTCAGTGCCGGGGAAGATGATTTCCCGTTGGTGGAACTGAACGGTTGGAAGCTTGGTTTCCTGATCTGCTACGACCTGGAGTTCCCGGAAAACACCCGGCGCCTGGCCCTGGCCGGTGCTGAACTGATTTTGGTGCCCACCGCCAATATGGTGCCGTTCGACTTCGTCGCCGACGTCACCGTGCGGGCACGGGCCTATGAAAACCAGTGTTATGTGGCCTACGCCAACTATTGCGGGCAGGAAGGCGAAATTCAGTATTGCGGCCAGAGCAGTATTGCCGCGCCGAATGGCCAGCGCGTCGCCCAGGCCGGACTGGATGAAGCGCTGATTGTCGGGGAGCTGGATCGCCAATCCATCATCGACGCCCGCGCCGCCAATCACTACCTGCAAGACCGTCGCCCCGAGCTGTACGCCGCGCTGCACAAGCCCTGACCCGGCCGGTTTGTTAACATGGCCACCTCCTACGTTTCGGAAGTGCCCATGCCTGCGCCGGCCCAGCCTCATCACCTTCACCTGACCCTCGCGAATGGCCTGCGGGTGTCCCTGCGCCATGCGCCACGTTTAAAGCGTTGCGCTGCCGTTTTACGGGTGGCCGCCGGTAGCCATGACGTGCCATTGGCCTGGCCGGGGCTGGCGCATTTTCTTGAGCATTTGTTGTTTCTCGGGACGCAGCGTTTTCCCTCCGACGAAGGGCTGATGGCCCACGTGCAGCGGCATGGCGGACAGGTCAATGCGAGTACCCGTGAGCGCACCACGGACTACTTTTTCGAACTGCCCGTGCAGACCTTTGCGGATGGACTGGAACGGCTGGCGGATATGCTGACCCATCCGCGCCTGGCGGTTGAGGACCAACTGCGGGAGCGCGAAGTGCTGCACGCCGAGTTTGTCGCCTGGTCCCAGGATGCCAAGGCACAGCAGGAGGTCGCGCTGCTGGAGAGCTTGGCAGCCGATCATCCCTTGCGCGGTTTTCATGCAGGTAATCGGGACAGTTTGCCGGTGGAGCGTGAGGCATTTCAGCAAGCCTTGCGGGAATTCCACGCGCATTTTTACCGAAGCGGGCAGATGACCTTGAGCCTTGCCGGGCCGCAAGCATTGGAAGAGTTGGAAATATTGGCGCAGCGATTCAGCGAGGCATTGGCCTCGGGGCCGTTCCACCCACAGGCCGAACCGCCCGCGCTGATGCAAGGCGCAGCGCAGGGCTATCAACACACCGCGAACAACCACCTGCACCAGGTCATTGCCTGCGACGTGCCGCGCCAAGCACTGGATTTTCTCTGCACCTGGCTCAACGCCTGCGCACCCGGCGGCTTGCTGGCGACGCTGAAAGCACAAAAGCTGGCGACCGAACTGCAGGCATCCGTGCTGTATCACTTTGCCGGGCAAGCGCTGCTGGATGTCGATATCACGCTCGGTACTCAAGGCGACGCGGCTACTCAGATCGAAGCGTTGTTGCACGACTGGCTGAGTTTTTTCGCACAGAGCAATTGGACGCCGTTGCGCGAAGAGTTCGCCTTGCTGAGCGCTCGCCAGCAACAGGTCCAGGGCGCCCTGGCACTGGCTCGAAACGCCAGCGAAGACTTGTCGGAACAGGATGTTGCAGCCCTCAAAGCCATGCTCGACTCACTGCACCTGCCGCCCGCCGAGCACGCCTGGCAGTTGCCGCCCGGCAATCCATTCCTGCGCCCGCCGATCAAGGAAGAACGTGCGGGCCTGATTCGCGGCCAAACCAGCGCCCATCGTGGTTTACGCACCTTTGCCCAGGATCGCTCGCGCGGGCGGCGAGACGTGTCGGCGCTCACCTTCAGCCAGGCCCTGGCGGATGACACTGACGAGGGCGCTTTGTACCTGCAATGGCGATTTGAATCCGCCGCCCCAGCCGGGCTGGAAAGTGCGCTGCAGCCGTTGCGCGAAAATGCGCGTCAGGCGGGAGTGGATTTGTCTTTCGAAACCTTCGGCAATGATTGGTTGGTGAAAATGGTCGGGCTTCACGAACCGATGCCGGCCGTAGTCGAAGCGCTGGCGCTCAACCTGAGCCGGACCGATGAGGCGCCGTCACCCACAGCCCAAACGCCGATGATTGCCATCCGGGAACTGCTCAAGGCGTTACCGGCTTACTGTGTCGGTACGGGTTCCGGGACGAGCAAGACATCAGCGTCATGGAACACTGCACGCTGGCAGGGGCTGGGCACAGCCTTGCCCGCAGCGTGTGAGGCGGCGATAAAGACCGCTGCGGCGCGACTGCCCGGCCAGCCGGCAAGCCTCGAACACACGCCCCAAAGCCTCGACGGCCAGCGGCTATGGCACGAGGTGAAGACCGACTCCAGCGAAGCCGCATTGCTGCTGTTTTGCCCGACGCCAACCCAATCCCTGGCCGATGAAGCCGCGTGGCGGCTGCTCGGCCATCTGATCCAGCGCCCGTTCTACCAATGCCTGCGCGTCGAACTGCAAGTCGGCTACGCAGTATTCAGCGGCATCCGACAGATTAATGGGCAAACCGGCCTGCTGTTCGGCGTGCAATCGCCAAGTATCTCCCTGGCGGGGATCGTCGAACACCTGCAAACCTTCCTGACCCAACTGCCGGCGCTGATCGACAATTATGCCGACTTGGGCAACCAGGCCCTGACGCAGCAATTCAGCGCCCAGGCATTGCCCATCGCCCAAGCCGCCGACCTGCTCTGGCACGCACAGCTGGCTGGCCATTCGTCGGGTTATCTGCAACAGCTTCAACAGCTGATCCAAACCCTCACGCACGCGGACTTGCAGCACGCCACCCAACAACTCAACGACGCTGCAGGCGGCTGGCGCTGTGTGGCCAACGGCACCCGAGTGAGTGATTCCTGGCAGACAGGAGCCTGATCATTGCTGGCCCTGCAAAAGGCTTTTGCCATCAAGACAGCGCTAACTTGAAAAGAATTGCGTAACATTCATACGCACACCTCTGAACATCTCCGGTTGGAGGTGGACTATATGTATTGCTGAGTAGTGAACGTCCCATCCCTCGTAGGAGTATGAATATGACCTGGTCCAAACCTGCTTACACTGATCTGCGTATTGGTTTCGAAGTCACCATGTACTTCGCCAGCCGTTGATTGGCTGAGTAATACAACGCCTCGGTTCGCCCGGGGCGTTTTTGTTTTGAGCTTTGCTGATGGAGCGATCATGTTTGTCCAGATTCTAGGTTCCGCCGCCGGCGGTGGTTTCCCGCAGTGGAACTGCAACTGCGTGAACTGCGCAGGCTTTCGCGACGGCAGCCTGCGGGCGCAGGCGCGCACTCAGTCGTCTATCGCAATCTCCGACGATGGCGTGAATTGGGTACTGTGCAATGCGTCGCCGGATATCCGCGCGCAACTGCAAGGTTTCGCCCCGATGCAACCCGGCCGCGCGCTGCGTGATACCGGGATCAGCGCGATCATCCTGATGGACAGCCAGATCGACCACACCACCGGCCTGTTGAGCTTGCGCGAAGGCTGCCCGCACCAAGTGTGGTGCACCGACATGGTCCATGAAGACCTGAGCACCGGCTTTCCGTTGTTTACCATGCTCACGCACTGGAACGGCGGCCTGGCCTGGAACCGCATCGAGCTGGATACCCGCTTCACTATCCCGGCCTGCCCCAACCTGCGTTTCACTCCGCTGCCACTGCGCAGCGCCGCACCGCCCTACTCGCCACACCGCTTCGACCCGCACCCCGGCGACAACATCGGCCTGATCGTCGAAGACCTGCGCACTGGCGGCAAACTGTTCTACGCCCCAGGCCTGGGCAAGGTTGACGCGCCGTTGCTGGAGATCATGGCCGGCAGCGATTGCCTGCTGGTGGACGGCACGATGTGGGACGACGATGAAATGCAGCGCCGTGGCGTCGGCACCCGCACCGGGCGCGAGATGGGCCACTTGGCGCAGAACGGCCCCGGCGGCATGCTGGAAGTGCTGGAGCAGTTGCCCGAGCAGCGCAAGGTGCTTATCCACATCAACAACACCAATCCGATCCTCAATGAAGATTCCCCCGAGCGAGCGGAACTGGTGCGGCGCAATGTCGAAGTGGCTTACGACGGCATGAGCCTTGAATTGTAGGAGCAATCGAGATGACTGATACACCGTTGACCACTGCCGAATTCGAAGCAGCCCTGCGGGCCAAGGGCGCCTTCTACCATATCCATCACCCGTACCACGTGGCGATGTATGAAGGCCGCGCCACGCGCGAGCAGATCCAGGGCTGGGTCGCCAATCGTTTCTACTATCAGGTGAACATCCCGCTGAAAGACGCCGCGATCCTGGCCAACTGCCCGGACCGCGAGATCCGCCGCGAGTGGATACAGCGCCTGCTCGACCACGATGGCGCCCCTGGCGAAGACGGTGGCATCGAAGCCTGGTTGCGCTTGGGCCAGGCAGTCGGCCTCGACCCTGACCAGCTGCGCTCCCAGGAACTGGTGCTGCCCGGCGTGCGGTTTGCGGTGGATGCCTACGTCAACTTTGCGCGCCGTGCCAGCTGGCAGGAAGCCGCCAGCAGCTCGCTGACCGAGCTGTTCGCCCCGCAGATCCACCAGTCGCGCCTCGACAGCTGGCCGCAGCACTACCCATGGATCGACCCGGCCGGTTACGAGTATTTCCGTACCCGCCTGGGCCAGGCCCGTCGCGATGTGGAACACGGCTTGGCGATCACGCTGCAGCATTACACCACCCGCGAGGGCCAGGAGCGCATGCTGGAAATTCTCCAGTTCAAACTGGACATCCTGTGGAGCATGCTGGATGCCATGAGCATGGCCTACGAACTGAAACGCCCGCCCTATCACAGCGTGACCGAGCAGCGGGTGTGGCATAAAGGGATCACCCTATGAGCTTTGATCGCAGCAGAACACCAACCTGGCGCCAGGGCTACCGCTACCAATACGAGCCGGCGCAAAAAGGCCACGTGTTGCTCTACCCTGAAGGCATGATCAAGCTCAACGACAGCGCCGCGTTGATCGGCGGCCTGATCGATGGCGAGCACAATGTGGCCGCCATCATCGCCGAGCTGAGTAAGCAATTCCCCGGCGTGCCTGAACTGGGTAAAGACATCGAGGATTTCATGGAGGTCGCCCGTGCTCAGCACTGGATCGAACTTGCCTGAGAAGCCACCGGTCGGCCTGCCGCTGTGGCTGCTCGCGGAGCTGACGTATCGCTGCCCGTTGCAGTGCCCGTATTGCTCCAACCCGCTGGATTTTGCCGAACAGGGCAAGGAGCTGAGCACCGAACAGTGGATCAAGGTGTTTCGTGAAGCGCGGGAAATGGGTGCCGCGCAATTGGGCTTTTCCGGCGGTGAACCGCTGGTGCGCCAGGACCTTGCCGAATTGATCGCCGAAGCCCGTAAGCTGGGCTTCTACACCAACCTGATCACCTCCGGCATCGGCCTCACCGAGCAGAAGATCAGTGACTTCAAGAAGGCCGGGCTGGACCATATCCAGATCAGTTTCCAGGCCAGCGACGAACAGGTGAACAACCTGCTGGCCGGCTCAAAAAAGGCCTTCGCGCAAAAGTTGGAAATGGCCCGTGCAGTAAAGGCGCATGGCTACCCGATGGTGTTGAATTTCGTAACCCATCGGCACAACATCGACAAGATCGACCGCATCATTGAGCTGTGTATCGCTTTGGAGGCGGACTTTGTCGAACTCGCCACGTGCCAGTTCTACGGCTGGGCGCAGCTCAATCGCGTAGGGTTGTTACCGACCAAGGAACAGCTGGTACGCGCCGAACGCATCACCAACGAATACCGTGCCAAGCTCGAAGCCGAAGGCCACCCGTGCAAGCTGATTTTCGTCACGCCGGATTACTACGAGGAACGCCCGAAAGCCTGCATGAACGGCTGGGGCAGCATCTTCCTGACGGTTACGCCGGACGGCACCGCCCTGCCTTGCCACGGCGCCCGACAGATGCCGGTGCAATTTCCCAATGTGCGCGACCACAGCATGCAGCACATCTGGTACGACTCGTTTGGCTTCAACCGCTTTCGCGGCTACGACTGGATGCCCGAGCCGTGCCGTTCATGCGACGAGAAGGAAAAGGACTTCGGCGGCTGCCGCTGCCAGGCATTCATGCTCACGGGGGACGCAAGCAACGCCGACCCGGTGTGCAGCAAGTCCGAGCAGCACGGCATCATCCTGCAAGCGCGGGAAGAAGCCGAACATGCCACTCAGACCATTGAACAGCTGGCCTTTCGCAACGAGCGCAACTCACGGCTCATTGCAAAAGGCTGAGGCTTTTAGCGTTTGGCGATGATGTACACGGCGTGAATGATGCCGGGGAAGTAACCGCACAAGGTCAGCAGGATATTTAGCCAGAACGCGCCGGCGAAGCCCACTTGCAGGAACACACCCAGTGGCGGCAGCAGGATGGCGATGATGATACGAATGATGTCCATGGGTCAGCTCCAGAAAATCGGCTCGTGTGAGCCGTGTAGCTAATCGACCTTGGCCGTTCGTGAGGGTTCAGTGGGATCTGGCACCGGGCCATCCTCAGGCCAGAATCTCCAACCCATGCTTCTGCACGATACTCAGTAACTTCAGTGCCATGCCGCTGGGTTGCTTCTCGCCGGACTCCCATTTCTTCACCGTGGAGGCGCTGGTGTTCAGGTAACGGGCGAATACAGGTTGGCTTACGTGGCTGTTTTCGCGTAGTTGCTTGATTTGTTCGGCCGGGATTTGCGCCGGCGCGGGAGCAAGGCATGCCTCGTCGAACTCACGAAGAGTCGTTTTGCTGATGGCGCCTATCTTATAAAGCGCTTCGGCTGACTGGTGAATAGACTCAAACGCCTCACTTTTATATGTTTTGGTCATGGTGTATCTCCACAAATTCCCCGAGATCCAACATCTGCTGGATCTGTGCTTCGTTGAAACCTTCATAAGTCTTAGCCAGCGCGCGAAACCAAACCAATTCGCTCTGACATATATTGCTTTGATTCTGCTTGGCGAACAGCAATTGATAAACCCAGTAATGCCTGCCCCTGGCCAAGACAATGGAGCGATGCCGGTTCTGATTCAGACGTTTCTTCCAAACACCGCCGCCTAAATTATCGGCTTGGCCCTTCAGCATCTGGCCAAATGCCTCTCTCAACTCCGAATCACAGACCCAGGCCTTGCTGGCCGAATCAGCAAAATGCCGCGTCTTGAACAACCTAAGCCTCATGGATATCCCTTCCCGCAAACATACCACTCAGTGGTACAGATTAGAAACGAGGCACGCTTGAAATTTTCATGCCCCAGCGGCAGTCCTTGCCGATGCCTGTAAAAAACCACTGTTCTCAATAAGGCTCAATCAACGCTTTCAATCCAAAAATTTCACCGACAAAAAAACGCCCCCAGCCAAAAGAATCAGGCTGGAGGCGCCGCGTATGCCGCGAGACGGTTCTGGAATGTAGGGTTTAAACGGCGATGCCCTTGCGGCATTGCAGTTGTGCGGTGCGCACGCGGGAGAAGGCGCGGGCCAGGCGCAGCAGCATTTCGTCGATGTTACTTTTGCTCACCGTCAGGGCCGGTGTGAAGCGCAGGCAGTTGGGTTGCGGGGCGTTGAGGATCAGGCCTTCATGCAGGGCTGCTTTTACGACGGCATCCGCAGAATCATCCGACAACGTCAGGCCCCACATCAGGCCATGTCCACGTAGTTGGCCGTGGTCGTAGCGATAAGCCAAACGGGCGAGGCCTTCGCCCAGGTAAAGGCCTGACTCACGGACATGTTCGAGAAAGCCGTGTTCCAGCAGCGTTTCGAGCACCGCCCCGCCAGCCGAGGCCATCAATGCATTGCCATGATGGGTGCCGTCCAATTCGCCCACCTCCAGGCAGCACGCTGTGCCGCGCGCCAGTAACGCCGCCAATGGCACGCCGCCGCCCAGGCCCTTGCCGAGGGTGATGATGTCGGCCCGCACGCCATACTGTTGTTCGGCGAGCAGGCTGCCGCAGCGGCCCATGCCGGTTTGCACTTCATCGAGGATCAGCAGGATTCCCAGCTCGCGGCAAAGGCGTTCAACGCCTTTCAGATAATGTTCAGTGGCGGGAATTACGCCAGCTTCACTCTGGATCGGCTCCAGCATGATGGCGACGGTCTGTGCATCCACCGCCGCGTGCAGGGCTGGCAGGTCGTTGAAGGGCACATGGCTGAAACCCGGCAATTGCGGCTCAAAGCGGTTTGCGCCGCCATTGGCCGAGGCCGCCATGGCTGCGAAACTGCGGCCGTGGCAAGCGTTGCTGGCGCTGATGATGCGATAAGCCCCGCCGCGATGCAGTTGGCCCCATTTGCGCGCCAGCTTGATCGCGGCTTCGCAGGCTTCGGCGCCGCTATTGAGCAGGTAACCCTGATCGCTGCCGGTGTGCTGGCACAGCCGATCGACAAGGTTCAGCTGGGCGCGGTTGTGCAGGCCATTGCCTGGGTTAATCAGCGCTTGAGTCTGGTCGGCCAGGGCCTTGATCAATATTTGCGGGCTATGGCCAAGACTGTTGGCGGCGCTGCCTTGATTGAAATCCAGGTAGGCGCGCTCGTCGCTGTCCCAGAGCCAGGAGCCCTGGCCACGCACAAACACCTGCGCAGGCCTTGCCGCGGTGTGCATCAACCTGTCACTGGAGAGGTCACGTGGCGCGTCGAGGATCAAATCGTCCAGGCTCGGCGCAGGGCGGCGAAACAGATTCACAGCTTACCCCCGATGGCAACCGGACCTTGGTCGATGCCCCGTGCAAACCGAGCCTTGAGGTGTTTTGCCTTGCCTATGTAAACGCTATCAACAAATACGCTGTTCATTGCCCGATCCGGCCCTGTAAGCCCTGCGAATAGGCGCTAGACTAGGCCTCCAAGCGGCCAACGGCCATTTCGATTTTCCAGCTTTTTCGATAAGTAACTCTTATGGATTTCAAGCAACTGCGTTATTTCGTCGCGGTGTATGAGGAAGGCCACGTGGGCCGGGCGGCGGAGCGTTTATCGATCTCTCAACCGGCCCTCTCGCAACAGATTCGCCAATTGGAGCAGAACCTGGATGTGAGCCTGTTCGAGCGCAGCAGCAAGCGCCTGTTGCCGACGCTCGCTGCGCATACCTTGTACAACCACGCTTTGCCGCTGATCGACGGCATGCAGCAGGCGGTTGAAGCCTTGCGCAACTTCAAGGGCCAGGCGATGCGCACCTTGGCCATCGGCGTGCTGCAAACCGTGCACACCAGCCTGGTCCCGCAAATGCTTGAGCGCGTGCGCAAAGCCCAGCCGCATTTGGTGGTGCAGATCTACGAATTGACGGGCATGGAGATTGAACGCCGGCTGCTGAACGGCTCGCTGGACATCGGCATCAGCTACCTGCCGCCGCGCCAGCCGGGGCTGCACGGCGTGCTGTTGTATGAAGATGAATTGAAGGTGGTCATCCCCGAGGACCATCCCCTGCGCGAATTCAAGAAAGTCTCGCTGAAACAGGCGGCCGAGTTGCCGATGTTGCTATTGGGCGAGGAGTTTCAAGTGCGGCAGATCTGGCAAGGCCAGTTGTCCAACCTGGGCCGCAGGCCGCAAGTGCAGGCGGAGCTCAACACGATGGTGGGTATTCTCGACAGCCTGCCCCACACCAAGCTCGCCACCGTATTGCCGGGGCGCTCCCAGGACGAACACAACAGCAAGGCGCTACTGTGGAAACCCTTGAGTGAACCGAGGGTGGCGCTGAAAGTGGGTTTGGTGTGTCGCGACGTACAACGCCAGCAAGCCACGGTGGCGCTGCTGCGCACCTTGCTGGAGGACGTGATGAATGCCCCGTAGGCGCCTGTCTGACTTTTTCGCAGGCAAAAGAAAACCCCGCCGAAGCGGGGCTTTGCAGACTGTTTCCCTGACATCCATTTCACTCCGCCGTCCTGGCAGAATCCTACGTGTCCGTGTTGTTGCTTTGCGCTTCCTGCGCGACGTCCATGTGAAGTAGATTATCCGTGGATCCAATTTGGCGATAGAGGACGAATAGCAGCACGTGATGTAAGAGAATGCTTACACGCCCTCCAAGCCTTTAAAACTGTGCTTCATCCAGCAAAAACAGCGATTCGCTACCGGCTTTTACCGACGCACTCAGCGAATGAATACGCGGCAGCAGGCGAGCAAAGTAGAAGCGCGCGGTGCCCAGTTTGCTGGCATAGAAGTCTTCCTCAGCTTCTTTGCCCAACGCCGCCTTGGCCATGCGCGCCCACATATAGGCATAGGCCATATAGCCAAAGGCGTGCAGGTACTCCACCGAGGCCGCGCCGATTTCATTCGGGTTGGTCTTGGCGCGGTCCAGCACCCAGGCGGTCAACTCATCCAGATTATCCACCGCCGCACTCAGCGGACGGGTGAACTCACCCAGTTCGGCACCCGCCGTGGCGATGAACTGGCGGATCTCGTCGGCAAACAAGGTGTAGAACGCACCGCCGCTGCCGACGATCTTGCGCCCCATCAAGTCCAGCGCCTGAATGCCATTGGTGCCTTCGTAGATCTGCGTGATGCGCACATCCCGAACAAGCTGCTCCTGGCCCCACTCGCGAATGTAGCCATGGCCACCGAACACTTGCTGGCCGAGCACGGTGGTTTCCAGGCCCAGGTCGCTGAGAAATGCTTTGGCGACCGGTGTCAGCAACGCCACCAGATTGTCGGCACGCTCGCGGGCGGCGGCGTCTTCACTGAACTTGGCGATATCCAACTGCGTAGCCACGTAGGTGGAGAACGCGCGGCCACCTTCGTTCGAGGCCTTCATGGTCAGCAACATGCGGCGCACGTCAGGGTGCACGATGATCGGGTCGGCGACTTTGTCCTTGGCCTGGGCGCCGGTCGGCGAACGGCTTTGCAGACGATCACGCGCATATTCAATCGCGTTCTGATACGAGCGCTCACCCGACGCCAAGCCCTGGATACCAACCCCCAGGCGCTCGTAGTTCATCATGGTGAACATCGCCGCCAGCCCACGGTTCGGCTCACCCACCAGGTAACCCACGGCTGCGTCGAAGTTCATCACGCAGGTCGCGGACGCCTGGATGCCCATCTTGTGCTCGATGGAGCCACAGCTCACCGGGTTACGCGCGCCCAGGCTGCCGTCGGCATTGACCATGAACTTCGGCACCAGGAACAACGAGATGCCTTTTGGTCCGGCGGGCGCGTCAGGCAGCTTGGCCAGCACCAGGTGGATAATGTTTTCGGTGAGGTCGTGTTCGCCGCCGGTGATAAAAATCTTGGTGCCGCTGATCGTGTAGGAACCGTCCGCCTGAGGCTCGGCCTTGGTGCGGATAATCCCCAGGTCGGTCCCGGCATGCGCTTCAGTCAGGCACATGGAACCGGCCCACTCGCCGGAGTACATCTTCGGCAAATAGGTGGCTTTGAGTGCTTCGCTGGCGTGGGTGTTGATCGACACGCAGGCGCCGGATGTCAGCATCGGGTACAGGCCGAATGCCAGGCTCGACGAGTTGATCATCTCTTCGACCTGGGCCGAAACGGCCTTGGGCATGCCCATGCCGCCGAAGATCGGATCGCCGCCTACGCCCACCCAGCCGCCTTCGGCGTAGGTTTTATAGGCCTGTGGAAAACCATCCGGCGTGCTGACCACGGTGTCCGCCCAACGGCAGCCTTGCTCATCGCCGTTACGGCTGAGCGGGGCGATGGATTTGGCCGTGACTTTGCCGGCTTCCTCAAGGATCGCCTCGACAGTTTCGGCATCCACGGTGTCTGCCAATGCCGGCAATTGGGCCCAAGTCTTGGCGACCTCAAAAACTTCGTTGAGGACGAAGCGCATATCACGCAGCGGCGCTTTGTAATCAGCCATGGCAAACCTCGTGAGAACGTAAAAAGTGATTCGATAGGATCGGTTTTACAAGCTCCGAGTGTACCCGAACAACTTTTCAGACACATAGGGTCCTTTCGTGACTATTAAGTATTTATAAGTCACGCGCCTACAGTGCAAACAACTGAGCAGGCAGGCTCATCAGGCATTCGCTGCCCGCCTCCACGGCCGCCCGGTGCGTCGCTGTACGCGGCAGCAAACGCTTGAAGTAGAAGTCGCAGGTCGCCAACTTAGCCTGGGCAAACTCGGTGTCGTCGTGTGCCTGAGCCGCTATCGCCATGCGCAACCACAGGTAGGCGAGGATGATGTAACCGCTGTACATCAAGTAATCCACCGCCGCTGCACCGACTTCATCGGGGTTTTTCATGGCGGCCATGCCGACTTGCATCGTCAACTCGCCCCATTGCTGATTCAGTTGATTGAGCTGCGCCACATGGGCCTTGAGTTGCGGATGCTCGGTATTCGCCGCGCAAAACTTATGCACAATCTTGGTGAAACCGCGCAAGAGCTTGCCTTGGCTACCGAGCACCTTGCGGCCCAGCAGGTCGAGCGCCTGGATGCCGTTGGTGCCTTCATAGATCGGCGCAATACGGGCATCGCGCGCCAATTGCTCCATGCCCCATTCGCGAATATAGCCGTGGCCGCCGAACACCTGCATGCCGTGGTTGGTCACCTCAAGCCCCGTATCGGTCATGAAGGCTTTGCAGATGGGCGTAAGGAACGCCAACAGGTCTTCGGCTTCCTGGCGTTGGCCGGCGTCGCTGCTCAGGTGCGCGGTGTCGAGCAATTGCGCGGTGAAGTAAGTCAGCGCGCGGTTGCCCTCGTTGAAGGCTTTCATGGTCAGCAACATGCGCCGCACATCGGCGTGCACGATGATCGGGTCGGCGGCCTTTTCCGGGGCCTTGGCGCCGGTCAGCGAGCGCATCTGCAGGCGGTCGTTGGCGTATTTGATCGCGCCCTGGAAACTCGCTTCGCCGTTGCACAGGCCCTGCATGCCGGTGCCCAAACGCGCGTGGTTCATCATGGTGAACATGCAGTTGAGGCCCTTGTTCGCCTCGCCAATCAGGAAGCCCTTGGCACCGTCGAAATTCAGCACGCACGTGGCCGACGCCTTGATGCCCATCTTGTGCTCGATGGAGCCGCAGTGCACCGCGTTGCGCTCACCCGAATCGGCATGGAACTTGGGCACGATAAACAATGAGATCCCTTTGGTGCCCGCCGGTGCATCCGGCAACTTGGCCAGCACCAGGTGGATGATGTTGGCACTCAGGTCGTGCTCGCCGGCGGAGATGAAGATCTTGCTGCCAGTGAGCGCATAGCTGCCGTCCGCCTGGGGCACGGCGCGGGTTTTGATCAGCCCCAGGTCGGTACCGCAATGGGCTTCGGTCAGGCACATGGTGCCGGTCCACTCGCCGGCGGTGAGTTTGGTCAGGTAAGTGGCTTTCTGCTCATCGGTGCCGTGGGCGTGGATCGCCGACATGGCGCCGTGGGTCAGCCCAGGGTACATGCCCCAGGACGTGTTGCTGGAGCCGATCATTTCGCTCAGCACCAGGCCCAAAGAGTGCGGCAAGCCCTGGCCACCGAAGGCCGGGTCCGCCGCCACGCCGTGCCAGCCGCCTTCCACGTACTGGGCGAAGGCTTCATTGAAGCCCTTGGGCGTGGTGACGACGCCGTTGTCGAAATGGCAGCCTTCTTCATCGCCGCTGCGATTAAGCGGCGACAGCACGTTTTCGCAGAATTTGGCGCCTTCTTCGAGGATCGCGCTGACCATGTCCGGGCTGGCGTCCGTTGCGCCCAGCGCGGCGTAGTGGCCGTGGAAATCAAACACGTGGTCGATCAGAAAGCGCATGTCGCGCAAGGGAGCTTTGTACTCAGGCATGGCGATGTCTCCGGCAGCAGATGGTTTCAACCTACTGCCGGCCACCGCCGCAAACAATCACTGTAGAACCGCTGAATACACCGCCATCACTCAACCGGCAGCCGTCTCCATGCGCACCGCGCCACGCCGGGTTTGCCCGGCCGCAACCACACAGTTACGCCCCGCGCCTTTGGCGGCGTACAGCGCCTGGTCGGCGGATTTGAGTACTTCTTCCGGCGTGCGTTGCTCGGCCTGACGCTCGGCCACGCCGATGCTGACGGTCACCGACACACTCGACGCGCCGCTGCCTGCGCGGCGTTGGCGGCCCTGCTGATCGTCGTGTGGGCGGTCCGGGTTGCGCAGCTTGATGTCGTAGTTGGCGATGATCTCGCGAATCTCTTCCAGGTGCGGCATGCATTCGTCCAAGGTCTTGCCGGCGAACACCACGGCAAACTCCTCACCGCCATAACGGTAGGCGCGCCCGCCGCCATTGACCTTGGACAGCTTGCTGGCCACCAGGCGCAATACCTGGTCGCCGACGTCATGGCCGTGGGTGTCGTTAAAGCGTTTGAAGTGGTCGACGTCACTCATCGCCAGCACATAGTTGCGCCCCAGCCGCTGCATGCGCTCGTTGAGGGCGCGGCGGCCGGGCAAGCCGGTCAGCTCATCGCGGAAGGCCATTTGATACGCCTCATGCGCCACGCCGGCGGCGATCATCAGCATGACCTGGCTGCACATGATGTTCAGCGTAAACGGCAGGATGAAGGTTTGCGGCAACATCCAGAACAGCCCCAACAGCCCCACCAATTGCGCGGCGTGCAAAGGGCGCGGCTGATACCAGTACTGCGCCGCCAGGGTGACAAAACCAATCAGGAACATCGGGTACGACAGCTGGATCAAGCTCATCCATCGGCCATGCAAGGCCGGCCAGCGGATCTCCGCCAACCAGCTCAACAAGGCCTGCGGAAAACTCTGCTCAAGCGCCAGTGCCACGCTGCCGACGGCGAACAGCACGGCGCAGCGCGCCACGAAGTCGCGGAACAGGTGGGTTTTTTCCTGCCACAGCGCATAAATGCTGAACAGCAGCGGCAACAACAGGCAACACAGATGAAACACCACCGCCGCATCTTCGCGCACGCGCCCGTTGTCACGGTAGTAATCGGTCTGGGTGTCCAACAGGAAGTAAACGACATACACCGTGACCATCAAAAACAGTTCACGCTGGCGCCGATACACCGCGCAGTAAGAACCGCCGAGCAGCAACACCAAGGTCGGCAGTACGTTGAACAGCGAGGTGAAGAAGACGTTGAGATCTTTGACATACGCAGCCGAGAGCCCGGCCAGCAATAGCAGCAGAGAGGGAAGAAAATGACTGAAACGTACAGCGGACGCGCGCGACAAGGGTAAAGCTCCGACCCACTCAAGAAAGATGGCACAGTGCCTTCACTGCGCACAGTTAAGCACATTCAATGTGACCTGTATCACATTGCCATCACTTTAACGGCAGCCAAGCGCAATCCCTGAGTGCTGTACTGTGTTTTTTATAAGCCAATAAAAAACCGCCGCTCCCAAAGGCAGCGGCGGTTTTCAAGAGAACCCGGTAAGGCTTAGTAAGCCAGGCCGAAGTCTTCTTCTTTCATGTCCATCAGGTTGCTGGCACCCGACAGCATGGTCGCAACGTGCGTACGAGTACGCGGCAGGATGCGCTGGAAGTAGAAGCGCGCGGTCTGCAGCTTGGCGGTGTAGAACGCCTCTTCGCTGGTGCCGGCAGCCAGTTTCTCGGCAGCCAGGCGTGCCATGTCGGCCCAGAAGTAAGCCAGGCAGGCGTAACCGGAGTACATCAGGTAATCCACCGACGCGGCACCGACTTCTTCGCGGTCTTTCATCGCGGCCATGCCAACCTTCATGGTCAACTCGCCCCACTCTTTGTTCAGTGCCGCCAGTGGTGCAACGAACTCTTTGACCGCTTCGTTGCCTTCGTTGGCCTGGCAGAACTTGTGCACGATCTTGGTGAAGCCCTTGAGCGCTTCGCCTTGCGTCATCAGCACTTTACGGCCGAGCAGGTCGAGTGCCTGAATGCCGGTGGTGCCTTCGTACAGCATCGAAATGCGGCTGTCGCGAACGTTCTGCTCCATGCCCCACTCGGCGATAAAGCCGTGGCCGCCGTAGATCTGCACGCCGTGGTTGGCGGACTCAAAACCAACTTCGGTCATGAACGCCTTGGCGATTGGGGTCATGAAGGCCAGCAGGGCATCGGCCTGCTTCTTCGCTTCGTCGTCGGTGCCGTATTTGACGATGTCCACTTGCTTGGCGGTGAAGTACACCATCGCACGGTTACCTTCGGCGAAGGCTTTCATGGTCAGCAGCATGCGGCGCACGTCAGGGTGCACGATGATCGGGTCAGCGGCTTTGTCCGGTGCTTTCGGGCCGGTCAACGAGCGCATTTGCAGGCGATCGCGGGCGTATTTCAGGCCGCCCTGGAAGCCGATTTCAGCGTGGGCCAGGCCTTGCAGCGCGGTACCCAGGCGAGCGGTGTTCATAAAGGTGAACATGCAGTTCAGGCCTTTGTTCGCCGGGCCGATCAGGAAACCGGTGGCCGCGTCGAAGTTCATCACGCAGGTGGCGTTACCGTGAATGCCCATCTTGTGTTCCAGGGAACCACAGGTCACTGCGTTGCGCGCACCGATCGAGCCGTCGGCGTTCGGCAGGAATTTAGGCACGATAAACAGCGAGATACCTTTGGTGCCGGCCGGTGCGTCCGGCAGGCGGGCCAGTACGATGTGGACGATGTTGTCGGCCATGTCGTGTTCACCGGCCGAGATGAAGATCTTGGTGCCGGAAACCTTGTAGGAGCCATCAGCCTGAGGCTCGGCCTTGGTGCGCAGCATGCCCAGGTCAGTGCCGCAGTGCGGCTCGGTCAGGCACATGGTGCCAGTCCATTCGCCCGAGACCAGCTTGGTCAGGTAGGCGTCTTGCTGCTCAGGGGTGCCGTGCTCGGAGATGGTGTTCATCGCACCGTGGGACAGGCCTGGGTACATGCCCCACGACCAGTTGGCTTCGCCGACCATTTCGCTTACCGCCAGGCCCAGGGATTCCGGCAGGCCTTGGCCGCCGTGCTCCACGTCGTGGGCCAGGCTTGGCCAGCCGCCTTCGACGAACTGTTTGTAGGCTTCTTTGAAACCAGTTGGGGTCTTAACGCCTGACTCACTCCAGGTGCACCCTTCGATGTCACCCACGCGGTTCAACGGTGCCAGCACTTGCTCACAGAACTTGGCGCCTTCCTCAAGGATGGCGTCAACCATGTCCGGGGTAGCGTCCTGGCAAGCCGGCAGGCTCTGATAGTGCGCTTCATAACCGAGCAGTTCGTCACGAACGAAGCGAATATCACGCAAGGGGGCCTTGTAGTCAGGCATAGCGATAAACCTCTGCTGATGTATCTGGGATGAACAACCGCGTGGATGTGTGCTGGCGGTCAAACAGGTGTTTGAAACATACGTTTACGACCTGGGGTTGTCAAGCATCGTCCAGACGCCATTTGTCATGACGCGGATCAACGGCGCGCACGGCAAGGCCTGCGGCGGGTTGCCACATGATTAATGGAGAGTAGAAGTCCGACAGAATGGCGCAAAACAAATGTGGGAGCGGGCTTGCTCGCGAAGGCGGTGGATCAGCCAACTGAAGTGTTGGCTGAAGAATCGCCTTCGCGAGCAAGCCCGCTCCCACAGGAGGGCCGGTGCAGACAGAGAACGAGATTAAGCGTAGGTGTCGATCAAGGTGCCAAGCATTTCATCCGAAGCCTTGGCGACTTTGGCGCCCAGCTCCACTTGAAACTTGCCTTGGGCCATTTCGACCATATTGCTCGCCGAGTTGGACGGCTGAGCCCGGTCGTTGGCTTGCAGACGATCGCTTTGTGCGTCCGATGGCTGGGTCGTCGCGGCGCTGGCAATCTTGCCGGCGGCCTGGTCGACACGGTTTTGCCCGGCCTGAATCGTGCTCAGCCCCGAATAAAACGCGCTGCTTCCAGAGATTTCCATGGCGTAAACCTGCCTTTAGAGAATCGTGAACCTGAATTGAAGCAGAGATCCAGACAAAACGCCCGTCAAAAACACTAATGGCATAATGCCTTAGCGATAGCCAAAATCAGTCAAGCAAGTCCAATTCCAGGTACTCGGCCACCGCTTCAGCGCTGGCCTGCTTGAGTTTCGGCACGCGGCCCAGGCAGGGCGCCGGCAGCCGCTCAGCCAGGGTGGCGAGGTTTTCTTCCAGACGGGAGGTCTTGGGGTCGATGATGTTCGCCACCCAGCCCGCCAACGGCAAACCGTCCCGCGCGATGGCTTCAGCGGTGAGCAAGGCGTGACTGATACAGCCCAGGCGCACACCCACCACCAGGATCACCGGCAGTTGGAGCGCCATAGCCAAATCGGAGAGGTTGTCCTGATCGGCCAACGGCACCCGCCAGCCGCCCGCGCCTTCGATCAAGGTGAAATCCGCCTGCCGCGCCAGAATCTGCTGCATCGGTTTGAGCAGCGATTGCACCGTCAACGCCACGCCCGCCTCCCGCGCCGCCAGGTGTGGCGCGATGGCAGGCTCGAACGCCACCGGGTTGACCTCGGCATACGTCAACGGCAACGAACACTCGGCCAGCAATGCCAGCGCGTCGCTATTGCGCAAACCTTTTGGTGTGACCTGGCAACCCGAGGCCACCGGTTTTCCCGCGGCGGTACTTCTGCCCGCGAGCCGTGCGGCGTGCAGCAGGCCGGCGGCGATGGTGGTCTTGCCGACATCAGTGTCGGTGCCGGTGATGAAATAAGCGGCGCTCATAGAGGTTTCTCCAGTACGGCATACACCACTTGATACGTGGCGGGCAGGCCCTGGGCCTGACGGAACTGCTCGTAAGCGTCCACCAGTGCAACAATCCGCGCGCGTCCCGTCAACCCTCCCGGGCGACCCGGGTTGAGGTTATGCGCGCCCAATGCTTTGAGTTCGTGGGTCAGGCTGCGCACATCCGGGTAATGCAGCACATGGGGCTGGCGCGCCAGGCTGACCACGCGCAAGCCGCTGGCCGCGCACAGCTGTTGATAAGCCTCGAAGGTGCGGAAGCGGTTGACGTGCACCAGGCCATCCGCCGCGCGCCAGCTTTCGCGCAGCTCAGCCAAGGTGCCCACGCACAGGCTGGCGAACGCCAGCACGCCACCGGGCTGCAGTACGCGGTAGGCCTCGCTGAGCACTGCCTCGAAATTCGCGCACCATTGCACCGCCAGGCTGGAGAAGATCAGCCCGCAACTATCGCCCTGCAACGGCAAGCGTTCAGCGTCACCGGCGATGAAATGCTCGGCGCCGCCCAAAGGCCGCGCGTGGTTAAGCATGCCCTCGGCAATATCCAGCGCCACGCCGTGGCTGGCCGGCAACCGCTCGCCCAGCACGCGGCTGAAAAACCCAGTGCCACAGCCCAGGTCCAGCCAGCGCTGGGGCGCCGTGTCAGCGGGCAGCCGCGCCAACAGTTCAGCGCCCACCGCGCGCTGCAACTCGGCCACGCTGTCGTAGCTGGCGGCCGCGCGGGAAAACGATGCCGCTACCTGGCGTTTGTCCGGCAAGGCGCCGGGCAGCGATGGGTGGGATAAATCAGTCATCAACGCACTCATGCAAAAAAGCCTGGATGGCCCCCGCAACGCCGTGAGGGTCCTCCAGAAGAAAAGCGTGACCGGCCTGTTCAATCAGGCCGATTTCTACATCGGGCAGCAACGCCAGCAAATCACTGGCGGCTTCGGCAGGCACCAGTTCATCCAGACCGGCGAACAGGTGCAGCTGGGGACCGCGATAGGCCTGCAGCGCCGCACGCGTATCGAGCTGGGCAAGCAATTCGAGCCCTGGCATCAACACGCTGGACGGCGCAGTCGGCGCACCGCTGACCAGCAAACGCGATAGCCCGCGCGGGTCTTGCGCACCTTTGGCACACAGCAGGCCAAAGCGCTTGAGGGTGACTTGGGAATCGGCATGGCAACCGGCAAGAAACGCATCAAAGGTTTCGGCCGGCATCGCGCTGGGCCAGCCGGCATGCGCGACAAAGCACGGGTTACTCGCCAGCGTCAGCAGCCCACAACACCGCTCGCCGCGCCGCGCCGCCAGCTCCGAGGCGAGCATGCCGCCCAGGGACCAACCGCCCAGCCAGGCATTGTCCGGCAGTGTGGCGTCGAGTTCGTCGAGCCATTCATTCACATCACTGGAATCCAACGCCGGCAATGGTTCGATGTGCACCTGCAGGTGCTCGTCGAGGCCACGCAAAGCGGCCGCCAACGGTTCCAGCGGCGACACACCGAGGCCCCAGCCGGGCAGCAATATCAGTCGATCACGCATGGTCGGGCTCCGTGGCGCCTAACAAGCGGAAACACGCTTCCAATCCGTTTAACAATAGCTGCACCTGCGCCTCGCTGTGCGCCGCCGTCAATGTCACGCGCAAACGCGCGCTGCCGGCAGGCACGGTGGGCGGGCGGATCGCGGTGACCATCAGGCCGCGCTCGCGCAGCATCTGCGACAGGCGCACGGCCTTGGCACTGTCACCAATCAGGATCGGCTGGATCGGCGTAAAGCTGTGCATCAAGTCCAGGCCAAGCTGCTCGGCGCCCTGGCGGAACTGGCGGATCAGGCCGTTGAGGTGCTCGCGCCGCCAATGCTCGGTGCGCAGCAGTTCCAGGCTCTTCAACGTCGCGCAGGCCAGGGCCGGTGGTTGGCTGGTGGTGTAGATGTAGGGCCGGGCGAACTGGATCAGGCTTTCGATCAGTTCTTCACTGCCCGCCACAAATGCCCCGGCGGTGCCGAACGCTTTGCCCAGGGTGCCGACCAGCACCGGCACCTCCTCCTGGCTCATGCCGAAATGCTCGACAATTCCGCCGCCATTGGCGCCCAGCGGGCCGAAGCCATGGGCATCATCCACCATCAGCCACGCGCCTTTGGCCTTGGCTTCGCGGGCCAGCGCGGGCAGGTCGGCCAGATCGCCGTCCATGCTGAACACGCCATCGGTGACCACCAGCGTATTGCCGGTGGCCTTCTCCAAGCGCTTGGCCAGGCTGCTGGCGTCGTTATGCAAGTAGCGGCTGAAACGTGCGCCGGAGAGCAACCCGGCATCCAGCAGCGAGGCATGGTTGAGGCGGTCTTCCAGCACGGTGTCGCCCTGCCCCACCAATGCGGTGACGGCGCCGAGGTTGGCCATATAACCGGTGGTGAACAACAGCGCGCGCGGGCGACCGGTCAGGTCGGCCAGGGCTTCTTCCAGTTCATGGTGCGGCGTGGCATGCCCGACCACCAAGTGCGAAGCGCCGCCGCCCACGCCCCAGCGCGACGCACCGGCGCGCCAGGCTTCGATGACGTGCGGGTGATTGGCCAGGCCGAGGTAATCATTGTTGCAAAATGCCAACAGCGCCTGGCCGTCCACCACCACTTGCGGGCCTTGGGGGCTGTCCAGCAGCGGGCGTTGGCGATAAAGGTGTTCGGCACGGCGGGCAGCGAGGCGCGCGGCGAGATCGAAAGACATGCAGGCCTCGGTTAAACAGGCTGAACTCGATTAAAAATGTGGGAGCGGGCTTGCTCGCGAATGCGGTGGGTCAGCCAGTACATCTGGTGCTGATACACCGCATTCGCGAGCAAGCCCGCTCCCACATTTGGATTGCATTTCAATCAAACAACAGCGTTATAGAACTGCTCGCTGCTCTTTTGCTCCACCAACGCCTGCTCGATCGCCGCCTGATGCACTTCATCGGCGTGCTCTTCGCGGGCTTCCGGCAGGATGCCCAGGCGTGCGAACAGTTGCATGTCCTTGTCTGCCTGCGGGTTGGCGGTGGTCAGCAGTTTGTCGCCGTAGAAAATCGAGTTGGCGCCGGCGAAGAACGCCAGGGCTTGCATCTGCTCGTTCATCGCTTCACGGCCGGCCGACAGGCGCACATGGGATTGCGGCATCAGGATGCGCGCCACGGCGAGCATGCGGATGAAGTCGAACGGGTCGATGTCATCGGCGTTCTCCAGCGGCGTACCGGCCACCTTTACCAGCATGTTGATCGGCACCGACTCCGGATGCTCCGGCAGGTTGGCCAGCTGGATCAGCAGGTTGGCGCGGTCGTCCAGGGACTCGCCCATGCCGAGGATGCCGCCCGAGCAGATCTTCATGCCCGAATCACGCACATAGGCCAGGGTTTGCAGGCGCTCGCTGTAGGTGCGGGTGGTGATGATCGAACCGTAGAACTCCGGCGAGGTGTCGAGGTTGTGGTTGTAGTAGTCGAGGCCGGCCTGGGCCAGCGCTTCGGTCTGGTCCTGGTCAAGGCGGCCAAGGGTCATGCAGGTTTCCAGGCCCATGGCCTTCACGCCTTTGACCATTTCAAGCACATACGGCATGTCTTTGGCCGACGGGTGTTTCCACGCCGCGCCCATGCAGAAACGCGTCGAGCCGATGGCCTTGGCGCGGGCGGCCTCTTCGAGGACCTTCTGCACTTCCATCAGCTTTTCTTTTTCCAGGCCCGTGTTGTAGTGGCCCGACTGCGGACAATATTTGCAATCTTCCGGGCAAGCGCCGGTTTTGATCGACAGCAAGGTCGACACCTGCACACGGTTGGCGTCGAAATGCGCGCGGTGCACGGTCTGCGCCTGGAACAACAGGTCATTGAAGGGCTGTACAAACAGCGCTTTGACTTCGGCCAAAGACCAATCGTGACGCAGGGTGGCAGTGGTGCTGGCGCTCATGGGCGATTCCTTGATTATGCTTTGGCTTTCGCTGTGGGAAGGGCAATACCCACAGTCACGACACGGATGCTCGGCATATTTAAGGAAGATTCATGCACTGTCAACCTGGATACAAACACGAAGTTTACATCTGGCTAAAAAACAACCAGACCTGCCTGGTGTGCGATGAAGCCACCGAATCGGTCGATTGTGTGTGCAACGTCTGCGAAATCGAGCTGCCGTGGCTAATGGCGCAATGCGAGGTATGCGCCCTGCCGTTGCCCATGGACGGACTGATCTGCGGCCAATGTCAGAAACACCCACCCGCGTTTAAACAGGTGATTGCGCCGTGGTCCTACAGCTTTCCGGTCGACACCTTGATCAGCCGCTTCAAGCATCAATCGCGCTGGCCCCTCGGCCACCTGCTCGCGCGCCTGTAGGGGCAGCACCTGCAACACCGCTTCGACAACACCGACCTTACGCGCCCCGACTGCCTGCTGCCGGTGCCCATGGCAGCTAAACGCTTGCGTGAACGTGGCTTCAACCAGGCGCTGATGCTGGCTCGCTGGCTCAGTGCACGCCTGGGTATCCCGCACGATGAACACCTGTTGTTACGCCCGCATGAAACCGTCGCGCAACAAGCCCTCGACGCCAAGACCCGCAAACGCAACCTGCTCAGCGCATTCGCGCTGGCACCCGACGCCCAGGTGCAAGGCCGTCACCTGGCGCTGGTGGACGATGTACTCACCACCGGCGCCACCGCCCACAGCCTGGCCCGCCTGTTGATGGAGGCCGGGGCGCGCCAGGTCGACGTCTACTGCCTGGCCCGCACGCCAAAACCCGGCACATGACTTGACTCCCGTGCGCCACGCCTGCAACGTCCGCTGACCTTATAGAAGCGTATCCACATGTCTCTGCCGACCTCCCTCAGCCAACACATCATCCGCCGCCCCCAGCGTATTGCGTTGCTCGCGCACATCGCCGAGCAGGGCTCGATCACCCGCGCGGCCAAAAGCGCCGGTTTGAGTTACAAGGCGGCCTGGGACGCCATCGATGAACTGAACAACCTGGCACAAAAACCGCTGGTCGAGCGCAGTGTCGGCGGCAAGGGCGGCGGCGGTGCCAAGCTGACGGCCGAAGGTGAGCGCGTGTTGCGCCTCTATCAGCGCCTGCAAGTGTTGCAGGCCGAAATACTCGGTTCGGATGAAGATGCCAGTGACTTCAACCTGCTCGGCCGCTTAATGCTGCGCACCAGTGCGCGCAACCAGTTGCACGGCCGGGTCATCGCGATTGAAAGCCATGGCCGCAATGACCTGATCCGCCTGCAGTTGTCGGGCGCCTTGAGCCTGAGTGCGCAAATTACCCATGACAGCACCCAGCGCCTCGAACTCGAGACCGGCGTGGAAGTGGTGGCCTTGATCAAGGCCGGCTGGCTGGAATTGCTGGCTATCGGGCAAGCCGCAACACCTGGACACAATTGCATGAGCGGCGTTATCGAGACGATTTTCGACGCCGAAGACGGCCCCAGCGAGGTGCGCATCACCCTGCCCAACGGCCAGGTTTTATGCGCCCTGGCGCAGCCCGCCGCGCTCAAGGCGTTGAAGGCCACCGAGGGCCAGCCGATCCAGGTGCAGTTCTCACCCAGCAACGTGTTGCTCGGCACGCCGGTGTAGCGCGCAGGTCGACTTCAAACTGCAACAATTTCGTCACGCGTGCTCCTTAAGGTGTCTGCAAAAACCGCAGGGAGCCTGAAATGAGCCTATTAGAAGAAAACCAAGCCACCGACCTTGAACAGATGGTCGGCCTCACCCGCCGGCGTTTTATCGGCGCCGGCGCCCTGTGCGGCGCTGCGATGTTCCTCGGTGGCAACCTGCTGACCCGCAGCGCCCTGGCGGTGAACGCCGCCAGCGCCAGCCCGCTGCTGGGGTTCACCAGCATCGCCGCCGCCACCAGCGACGCCATTACCTTGCCACCCGGCTACAGCGCCTCGGTGTTGATCAGTTGGGGCCAGCCATTGCACAAGCAGGCGCCGGCATTCGACCCGTCCGGCAACGGCACCGCCAAAGCCCAGGAGCAGCAGTTCGGCGACAACAACGACGGCATGAGCCTGTTCGCCTTCCCCGGCGACGACAACCGCGCACTGCTGGCAATCAACAACGAATACACCAATTACCGCTACCTCTACGCCCACGGCGGCGCGCCGCAATCGGCCGAAGACGTGCACAAGGCCCAGGCCAGCGAAGGCGTGTCGGTGATTGAAGTGCGGCGCACGGGCGACACCTGGCAGTTCGTCCAGGACTCGCGCTACAACCGGCGCATCCACGGCAACTCGCCGATCCGCCTGAGCGGCCCGGCTGCCGGCCACGCCTGGCTGAAAACCAGCGCCGACAAAACCGGCAAAAAAGCCCTCGGCACCTTTCAGAACTGCGCCAATGGCAAGACGCCTTGGGGCACTTACCTGACGTGCGAAGAGAACTTCACTGACTGCTTTGGCAGCAGCAACCCACAACAGGCCTTCGACGCCGGGCAAAAGCGCTACGGCGTGGTGGCAGCCAGCAAAGAAATCAACTGGCACCTGCACGACCCGCGCTTTGACATGGCCAAGAACCCCAACGAACTCAATCGCCATGGCTGGGTGGTCGAGATCGACCCGTTCGACCCGCAATCCACACCGGTCAAGCGCACCGCCCTGGGCCGCTTCAAGCACGAAAACGCTGCCCTGGCTGAAACCCGCGACGGCCGCGCCGTGGTGTACATGGGCGACGACGAACGCGGCGAGTTCATCTACAAGTTCGTCAGCCGCGACCCCATCAACCATCACAACCCCAAGGCCAACAAAGACCTGCTCGACCACGGCACCTTATACGTGGCGATTTTCGACGCGGGCGACGGCGACGCCGACCACCCCAAGGGCAAAGGCCAATGGGTCGAGCTGACCCACGGCAAAAACGGCATCGACGCCAGCAGTGGTTTCGCCAGCCAGGCCGAAGTGCTGATCCACGCGCGCCTGGCCGCCAGCGTGGTGAAAGCCACACGCATGGACCGCCCGGAATGGATCGTGGTCAGCCCCACCGACGGCCAGGTCTATTGCACCCTGACCAACAACGCCAAACGCGGCGAAGACGGCCAGCCGGTGGGCGGGCCTAACCCACGCGAGAAAAACGTCTACGGTCAGATCCTGCGCTGGAAGGCCGACGCCGATAACCACGGTGCGCTGGACTTCACCTGGGATCTGTTTGTAGTGGCCGGCAACCCCGGCGTGCATGCCGGTACGCCGAAGGGCGGCTCATCCAACATCAACCCACAAAACATGTTCAACAGCCCCGACGGCCTGGGTTTCGACAAGGCCGGGCGCTTGTGGATTCTCACCGACGGCGACTACAGCAACGCGGGCGACTTCGCCGGCATGGGCAATAACCAGATGCTGTGTGCCGACCCGACTACCGGGGAAATCCGCCGGTTCATGGTTGGGCCGGTGGCATGTGAGGTGACAGGTATCAGCTTTTCGCCGGACCAGAAGACGCTGTTTGTGGGCATTCAGCACCCCGGCGAAACCGGTGGTTCGACCTGGCCGGAGCACCTGCCAAACGGCAAACCGCGCTCGTCGGTGATAGCGATTCGGCGCGATGACGGCGGGGTCGTCGGCGCCTGATAAGGCCTCTTCGCGAGCAAGCCCGCTCCCACATTCGACCCTATTCCAAAGGTGGAACTCGATTGAATGTGGGAGCGGGCTTGCTCGCGAAGGCGTCAGAACAGCCACCACCTATATAAGCTCTGGTGCGTTACCATACCGGGCCGGACGCGGCGCCCTGCTGCGCGCAGGAGTTCGCATGGCCCATCCGTTTGAAACACTCACGCCAGATTTGGTACTCGACGCCGTCGAAAGTATCGGCTTTCTCAGCGATGCTCGCGTTCTGGCGCTCAACAGCTACGAAAACCGTGTGTATCAGGTGGGCATCGAAGACGCCGAACCGCTGATCGCCAAGTTCTACCGGCCCCAGCGCTGGACCAACGAAGCGATCCTCGAAGAGCACCGTTTCACCTTCGAACTGGCCGAATGCGAAGTGCCGGTGGTCGCGCCGCTGATCCACAACGGCGAAAGCCTGTTCGAACATGCCGGTTTCCGCTTCACCCTGTTCCCTCGCCGTGGCGGCCGTGCGCCGGAGCCGGGCAACCTCGATCAGCTCTATCGCCTGGGGCAGTTGCTCGGGCGTTTGCACGCGGTGGGCTCCACGCGCCCGTTCGAACACCGTGAAGCCCTGGGGGTGAAGAACTTCGGTCACGACTCCCTCAACACCTTGCTCGAAGGCAATTTCATTCCGAAAAGCCTGCTGCCGGCCTACGAGTCTGTAGCCCGCGACCTGCTCAAGCGCGTGGAAGAGGTGTACAAGGCCACGCCGCACAAGAACATCCGCATGCACGGCGACTGCCACCCCGGCAACATGATGTGCCGCGATGAGATGTTCCATATCGTCGACCTGGACGACTGCCGCATGGGCCCGGCCGTGCAGGATTTGTGGATGATGCTCGCCGGCGACCGTCAGGAATGCCTGGGCCAGCTGTCGGAATTGATGGACGGCTATCAGGAATTCCACGACTTCGACCCACGCGAGCTGGCCTTGATCGAGCCCCTGCGCGCCTTGCGCCTGATGCACTACAGCGCCTGGCTGGCACGGCGTTGGGATGACCCGGCGTTCCCTCACAGCTTCCCGTGGTTTGGCAGCGAGCGCTATTGGGGCGACCAGGTGCTGGCGTTGCGTGAGCAGCTGTCGGCGCTCAATGAAGAACCGCTGAAACTCTTCTAACCCCTGATCGTTCCCACGCTCTGCGTGGGAATGCCGCCTGTGACGCTCTGCGTCACGATTCCAGTTGCGAACGCGGAGCGTCCAAAAAAGCCACATTCCCACGCAGAGCGTGGGAACGATCAAGCATCATCCCACCTGCTGACAAAAATCCTTACAATTGCGCCTTTGTTAGCTGCCTATGCAAGGATTCCGCAATGCAACCCGCCAACCCCCGCAAGGGTTACATCCTGGGCCTGAGCGCCTATGTCATCTGGGGCCTGTTCCCGATTTATTTCAAAGCCATCGCCAGCGTTCCCGCTGCCGAAATCATCGTGCACCGCGTGTTGTGGTCGGCGCTGTTCGGCGGCCTGCTGTTGATGGTGTGGAAACACCCGGGCTGGTTGCGTGAACTGCTCGATAACCCCAAGCGCCTGGCGATATTGGCACTCAGCGGCTCGTTGATCGCCGCCAACTGGCTGACCTATGTGTGGTCGGTCAACAGCGGGCGCATGCTCGAAGCCAGCCTGGGTTACTACATCAACCCGCTGGTGAATGTGCTGCTGGGCATGTTGATCCTCGGCGAACGCCTGCGGCGCCTGCAATGGATGGCCGTCGGTCTTGCAGCGGTGGGTGTGGCGCAGCAGGTGTGGCAAGTCGGCAGTTTGCCGTGGGTGTCGCTGGTGCTGGCGCTGACCTTTGGTTTCTACGGTTTGATCCGCAAGCAAGCCCCCGTCAAGGCACTGCCGGGGCTGGTGGTGGAAACCTGGATGCTGGTGCCGATTGCCGTGGCGTGGCTGCTGTTCAACCCTACGGCGCACAGTGCGCAGCTTGAATTCTGGAGCACCTCCGAAGCCTGGTGGCTGGTGGCCGCAGGCCCAGTCACATTGATTCCGCTGGTGTGCTTCAACGCGGCCGCGCGCCATCTGCCCTATACCGCGCTGGGCTTCTTGCAGTACGTGGCACCCACGCTGGTGCTGTTGGAAGCGGTGTTCCTGTTCGGCGAACACTTGGCGACCAGCACGCTGATCGCCTTCGCATTCATCTGGGCGGGCCTGGTGGTCTACAGCCTGGACGCCTGGCTGACCGTGCGCAAACGCTGATCAAACAACGTACAAACCTCTGCAAGCCACGGCGGGCGTGGCTTGCAGACATCCACCCCAAGGTTATCCACAACCTGATCCCCGCCATTTGTGCACAAGCCGTTGAAACTGCTCGTTTTTTGCTCAAGCCGAGCAGAAGCCCGGCCGGCGTGGCCTGGCGCCGGGTCTCTACAGGTTATCCACAGGCCCATGCAAGATTTCCATGCATAACCCTGTGGGCAGTTATTCCTCGTGGTGCAACTCCACCATCAAGTCATCCGCCAGGGTTTCCAGGGCCAGTTGCAAGGTATCCAGGGATAACGCTGTCGGCACCTGCAACACGGCCTCGGCGGTAAACAACGGATCGCCGCTCATGGGCGCCGGGCGCACATCCGTGCTCAGACTTTGCAGGTTCACGCCCTGTTTGCTCAGCAGCGCCGTGATCTCACGCACAATGCCCGACCGGTCGTTACCCACCAGCGTCATCAGGATCGCCTTGGATGCCGCGGCCTGCCCGGTACTGCCCTCACCCACCAGCACGCGAATGCCGTGTGTGGATAAGTCCTCCAGCGCATTCACCAGGTCCTGACGGCTTTCTGCAGGCACACTGACCCGCAGGATCCCGGCAAACTGCCCGGCCATGTGCGCCATGCGGCTCTCCAGCCAGTTGCCGCCGTGGGCCGCAATGTTCTGCGCAATGCGTTCAACCAGGCCGGGTTTGTCGGCGGCGATAATAGTGAGTACAAGATGGTCCATGGCGAAGCCCTCTGGGATTTCAATCTACAAGGTGGACGCAGGCGCCCTCGAAAACAAATCGTGTACCATTTTTATATTTATCTGGAACAATCCAATAGTTTTTTGAGAACATCCCGTTCTCCGCTGTGACCGTACGGCCAAAGTGGGTCGCTAAACGACGTATTTAGTCTAATTTTCACAACCGCAAGTCATCATGTAGTATGCCCAACCTTGCACTACATAATGAAAATCTGAAACAGCGCATAAGCTCCGCAGAGTGAGGCAAGCAATGACTGAACACGTTCAAGTCGGTGGCCTGCAGGTCGCCAAAGTCCTGTTCGACTTCGTGAACAACGAAGCCATTCCCGGCACCGGCATCACTGCCGACCAGTTCTGGGCCGGCGCCGACAAGGTCATCCACGACCTGGCACCGAAGAACAAAGCCCTACTCGCCAAACGCGACGATTTCCAAGCGCGGATCGATACCTGGCACCAGACGCACGCCGGCCAGGCCCACGACCCTGTGGCCTACAAAGCCTTCCTGCAAGATATCGGATACCTGCTGCCAGAAGCCGCAGACTTCCAGGCCTCGACCCAAAACGTCGATGACGAAATCGCCCGCATGGCCGGCCCGCAGCTGGTGGTGCCGGTGATGAATGCCCGCTTCGCCCTCAACGCCTCCAACGCACGCTGGGGCTCGCTGTATGACGCGCTGTATGGCACCGACGCCATCAGCGAAGCCGACGGCGCCGAGAAGGGCAAGGGCTACAACAAAGTGCGTGGCGACAAGGTGATTGCCTTCGCCCGCGCCTTCCTCGACGAAGCCGCGCCGCTCAGCGCCGGCAGCCACGTGGACTCCACCGGCTATAAGATCGTGGATGGCAAGCTGATCGTCAGCCTCAAGGGCGGCAGCAACAGCGGCCTGCGTGACGATGCCCAACTGATCGGTTTCCAGGGCCCTGCGGCCCAGCCGATTGCGATCCTGCTCAAGCACAACGGCTTGCACTTCGAAATCCAGATCGACGCCAGCACCCCGGTCGGCCAGACCGACGCCGCCGGCGTCAAAGACGTGCTGATGGAAGCCGCGCTGACCACCATCATGGACTGCGAAGACTCCGTCGCCGCCGTCGATGCCGATGACAAAGTGGTGATCTACCGCAACTGGCTCGGCCTGATGAAGGGCGACCTGGCCGAAGAAGTGGCCAAGGGCGGCAAGACCTTCACCCGCACCATGAACGCCGACCGCGTCTACACCGGCGTGGATGGCCAGGACGTGACCTTGCACGGCCGTTCGCTGCTGTTCGTGCGCAACGTTGGCCACTTGATGACCATCGACGCGATCCTCGACAAAGACGGCAACGAAGTGCCGGAAGGCATCCTCGATGGCCTGCTCACCAGCCTGGCAGCGATCCACAGCCTCAACGGCAACAGCAGCCGCAAGAACAGCCGCACCGGTTCGGTCTACATCGTTAAACCGAAAATGCACGGCCCTGAAGAAGCGGCGTTCACCAACGAGCTGTTCGGCCGTATCGAAGACGTGCTGAACCTGCCGCGCAACACCCTCAAGGTCGGGATCATGGACGAGGAGCGCCGCACCACGGTCAACCTCAAGGCCTGTATCAAGGCGGCGAGCGAGCGCGTGGTGTTTATCAACACCGGCTTCCTCGACCGTACCGGCGACGAGATCCACACCTCCATGGAAGCCGGTGCGATGGTGCGCAAGGCCGCCATGAAAGCCGAGAAGTGGATCGGCGCGTATGAGAACTGGAACGTCGATATCGGCCTGAGCACTGGCCTGCAAGGCCGTGCGCAGATCGGTAAAGGCATGTGGGCGATGCCCGACCTGATGGCGGCGATGCTTGAACAGAAAATCGCTCACCCACTGGCCGGCGCCAACACCGCTTGGGTGCCGTCGCCCACTGCGGCCGCACTGCACGTGCTGCACTACCACAAGGTCGACGTGTTCGCGCGTCAGGCCGAGCTGGCCAAGCGTGAGCGCGCCTCGGTGGACGATATCCTGACCATTCCTCTGGCCAGCAACACCGATTGGTCCGACGAAGAGATCCGCAACGAGCTGGACAACAACGCCCAGGGCATCCTCGGCTATGTCGTGCGCTGGATCGACCAAGGCGTGGGCTGCTCTAAAGTGCCGGACATCAACGACGTCGGCCTGATGGAAGACCGCGCCACCCTGCGCATCTCCAGCCAGCACATCGCCAACTGGTTGCGCCACGGCATCGTCAACGAAGCCCAAGTGATGGAAAGCCTCAAGCGCATGGCGCCGGTGGTCGACCGTCAGAATGCCGGGGATGCGCTGTATCGCCCGTTGGCGCCGGATTTCGACAGCAACATCGCGTTTCAAGCGGCGGTGGAGTTGGTGATTGAAGGGACTAAACAGCCGAATGGTTATACCGAGCCGGTGTTGCACCGTCGGCGTCGGGAGTTTAAAGCGAAAAACGGTATGTAGTTAAACGCGAACTCCCTGATCTTGAGATCAGGGAGTTCAAGTCAACACCTATAATTAACCCATGTGTTTTTATCATGGGATGTATTGAATATCAGCCTTCCCCTCAAACACGTACTTCTTACCTACTTCTTTTTCATAAACCGCCGCGATCGTCAGTGCTTGATGATCGCCACCATCCGTAACTATCACAGTAACTTTCCCGGCCAAAGAGCGCTCGTCCCCGTCGCCAGAGAAGCGTAACCCCCAAGGATGATCTGCGGCGTATTCAAAATTATAGGTTTTACCGTCTTCAACGTTCTCGGGGTAAACAATTGCCAAGATGGGTTTGCCTTTATTGTCAAACGCCACGAAATTGTTTGCGGCCCCTTCAACCTTATCCAAATTAAATTCAAGGTGAGGTTTATCTTTATAGGTAACTTTTAGAATTGCCGAGCCTTTGAACGGACTTTTAGTCGCCATTTCCATCTCCCGCTTAATGGGTATTTAAAGTAACGATCTCTGCGCGCTACTTCACCCAGTAAACAAGAGCCTCCCAAGCTTTCCTACTGTTAAAACTAACAGGTATCGGACAAACCTGACCAACGGTAACTACTGCGCCATTCCTAATTCACGCTTGACCATCTTCGCCAACTTCACGCTATCAATCGGCTTGAGCAAAAAGTCCACCACACTCAAGTGCATCGCATCGATCACATCCGGCGCCTCGGCGTCCCCCGACATGATGATGATCGGCAACGCCGCCCGCTCGGACTCGCGCACCTTTTCGATCAGTTCAAGGCCGTTGCTGGGTTCCATGCGCAGGTCAGTAATCAATAGACCAATAGAGCTACTGGTTTTCAACAAATCCCACGCGGCCTCACCACTGTCAGCCGTCATGCAGCGAATGCCGTCCAGGCCCAGGATCTCCGCCAGCAGTTCACGCGCGTCCTTGTCGTCATCAACAATCAACACGCGTTGTGGCGGTAAATCAGGCTCCAGCATCACAGCGCTCAGCGCCTCGCGCTCGGCATCGCTCAAAATATCGTGGTCGGACATACGTTTCTCAGCAGTTCTCATCAATCTCCCAGCACACTCGTCAGACATCTGCAGAAGGGCGAACAATGTGCACTTCGTCGGAAAGTTTGCCTAGTGGGTGTTCTACGGGGTTTGGACGATAGTCATGTAAGGTTTTTCCCTAGTCGCCCATCGGTTTACCGCTACCTAGACTTACGTCCAATGGGCACCCAGGGCGCGGGGGCTGACCATAAAGGACGATAACGACAAGAAACTGCGGTCACTGTTATGAGTAAAGCTGATGCTTTCACCCAGGCGGGAAAAACCGCCGTGTTGCAGAACATCCACGGCACCCTGCAATTCCTGCAACGCTTCCCGCCGTTCAACCAGATGGAACATGCCCACTTGGCGTTTCTGGTGGAACAGTGCCAATTGCGCTTCTACGGTCCCGGCGACAGCATCCTCAAGCCGTCGGGCGGGCCGGTGGAGCATTTCTACATCGTCAAGCAAGGCCGAGTCGTCGGCGAACGGCCGGACTCCACCCAAACCACCTTCGAAATCACCACCGGCGAATGTTTCCCCCTCGCCGCGCTGCTGGGCGAACGCGCGACCCGCACCGAGCACAAGGCCGCCGAAGACACCTTCTGCCTGCAACTGAACAAGCCGGCGTTTATCAAGCTGTTCGCACTCTCCAGCCCGTTTCGCGATTTCGCCCTGCGGGGTGTCAGCGCACTGCTGGACCAGGTTAACCAGCAGGTGCAGCAAAAAGCCGTGGAAACCCTCGGCACCCAGTACTCGTTGAACACGCGCCTGGGCGAATTGGCCATGCGCCATCCGGTCACCTGCAACCCAAGCACGCCGCTGCGCGAGGCGGTGACGCTGATGCATGAGCAGCAAGTCGGCAGCATCGTGATTGTCGACGAGCACAAGGCGCCTCTCGGGATCTTCACCTTGCGCGACCTGCGCCAAGTGGTGGCCGACGGCACCAGTGATTTCAATCAAGCCATCGAAGGCCATATGACCCAGGCGCCGTTCTTCCTGACGCCCGACCACAGCGCCTTCGACGCCGCCATCGCCATGACCGAGCGGCACATCGCCCACGTGTGCCTGGTGAAAGACCAGCGCTTGTGTGGCGTGGTGTCCGAGCGCGACCTGTTTTCCCTGCAACGGGTGGACCTGGTGCACCTGGCCCGCACCATCCGCAATGCGCCGCGGGTAGAAAACCTAGTGGCGATTCGCGGCGAGATCGGCCAACTGGTGGAACGCATGCTCGCCCACGGCGCGTCGTCCACGCAGATCACCCACATTATTACGCTGCTCAACGATCACACCGTGTGCCGGGTGATCGAGCTGACGCTGGCCGACAAAGGCGACCCCGGCGTGCCCTTCAGCTGGTTGTGCTTCGGCAGTGAAGGCCGCCGCGAGCAAACCCTGTTTACCGACCAGGACAACGGCATTCTGTTCGACGCCAAGGACGCCGCCGAAGCCGCCGAAATTCGCGGCCGCTTGTTGCCCCTGGCGCAGCAGATCAACCAGAGCCTGGCGCTGTGCGGCTTCAGCTTGTGCAAGGGCAACATCATGGCCGGCAACCCCGAGCTGTGCCTGTCGCGGGCCGAATGGGCGCGGCGTTTCGGCGCGTTTATCCGCGAGGCGACGCCTGAGAACCTGCTGGCCTCCAGCATCTATTTCGATTTGCGCGTGGTATGGGGCGACGAACAGGGCTGCGAGCAATTGCGCCAGAGCGTTCTGGATCAAGTCGCGGATAACCGGCTGTTTCAACGCATGCTGGCCGAGAACGCCCTGCGCCAGCGCCCGCCCGTTGGGCGCTTCCGCGATTTCGTGCTGACGCGCAAAGGTGGCGAAAAGGCCACCCTCGACCTCAAGGTGCAAGGCCTCACGCCCTTTGTCGATGGCGCGCGCCTGCTGGCCCTGGCCAATGGCGTTCACGCCAATAACACCTTGGAGCGCCTGCGCCAGCTGGTGACCAAAGAGGTCATCGAGCCCCTGGACGGCGCCGCGTACGAAGAGGCCTATCACTTTATCCAGCAAACCCGCATGCAGCAGCACCAGTTGCAAACCCGCGAGAACCAGCCGTATTCCAACCGCGTCGATCCCGACAGCCTCAACCACCTGGACCGGCGCATCCTGCGTGAATCCCTGCGCCAGGCCCAGCGCCTGCAAAGCAGCCTGACCTTTCGGTATCAACTGTGAGCCTGTTCGACTGGCTGCGTACGAAAAAGCCAGGGCTCGACGCAGAACAGCAGCGGCGCCTGGCGCAACTGCCTAAACCCGCGGTGCTGGGCGACGGCGCCTTACGCAGCCAGCGTTGGGTCGTGGTCGACCTGGAAACCAGCGGCCTGAACCTCAACCGTGACCAGGTGCTGTCCATCGGCGCCGTGGTGATCGAAGACGGCGCCGTGGATTTTTCGCAGATGTTCGAGCGCACCCTGCACCGTGCCGAAACCAAACTCAGCCCCAGCGTGTTGATCCACGGCCTCGGCCCCAGTGCGATTGCCGCCGGCAGCGACCCGGCCGAGGCGTTGCTGGAGTTCATGGCGTTTGTTGGCGACAGCCCGTTACTGGCATTCCATGCGCCCTTCGATCAACACATGCTGTGCCGCGCACTCAAAGACAGCCTGGGTTATCGCCTGGCGCATCCGTTCCTCGACGTCGCCGACATCGCCCCGCTGCTGTGCCCCGAAGCGAATATCCGCGAGGCCGGGCTGGACGACTGGATCAACCACTTCAAGCTGCAGGTCGGCGAGCGCCATCACGCCAGCGCCGACGCCCTGGCCACCGCGGAGCTGATGCTCATCCTGTTGAGTCGTGCGCGCCAGCAGCACATCGACTCCCCGCAGGCGCTTCAGGCGCGCTTGAGCCAATGGAAACGGCGCAAACAAGCCCCCGGTTTCTAAGATCGTTCCCACGCTCTGCGTGGGAATGCCGGCGGGGACGCTCCGCGTCCGCTTGTGGCGCAAAACTCAAGCCCCGCACAAGGGACGGGATGCATTCCCACACTGAGCGTGGGAACGATCGCCCGACAGACGCCAATTGCGCCCACTGCTTGCCTCTGACACAATCGCGAATAATTCTCGTTAGTTTAAACCTCTTGTTTATTCGGTGATGCCTTGTCGTCGGTCCAGACCCCGCACAGTGAGCTAGTTGGCGCGTTGTATCGCGACCATCGCGGCTGGCTGCTGGCCTGGCTGCGCCGCAATGTGGCCTGCCCGAGCCGCGCCGAAGACCTGAGCCAGGACACGTTCATGCGCCTGCTGGGCCGTGACGAACTGCGCGAACCCCGCGAGCCCCGCGCGTTTCTGGTGGCCATCGCCAAAGGGTTGCTGTTCGACTACTTCCGGCGCGCGGCGCTGGAACAGGCCTACCTCACCGAATTGATGCTGATCCCGGAAAGCGAACACCCGTCGCCGGAAGAACAGCAACTGATCCTCGAAGACCTCAAGGCCATCGACCGCCTGCTCGGCAAGCTGTCGAGCAAGGCCCGCGCCGCCTTCCTCTATAACCGCCTCGACGGCCTGGGCCACGCACAAATCGCCGAGCGCCTCGGCGTGTCGGTGCCGCGCGTGCGCCAATACCTGGCCCAGGGCATTCGCCAATGCTACGTCGCGCTGTACGGCGAGCCGTTGTGACGGTGATCAGCACCAAACCGGTGTCGGCGCGTGTGCTGGATGCCGCGATTGCGTGGCAACTGTCCCTCGACTCCGGCGACGGCAGTGCCGTGGAACAGGAAGAATTCGCCAAATGGCTGGCCAGCGATGAAGAGCATGCACGCGCCTGGCGCCAGTTGGGCATGCTCGACCAGCGGTTCAGCGTGGCCGCAGGCCCGGCGCGGGCGGCGTTGTTGCAGTCACGCGAAGGCATTCGCCAGCGCGTGCGCAAGCTGGGGCGCGGCGTGGCGAGTATCGCGCTGGTCTGCGGCCTGGCGTTGTTTGCCGGCGAGCGTTACGTGCCGATCCACTATTGGCTGGCCGACCAACGCACCGCCACCGGCGAGCAGCGCACCCTGAAACTGGCGGACGGCACGCTGATCAACCTCAACACCCACAGCGCCATCGACGTGCGGTTTGATGAAAAACGCCGGCTGATTGTGCTGCAGGAAGGCGAGATTCTCGTCGAGACCGGCCATAACGATGCCCGCCCGTTTTATGTCCAAACCCGCGACGGCAGCCTGCGCGCATTGGGCACGCGGTTTATCGTCAAACGCGAAGACGACGCCACGCGCCTGAGCGTGTTGCAGTCCGCCGTGGCCGCCCAGCCTGAGGCGCTGCACAAGGAACAGATTTTCAAGCAAGGCCAGCAAGTGCTGATGCGCAGCGACGGCCTCGGCCCGCTGCTTGCCGTGACACCCGCCGCCGACGCCTGGACGCGCGGCATGCTGGTGGTCGACAACGCCCGCCTGGGCGATGTGGTCGCGGAACTCAGCCGCTACCGCACCGGCTATCTGGGCGTGGATAAAAACGTCGCCGACCTGCGCATCACCGGCAGCTTCCCGCTGCACGACACCACGCTGGCGCTGAACGCGCTGCTGCCGACCCTGCCGGTGCAGATTGAGCAGCACACGCCGTGGTGGGTGACCGTCACCGCCAAGCCCTGAGTTTTGCGCAGTTTGGGCAATGGCTATCACAGGCAAGCCAGCTCCCACCTTGAAATGCATTCCCCCTGTGGGAGCTGGCTTGCCTGCGATGGGGTCCTCAAGACCACCCTGAAAAATATTTCCACCCAGCCCTATCACTTTTTGAATCTCGCTCGGCACATAGGCAATTGCGAATTACTTCCATTCAGGAGCCGCCCTATGTCCCGCACGCTAGACACCTTGTTGCGCCCCAGCCTGTTAGCCGTGGCCATTGCCCTCAGCGCCCCGCTGGCCAGCACCACGCTGATCGCCGCTGAACAGGCTTCCAGCGTGCGCGCCTACAACCTGCCGGCGGCGCCGTTGGCCAGCACCCTGAACCAGATCGCCAGCCAGGCCGGCCTTGCGCTGACGCTGAATCCTTCGCTGGCAGCGGGCAAGACCTCGGCACCGGTCAACGGCCAGTTCGATGCACAGGGCGCACTGCGCGAGGCGTTGCGTGGGACCGGGTTGCAGTTGGAGCAGAGCAGCGCCGGGACGTTTACGTTGGTGGCGATTCCGGAGGGGGTTGTGGCGTTGCCGGAGACGAGCATCATTGCTCAGGGCAACACCGAAAGTGCCTGGGGCCCGGTGACAGGCTACTTGGCAACACGCACCGCCGCCGGCACCAAGACCGACACCGCACTGGTCGAAGCACCGCGTTCGATCTCCGTCGCCACACGGCAGCAGATGCAGGACCGCAACGTCCAGAACCTCGATGACGCGGTCAAATACATGCCCGGCATCGTCTCTTCCAGCTATGGCAGCGACACCCGTTACGACTGGATGCGCGTGCGCGGTTTTGAACCCACGCAATTCCTCGACGGCCTGCCACTGCCGCGTGGTGTGTACGCCAACCCGAAAGCCGAAACCTGGAACCTCGATCGCCTGGCCTTGCTGCGTGGCCCGGCCTCGTCGATCTACGGCCAAACGCCACCGGGCGGCCTGCTGGACATGGTCAGCCGCCGTCCAAGTGCTGAGTCGAGCAACGCCGTCCAAGTGCAATACGGCAGTGACAACTACCGCCAGATCAACTTTGCCAGCACCGGCAAAATCGATGATGAAGGCCAGTTCCTGTATGGCCTCAGCGGTGTAGTGCGCGACGCCGGCACCCAGGTCGACCACATCGACAACAAGCGCTACAACATTGCGCCGAGCCTGACGTGGAATATCGACACCGATACCAAGCTGACCTTCCTGTCGCAGTTCACTCGGGACGATACCGGTGCCACCAGTCAGTTTTTGCCAATTGTGGGCACCAAAATCGATTCTCCGTTGGGTAAAGTCTCCCATCATAAGAATCTGGGCGACCCGGATTACGAATTCTACGACCGCACCTACTACGCATTGGGCTATGCGTTCGAGCACCGCTTCAACGATACCTGGCAGTTCAAGCAGAACCTGCGTTACACCAAATCGGAGCTTTCATTCCAACAACTGACCGTGGGTGCCTTTGCCTATTATCCAGTAGACGCTACGGGCAATATCGACCGCACCTCGACCAACGTTGATGAGAACATCGGCCAATTCGCGGTCGACAACAACTTCCAGGCCGACTTCGCAACCGGTGATGTCACCCATACCCTTCTGTTGGGCCTGGACCACCAGCGCACCGACACTTCTTACCTGTCGATCTACGGCCCCGCCGGGCGCATCAACATCTTCAACCCCGTCAACACTGCACCGGTAGTGCGCCCCCCACGCACCGATGCGTACTACGACTACAACCAGAAAACCGTACAAACCGGCCTCTATGCACAAGACCAGATGGCTTTGGATAAGTGGCGCCTGACGTTGGGTGGGCGTGAAGACTGGGTGCATCAAGGCACCACCTACTTCAACAAAAACGATGCGACTAATACTGATCGCAGCAAGAACTTCAGTGGCAACGCGGCATTGAGCTACGTGTTTGACTCGGGCTTTGTGCCGTACTTGTCCTACGCGGAATCTTTCCAGCCAGCGAGCAACGCCAGCGTAGACCCACTCAAGTCCTATAAGCCCACCGAAGGCAAGCAATGGGAACTGGGGATCAAGTACCAGCCGCCTGGTTCCAACACTTTGCTGAGTGCGGCGATATACGATCTGACGCAGAAAAACGTATTGGTTACGAGCACCGGCGCAGGTGGCCAATCAGTCACTGACCAAACCGGGGAAGTGAAAGTCAAAGGCCTGGAACTGGAAGCCGTTTCTGACGTGACCGAGAATCTCAAGGTCATCGCTGCTTATACCCTGGCCAAATCCGAAGTACAAAAAGGCGAATTCAAAGGCAACCGCCTGCAACTGATGCCCGAGCAGCAAGCCTCCCTGTGGACCGACTACACCTGGCACAACGGCGTACTCGATGGTTTCGGCATCGGCTTTGGCGCCCGCTACACCGGCAACACTTATGGCGACCAAGCTAACACTTGGCTGGGTAAGGCAAATGCCTACACGGTGTTCGACGGTGCCGTGCATTACGACCTTGGCCGCCTCGACAACAGCCTCAAAGGTGCCTCGGTGAAACTCAACGCCACTAACCTGTTCAACAAGGACTACATTTCCACCTGCGATGGCTCCTACTGCTACTTCGGCGACCAACGCAGCGTCGTCGCCAGCGCCACCTACCAGTGGTAATCGGCTGAGTTAATAACCAGGCCGTCCTCCGGGGCGGCTTTGGTGTGTCTGAAGGCTAGAAAAATGAAAAGCAAAACCATCCGCCGCTGGTCCTTCATCCACACCTGGACCAGCCTGATCTGCACCGTCTTCCTCCTGCTGCTGGCCCTCACCGGCCTGCCGTTGATCTTCCACCATGAGATCGATCACCTGCTGGGCAACGAGCCTGAACTGGCGCAGATGCCTGCCGACACCCCGCAGCTGAACCTCGAGCAACTGGTGGCAAAAGCCCAGGCGCACCGCCCCGGTGAGGCGATGCAATACCTGGCGTGGGACGAGGACGACAAGAACGGCGTGATCGCGATCATGGCCGCGACTGCCGGCACCGAGCCCAATTCGTCGCACACCTTCATGCTCGATGCGCGCACCGGTGAAGCCGTGGAAACGCCGGCCGCCAACGGTGGGCTGACGCTGTTCCTGCTGCGCCTGCACGTGGACATGTTTGCCGGCCTGCCGGGCAAGTTGCTGCTGGCATTCATGGGCATTCTGTTTGTAGTCGCGATTGTCTCGGGCACGGTGTTGTACTTGCCGTTCATGCGCCGGTTGAAGTTCGCCACCGTGCGCCAGGACAAGTCCACGCGCCTGCGCTGGCTCGACCTGCATAACCTGATCGGTGTGGTCACGCTGACCTGGGCGTTGGTGGTAGGCGTGACCGGTGTGATCAGTGCCTGCGCCGACCTGATCATCGCCGCCTGGCGCCAAGACAGCCTCAGCGCGATGATCGAGCCGTACAAAAACGCGCCACCGCTGACCCAACGCGCACCGGCCACCGAGTTGCTGAGCATCGCCGCCAAAGCCGCGCCCGGCATGCAGCCGGACTTTATCGCCTTCCCCGGCACGCGCTTTTCCAGTGAGCACCATTACGCGGTGTTCATGAAGGGCAGCACGCACCTGACGTCACACTTGCTGACGCCGGTGCTGATCGACGCCAGCACCCTCGCCGTCACGGCCATCGCCGAGCGGCCCTGGTACATGGACGCCATGGGCATGTCCCAGCCGCTGCACTTTGGTGACTACGGCGGCATGCCGATGAAGATCCTGTGGGCGGTGCTGGATGTGCTGACCATCATTGTGCTGGGCAGCGGCGTTTATCTATGGATCGTGCGGCGCAAGGCGGCCAAGGCATGAAGCCGCGTCAGTCGAATTTCTGGAAGGTGTTTGGCATTCCGCTGGGGATTGGCGTGCTCAGTGCGGCCGGGTTGTTTGCGGCGTTGCTGGGGGATGGGCTGTGGGATTCGTTGAGTTGGGTCGGGTTGGGGGTTCCTGCTGTGATTGGTGTTTGGGCGTTGTTCAAGCGGCGCGGCTGAGGGCGCCATCGCAGGCAAGCCAGCTCCCACAGGGGGAATGCATTTCAAGGTGGGAGCTGGCTTGCCTGCGATGAGGCCCTGAAAAACACTCAAAAGCCCCCTCGCCAGCCACTGAACAACCCTCTAGGCTAGCCACTGCCCATTTCGAGGAATGCCCATGTCCACGCCCAGCATGACCTTGTTCCACAACCCCGCCTCACCCTTTGTGCGCAAAGTCCGCGTGCTGCTGGCCGAGACCGGCCAGCAGGACCGCGTGGCCTTGCACGGCTGCATGCCGACGCCGGTCAACCCGGACGCGCAGCTGGTGCAGGAGAACCCCGTGGGCAAGATCCCGGCCCTGCGCCTGGCCGACGGCTCGGTGCTGCACGACAGCCGGGTGATCCTCGATTACCTCGACCACCAGCATGTCGGCAACCCGCTGATCCCCCGTGACGGCTCCGCCCGCTGGCGCCGCCTGACCTTGGCTTCGATGGCCGACGGCATCATGGATGCCGCCGTGCTGGTGCGTTACGAGACCGCCATGCGCCCGGCGGACAAGCACTGGGCCCCCTGGCTGGATGAGCAGCGCAACAAGATCCGCCGCGCTGTCGCCGAACTTGAGGCCAATGCAATTGCCGAGCTGGCCAGCCACTTCGATATCGCCGCCATCAGCGTGGCCTGCGCCTTGGGTTACCTCGACTTCCGCCACCCCGACCTGCAATGGCGCACCGCGAATCCCCAGCTTGCCGATTGGTACGCCAAGGTCAGCCAGCGGCCTTCAATGCTAGAGACCCAGCCCCCAATCTGACATTCACCCCAATACACTGTGGGAGCGGGCTTGCCCGCGATTGCGGCGTGTCATCCAGCACCTCTGTTCCTGACCCACCGCCTTCGCGGGCAAGCCCGCTCCCACAGTGGAAGGTGGTGGCGTTGAGGAATGTGGCAATGCTTGCGGCCAACTGCGCACCCACCTGCTGATCTTCCCGCAACCCAATCATTGCCCCACCTCCAGATCAACCTGCACCTTGCGCTTGCCCACGCCATACCAATCCAGTTTGCGCGTCAGCACCATCACCGTGCCCAGCAGGCCGAACAACAACAGCGAGCCCATCAGCAGCGCGTAATCCTCGGCACTCAGCAGCCCGTACAACAAGCCATACAAAGCCGCCAACCCCGCCGAGAACCCCAGGCCATGGGCAACACTGCGCAGCACATGGCACACGTAGAAACCAATCAACAGCACGCAGGCACTCGCCGACAGCAGGTACGCCAGGCCAAAGCCGATGTGCTCGGACAACGACAACAACAGCAGATAGAAGAACGCCAAGGCAAAGCCCACCAACGCGTATTGAATCGGGTGCACCGCCAGGTTCTTGAGCACTTCGAACAGGAAGAAGCCGGCAAAGGTCAGGGCGATAAACAGCAGTGCGTATTTGATCGCGCGGTCGCTCTTGAGGTACTGGTCCACCGGGTCGATGAAGCTCACGCCAAAGCTGCGGCTGTTGAAGTCGTCACACACCTTGTCCCACTCACAGCCGCGCAGGGTTTCTTCCAGGTTGGTGGAGAAGAACGTGGTCTGCCAGTTGGCGGTAAAACCTTGCGCGGTGACCTCACGCTGGGCCGGCAGAAAGTTGCCGATAAAGCTGGGATGCGGCCAGTTCGAGGCCAGCTTGACCTGGCTGGTCTTGCCCACCGGCACCACTTGCAACTGCTCGGTGCCTTGCAGACGCAGGTCGAAGGCAAAGTCCAGCGGGGCCGGTTTTTTGCTGTCTTGCTCGGGCAGCATCACGTGCACGCCTTCCCCCAGCCACGCCACTTGAGAACCTGGCGAAAACTCCAGACGCTGGCTGCCCAGCTCCAGTTTCAACGCATTTTCGATGCCGCGAATATCGTTGATACCCACCGCCAGAAACGCCGGCTCAAAACGATAGTCCGCAAAGTTTTCCGTAATGCCCAACTGCGCAGGCAACTCAAAACGCCCGCTGATGCGGTTGTCGG
The DNA here is from genome assembly GCF_013385735.1 of Pseudomonas sp. D2002. Taxonomy (NCBI): domain Bacteria; kingdom Pseudomonadati; phylum Pseudomonadota; class Gammaproteobacteria; order Pseudomonadales; family Pseudomonadaceae; genus Pseudomonas; species Pseudomonas sp. D2002. The sequence continues at coordinate 314,267 of NZ_JACAPL010000009.1, read as the reverse complement.
CATGGAACAGCCGCGCCTGGTAAATGCCCCGCGAGCGCAGCTCGGTTTGCACCTTGCCGTCGAGCTCAAACTGCTCCGGCAGGAAATACAGACGACCACGCACTTCGCTGACTTGCTCGTAGCGCTCGTTGAGTTTTTCATTGAGCTTCCACTCACGGACGGTCTTGCGATACGGCACCACCATCACCGGGCCGGTGAGGCGCTGGCTGTAGCTGGAGCTGCGGGCGATGTCCATCAAGACGTCGTCGCGCGTCTGTTGGCGGTCGCTGATGATGCCGTTGATCATCAGCAATGGAATCAGCAACAGCAGGATCAGTAGCGCAATCGCGCCAAGTTTGAAAAGCAAGCTGCGGTTCATAGGGCTCTCCCTGTTTTGATGGGCAGAGAGTGAGCCGCGCCTGTGGGAGATTTATGTGGGCAATGTGGAGACTGTGTGGAGATGCAGCACCACTTGCACGCCGCCAGGCACATTGCCGATCTGCAACGCACCGCCGTGCAGCTTCATCACTTCCTCGACAAAATTGAGGCCCAGGCCAGTGCTTTTGCGCCCGCTGGCCGGGCGTGGCAGTGAGTAGAAACGCTCACTCAGACGCGGCAAGGCGTAGTCGGGAATCGGCGCGGCCTGGTTGAACAGGCTGACCTGCACGTCGTTGTGCTGAGTGTGCGCACTGAACCGCAAGGTGCCGCCCGCTGGCGTGAAGTCCAGGGCGTTATCCAGCAGATTGCCCAACGCCTGGCGCAACAGGAAAGGCTCGCCGAACACCTTCACATCCGCGGCAATCGCCTGTTCGACGCGCAAGCCGGCGCCTTCGATGCGTGCGCATTGGGCCTTAAGCACATCGTCGACCAAGGTGGCCAGCGGCATGCTGATTTGCTCTTCCAGGCCTTGGCGCTGTTCCACTTGGGCCAGGTTCAGCAAGCGTTCGATCAACTGCTGCAAACGCGCGCTTTCACTGTCGATATTGCCGACGAAACGCTGCTGCTGCTCGCGGGTCATGTCGCCCTGCAACAGCTCCGCCGCGCCGCGAATCGCTGCCAGCGGGCTTTTCAGTTCATGGGTCAGGGTGTGCACGTAATGCTCGACGTAAGCCTTGCCCTCCAGCTGCGTGCGCATGTGCTCCACGGCGGTGGACAGTTGCTTGAGTTCGCCACCGCGATAATGCGGCAGCTCGGCGCGCCGACCTTCGCTCACCGCCTGGGCATACGCGGTCAGCCGATGCAACGCGCGGCTCAGCCACCAGGACAACAGCGCGCCCAGCAGCAGGCCCAACACCACCAGCCCGGCGCCGTACCACAGCAGGCGATGTTCGGTGCGATCGACATACGGCTGCAACGAGCTGTTGGGCTTGGCCACGGTGACCACGCCAATGATCTGGCCGTTGTCGCGGATCGGCGCGCCCACGTGCATCACCGACGAGTTGGGGTCATCCAACTCATTACGGGTCGAACGCGCGCCATATTCGCCGCGCAGCGTCAGGTACACGTCATTCCATTTGGAATAGTCCTGGCCGACCGCCTCGCCCGTGGAGTCGAGCAACACAATGCCCTTGGCGTCGGTGACGTAGATGCGGTGGTTGACCTGGTTTTTCGGCAGGCCCCAAATGGTCGCACCCGGTTGCCGGCTGCCGTAGGCCTTGAGCAATTCCGGCCAGTGGCTCTGGCCGAGGGTGCCGTTCTTCACATCCAGCCGCAGGATCTCGGCCAGCAGGTTGGCGGTGTCCACCAGGGTTTCTTCGGTGGACTGGCGCACGCCGGGGCGGATTTCCTTCATGACCGTGTTGAGCACGAAGTAGCCGGTCAGGCCGATAAACAGCGCGTACACCAGGAAAATCCGCAGCCCCAGGCGCATCAGCTGTGGCTCGGGCTGTAGCTGTAGCCGAGGCCGCGATGGGTCTGGATCGGCTCGGCATCGGCGGCCACGCTACGCAGTTTGCTGCGCAGGCTTTTGATATGGCTGTCGATATTGCGCTCATAGCCGGCGTCGGCGGGCACGCCCACTGCATCGAGCAATTGCTCGCGGCTGAACACGCGCTCGGGTTGCTCGAGCAGGCTTTGCAACAGGCGGAATTCGTGGCGGGTCAGGCTCAAAGGCTGGCCGCGATACTGGATTTGCATGCGCTCCAGATCGATCTGAAACACGCTGGGCGCCACACCTGGGCCGACGCGTTTGAGGATCGCCCGCACCCGCGCCGCCACTTCCCGTGGGCTGAACGGTTTGACCACATAATCGTCGGCGCCGATCTCCAGGCCCACCACCCGGTCAATCTCAGCATCCCGCGCGCTGAGGAACATCACCGGTACTTCGCTGAAACGCCGCAATTGCTTGCAGGTTTCAAAGCCGCTGATGTCCGGCAGGCCGATGTCGAGGATGATCAAGTCGGCGGGCGTCTGGCGCTGATGGGCCAGCGCCTCCTGGCCGAGGCTCAGCCAGGTGGTGGTGAAGCCCTCGCCTTGCAGGGCGAATATCAGCGTGTCGGCAATCGCCGCCTCGTCTTCGACAATCAGGATATGCGGCATGTGGGTCCGTCAGCAGTCCGGTTTGTCGGCAGTGTAACGACGCGCCGGGTTCACCGCTGCACCGAATTCACGCAGGGCCTTGGCGCCGATCAGCAGCGGGTAGTTGAAGCTGCTGCGGTCGGTGAGGTTGACCTCGACGGTACGCTTGACGTCGCCCAGGCACATTTCCAGGTCGATCACCGGGCGCTTGGCCACGGTGGCTTCGTCCTTGTCATCGTCTTCGTCGGCGCGGCTCTTGATCTTACTGATACGCGAGACTTTGTGTTCGTAGACTTTGTTGGAGGCGTCCTTGCCGCCGAGGCGGAAGCGCACCCAATCGTCGCCATCGCGGGTGAAGGTCTCGATGTCACGGGCCGACAGCGAAGCGGTCAGCGCGCCGGTGTCCATCTTGGCCTTGAAGGTTTCGCCGATCTCCGGCAACTGGATGTATTCGTAGCGACCGTAGAGGGTCGGTTCGCCAGCCATGACCGGCAGAGCCACTAAGGCAAACGCAGCAAGGAGCAATTTCACGAAGTGATTTCCTCGAAAGAAGTAGGCGGATTCTAGACCGCAAAAGCAGCACTTAGTTAGCCCCGCCATCAGCAGCTCGTTCCCACGCTCTGCGTGGGAACGATCAGCATAGCCTTCACATTGTGAAACATTCGTACGGCGATTTGCGATTTGGCCTATAGGCCAGGCTTGCTTATCATGGCCCGCCCACAGAATTCCAAGAGTTACTTATGCGCCGCCTGCTCACCGGCTGTTTCGTCACCCTGCTGCTACTGCTCAACACCCTGGTGCTGTTTGGGCCGCTGATGGTGTTCGCCCTGCTCAAGCTGGTAGCGCCAGGGCGCTATCGCGACTATGCCTCGTGGGCCGTGATGTGGATCGCCGAGACCTGGGCTGAAATCGACAAGCTGATCTTCGCGCTGTGCATCCCGACCCAATGGGAGATTCGCGGCGGCGGCGACCTGCGCGGCGACACCTCTTACCTGGTGATCAGTAACCACCAATCCTGGGTCGACATTCCGGCGCTGATCCAGGCGCTTAACCGCCGCACGCCGTTCTTCAAATTCTTCCTGAAAAAAGAGCTGATCTGGGTGCCCTTCCTGGGCCTGGCCTGGTGGGCGCTGGATTACCCCTTCATGAAGCGCTACACCAAGGCGTTCCTGGCCAAACACCCGGAGCTGGCGGGCCAGGACCTTAAAATCACCAAAGAAGCCTGTGAGCTGTTCAAGCGCCAGCCGGTGACCGTGGTGAACTACCTGGAAGGCACGCGGTTCAGCGAGGCCAAACGCAAGCAGCAGAACTCACCTTTTGCGCGGCTGCTAAAGCCCAAGGCGGGCGGCGTGGCGTTTGTGCTGGCGGCGCTGGGCGAACAGCTGGACGCAGTGCTCGACGTGACCGTCGTCTATCCGCAGCAAAAGATTCCAGGGTTCTGGGATTTGATCAGCGGCGCGGTGCCGAAAGTGATCATCGACATTCGCACCCGCGAGCTCGACCCGGCGCTGTGGCAGGGCGATTACGAGAATGATCCGGCCTTTCGCCAGACCGTCCAGAACTGGGTGAACCAGCTCTGGATGGAGAAAGATGCGCGCATCGAACAACTGCGCGCAGAGCGTATTTAGCTGCCAGTGCCCCAGGCCGAGGCCAGTTTGCCCAGCACCGATTGGTTGGCGCCCTGGCCGCCCAGGTATTGCAGGATCACCGGCGCAAACTTGCCGATCATGCTGTTATCCATGCCCAGTGCGCTGAACGCGGTGTTCAGGTCGCTGGTGCTCTTCACGTTACCCAGCACGCTGTCCAGGCCGCTGGTCTTGCTGCCGCCGCTCTGGCCGAGCAGCCCGCTCAAGGCACCGAGGCTGCCCAGGGAATTGCTCCCCGAGAGTTGATCCAGGCCGGGCACGCTCTTGCCCAGTTGCGAATAGTCATTGCCGCTCAGTTTGTTTTTGGCCAGGCCCAACATCGCGCCGGTGCCGCCCACGGCTTGTTCGGGAGTGACGTTCAGTTGCGAGGTCAAGGCGCTCAGCAGGCCTGCGGTCTGGGTGCTCGGCGCTGCTGCAGCGGCCTTTTCATTGCTGCCCTGGGCGCCGGAGACGGCGTTAGCCACGTCGCCGAGGCTGAAACCTGCCGCAAACACCGGGCTGGCAGCCACGGTCATCAGGCAGGACAGGGCAAAACCGCGTGAAATCTTCATCAAGACAACCTCTGAATGTAAGAGCTAAAAGCAGGCGTTGGACTGACAGCCCCGAAGGATTGTTCCCACTTGGAGATTAGTTCAGAAAACGCCGCATCCAAATGCCACGCCTGCGCGTATATCCACCATGCACCGCCCGGAGTTGGATGGAATGAATGCACAAGCTGGTCTACCCTCTGCCTACCGTGCGCCGTCCCGTCGCCCTCATTCGAGAGCCTGGAGAAGCCCTATTTCGATCAACGATGCTGACCCCTTGCAGCCTCTGCTGGCCCAGTGCGCCTTGGGCAACCGCCAGGCATTCGAGACCCTTTACCGCAGCGTTTCGCCACGGCTGCACGGTGTTGCATTGCGTTTCATGGGGCGCACCGACCTGGCCGAAGAAGTGCTGCAGGAGGCTTTTGTGCGCATCTGGTACAACGCTTCGCGCTACGAAGCCCATCTGGCAGCGCCCATGACCTGGATGGTGAACATCACGCGCAACCTGGCCATCGACCAATTGCGCAAACACCGCGAACAGCCCTTGGCCGACGGCCAGCAAGACGCCCTGCTCGACGACAGCCCCAGCGCCCACGAACAACTCGATAGCCTGCGCGAAGCCCGCGCCCTCAACCGCTGCCTCGACACCCTTGACGGCATGCAGCGCCAGTCGATCACCGTGGCTTACTTCCAGGGCCTGTCGTGCTCGGAACTGGCCGAACACTTGGCCGCGCCCCTGGGCTCGGTCAAATCCTGGATTCGCCGCGGCATGGAGCGCCTGCGCAGGTGCCTTGAATCATGAACTACCAAACCACCGCCCTGCGCCGCGCCCTGGCCGCCGACTATGCCATCGGGCTGATGCCTGCGACCGCCCGTCGGCGCTTCGACGCGCTGTTACTGGAAGACGCCGCGCTGCGCGTCGAACTCGGCCATTGGCAGGACGCCCTCGCCAGCCTGACCGGCGCACTGCCCGAGCGGCCGGTGCCCGACCACGTGTGGGCCGGCATCAAGGCGCGCATCGAACCGCAAGTGCTGCATGTGCCGGCGAAGAAGCCGTTCTGGATGAATTTGCGCCTGTTGGCGGCCGCCTGCGCGGTGGTCGTCGCCGTGCTGGTGGGTGTGCTTTATCAACGTGATATCGGCGCCGAGTACAACGCCACGCTGGTGGCGGCGAATCAGCAACCGGCGCTGCAGATCCAAACATTTGGTGATCACTTGCAAGTAGAGCCGTTGACGTTGGCGGCTGTTGAGCCGACGCGTGCCCTGGAATTGTGGGCAATTGCGCCCGGCGGTAAACCGATCTCACTGGGTTTGGTGCCTAGCTCGGGTAAAGGCCGCATCCAGTTGAGCAAAGAACAGCAAGCGCTGTTGACCGCCCCCGTGACCCTGGCCGTCAGCCTGGAGCCACAAGGCGGTTCACCGACTGGCCAACCAACCGGACCGGTGCTCTACCAAGGCGCACTGGCCTCGCGCTGACACCACTCAACCCCTGTGGGAGCGGGCTTGCTCGGCTGGGCGACTTGCTCCTGGCGATGGATGGCGCTTATAGTTCGGCGGTCGTCCACATGGCGACACGGGTTTGGCGACTCGATTGAAATAATGCATGCAAAAGCACCTGCTCCTTTGCAGGTTTTTTTGTACGCGTAAAGCTGCTTCATGGCGGCTGTGCGCGGGAGACCTTCGGGTCTGCCGGCCTTTGCTTTATTTCACCGGTTCGCCAACCTGCGTACAGCTGCCACCCATTCGTTTGGCGACGTGTGAGTGGTAGCCCCACTCTCTGAAATAAAGGTTAAAACATGAACCGATACATGCCGCTCACCGGCCACGACAGCACCACCCCTTCCCTGCTTATCGACACCCAAGTCCCGCTCGACGTACTCCACGACGCCGCCGTCTACCGCATCCGCGCGGTGACCCAAGTCATGGAAAACCTCGCGTTTCGTGAAGGTCTGAACACCGACAACCTTGTCCTCCAGGACTTTGCCCTGCTTTGCGCCATTCCGCTGCGCGATGGCTGCGACCTGCTGGATGTGATCAGCCGGCGCTTGCAGGCTTAAACACCAGAGGAAAAAAGGGCGACTACACGTCGCCCTTTCGTTTGCTCGAAGTAAACAATTCCAAGGAACCGAAACGTCGCTACAGCTCACTCAAAACAGCCGCCATCCGGCTAAACACACAGGAGCTGTAACGATCATGATCGGATTGATACCCAACCTTTTTACCGCCTTCAGCGCCCTCGGTATTCCCGCCGCACAAGACCGAACGGCCACTGATATAGGCCAGTGCCCGGCCACACCGGACATCCAGTCCAAACCCTACACCGACCCCAACCTTCCATCGCCTTACGGCGAAGGCTATCAATACACCGCCACTGCCAACGGTAAGGCGTGGACAGGTCAGACTGCCGGTACTGACGATGATTACCTGGCCCCGGAATATGCACTGAAGGCAGAAGCCATCAACGAAAAGGACGGGAAGGTTCATTGTGATTACGGCGGAACGCGCCTGATAAAAAACGGCGTGGTGGCCGACCCGTATCTGCGACTCACAACCCTTAAATAACCAAAACACCCACAAAAAAAAGCGACCTTACGGTCGCTTTTTTAATTCCTCATCTATCTACGCCGCACTGAACAACTTATGCGGATCAATCACAAATTTCTTCGGCACACCCGCATCAAACTCGCCATACCCGCGTGGCGCGTCATCCAGGCTGATTACCTGCACACCCACGATCTCAGCAATGTTGATACGGTCCCACATGATCGCCTGCATCAACTGGCGGTTGTACTTCATCACCGGCGTTTGCCCGGTGTGGAAGCTGTGGGATTTAGCCCAGCCCAGGCCAAAGCGAATGCTCAGGCTGCCCATTTTTGCGGCGGCGTCGACGGCGCCTGGGTCTTCGGTCACGTAGAGCCCAGGAATACCAATCTTGCCCGCCACGCGCACCACGCCCATCAGCGAGTTGAGCACGGTGGCCGGGGCTTCGGCCTTGGCGCCTTCATGGCCGTGGCCACGGGCTTCGAAGCCTACCGCGTCAACGGCGCAGTCGACTTCCGGCTCGCCCAGCAGTGCGGCGATTTGTTCGTGCAATGGCGTGTCTTTGGACAGGTCGGCAATTTCAAAACCCTGGGCCTTGGCGTGGGCCAGGCGGATCGGGTTGACGTCGCCGATGATCACTACCGCCGCACCGAGTAGACGGGCGGAGGCGGCAGCGGCCAGGCCAACAGGGCCTGCACCGGCGATGTACACCGTGCTGCCTGGGCCAACGCCCGCCGTGACTGCGCCGTGGTAACCGGTCGGCAGGATGTCGGAGAGGCAGGTCAGGTCGCGGATTTTCTCCATGGCCTTGTCGCGGTCCGGCAGTTTCAGCAGGTTGAAGTCGGCGTACGGCACCAGCACGTATTCGGCCTGGCCGCCGGTCCAGTCGCCCATGTCGACATAGCCATAGGCGCCACCGGCACGGGCCGGGTTGACGGTCAGGCACACGCCGGTGTGTTGTTCTTTGCAGGAACGGCAGCGGCCGCACGCCACGTTGAACGGCACCGAGACCAGGTCGCCGATTTTCAGGTTTTCGACGTCGCTGCCCTTCTCGATCACTTCGCCGGTGATTTCGTGCCCCAGGACCAGGCCGGTCTGTGCGGTGGTACGGCCGCGCACCATGTGTTGGTCGGAGCCGCAGATGTTGGTGGAGACCACGCGCAGGATGACGCCGTGCTCAATCTTCCTGCCACGGGGGTCCTGCATTTTGGGATAGTCGATTTTCTGTACTTCGACCTTGCCGTTGCCGAGATACACGACACCACGATTACCAGACATGCTTTCACCTCGCTGTTGTTTTTATGGAACCGCGTTGCCCAGGCAGGCAGCGCGTTTAAGTGCTCGGGTTACAGATGCTGTTTCTTGGGTTGTTAGTAAGGGCCTCTTCGCGAGCAAGCCCGCTCCCACATTTGATCGGGTTCCAACCTTGAAATGCGGTCGAATGTGGGAGCGGCGGTGCGACGATTCGACTTGCTCGCGAAGGCGTCAGTCAGAGCACCACCGTGCGATTGGCGTTCAAAAACACCCGCCGCTCAATGTGATACCCCACCGCCCGGGCCAATGTCAGCCCTTCGATATCCCGCCCCTTGGCAATCAAATCCTCGGGATAGTGGCTGTGATCCACCACTTCCACGCCCTGGGCGATGATCGGGCCTTCATCCAGGTCGTTGTTGATGTAATGCGCCGTGGCGCCGACCAACTTCACACCCTTGTTGTAAGCCTGGTGATACGGCTTGGCGCCCTTGAACCCCGGCAGCAACGAGTGGTGAATATTAATCGCCTTGCCATCCAACTTGCGGCACAGCTCCGGCGACAACACTTGCATGTAGCGCGCAAGAATCACCAGTTCGGCGCCGGTCTCCTCTATCACCTGCCACACCTGACGCTCCTGGGACGGTTTGTCGTTGGGGTCGAGGGGGAAATGGTAGTAGGGAATCTGGTGCCAGTCGGCCAACGGCTTCAAATCCGGGTGATTGGAGACCACGGCGACCACGTCCATCGACAGTTGGCCGATGCGCTGGCGGTACAGCAGGTCGTTCAGGCAGTGATCGGCCTTGGAGACCATGATCACCACTTTTGGCCGGTAGTTCGGCGCCGTCAGTTCGAAGATCATGCCGAAGGCTTCACCGCGCGTGGCCAGGCCAGCACGGAAAGCCTGCTCGTCAAAGCCGTCGGGCTGACGGAATTCGACGCGAATAAAAAACCGGCCCGAGAGGCGGTCATCGAACGAGTGGTGCTCGGTGACGTAGCAACCCTGTTCGAACAGGTAGCGGGTGACCGCGTCCACCGTGCCGAGCACGCTGGGGCAGTCGGCAGTCAAAATCCATGTATCGGGTGCGCGGCTCATAGTGCGTGACTCCTTGATCGTTATGCGACGACATTCAGGCCGAATTCGGCCGAGGCGTCCTGCAGCCATAACCACCAGTAATCCGAGAAGCTGCGACGAATCACCAGCTCCCAAGTGTCTTCGGCGGTATGGCGGATCACCAGTTGCGACTTGGCGAACACCGTGCCCACGGCCTTGCCCACCGGGAAGTTGTTGGGGTGCACGTCGTAGCTGGTGGACTTCATCAGCACGTCGCGCACGTTCGGGCCGCTGAGTTCGAGGATCTGCTGGCCGCCGCTGACGTTGACGATCTGGATGTGCAAATCGCCGAGGGCGGCACGCAGGTTTTGTTCGGCGGCGAATTCTTCACCGCTGGGCACCACCAGCAGCCACTCGTCCGGGCCGAGCCATTGCAGACTGGTTTCGCCTTTGATGATGACTTGCAAGGCGCCGGGCAGTTCGATGCCGAGGGCCTTGTGCACGCCGGCAGCGAAGGCCGCGTCATGGCCATCGCCACGGAGGGTCAGGTGGCCGAGAAGTTTCTTTTCACGCACGGTCACGCCGGCGTTTTTGCGGCCCTTGCCGACCAGGCTGGCGAGGTCGGCATGGTGCAGCGACGACTCGGCCTTGGCGCCGGAGGTGGGGCGTTGTTGGTAAACATTGGCTGCTGTCATAAAGCACCTTTCCTGAATTCTGCTTGATCGTTCCCACGCTCTGCGTGGGAATGCCGCCATGGACGCTCTGCGTCCGCTCTTTGGGCGCAGAGCGCCCCGGGATGCATTCCCACGCAGAGCGTGGGAACGATCAGGTGTCAGATGTTCTGGCGATCACCTTTCGGGTCAAAGAACACCGAAGACACAATCTCCGCCTCAATCACGCTGCCATCCGCTTGCGGTGAAAACACTCGCTCGCCGATGCGCTTCAAGCCGCCCTTCACCACCGCCATCGCGAACGAATAACCCAGCGAGTTATGCGCATAGCTTGAAGTCACGTGGCCGACCATCTTCATCGGAATCGACTGCTTCGGATCCAGCACCAGCTGCGCGCCTTCCGGCAGCCACACGGTTGGGTCAATCGGCTTCAAGCCCACCAGCTGCTTACGCTCTTCACGCACGCAGTCTTCACGGTTCATCCCGCGCCAGCCGATCCAAGAGAACGGTTTGGTGCGGCCTACACACCAGCCCATGTTCAGGTCGTCCGGGGTCATCGAGCCGTCGGTGTCCTGGCCGACAATGATGAAACCCTTCTCGGCACGCAGCACGTGCATGGTCTCGGTGCCGTACGGCGTCAGGTTGTACTTTTTGCCAGCCTCGACGATTTTTTCCAGCACGCCCATGGCGTAGTCGGCCTGCACGTTGACTTCGTACGACAGCTCACCGGTAAACGAGATACGGAACACCCGCGCCGGCACGCCGCCGACCAGGCCTTCTTTCCAGGTCATGAACGGGAAGCCGTCCTTGTCCAGGTCGATGTCGGTGACTTCCGCCAGCAGCTTACGGCTGTTGGGGCCGGACAAGGTCATGGTCGCCCAGTGGTCGGTGACCGAGGTGAAGTACACCTTAAGGTCTGGCCATTCGGTCTGTTGGTAAATTTCCAGCCACTGGAGTACGCGGGCCGCGCCGCCGGTGGTGGTGGTCATCAGGAAGTGGTTGTCGGCGAGGCAGGCAGTCACGCCGTCGTCGAAGACCATGCCGTCTTCCTTGCACATCAGGCCGTAGCGCGCCTTGCCCACGTCGAGCTTGGTCCAGGCGTTGCTGTAGATGCGGTTGAGGAATTCGCGGGCATCCGGGCCTTGAATGTCGATCTTGCCGAGCGTGGACGCATCCAGCAGGCCGACGCTGTCGCGCACGGCCAGGCATTCGCGTTTCACCGCGGCGTGCAGGTCTTCACCGTTGCGCGGGAAATACCATGGGCGTTTCCATTGGCCGACGTCTTCAAACTCGGCGCCGTTTTTCACGTGCCAGGCGTGCAGCGCGGTGTAGCGCACCGGCTCGAAGATGTGCCCACAGTGGCGGCCCGCGACAGCGCCGAAGGTGACCGGCGTGTAGTTGGGGCGGAACATGGTGGTGCCCATCTGCGGGATGGTCACGTTGAGCGAACGGGCGGCGATGGCCAGGCCGTTGACGTTGCCGAGCTTGCCCTGGTCGGTGCCGAAGCCCAGCGCGGTGTAGCGTTTAACGTGCTCGACCGACTCGAAACCTTCGCGGGTGGCGAGTTCGATGGCGGCGGCGGTCACGTCGTTTTGCAGGTCGACAAATTGCTTCGGCGCCCGTGCGGTAGCTTTTTCATGCGGCACCTGGAACAGCGCCAAGGTCGGCTCTTCGAGACGGCTCAAGGCTTTCGGCAAGGTGCCTTCCACCGGCGCGAAACCGGCTTCGCTGGCTGCGCGCACGCCGCCTTCAAAACCATCCGCCAGGGAATCGCCCAGGCCGTAGACGCCATTGATGCCGCCGACGCACACGCGTTTTTGCGGTGCTTCGCCCGGCACAAAACCGAGAATGTCTTCACGCCAGGTTGGCTTGCCGCCCAGGTGCGAAGCCAAGTGAACCACCGGGCTGTAGCCGCCGGAGCTGGCGACCAGGTCGCAGTCCAGCCACTCGCCGGGGCTGGTGACTTTGTGGGCTTTGACATCGATGGCCGCCACGCGCGCGCCGGTCACGTGCTTGCTGCCACGCGCCTCGATCACGGCGCTGCCGGTGAGGATGCGAATGCCCTTGGCGCGGGCTTCTTCAACCAGCGCGCCACGTGGGTTGTGGCGGGCATCGGCGACGGCGACGACGCTGAGGCCGGCGTCGAACCAGTCCAGTGCCACACGGTAGGCGTGGTCGTTGTTGGTCGACAGCACCAGTTTTTTACCCGGTGCCACGCCGTAGCGACGCACGTAGGTCGAGACCGCACCGGCGAGCATGTTGCCCGGCACGTCGTTGTTGCCGTACACCAATGGGCGCTCGCACGCGCCGGTCGCCAGCACCACACGCTTGGCGCGCACCCGGTGAATGCGCTGGCGTACCACACCAATCGGCGCACGGTCGCCGAGGTGATCGGTGAGGCGCTCGTGAATGGTCAGGAAGTTATGGTCGTGGTAACCGTTGACGGTCGCGCGGGGCAGCAGCACCACATCGTGCAAGGCTTTCAGCTCAGCAATCACGCTGGCAACCCACTCAACTGCTGGCTTGCCGTCGAGGCTTTCGCGCGAGTCCAGCAAGGAGCCGCCGAATTCTTCCTGCTCGTCAGCAATGATCACCCGAGCGCCGCTGCGCGCAGCCGCCAACGCAGCCGCCAGGCCGGCAGGGCCTGCGCCCACAATCAGCACGTCGCAGTGACGGTTCATGTTGTCGTAGGTGTCCGGGTCGTTCTCGGTTGGCGAGCGGCCGAGGCCAGCAGCTTTACGGATGTACTTCTCGTAGGTCATCCAGAACGATTGCGGGTACATGAAGGTTTTGTAGTAGAAACCCGGCGGCATCAGCTTGCCGCCGACCTTGCCGAGAATGCCCATCATGTCGTTGTTAACGCTCGGCCAGCCGTTGGTGCTGGTGGCGACCAAACCCTGGTACAGCGCCTGTTGTGTGGCGCGCACGTTGGGAATCTGGGTGGCTTCGGTGGCGCCGATCTGCAGCACCGCGTTGGGCTCTTCGGCGCCCGCTGCAAAGATGCCGCGTGGGCGCGAATACTTGAAGCTGCGGCCGATGATATCGACGCCATTGGCCAGCAAGGCGGCGGCCAGGGTGTCGCCTTCAAAGCCTTTGTAGCTCTGGCCGTTAAAGGTAAACGTCAGGGCTTTATTGCGGTCGATGCGGCCACCGTTGGACAGGCGATTGATCTGGCTCATACCTTCTCTCCAGAAGCCTTGGCGGTAAATTGCGGCTTCTCGCCGATCTTGTAGGTTTCAAGTATTTCGTAGGTCAGCGTGTCGCGCGTGGCGTTGAAATACTGGCGGCACCCGGCAGCGTGAATCCACAGCTCGTGGTGCAGGCCACGCGGGTTATCGCGAAAGAACATGTAGTCGCCCCACTCTTCATCGGTGCAGGCGTTCGGGTCCAGCGGGCGCGGGATGTGCGCTTGGCCGGACGCGTGGAATTCCTCTTCGGAGCGCAGTTCGCCACAGTGAGGACAGAAGATATGCAACATAGGGAATTTCTCCTGTTAGTGGGCGACGGCCGCAGCGCCATGCTCATCGATCAACGCACCGTTGTGGAAACGGTCGATGGAGAAGGGAGCAGCCAATGGGTGCATTTCACCCTTGGCCAGGCTGGCAGCAAATACGTTGCCTGAGCCCGGCGTGGCCTTGAAGCCACCGGTGCCCCAACCGCAGTTGAAGAACATGTTCGGCACTGGCGTCTTGGAGATGATCGGGCACGCATCCGGCGTGGTGTCGACGATGCCGCCCCACTGACGGTTCATGCGCACGCGGGACAGCACCGGGAACATCTCGACGATGGCCTGGATGGTGTGTTCGATCACCGGGTATGAGCCGCGCTGGCCGTAGCCGTTGTAGCCGTCGATACCGGCGCCGATCACCAGGTCGCCCTTGTCGGACTGGCTGATGTAGCCGTGCACAGCGTTGGACATGATCACGCTGTCGATGATCGGCTTGATCGGCTCGGAGACGAGCGCTTGCAGCGGGTGGGATTCGATTGGCAGGCGGAAGCCGGCCAGCGACGCCATGTGCCCGGAGTTACCCGCGGTCACCACGCCGACGCGCTTGGCGCCGATAAAGCCTTTGTTGGTTTCCACGCCGATGCACACACCGTTTTCCTTGCGGAAGCCGATCACTTCGGTCTGCTGGATCAAGTCCACGCCGAGTGCATCCGCCGCGCGGGCAAAGCCCCAGGCCACGGCATCGTGACGAGCCACGCCGCCACGCCGTTGCACGGTGGCGCCGAGTACCGGGTAGCGGGTGTTTTTCGAGCAGTCGAGGTACGGGATCTCGTCGGCCACTTGCTTGGCGTTGAGCAGTTCGCCGTCGACGCCGTTAAGGCGGTTGGCGCTGACGCGACGCTCGGAATCACGGATGTCTTGCAGGGTGTGGCACAGGTTGTAGACGCCACGCTGGGAGAACATCACGTTGTAGTTCAGGTCCTGGGACAGGCCTTCCCACAGTTTCATCGCGTGTTCGTACAGGTGCGCCGACTCATCCCACAGGTAGTTGGAACGCACGATGGTGGTGTTGCGCGCGGTGTTACCGCCGCCCAGCCAACCCTTTTCGACCACGGCCACGTTGGTGATGCCGTGTTCTTTGGCCAGGTAGTAAGCGGTTGCCAGACCATGCCCGCCGCCGCCGACGATGACCACGTCGTAGACCTTTTTAGGGGTCGGCGTGCGCCACATCTTCTGCCAGTTTTCGTGGTGGCTGAGTGAGTGTTTGAAGAGGCCGAAGCCCGAGTAGCGTTGCATAGTCATTACTCCAAAACCGCGCTCAGCGATAAACCGGGAAATCAGCGCACAGGGCAGACACGTGCTTGGCCACGTTGGCCTCGACGTCGGCGTCGCCGAGGTTGTCGAGGATGTCGCAGATCCAGCCCGCCAACTCGATGCATTGCGGCACTTTGAAACCGCGCGTGGTCACCGCCGGGGTGCCGATGCGCAGGCCCGAGGTCACGAACGGCGACTGCGGGTCATTCGGCACGGCGTTCTTGTTGACGGTGATGTGGGCGCGACCGAGGGCGGCATCCGCCTCTTTGCCGGTGAGGCCCTGACGGATCAGGCTGACCAGGAACAGGTGGTTGTCGGTGCCGCCGGACACCACGTCATAACCGCGCTGGATAAACACGCTGGCCATTGCCTGGGCGTTGTCGATCACTTGTTGCTGGTAGGCCTTGAAGCCAGGCTCCGCCGCTTCCTTGAAGCACACGGCCTTGCCGGCGATCACGTGCATCAGCGGGCCGCCCTGGGCACCGGGGAATACAGCAGCGTTGAGTTTCTTCTCGATCTCTTCGTTGGCCTTGGCCAGGATCAGGCCGCCACGGGGACCGCGCAGGGTTTTGTGGGTGGTGGTGGTGACCACATCGGCGTACGGCAGCGGGTTCGGGTACAGGCCGGCGGCAACCAGGCCGGCGACGTGGGCCATGTCGACGAACAGCAGCGCACCGACCTTGTCGGCAATCGCGCGAAAACGTGGGAAATCCAGGGTCTTGGAGTAGGCAGAGAAACCCGCCACGACCATTTTCGGCTTGTGCTCCACGGCCAGGCGCTCGACTTCATCGTAGTCGATCAGCCCGGTGTCGGTATTGATGCCGTACTGCACGGCGTTATAGAGCTTGCCCGAGGACGACACTTTGGCGCCGTGGGTCAAGTGGCCGCCGTGAGCCAGGCTCATGCCGAGGATGGTGTCGCCAGCGTTCAGCAGTGCCAGGTACACCGCGCTGTTGGCGGAAGAACCGGAGTGCGGCTGCACGTTGGCGTAATCGGCGCCGAACAGTTGCTTGGCGCGCTCGATGGCCAGGGCTTCAACCTTGTCGACGTGCTCGCAGCCGCCGTAGTAGCGCTTGCCAGGGTAGCCTTCGGCGTATTTGTTGGTGAGGCCGCTGCCCTGAGCTTCCATCACACGTTTGCTGGTGTAGTTCTCTGACGCGATCAGCTCGATATGATCTTCCTGACGCTGCTCCTCGGCATTCATCGCCGCCAGCAAAGCGTCGTCATATCCCTGGATCTGGTCTTTTTTGCTGAACATCGCGTCTCTCCCAGCCTTTCGTATTGTTGAGGCCCGTGCAGAGCCCTTTGATGCGATGGTAGGGCTGGTGCACACAGGTCAAATGCCTACGGACGCCACGCAAAGGTGCGTTTACGACATGGCCTGGCGCGCAGGCGAACAAAGCGCCGGGATTGTTCACGTCTTACGAGCTGCGGAGGTGGAAAAAACCACCCACTCGCACAAAACACCAAAAAGCTAGCTACGCTTGCCACTCAAACAGCGCCAGCTCATGCATTCGACGCGTTCACCGTTCAATCCGAAAGATTGAACGCCACCCCGTCGAGGAAGCAGGCATGGCGCTACTTAACCAAGTTATTGATATCTGCAAACGTCTGGCTCCCCATGGCTGGCGAAACCTGTTGCTTGGCCATGGCCTCGACATCCTCGCGCCCAACCTTGACGCCGAACTGGGTAAACCGCTGACCCCAAACCGGACACTTAGCGGTTTTAAAGACTTTGCCTTGACCGGAACGCGCGGTATTGAACCTGGCAAGCCCGCACACAGCCTGCTCTACCACGCTCTGGCCAACGCCAATGTGACCACCGACGCCAGCGGCAACCCACTGCAGGCCTATCCCACGCCGGCAGAACTTGAAACCGTCCTCAACTACGTTTACGGCCGCCAGCCGCCCAGCCTTGCGCAATTGCAGGCACGTGCGAATGGGCACCCGATGGCGGTGGTGGTGTTCGCGGTCGAGTACCGCCCGGCACCGGACACGGTGCACAAGGCCCACGCCGATTTGTGTTTTTCGCGCACCGGCATCGCGCGGGTGGGCACAAAGGCCCCGTTGTACGACGCGCCGACCCGGGGTTTCCTGCCGTTTGTAGAAGGGGAAGACCACGCCATTCGAGTGCTGCCTGCGCGCTACAGTGCTTACATCGCGGTCCAGCTCAAAGGCGACCGTGCCAATTTCGGCCCGATGCGCTTTGGCGCAGCAGATGCAACCGGTGATTTCTGGGTGCCGCTGCATAAACTGTTCAATGGCAGTGAGTGCATGGCTGGCATGACCCTTGATCTTAATCTGCACGCACAGCATAAAAACGAAAAGTTACGCCGCATACACTTGGAGTTGGCACCGGATTCCGGCTGGGGTGAACCCCATATCAGCCAACCGCCCTTCATCACCACCGAAGGCCTCGCGGACTGGCTGCCTGAGCCAGCGTATGGCCCAGGGTTAATGGCCGCCACGCCCCATGAACATCTGGCTGAAGCCGCCCGATACCTGGGTAAACCGTTGACGTTCAACGTTCCTGAAGACGCTAGCCTCCTGGCTTCCAGCCTGGCACTGAACGGAAATGCGCCGGAGTTCGTGCATATTCGCCATAAAGTCGATGACGCGGGCAACGTCATCAATCTCAATCGCCGGGCCGGCATGTTTGATGAGTTGCAGAAGGGCAATTACAAGGCCCTGCACTACGTGGACTTTACCGCCGATGGTCGAATCCAGGCTCAGTGCGCAGCGCTGGACAACGCCATTCCACAGCGCGTGGCCGCGTATTCATTGGTTTGCGCACCGGACTTTTATCCCCTGTGCAAGCAGCGCCACCTGATGGAGTGGCTCGAAACCCTGGACCTGCTTACTCAGCTCACGATGTTCCGCGTGCAACCGCGGTGCCTGTCCGACACTCGTATGCCCGCCAATATCCAGTCTTTTCCCGAGTCCTTTTCCAGTACGGACCTCAGCATTACTGCCATCGTTGCCCAATTTAATACTTCGCCTGCCATGGCCACGCCTCAGCCGAGCGTCCCGTCCGCCAGGTGCGCCTCGTGCCTTCCCGATGCAGGTTCAGGGGTGTTCGCACCCGGCTGGGATATTGGCACCGGTTTTTACCCAGAGGATTCGAGCAGCATTGAACACCTGGCGGCTTTCAGGCTGGGTAGCCCATTTCCCGAAGATGCGAAGCTGTGTGCAGCCCTGAGTTCCTTTTGGCCCGCCGTTGCACCCGACTCAGCGCAATCCTATGAGCCGAATGCCGGCGCCGGTCCGAGCATCAAACCGATGCTGGACCAGGAGATCGGCAAAAATGCCGGGTTCCCCTGGGACGGTGTACCCGCCGCAAAAAAATATATCGCCAATAGCGCCACCCATAGGGCCTACGAGACTTTCCGCTACACCGACTATGTGGAAAACGCGCTCAACGGCAAGTTCGCGCTGGCGCTGACGGGCAAAGTCGACTCGCTGGAATATCAACGTCGTGTCGATGCATGGCGCCGAGTCAGGCTGTCATTGGGCACCAACGCCAGGGATTGGTTTATCGACTCGTTCAACACTGCAACACCGGACGAGTCCCACATAATCACTCTCAACACCAACGTTACCGTTACGCCGAATGACGTGGGTTATCGCTTTGAACTGTTTCGCTATGAACGGGTGACATCGCCCGCGTTCGACCAAGTGCGTATCAAACTCACGGAAACGTTTACTTACCTGGTATGGCCGCAGGTTGTCTTGCGTCAGCAGGGCATCAAGCCCTGGCAGCGCGTTTAGAACATGCCAGGCCAGGCCCCATGAAGCACTACGACGTCATCATCCTGGGTGCCGGCGCGGCCGGGTGTGCGGCGGCCATTTCGTGCGCTCAACACGGCCTGAAAGTAGCCGTTATCGAGCGCCTGCTGTTTCCACGCGCACGCCCGGGCGAAACCTTGCATCCGGGCATAGAGCCTTTGCTTGCGCAACTGGGCGTGGCTGAACACATTCGCGGCGATGCATTCATCCGACCTGCGGGGACCTGGGTGCAGTGGGATCAAGAGCGACGCTTTGTTCCATTTGGCGAAGATAAAGACGGGCCCTGGCGAGGGTTTCAAATTCCCAGGGCGACGCTCGATGGGTTGCTGTTGGATCAAGCCATCGCATCCGGCGTGCATACCCTGCAACCCTGCCAGGCAAAACAGGTGTTAGTGGAAAAGGGCCGCGTCATCGGCATTCAGACCCAGACAGAGAATGTGTATTGCAGGCACTTGGTTGATGCGAGTGGCGCGCACGGTTGGCTGGCTCGCCAACTGGGGCTTACAGCGCGTCGCTACTCACCGCAGTTAACCGCCGTGTATGGCTATAAGCGAGGCTGGGTGGAAGAAACAGCACTTGGTATCTTCGCGGATCAATCGGGTTGGTATTGGACAGCTCACATCGGCCAGGGGCTTTATCACTGGACACGACTGCGTTTTGCCCAAGACAAGCAGCCCAAGGCGTCAGCGGTGCCGGCCTGCCTGGAACAACTGGCCTGTGAGGGCGCCATCCAGGGTGCCGATGTCACCTGGAGACGCTGTGATCAAGCGGCCGGCAACGGCTATTTCATCATCGGCGACGCCGCCAGTGTGTTGGACCCGGGCGCCTCTCACGGCGTACTCAAGGCACTGATGTCGGGCATGATGGCTGCACGCTGTATCGCCGATGAAACGGCCAGCCCCGCGCATAGACGCGAAATCTCGCGGCACTATTGCCAATGGTTGCGGGATTGGTTCGAGCACGATGTGCAAAAAATGCGCGCGTTCTACGCCGCTCATCCGTTTGCTCCTGATTGGCTCAACACGACGTCAGCCAATGGCCTTGCGGACCACCAACAAGAGTAAAAAATGCATCGGGTACAAGGCGTAGGCCCACCGGCGCATGGCCGGTACAGTGACATATTTGGCGCGGCGCAAAAGCAGCAACCCCGCCAATGGCGCGATCAGGCAGGCGGCCAGCCCCAGCAGCGCAATCACGCTGCCACTGTTGAGTAGAATCTGCCATTGGTTGGCAGCCACGCAGACCAAGCCCGGTAACACGCTGAAATACCATGGGCGGCTGAACACCAGCAGCATCGCCAACGGCAACAACACACCAAAGAAACCGAACATCAGCTGCGTCGAAAACACACCCGCCAGTATCAGGGCAAGCAGCGCCAACCCTCGGTCAAAAAGCGCCTTCTGCTGCCATCCTCTGGCAACCAGCAGCCCCAATGCCAACGTCGGCAATACATTCAACGTATCGGCATCGTCGATAAACATCCGGTACGGCACTTCGCTGATCACACTGAACAGCAGCAGCCAGCCCAAGTAGCGCCATTGGCCGGTCACGGGCGAATTTCGGACACGCTGCAAATTGGCCGCAATCGCCAAACAAAACCATGGAAACGCCAGGCGCCCCGGCACATACAGGCCATCCAGGCTCAGCCCGACATAGCGCAGATGGTCCAGCACCATGCTCAGCAGCGCCAACCACTTGAGCAAATCCAGGGCGCCATCGCGCAAGCGTCCGACAGGCATCGTTTGTGTACCGTGCATAATTCCCCAGTGACTTTGCATTTACAGTGCGTGCGCACCCGCGACAATCTTGGTTACAGTGCGCACCAACATCGACCACAGGAATGGGCCATGACCGACAAGAGCCAACAATTCGCCAGCGACAACTATTCCGGCATCTGCCCGGAAGCCTGGGCCGCCATGGAACTCGCCAACCAGGGCCATCAACGCGCCTACGGCGATGATGAATGGACCCACCGCGCCGCCGACGGTTTCCGTAATCTGTTCGAAACCGACTGCGAAGTCTTCTTCGCCTTCAACGGCACCGCCGCCAACTCCCTGGCACTGTCCTCGTTGTGCCAGAGCTACCATAGCGTGATTTGCTCGGAAACCGCCCACGTCGAAACCGACGAATGCGGCGCGCCGGAGTTTTTCTCCAACGGCTCCAAGCTGCTCACTGCCCGCACCGAAAACGGCAAGCTGACTCCGGAATCGATCCGCGAGATCGCCCTCAAGCGCCAGGACATTCACTACCCCAAGCCGCGCGTGGTCACCCTGACCCAAGCCACTGAAGTCGGCAGCGTGTACACCCCGGAAGAAATCCGCGCGATCAGTGTCACCTGCAAAGAGTTGGGCCTGAACCTGCACATGGACGGCGCACGTTTCTCCAACGCCTGCGCCTTCCTCGGCTGCTCGCCGGCCGACCTGACCTGGAAAGCTGGCGTGGACGTGCTGTGCTTCGGCGGCACGAAAAACGGCATGGCGGTGGGTGAAGCCATCCTGTTCTTCAACCACAAACTGGCTGAAGACTTCGACTACCGCTGCAAACAGGCCGGCCAGTTGGCCTCAAAAATGCGTTTCCTCTCCGCGCCCTGGGTGGGCTTGCTGGAAAACGACGCCTGGCTCAAACACGCCCGCCACGCCAACCACTGCGCTCAACTGCTGAGCAGCCTGGTGGCGGATATTCCCGGCGTGGAGTTGATGTTCCCGGTACAAGCCAACGGCGTGTTCCTGCAGCTCTCGGAAGCGGCCATCGAAGCCCTGACGGCCAAGGGCTGGCGCTTCTACACCTTCATCGGCAAAGGCGGCGCGCGCTTCATGTGTGCGTGGGATACAGAGGAAGAGCGTGTAAGAGAATTAGCCGCGGATATTCGGACAGTGATGGGCGCCTAGGCGCGACGAATACTGGCGAATTGCCGAGACTGTTATTTGGTATTTCCGACAGCAGCCAACCCTATTTTCATCGACTAGCCTCTTGGAACCCGAAAGGAAAACGCCGCTGCAGCGGCCACCTTTCGGGTACAACTGCCTGCCGAATAATCGGCCGGAAACGGAAATCCAGCAGAGGGTTAGACCATGGAAGTTCAATGCTACGCCGCCAAAGCGCAACAAGACGGCAGTCTCAGCAACACGTTCGTAAGCTGGGACGAGTTTCGAAAACTGGCTAACGTCGGTGACACCATCAGGGAGCCTTCAAGAACCCTGCACATCTATGAAAAAACCTTTGAATTGACAGCCTCCGGCGATCAGTTCTCCATCCAACTCTACGCCCGTTAATACCTAACCAGCCCGATCGTTCCCACGCTCCGCGTGGGAATGCCTCCCCGGACGCTCCGCGTCCATTGCCACAACTCGAATCAAGGACGACTGGATGGGTAGAAGCCGCTACGTCATCACCGAACCCGAAAAACCGCATTTCCTGACGTGTACTGTCATGGAGTGGCTACCGCTATTTACCCGCGACTACCTCGTGGGCCATCTCCTGGATTGTTGGCGATATCAGCAAAAGCACCATGCGCTACGCCTGTTTGGCTACGTCATTCTCGAAAACCACCTGCACTTCGTCGCGCAAGCGCCTGATCTGTGCAAGTGCGTCAGTCAATTCAAATCCTTCACTGCTCGCACCCTCGTCGACGACCTGCAGCGCAAAGGTGCCGAGCGGGTATTACAACGCCTACGCTTCAGCAAACGGGCACACAAGGCAGATCGGGTTTATCAACTTTGGCAGGAAGGCTCACATGCCGAACTGGTCTACAGCGAGACAGTGATGCGCCAAAAACTTGATTACATCCACCACAACCCGGTAAAGCGAGGGTACGTGGACTTAGCTGAGCACTGGCGATATTCCAGCGCCCGTAATTACGCCGGACGGGAGGGGTTAATAGACATACAAAGGTGGTACTGAGGGCGGGACGCGGAGCGTCCCATGAGGTATTCCCACGCGGAGCGTGGGAACGATCGGATGCGGGAAGTCAGAACTGATGATCGTTCCCACGCTCTGCGTGGGAATGCAGCCAGTGACGCTCCGCGTCACAACTGAAGGCGGAACGCAGAGCGTCCCAAGAGGCGTTCCCACGCGGAGCGTGGGAACGATCGGATGCGGGAAGTCAGAACTGATGATCGTTCCCACGCTCTGCGTGGGAATGCAGCCAGTGACGCTCCGCGTCACAACTGAAGGCGGGACGCGGAGCGTCCCATGAGGCATTCCCACGCGGAGCGTGGGAACGATCGGATGCGGGAA
This sequence comes from Pseudomonas sp. D2002, assembly GCF_013385735.1. Classification (NCBI taxonomy): domain Bacteria; kingdom Pseudomonadati; phylum Pseudomonadota; class Gammaproteobacteria; order Pseudomonadales; family Pseudomonadaceae; genus Pseudomonas; species Pseudomonas sp. D2002. The sequence continues at coordinate 291,297 of NZ_JACAPL010000009.1, read as the reverse complement.
GTTAGAACTCGATACGCACGTCGCCCTTCGGCACGCTGCAGCACGACAGGATGTAGCCTTCGGCTTCGTCTTCTTCGGTGATGCCGCCGTTGTGGTCCATCTCGACCTCCCCGCCCAGCTTCATCACCTTGCAGGTGCCGCAAATCCCCATGCCGCAGGCTTTTGGAATCATTAGCCCAAGTTTGGCTGCCGCTGCGTGCACGGTTTCGCCTGGCGCCACACGGATGCTTTTGCCCGAGGCGATAAATTCCACTTGATGCAAGTCGGCCAGGTCGATTTCCGGCGCTTCGGCGGCTTGTTCGGCTTGCTCGACCGCATCGGCACGCGCCTCCGGTGGCGTGGCGCCGAAGGATTCCTCGTGATAGCGCGCCATGTCGAAGCCCGCCGCTTCCAGCAGGCGCTTCACCGCGTTCATGTACGGCGTAGGGCCGCAGCAGAACACTTCGCGCTCGAGGAAATCCGGCACCATCAGTTCGAGCATCTTGTGGTTCAGGTAGCCGCGATAACCCGCCCAGGGCTCGCCCAGGCCGTGTTTCTCGCAGATCAGGTGCAGGCTGAAGTTGTCGATCCGCGACGCCATGTGCTCCAGCTCGCGGTGGTAAATGATGTCTTTGGGCGAGCGCGCACTGTGGATAAAGGTCATGTCGACATTGGCGTTGGTGTCGTAATACCAACGCGCCATGGACATCACCGGCGTAATGCCGACACCGCCGCTGAGGTAAAGGACTTTGGGGTTGCTGAAGTCGATGGCATTGAACAACCCGACTGGCCCGTGCACCGCCAGCTCCTGGCCTTCATGCAGCGTGTCGTGCAGCCAGTTGGAAACCTTGCCGCCCGGCACCCGCTTGATCGTCACCGAGAAGCTGTACGGCACCGACGGCGAACTGGAAATGGTGTACGAGCGCATGATCGGCTGGCCGTCGATTTCCAGCTCCAGGGTGACGAACTGCCCCGGCTTGAAAAAGAACAGGATCGGCTGGTCGGCCATAAAGCAGAAGGTGCGCACATCCCAGGTTTCCTGGATGACTTTGACGCAACGGACGATGTGCCGACCATTGGCCCAGGTCTGGGTGGTTACCGGATTCAGGAAGCTGTTGGACATGCTGTTCTCCGCAGCCGTATATCGGCCTGATGGTGGCGATTCTGCGTAACGCGAGAACCACCCATTTACCTATCTGCGACATTCACATACTTATCGCGACCAGCCCCCATACCACGGGGGTTGCGCGTCGGGATCAGAGTGGGCCATGTCGCTAATGGACAAGGTTCGGCGCATCGGCGGCCCCACACTCGCTCTCAACAAAGACGCTTTCTTTACGCCTTGCAAAGCACCAACCGTAGCCACTATTCGCCGGCCACACAGAATGGCCCTGAGGACACACACGATGGACGTCACCGCAACCTTAAGCTTGGGCGATCCGCTGGAACCCGCACGCAAGGCCACCGCGCAAATGTTGCAAGAGCGCGAGCGCACCTTTTCGCTGCCGCAGCCGTTTTACTCTGACGAGCGGCTGTTTGATATCGACATGCAGGAGATCTTCCAGAAAGAGTGGTTGATCGCCGGCATGACCTGCGAGATCCCCACCAAGGGCAATTACCTGACCCTGCAAGTGGGCAAGAACCCGATCATCGTGATTCGTGGCGCCGAAGGCGTGGTGCATGCGTTCCATAACGTGTGCCGCCACCGTGGGTCGCGCTTGTGCACCAGCGACAAGGGCAAGGTTGCCAAACTGGTGTGCCATTACCACCAGTGGACCTACGAGCTGGACGGCCGCCTGCTGTTCGCCGGTACCGAGATGGGCGACGACTTCGACATGAAGCAGTACGGCCTGAAACCCGTGAATGTGAAGACTGCCGGCGGCTACATTTTCATCAGCCTGGCGGAGAACCCGCCGGCCATCGATGACTTCCTGTCGACGTTGAACCACTACATGGAACCCTACGACATGGAAAACACCAAGGTGGCGATCCAGACCACCTTGTTCGAAAAGGCCAACTGGAAGCTGGTACTGGAAAACAACCGCGAGTGCTACCACTGCAACGCGTCGCACCCGGAGCTGTTGAAAACCCTGCTGGAGTGGGACGACGTCACCGACCCGCGCGCCGACCAGGCTTTCAAGGACCACGTGGCCGCCTCCGCTGCCGCCTGGGACGCTGAAAAAATCCCTTACGCCCACGCCAGCTTCGGCTTGCGTAACCGTATCGTGCGCATGCCGCTGCTCAAGGGCACTGTGTCGATGACCCTGGACGGCAAACAAGGCTGCAACAAGCTGATGGGCCGCATCAAAAACCCGGACCTGGGCTCGATGCGCATCCTGCACCTGCCGCACTCGTGGAACCACTGCATGGGCGACCACATCATCGTGTTCACCGTGTGGCCGATCAGCGCCCAGGAAACCATGGTCACCACCAAGTGGATCGTGCATAAGGACGCCGTCGAAGGCGTGGACTACGACGTGGAGCGCATGCGCAAAGTGTGGGACGCCACCAACGACCAGGACCGTCGCCTGGCCGAAGAGAACCAGCGCGGGATCAACTCCACCGCTTACCAGCCAGGCCCGTACTCCAAGACCTATGAGTTTGGCGTGGTGAACTTCGTGGATTGGTACAGCGAGCGTTTGCTGAGCAACCTCGGCGCTGCGCCGGCGCCATACCTCAAGGGCGTGGCCGTTCACGAATAACGGCTACACCACCGATCAAAATGTGGGAGCGGGCTTGCTCGCGAATGCAGTGGATCAGCCAACCCATCCGGTGACTGACACACCGCCTTCGCGAGCAAGCCCGCTCCCACATTAGGTTTCCACACTGCTCAAGAATTGATCAAGTCCTTCGCAACCCCTTACCACCTTGCCCTCCAGCCTTCTCCCAACAACTTATCCACAAAGCCACCCACAGCAATTGTGGGCAAGTGCGCTACCCCCCGGAAATAAATCAAGAAAATCCGTGACTTATTCAAGTAGTGCGGTTTCAGCCCGGCCTGATCATTTATTGATCAAATCTTCGAAGGCCACGGATTACGTGCCCTGTAGCAGTACGCGAACACCTTATCCACAGAAGCACCAACAGACTTTGGGGGCAAGTTTATCGGCGCTGTGGAAAACCGCGTCAAACCTTCATAAGTCGGGGGTTCTGGCGCTTTAAATCAACAAAGAAGCCAATTTGATCAAATTTTGATCAACCCCATGAAAGCCTTTATTTATAGGGGCTACAGACGATAGCGAACATCTTATCCACAGAAGCGCCAACAGACTTTGGGGGCAAGTCTGGATCGGCGAATTAAGTTATTCATGGAAAAACCCTGGAAAAACCGTCAGTTAGCCTGGTTGTTTTTCGTACAGAGGGCTGCAGGGCTTGAGTTACCGGGGGTGTGGACAACCGCGAACAGGTTATCCACAGGTGGGTCAACAGGGATTGTGGGTAAGGCCATAGGTCCAATGTGGGAGCGGGCTTGCTCGCGAAGGCGGTGGATCAGTCAACACATGTATCGACTGACACGCCGTCTTCGCGAGCAAGCCCGCTCCCACATTTAATTAGCGCACCACGCCTTCTTCGATGAGCAGCTTGAGAATGGCTTCAGCACCCGCCTCAGGGCTCAACCCCTTGAGCACTTGCCCACCGCCACCACTGGCCTTGGCCGTGGCAGCCTTCATACGGTCCGCACCACTCTTGGCCTTGATCACCTTGAGGCGCTTGGGCCGTGGCTTGGCGGGTTGCAGCAGTGCGTCTGTGAATAACTCGTCCTGTTCGATCTCGACTTCATGGGCCGCCAGCTCACCGCGCTGTGCAGGGCCATAGGCGCTCTGGCGTGGCTTGGGCGCGGCGTTATCCACCGTGGCCAGAAACGGCAGGCGCACTTTCAAGCGCCGCCGCTGCCCACGCGGCAACGCCTGCAGCACGTGGGCTACACCGCCTTCGATGGACTCCACGTGCGCCAGCCCGACAATCAGCGGCCAACCCAGTTGCTCGGCCAGCAGGAACGGCAACATGCCCGAGCCTTCGCCGGTTTCCGCCTGGCTGCCGGTCAGCACCACTTGGGCGCCGGCACCGCGCAAATACTCACTGAGTACCGGCAAGGCATCGGAACCTGCCGGCTGTTCCAGCACCTGCAATTGTGGCAAGCCCATGCCCAGGTAACTGCGCAACGTAGGCTCGTGAATATCGCCGGCATGCAGCACCTGCAACTTATCCCCAGCCATTTGCAGGCCCAGCTCGACCGCCCGGGCATCTTGCTCGGCGCGACGTGGGCGGCCTGAGGTCGGATGGGCGCCGATGGACACCAAGCTGATTACATTCGTGGTCATGGTCATGTCCTTAAGCCGCGTCGCGCTTGGCGCCGCTGCGGTAGGCCTCGACCGCAGCGATCAAGGCTTGCAGAATCGCGGCGCTCTCGCCGATCACCGACAGGTCGGCACGCTTGATCATGTCGCAGCCCGGGTCGAGGTTGATCGCCACCACCTTGTCGCAGGCACCGATGCCTTGCAGGTGCTGGATCGCCCCGGAAATCCCCACGGCCACGTAAACCCGCGCCGTGACCCACGTGCCGCTGGCGCCGACCTGGCGATCACGCGCCATAAAGCCATCGTCCACTGCCACCCGTGACGCACCTTCGGTGGCGCCCAGTGCGGCGGCGGTCTGGTGGAACAGTGCCCAATCCTTCACGCCGTTGCCGCCGGAGAAAATGAATTCGGCTTCGGCCATCGGAATCGCGGCCGGGTCCACCGCCACCGCGCCGAGGTCTTCGATGCGCGGCAAGCTGCGCGCCAGGGGTGTGGATAACTCCATGGCCAACACTTCGTGACGCGTTTCACTGACCGGATCGGCACATTCGGCCGCCGCGAGAATCAGGCGTGGCAATGGTCGGGCCAAATCTTCCTGGCCCGCACCGGCGCGGCCGATGCACGCTCCGTCCTTGATCTGCCACACGCGTGTGGCCGGGCGTTCCTTGAGGCTCGCAGCAAAACGCCGCCCCAGTTCGCCGCCGCCACTGCGGCTGTCCGGCAACAGCCAATGGCGTGGGTTGTACTGGTTATCCACAGCCCGCAGGCCGTGCACACGTTGTTCCGGTGAATAACCTTCGAATTCGTGGCCGTCCAGCACCAACAGCCGGTCGACGCCCGCCGTGGCAAAGGCACTTTCCTTGTGTTCGCCAAACACCACCGCCAGCACCGCCCCGTCGCTGCCGGCGAGTTGCCGCGCCAAGCCGAGTAGATCGCGGTCGTGGCTGCTGAGGCGGCCACCGACCATGTCCGGCACCACGTTGATGTAGAACGCCGGGGCTGTCACCTGATGCAATGGCAACTGCACGTCCACTGCCGCCGTGCGCTTGACCGCGCCGCCCTGCTGGGCACCGCTGCGGTCGATACGCTTGAGGCCGTTGGGGCCGATAAAACCCACACCGTGCAGGTTTTTGCGGATGACGCCGTTAGGCCCCATCCAACTGTGGAGCGCCGGCTGCATCGCCGCATGCAGCGGGTGCAGGCGGTTGCGGGCGATCCATTCGGCCCGTGGGTCGCGGCGGATAATGTCGCTCATCAATGCACCTCCGCAGGTTCACGCTTAATCGGGGCTTTTGCCGGGGCGGCGTCTTCGAGCAAAGCATCGGCGACCAGTTCGGCAATGTCTTTGATCAACGGGCGCGGTTCAACCACACCTTCGAGCATCGCCGTGCACTGCGGGCAACCCACGGCCACCAGCTCGGCGCCGGTCTCGCGGATGTCTTCCATGCGCATGTCGGGGATACGTTGCTTGCCGGGAATGTCGGTGATCGGTGCACCGCCACCGCCGCCGCAGCAGCGTGAACGGAAGCCCGAGCGTTGCATCTCCTTGACCTCGATGCCCAGCGCGCGCAGCACTTGGCGCGGCGCCTCGTATTCGCCGTTGTAGCGGCCCAGATAACAAGGGTCGTGATAGGTCACGCTGTTGCCCTTGTGCTCGCCCAGGTTCAGCGCGCCGTCGCCGATCAACTCGGCCATGAAGGTGCTGTGGTGCTGCACCAGGTAGTTGCCATTGAACGCGCCGTACTCGTTTTTCAGCACGTGGAAGCTGTGCGGGTCGCAGGTGACGATGCGTTTGAAGCCGTATTTTTCCAGCGTCTGGATATTGCGCGTGGCCAGCAGCTGGAAGGTGGCTTCATCGCCCAGGCGCCGCGCGACGTCACCGCTGTCACGCTCCTCCAGGCCAAGTACCGCGAAGTCGACCTTGGCCGCCTTCAGCACTTTGACGAACGCGCGCAGGGTGCGTTGGTTGCGCATGTCGAAGGCGCCGTCGCCGACCCAGAACAGCACATCGCAGCTGCCTTTTTCGCTCAACAACGGCAGGTTCAAATCCGCTGCCCAGTTCAGCCGACCGCCCGGTGCGAAGCCGCCAGGGTTGTCGGTGGCGATCAGGTTTTCCAGGACTTCGGCGCCCTTGTTTGGCGTGGCACCTTTTTCCAGGGTGAGGTGGCGGCGCATGTCGACGATGGCGTCGACGTGCTCGATCATCATCGGGCACTCTTCCACGCAGGCGCGGCAGGTGGTGCACGACCACAGGGTTTCAGCATCCACCAGGCCGTTGACGATCGGCTGGTGTGGGTTGCCGCTGTGTTCGCCAACAGGTTTGCCGGGATACGGGCTGCCGGCGAACTTGGCATCGGTGCCACCGGCCAGGCCGACCACCATGTCCTGGATCAGCTTTTTCGGGTTCAGCGGCTGGCCGGCGGCGAACGCCGGGCACGCCGCTTCGCACTTGCCGCATTGCACGCAGGCGTCGAAGCCGAGCAGTTGGTTCCAGGTGAAATCCTTGGGTTTTTCCACGCCCAGCGGCGCGGTTTTGTCGCTCAAGTCCAGCGGCTTCAAGCCAGTGGAACGGCCGCCGCCAAAGCGCTCGGCGCGTCGGTGCCAGGCCAGGTGCAGGGCACCGGCGAAGGCGTGTTTCATCGGGCCGCCCCAGGTCATGCCGAAGAACATCTCGCTCACGCCCCACAGCACGCCCACGCTCAACAACGCGGCGAGCAGCCAGCCGCCGAAGTCAGCGGGTAGGATGCCGGCGACCGGCAAGGTCACCACAAAGAAGCTCACCGAGAACGCCATCAGGCTTTTCGGCAGGCGCATCCACGGGCCTTTCGACAAGCGCGCAGGCGGGTTGCGACGGCGCAGGTAGACGAAGGTGGCGCCAACAAACATCAGCACCGAGGCCAGCAGCAAGGCGTAGCCGAGGATGCGGTTATGCAGGCCGAAACCGTGCACCAGAATCGCCAGCAACGCCGACAGCACAAAGCCTAGGGCGGTGGCGACGTGGGTGTTGGCAATGTATTTGTCGCGGGCGACCACGTGGTGCAGGTCGACCATGTAGCGCTTGGGCATGGCCAGCAGGCCGCCGAGCAAATCGACTTTGGAGGCACGGCCACGGCGCCACATGTTCACCCGGCGCAGCGCGCCGAGGACGGCAAGGCCCAGGGCGGCAAAGAGCAGGATGGGAAGAAGGATGTTCAACATGGTGAAGCTCCCAAAGACCACGGGGTCAATGATCGTCCCCACGCTCTGCGTGGGGATGCATCCTGTGACGCTCTGCGTCACGACCTAAGAGCGGACGCGAAGCGTCCAGGGCGGCATTCCCACGCAGAGCGCGGGAACGATCAAGTGGGTCAGAAATCCTTGCACAGGCGCAGGGCGTCATAGATCGCGGCGTGGGTATTGCGCTGCGCCACACAGTCACCGATGCGGAACAGCAAGTACCCCTCGCCCGGCTCGCTCAGGCACGGCTGCGGTTTGATCGCGAACAGGGCCTCGATGTCCATCTGGCCTTTGTTGCGCGAACCTTCCTTGAGCCCGTAATAGAGCGCTTCGTCCGGGCGCACACCGTTCTCGACAACAACCTGATCGACCACGCGTTCTTCCTTGGCGCCGGTGTATTCGTTCTCCAGCACCGCCACCAGCTTGTCGCCTTCGCGGTAGACCTTTTCCAGCATCATGTCGCCGGTCATGATCACTTCCTTGGGGTACATGCTGCGGTAGTAAGTCGGGAACGACGTACCGCCGATGGCCACGCCTGGCTTGATGTCGTCGGTGACGATCTCGACCTGGCTGCCTTTGTCCGCAAGGAAATCCGCCACCGACATGCCGGTGAATTCGCAGATGGTGTCGTAGACCAGCACGTTCTTGCCCGGCGCCACCTTGCCGTCGAGCACATCCCAACTGCTCACCACCAGGCCTTCCGCCGCGCCCCAGTGTTCGTTCTGCTCCAGGAACGGATGCCCGCCCACAGCCAGCACCACCACATCCGGGCGCAGGTCGAGGATCGCATCGGCATTCGCCGCCACGCCCAGGCGCAGATCAACGTTCAATCGCGCCAACTCCAGCTGGAACCAGCGCGTGATGCCGGCAATCTGGTCGCGCTGCGGCGCCTTGGAGGCGGTAGTGATTTGCCCGCCGATGAATTCTTTCTTCTCGAACAGCGTCACGTCGTGGCCACGCTCGGCGGCAACGCGGGCAGCTTCCATCCCGGCCGGGCCGGCACCCACCACCACGACTTTGCGTTTGGGCCCTGTGGACTTCTCGATGATGTGCGGCACGCCCATGTATTCACGCGAGGTCGCGGCGTTCTGGATGCACAGCACGTCCAGCCCTTGGTACTGGCGGTCGATGCAGTAGTTGGCGCCGACGCATTGTTTGATCTGGTCGACCTGGCCCATCTTGATCTTGGCGATCAGGTGCGGGTCAGCGATATGGGCGCGGGTCATGCCGACCATATCCACATAGCCGCCTTCCAGAATGCGCGTGGCCTGGTTCGGGTCCTTGATGTTCTGCGCGTGCAGCACCGGGGCCTTGACCACTTCCTTGATACCGGCGGCCAGGTGCAGGAAAGGCTCCGGTGGATAACTCATGTTCGGGATCACGTTGGCCAGGGTGTTGTGGGTGTCGCACCCCGAGCCGACCACACCGATAAAGTCGAGCATGCCGGTGTCGTCGTAGTACTTGGCGATTTGCTTCATGTCCTCGTGGGACAAGCCGTCCGGGTGGAATTCGTCGCCGCACAGGCGGATGCCCACGCAGAAATCCGGGCCGACTTCCTTGCGCACGGCCTTCAACACTTCCAGGCCGAAGCGCATGCGGTTTTCGAAACTGCCGCCCCATTCGTCAGTGCGCTTGTTGACCCGTGGGCTCCAGAACTGGTCGATCATGTGCTGGTGCACCGCCGACAGTTCCACGCCATCCAGGCCACCGGCCTTGGCCCGCGCCGCCGCAGTGGCGTAGTTGCCGATCACGCGCCAGATTTCTTCCGGCTCAATGGTTTTGCAGGTCGCACGGTGCACCGGCTCGCGGATGCCCGACGGCGACAGCAGCGTCGGCCAATGCTCGCCGTCCCAGCGCGAACGACGGCCCATGTGGGTAATCTGGATCATGATCTTGGCGCCATGCTTGTGCATGGCATCGGCCAGGTTCTGGAAGTGCGGGATGATGCGGTCATCGGCCAGGTTTACCGATTTCCACCAGCCTTGCGGGCTGTCGATGGCCACACTGGAAGACCCGCCGCAGATCGCCAGGCCGATCCCGCCCTTGGCTTTCTCTTCGTAATACTTCACATAGCGGTCGGTGGTCATGCCGCCGTCGGTGGCATACACCTCGGCGTGGGCGGTACTGAGCACGCGGTTGCGGATGGTCAGTTTGCCGATCTGGATCGGCGCGAACATTGCTTCGAAAGCCATGGCACGGTTCCTCGACTTACAACGGCTTGACGGTGAACAGGCCGTCGTCGTGGCCCTCTTCGGAGCCTCCGTAGACTTGTTCGGCTACGGTGCGGATGTTGCTGCCACGCGCCTGCAGAATCTGGTCCATGGCGCCGGCAAACCAGCCGGTGAACATGTAGTCGACCTTGCGCCCAACCTTGCCGTACACGTAGACGAAGGCCGAGTGTTCGAGCTTGACGCTGGCGGTACCTTTGTCGAGGTCAATGTCCTGGATCTTGAACAGGCCCCAGCCGCGTTGCGACAGGCGCTTCATGTAGTGCTCAAATACCGCGACGCCTTCCAGGCCGTGGCATTCAGCTTCTTTTTCACACCAGTGCCAGGCGGATTTGTAGCCGGCCTTGTAGAGGATTTCGGCGTAGGCATCTGCGCCCAGCACTTCTTCGATACCGATGTGGTTGTTGACGAAGAAATGGCGCGGCACATACAGCATCGGCAGGGCGTCGGAGGTCCAGACACCGGTTTCGCTGTCGACTTCGATAGGCAATTGCGGGGCGATCTTGGCCATGGAAACTTAACTCCAGAAAATTCGTTTGGATGCCCCAGGCACCGGATGGCCTGGGGAAAAGAAATGTTGGCGGTGGCTTATTCGCCCCAGACGTCCTTCAGGACATTGACCCAGTTTTCGCCCATGATTTTGCGCACCACGCGCTCGCTGTGACCGCGCTTGAGCAGGGTCTCGGTGAGGTTGGGGAACTCGCCCACGGTGCGGATGCCCAGCGGGTTGATGATCTTGCCGAAGCTGGTCAGGCGGCGGGCGTAGCCCTTGTCGTGGGTCAGCATTTCGAAGAAATCCTGGCCATGGCCCTGGGTGAAGTCGGTGCCGATGCCGATGGCGTCTTCGCCGACGATGTTCATGGTGTATTCGATGGCTTCGGCGTAGTCGTCGATGGTGGAATCGATGCCCTTGGCCAGAAACGGCGCAAACATGGTCACGCCGACAAAACCGCCGTGGTCCGCAATAAACTTAAGCTCTTCATCGGACTTGTTGCGCGGGTGCTCTTTAAGACCTGAAGGCAGGCAGTGGGAGTAGCACACCGGTTTTTTCGATTCGAGGATGACTTCTTCGCTGGTCTTGGAGCCGACGTGGGACAGGTCGCACATGATGCCGACGCGGTTCATCTCGCCGACGACTTCACGGCCAAAGCCCGACAGGCCGCCGTCGCGCTCATAGCAGCCGGTGCCGACCAGGTTCTGGGTGTTGTAGCACATCTGTACAACGCCCACGCCGAGCTGCTTGAAGATCTCGACGTAGCCCAACTGGTCTTCAAACGCATGGGCGTTCTGGAAGCCGAAGATGATGCCGGTCTTGCCCTGCTCCTTGGCTTGGCGGATGTCGGCGGTGGTTTTCACCGGGATCACCAGGTCGCTGTTCTCACGGATCAGGGTCTGGCTGGCCACGATGTTATTGATCGTGGCCTGGAAGCCTTCCCACACCGACACCGTGCAGTTGGCGGCGGTCAGGCCACCTTTGCGCATGTCCTCGAACAGGTCGCGGTTCCACTTGGCAATGATCAGCCCGTCGATAACGATGCTGTCGGCGTGCAATTCGGCTGGGCTCATCAGGCGTCCCCTTATTGGCGATTCATGCGCCGAATCGTCTGCCGGCGCTTTGGGGCCAGCATATGCCCAGGGGCTGAAAGAACCGGGTGCAAAAACGACAGGGGAATTGCCGAAAGCGTCAATCCGCGACAAAGGCCTACATGACACGTCTGACTGACGACTGTTCTTTGTCTTACGCTTGAGCCAGAATTCCGCATCACCTGATATGAGACGGCGCAATGAAATCGATTTTCCTGGCTTTGGCACTCATCGCAACCGGCGTCCACGCGGCCGAAGACACGGACAATACGCCGTGCGATGGCATCGAGAACGACAAGCAAACCCTGGAATGCGCCACCTACAACAAGACCACCGCCGAGCAATTGCTCAAGGATAACTATCAAGGCTTGCTGGAACGCATGGGTTCGACCTATGGCAGTAACAAGTCGCAACTGGCCGACATTACCGCTCGTCTGAAGGATGCCCAACAAAAATGGGAAAAACTGCGTGACGCCGATTGCGCTGTGGACACCTTCCCGGCGGTGAATGGCAGCAAGGACTACGCGATCCAGCAGAATGACTGCCTGGCGCGGATGAGTGATGAGCGGTCGGAGTTTTTGGAGTCGATTGGGCAGGAATAAGTCGGTTTAATCGCTGAAAATCATTGAAAAGGACGTCACATGTACTACCCACGCGAAGCGCAACGGGATTTCCTGTTCACGCGCGCCACGCTGCTGTTCGTTTCCATGCTGGTACTGTCGCTGATGCTGTTCCTGTCCAAGGACAAGGGCGCACCTTATGCAGTGATCAACGTGTCGCCCGTGGAGACGATGGGGCAAATCACCCAACTTGAAAGCGTCGGCCCTCGGGATTCAAGCACCAACGTGTATTACGCCTTCGACCACCAAGGCCAGCGCGAAGAAGGCATGGTGAACAACAGTAGCTATGTCGAAGACCGAGGCTACACGGTTGGCGGCCCGGTCGAGGTGGTGTACTCAAAGTGGTTCCCGACGGTGCATAACATCAAGGCTAACCTGAAATCCAGCTCACCCAACTTCTACATCATGAGCGTCAGCGCCGGCTTGATGATTCTGTGCTTGATCCTGATGTTCTGGACGATCCACAAAATCTACGCACATAAAGAGGAAGATCGGCACTACTGATACCTGATCCCCCAGCCCTCCTCCCTCTCAATAGGCTAATGCATGACTATCTGCGGCATCGAAATCAAAGGCAGCGAAGCCATCATCGCTGTCGCCTCGCTGGACAGCCAGGCGCTGACACACGTCGCCCTCGCCACCAAGAAAATCGCCCTCGAAGATGACGATGAAGCGGCCAACGTCAAAGCCTTCGCCGCCCAGGTGAAGGCTTTCGTACAGGCGAACGCGATCACCCGCATTGCGATCAAGAAGCGCAGCAAAAAAGGCGAATTCGCCGGTGGCCCGACCACATTCAAGATTGAAGGTGTGTTTCAGTTGCTGGACGGCGTTGAGGTGATGCTGTTGTCGCCGCAGACCATCAATGCGCAGAACAAGAAACACAACTTTGAGCTGCCGGCGACGCTGAACAAGTATCAGCATGAGGCCTACAAAACAGCGTGTTCGGCACTGGTAAAGAAGTAAGCCACACCACAAATCCCCTGTGGGAGCGGGCTTGCTCGCGAATGCGGAGTGTCAGGTTAAACATCTTTCACTGACCCACCGCATTCGCGAGCAAGCCCGCTCCCACATTTGATGCGTGTTGCCCTTCAGTGAGATGTACGGCTTCTGTGCAGCAGCCAATCGCCAAAAGACTTGTCTTCCAGGGCATAGCCGCCCCGGCTCGACTTCCACACCAGCTCCTTGTCGCGCAACGCATCGATGCAGGCCTGAATGGTCTGGGTGCCTGGCACCACGTCGCTGCCCATGTCTTCCAGCGCTTTGCTGACTGCCGTGAGGGTGCTGTCGGTAAACGGCGCGAAAGGTTGGTTGTTTTGCGAACGCTCCACCATCACTTCCAGCACCGCGCGCTGTGGGATGGTGAGGTTGTTCCAGGCGCTTTCGAACTCCGTCCACACGCCCGCGCGCAAAAACTCGGCGCGGCTGTGCAGCAGTTGCCCCAAATTGCTTGCCTCGCCCAACTCCAAGGCCACTTCACCGATGATGGTGCGCAGCATCTCGGGGCGACGGCCTACCAACTCGAACGCCTCATCAATATCGGCGGCGTTGAATTGATTGGTGTTGGCCAGGTGCGCGTTGAGGTGCACGGTGTACGCTTGGGTGAACTCTTTGCCGAGCAAGGGGAATGGCGTGATGCTGGAGCCGAAGAACGGCTGACTTTTACCGAGAACCAAATGTGCCAGCTTGTCGCGATTGGAACCGGTGAACACCAAGTGCAAGCCACTGCCCTCCTCGTCACGGCCTTGGTTGAGCTGATCCCGGGCGGCCTTCAACGCGAACATCGCGTTGATACCTGACTCGGTGGTTAAGGCGTGCTGCGCTTCGTCAATCACCAGCACGACGGGTTTTTCCGCAGCACTGTGGAGCAATTCCAAGGCTTGGGTCAGCGTCGCACCGACAGGTAATTGTGGCTTGGTGAAGTCCCAGGAAAGGGTGCGCAGAAAGCTTAGTTTCTCGATACCGATGTTCTTGGCCAGTTTACGAATGCCCTTTTCATAAGGCACCAACGCAGCGGCAATCGCGCTGGCGATCAACTCAGCCGGATCTTTCTCTTTGTCCGCCCACAGATCTACATACACCGCCAGCCAGCCGCGCAGCTGGCACTCGGGAATCAGGTCTTCGCGCAAAAAGGTACTTTTGCCGGTACGACGCGGCGCCGCTAGGAACAGGCCGGAGGTGAAATCCTGAATACCAGCCCCCACCAATCCGTCAGCAATACTGCTTGCCAGAGCGGGGCGGCGAAACACGAAGCCGCTGTTCTTCGACATGCTTTTATACTCAATTATGGAAAGGACTATAAATTATAGTACCGAGTATAATTGACTATAATTGCCCGTCAAACCACCTCCCGTCGCCGATCCTCCCGCGGGCACTTGGCAAACCTTGCCCGATAGCTGCGGGTGAAATACGACGGCGACTCAAACCCGCATGCAATGCTCACCTCCAGCACACTCAGGTCGCTCTGGCGCAATAACTGCCGGGCTTTTTCCAGGCGCAGGCCGAGGTAGAAGTTGCTCGGCGTATCGTTCAAATGCAGACGAAACAACCGCTCCAACTGGCGCCGCGTGACTTTGATCGCGTCGGCCAATGCCAGGGTGCTCAGCGGCGGTTCGGTGTGTTGTTCCATCTCGCCAATCACCTGCACCAACTTCTTGTTGTTGATGCCGTAGCGCGTGGCGATCTGCATGCGCTGGTGGTCTTTGCGTGGGCGGATGCGGCTGAGTACGAATTGTTCGGAAACCTGGATCGCCAGCTCCGGGCCGTGGGCCTGGGCGATCAGGTCAAGCATCAGGTCGATGGACGCAGTGCCGCCGGCGCAGGTGATGCGGCGGCGGTCGATCTCGAACAGTTCCTGGGTCACCGTGAGCTGTGGATAGGACTCCTTGAAGGCGTCGATGGCTTCCCAGTGCAGGGTGAGGCGGTGGCCGTCGAGCAAACCGGCCTCAGCGAGCACACAGGCGCCAGTGTCGATGGCGCCAAGGGTCACGCCTTCATGGTCGAGGCGTCGCAGCCAGTGTTCCAGCGCGGGTGTGGTGAACTTCAAGGGTTCGAAGCCGGCAACCACCATCAGCGTCGCGCCTTTTTTCAGCGGTTCCAGTGCGGCGTCGGCGTTGACCGACATGCCATTGCTCGCCAGCACCGCGCCGCCGTCGGCGCTCAACACATGCCAGCGGTACAGCTCGCCACGAAAGCGGTTGGCCACCCGCAGCGGTTCCAGCGCGGAGATAAAGCCGATGGCCGAGAAACCCGGCATCAACAGAAAGTAGAAATCCTGGGACATGGTGGCGCTCTCGTAGGACGGGCAGCGTGGTCACTGTGATACGCCAGTTCAACGGGCCATTCAAGAGCACAGGTCGCTGCAGTGCAAGAGCGGGTCGCCGCCGTGCGTTTTGTCGGGCCCGAAGGTACGTAACTTGATCCCACGGCGCACAAAGACGCCGGCCCCCACAATAACGACCTGCCGAGGGATCCACCATGAACCGACTGATCAGCCGCTGCGTGCTTGCACTCAGCGCCAGCGCCATTTTGAGCACCAGCGTATTCGCGGCCGACGCAGAATCTTGCCGGAACGTGCGCATGGGCGTGGTGAACTGGACCGACGTAATCGCCACCAGCGCCATGACCCAAGTGTTGCTCGACGGCCTCGGCTACAAGACCAAACAGACCAGCGCCTCCCAGCAAATCATCTTCGCCGGCATCCGTGACCAACGCCTGGATATGTTCCTGGGCTACTGGAACCCGCTGATGACCCAGACCATCACGCCGTTCGTCGATGCCAAGCAAGTCAAAGTCCTCGAGAAACCCAGCCTGGAAGACGCCCGCGCCACCCTCGCCGTGCCGACGTACCTGGCGGACAAGGGCCTGAAAACCTTCGCCGACATCGCCAAGTTCGAAAAAGAACTGGGCGGCAAGATCTACGGCATCGAGCCAGGCTCGGGCGCCAACACCCAGATCAAGGCGATGATCGCCAAGAACCAGTTCGGCCTGGGCAAGTTCCAGCTGGTGGAGTCCAGCGAGGCCGGCATGCTCGCCGCCGTCGACCGCGCGGTACGCCGCAAGGAAGCCGTGGTGTTCTTCGGCTGGGCGCCGCACCCGATGAACGTCAACGTCGCCATGACTTACCTCACCGGCAGCGACGACGCCCTGGGCCCGAACGAAGGCATGGCCACGGTGTGGAGCGTCACCTCGCCGACCTACGCCGAACAGTGCCCCAACGTGCACAAGTTGCTGACCAACCTGACCTTCACCGCCGCCGACGAGAGCCGGATGATGCAGCCGTTGCTGGATCACAAGGACGCCATCGAGTCCGCCAAGCAGTGGCTCAAGGACCACCCGCAAGACCAGCAGCGCTGGCTCGAAGGCGTGACCACCTTCGACGGCAAGCCCGCCGCGGTCAACCTGCAACTGACCAGCAAATAACCTGATTCGAATCACCGTGTCGCAGCCGCTGTGGGCTGCGAACGGCATCACTACGCCCGCCTGTAAGGAACCGCCTCATGAACCACGACGTCATCATCACCTGCGCACTCACCGGTGCTGGCGACACGACCGGCAGAAGCCCACACGTGCCCGTCACGCCCAAACAAATCGCCGCCGCTGCCGTAGAAGCCGCCAAGGCCGGCGCGACCGTGGTGCACTGCCACGTGCGTGACCCCGAAACCGGCAAGTTCAGCCGCGACGTCGCGCTGTACCGCGAAGTGATGGAGCGCATCCGCGAGGCCGACATCGACATCATCGTCAACCTCACCGCCGGCATGGGCGGCGACCTGGAAATCGGCGGCGGCGAGAACCCCATGGAGTTCGGCCCCAACACCGACTTGGTCGGCCCGCTGACGCGCTTGGCGCACGTGGAAGAGCTGCTGCCGGAAATCTGCACCCTCGATTGCGGCACGCTGAACTTCGGCGATGGCGACACCATTTACGTGTCCACCCCGGCGCAATTGCGCGCTGGCGCCAAACGGATTCAAGAGCTGGGCGTTAAGCCTGAGCTGGAAATTTTCGACACCGGCCACCTGTGGTTCGCCAAGCAGATGATCAAGGAAGGCCTGCTCGACAACCCGCTGTTCCAACTGTGCCTGGGCATCCCCTGGGGCGCACCGGCCGACACCACCACCATGAAAGCCATGGTCGACAACCTGCCCGCCGACGCGGTGTGGGCCGGTTTCGGCATCGGCCGCATGCAAATGCCGATGGCCGCGCAAGCGGTGCTGCTGGGCGGCAACGTGCGGGTCGGCCTGGAAGACAACCTGTGGCTGGACAAAGGCGTGCTGGCCACCAACGGCCAGCTGGTGGAGCGCGCGAGTGAAATCCTCAGCCGCCTGGGCGCGCGGGTCATGACCCCGGCGGAAGGCCGAATCAAGATGGGCCTGACCAAGCGCGGCTAATTTTTCCAAACACTACTGCACCCTGTGGGAGTCGGGCTTGTGTGGGAGCGGGCTTGCTCGCGAATGCGGTGAATCAGTCACCGAATGCATCAACCGACATACCGCATTCGCGAGCAAGCCCGCTCCCACATTGAACCGGTTCCTCATACAGAATTTGCGAATACTTTAGGAAATTGCCATGAGCTTTATCACCGAAATCAAAACCTTCGCCGCCCTCGGCAGTGGCGTTATCGGCAGCGGCTGGGTGTCCCGCGCCCTCGCCCACGGCCTGGATGTAATCGCCTGGGACCCGGCGCCCGGCGCCGAAGCGGCCCTGCGCAAACGCGTCGCCAACGCCTGGGGCGCCTTGGAAAAACAAGGCCTGGCGCCAGGCGCCTCCCAAGACCGCCTGCGCTTTGTCGCCACTATCGAAGAGTGCGTGAAAGACGCCGATTTCATCCAGGAAAGCGCCCCGGAACGCCTGGAACTCAAGCTGCAATTGCACAGCAAAATCAGCGCGGCGGCCAAGCCGACGGCGTTGATTGGTTCAAGCACTTCAGGCCTGTTGCCGAGTGAGTTCTACGAGGGTTCCACTCACCCGGAACGCTGCGTGGTCGGCCACCCGTTCAACCCGGTTTACCTGCTGCCGCTGGTGGAAGTGGTGGGCGGAAAAAACACCGCGCCGGAGGCTATTCAAGCGGCGATCAAGGTGTATGAATCCCTCGGCATGCGCCCGCTGCACGTGCGCAAGGAAGTGCCAGGGTTTATCGCCGACCGCTTGCTCGAAGCGCTGTGGCGTGAGGCGCTGCACCTGGTCAACGACGGCGTGGCAACCACCGGCGAAATCGACGATGCCATCCGTTTTGGCGCCGGGCTGCGCTGGTCGTTCATGGGCACCTTCCTCACTTACACCCTGGCCGGAGGCGATGCCGGCATGCGGCATTTCATGGCGCAGTTCGGCCCGGCGCTGCAGTTGCCGTGGACGTATTTGCCGGCACCGGAACTGACCGACAAGTTGATTGATGATGTGGTGGATGGCACCAGTGAACAGCTGGGCAAGCACAGCATTTCGGCGCTGGAGCGCTATCGTGATGATTGCCTGTTGGCGGTGCTGGAAGCGGTAAAAACCACCAAAGCCAAACACGGCATGAGCTTCGCTGAATAACCGCTGTTGATTTCCTGTGGGAGCTGGCTTGCCTGCGATAGCGATGTACGACTCACCGCCGCCATCGCAGGCAAGCCAGCTCCCACATTTTGACCGAGTACATTGTTCGGAATCCACGCCATGCCTGCACTGACGACTTACACCACCAACATCAAGCCCGAATGGGTGGATTACAACGGCCACCTGCGCGATGCGTTCTACCTGCTGATCTTCAGCTACGCCACCGATGCGCTGATGGACACTCTGGGTTTGGACAGTGAAAACCGCGAGGCCAGCGGCCATTCACTGTTCACTTTGGAACTGCACCTGAACTACCTGCACGAGGTAAAACTGGGTGCCGAGGTAGAAGTGCACACCCAATTGATCGCCCACGATGCCAAGCGCCTGCACCTCTATCACAGCCTGCATGGGGTGGGCGACGACAAGGAACTGGCGGGCAACGAGCAGATGCTGCTGCACGTCGACCTCGCCGGCCCGCACTCAGCGCCCTTTACCGAAGCGACCCTGGAAAAACTCATCGCCATCAGCGCTGATCAGGCCGACCTGCCCCGGCCTGCCCTGCTCGGTCGTGTGATTGGATTGCCGCCCAAAAAACACTAAGGAATCGCCATGCAAACCGCCGCCGCTGTTGCCGATTTTCGTACTTGCACTGCCCCTATTCGACTATGCGGCCGTGATGGAAGACCCGAAAAGCCTGCTGCAATGGTTGCTGGCCTTGCGCGACTCGGGCCTCACGCAAATCCGTGGCGTGCCCACCGAACCCGGTTCCCTGGCGCTGATTGCCAAGCGCATTTCATTTATCCGCGAGAGCAACTTCGGCTTGCTGTTCAACGTGCAGTCCAAGGCCGATGCCGACAGTAACGCCTACACCGCCTTCAACCTGCCGCTGCACAGCGACTTGCCCACGCGCGAGCTGCAACCGGGGCTGCAATTTCTGCATTGCCTGTGAACGAGGCCACGGGCGGCGAGAGTATTTTTGTCGATGGGTTTGCCATCGCCCATGCACTGCGCACGGAAGACCCCGAGGCGTTTCGCGCGCGGTGTGAAATCCCCGTGGAGTTTCGCAATAAAGACCGTCACAGCGACTATCGCCGGCTGGCGCCGATCATTGCGCTGGATGCAAAGGTAGACCGAGGTGCGGGCTTGCTCGCGAAGAGGCCAGCACAGCCACCACAAATCCCAGACAAAAAAAGCCCCGATCAGCCGTGACCGGATCGGGGCAGAGTGCTTGGTGTGAGCGTGACATCCCGAGGGTGACCAAACCTTCAAGGTGCGTGCCTGGCATTCAGTGTGCCTATTACTTCTGTCGGTAAATGACCCGAAAACGACCTGCTCATAGCCATATGAGCCATTCGTTGAATCTGCGCTTGCCGACCGGTCGAGGGCCTACCAGAATCCAAGTCAATCCCCGCTCCCTACACCAGGATGAACGTCATGATGCACGCGGATTTGATTGACCAGGATGACCTGCTGGGCCAACTGCGCTCGCTGGGTTTTGAAGTGTCCAGCGGTGCTACCGCCGAGCAGGCCTGCGAGTGTGCGGTGCGCGGTTTGAGCGCGGCCCGGGCCAAGGCGCTCAAGGGCATGGTGGAACAGATGTACACCGGCAGCGCGACGATCCTGCCGGCGGTGCGGCAGGCGATCGACAAGCAGTTGTTGCCGGCTTTGGTGCAGTTCAGACAGAGTTCTGGTGCCTGATAGATCGCATTCGCGAGCAAGCCCGCTACCACATTTGACCGAGTTCCATCTTTGAAATGCTGTCGAATGTGGGAGCGGGCTTGCTCGCGAATGCAGGCGACTCGGGTTAGAGCCTTACACTCGCGAAAGTCGACTCGTTCCGAGCCTGGCTCAATGCCGACATCGGCCCCGACAACGGTGACAACACCAGCGCCTGCGGAATCGGCATCATCGCCACTTGCTGGGTGGTGTTGGACCCTACGCGCTCATCCCGTGGTGGAATGCCGAAGTATTCGCGGTAGCACTTGGAGAAGTGCGGCGTGGACACAAACCCGCACACCGAGGCCACTTCGATAATCGACATTGGCGTTTGCTTGAGCAATTGCCGTGCACGAATCAGGCGCAGCTTGAGGTAGTAGCGCGACGGCGAGCAGTGCAGGTATTTCTGGAACAGCCGCTCCAACTGGCGACGCGACACGGCGACGTACACCGCCAGCTCGTCCAGGTCGATCGGCTCTTCGAGGTTGGCTTCCATCAACGCAACGATTTCCTGCAGCTTCGGCTGGTTGGTGCCGAGCATGTGCTTGAGCGGCACGCGCTGGTGATCCTGTTCGTTGCGGATGCGTTCGTACACAAACATTTCGGAAATCGCGGCGGACAATTCACGGCCGTGGTCGCGGCTGATCAGGTGCAGCATCATGTCCAGCGGCGCGGTGCCGCCGGAGCTGGTGAAGCGGTTACGGTCGAGGGTGAACAGGCGTGTGCTCATGGCCACACGCGGGAAGGCTTCCTGCATCGACGCCAGGCATTCCCAGTGCACGCTGCAATCAAAACCGTCGAGCAAGCCGGCGCAGGCCAAGGCCCAACTGCCGGTGCACACGGCGCCAAGGCGACGCGACTGGCGCGCCTGGCTTTGCAGCCACGACACGTGCTCACGGGTAACGGTGCGCTGGATACCCACGCCGCCGCACACAATTACCGTGTCCAGGGCCGGGGCTTTGTGCATGGAGGCATCGGGGGTGATTTGCAGACCGTCGCTGGCCCACACCTGGTTTCCGTCGACACTCAGGGTTGTCCAGCGATACAGCTCGCGGCCGGACAGCTGGTTGGCCATGCGCAGGGGTTCCACTGCGGACGCCAGGGAAATCAGCGTGAAATTGTCCAGCAGCAAAAAGCCGATGGATTGAGGCGCACGGTTCTGGGGTTGAGCCCCGGAGTTGAACGACGTCATCGCGGTATCTCCTCACACAAAGCGGGTGATGGCCTCAGGCGAGGCTCTTGTTATTGCGCTCGCCCTGGAAAGGAGAGGCTTTGAATTGATAGAGCAAATGCCATGCCTAAAATTGAATGGCCATTCAATAACTCCTGAAAACGACCTGATGACGCGTCTATATAAGCCCGCGCAACGAGTGCGGGATATGCCCCGAAAAGGCCATTGGAGCGAGCCTGATCACGGGGTGTGAGCAGATCGGTAGCACTTGTGGGAAGGCGCTTTGAGCGCGTGGGAAAAGTCTGTCACCGCACGCACGGGTGACCGGTGGTCGGGCGAGGAATCGTCTGAGGGCTACTTGTCTGTTTGCGACGCGCTAAAAGGTGGCGCTTTTGGATCCGGGTGTTCACTTTATGAGCAGTGGTGCCGGGTCTACCGCATTCGCGAGCAAGCCCGCTCCCACACTTGACCGTATTCCTCCTGAGGAAACGCGGTCGAATGTGGGAGCGGGCTTGCTCGCGAATGCAGGCGACTCGGTCTCAGCACTCAACCGCACTCACCGCCAACCCGCCCCGCGAGGTTTCTTTGTACTTGTCATGCATGTCCGCGCCGGTATCGCGCATGGTGCGGATCACGCGGTCCAGGGAGATAAAGTGCTGGCCGTCGCCACGCAGGGCCATTTGCGCCGCGTTGATCGCTTTCACTGCCGCAATCGCGTTGCGCTCGATGCACGGCACTTGCACCAGCCCGCCCACCGGGTCGCAGGTCAGGCCGAGGTTGTGTTCCAGGCCGATTTCGGCGGCGTTGCACACCTGCTCCGGCGTGGCGCCGAGAATCTCGGCCAACCCGGCGGCGGCCATGGCGCAGGCCGAACCCACCTCACCCTGGCAGCCGACTTCGGCGCCGGAGATCGAGGCGTTCTTTTTGCACAGAATGCCCACCGCCGCCGCGCCGAGCAGGTAGTCGACGACGTTGGCTTCAGTGACCTCTTCGCTGAACTTCATAAAGTAGTGCAGCACCGCCGGGATGATGCCTGCCGCGCCATTGGTGGGCGCGGTGACCATGCGCCCACCGGCGGCGTTTTCTTCATTCACCGCCAGGGCGAACAGGTTGACCCATTCCATGGCGCTCAAGGTCGAACCGATCACATTGGGCTTGTTCAACTCCTGCAAGCTGCGATGCAACTTGGCAGCGCGGCGACGCACATTGAGCCCGCCCGGCAGGATGCCTTCATGCTTGAGGCCCTGCTCCACGCAATCCTGCATGGCGCGCCACAGCTTCATCAGGCCGCTGCGGATTTCCTCTTCGCTGCGCCAGGTCTTTTCATTCGCCAGCATCAATTCGGCGACGCGCAGGTTGTGGGTCTTGCACAGCTGCAACAGCTCTACCGCGCTGGAAAAATCATACGGCAGTTCGGTGCGGTCCATATCGGCCACGCCGCTTTGCGCCTGGGCTTGATCCACCACAAAACCGCCACCCACCGAATAGTAAGTGTCGCGGTGCAGCTCGCCGTTATCGCCGAACACGACAAGGGTCATGGCGTTGGGGTGAAACGGCAGGTTTTCGTCGAGCAGGCGCATGTCGCGCGCCCAGATAAACGGCACCGGCAAACGGCCGTCGAGCAGCAGTGTGTCGGTCTCGCGCAGGGTGTGAATACGCAGGCCGATTTGCGAGGGGTCGATTGCGTCGGGCCACTCGCCCATCAGGCCCATGATGGTGGCGGTGTCGCTGCCGTGGCCGATGCCGGTGGCCGACAAAGAGCCGTACAGCTGAACTTCGACGCGCCTGACTTGTTCCAACAATTCACGTTCACGTAATGCCTGGACGAACAACGCCGCGGCGCGCATGGGGCCGACGGTGTGAGAACTAGAAGGCCCGATGCCGATCTTGAACAGGTCGAAAACGCTGATAGCCATTAACGTGTAACTCCGCAGGTGAGCAGGCCGGACACCAAGGAGCTGCTACGCTCAGATCGCCCAGATGGCGGCATCATCAAGCTTTTATCCGCCCTCACGGCGTCTCACACCGACGCATCCATGCTCACCAGCGTCGCTCCTGTGCGATCAAGCGTTTTGGCCGTTTTTAGCGGTGCAGATCGGTAAAAACAGCGGTTTTGCCTTTGGAAAAACCTGTAAGCGACGTCACCGACACTGGATACGACCATCCCTGTACTGGATACGACGCCCCCTGTAGGCGTCAGATTTTCACTGGTACATGATCAGTCTCGACTCGTTTGCAAGGCACCGCGCCGCCGCTTTG
The DNA here is from genome assembly GCF_013385735.1 of Pseudomonas sp. D2002. NCBI lineage: Bacteria > Pseudomonadati > Pseudomonadota > Gammaproteobacteria > Pseudomonadales > Pseudomonadaceae > Pseudomonas > Pseudomonas sp. D2002. Next base: position 267,698 of record NZ_JACAPL010000009.1, on the reverse strand, counting down.
TCGCACGCCCCAACCGCAACACTTATAAAGCGCGGCGAATGCCGCCAGAAAAAAGACACAGGAGTCTACCCCGATGAAAGGTTCACCCTCGTTGTTGTTGGCCGCCATGCTGAGTCTGCCAGTCCTGGCACACGCTGCAGAACCGGAACAGTGCAAGACCGTTAACTTCTCCGATGTCGGCTGGACCGACATCACCGTCACTACCGCAACCACCAGCGAAGTCCTCAAGGGCCTCGGCTACAAGCCACGCACCACGATGATTTCGGTGCCGGTGACGTACAAGTCGCTGGCCGACGGCAAGAACATGGACATCTTCCTCGGCAACTGGATGCCGACCATGGAAAACGACATCAAGCAGTACCGTGATGCCGGCACCGTGGAAACCGTGCGCGCCAACCTGGAAAACGCCAAGTACACCCTGGCCGTCCCGGAAGCGCTGTACAACAAGGGCCTGAAAGACTTCGCCGACATCGTCAAATTCAAGGATGAACTGGGCGGCAAGATCTACGGCATCGAGCCGGGCAACGACGGCAACCGCACCATCCAGACCCTCATCGACAAAGACGCCTTCGGCCTGAAAACCGCAGGTTTCAAAGTGGTCGAGTCCAGCGAAGCCGGGATGCTCTCGCAGGTGGAACGCGCCACCAAACGCGACCAGGCCATCGTGTTCCTCGGCTGGGAACCGCACCCGATGAACACCCGCTTCAAGATGAAGTACCTGACCGGTGGTGACGACTCGTTCGGCCCCAACTACGGCCAGGCCACCATCTACACCAACGTTCGCAAGGGCTACACCCAGGAATGCAGCAACGTGGGTCAGTTGCTGAAAAACCTGTCGTTCACCTTGAACATGGAAAGCACCCTGATGGGCAACGTCCTGGACGACAAGATGAAGCCCGACGCCGCGGCGAAAGCCTGGCTGAAGAAGAACCCGCAAGTGCTCGACACCTGGCTGGCCGGTGTGACCACCGTCGATGGCAAACCAGGGTTGGAGGCCGTCAAGGAATACCTCGCTAAGTAAGTGCTGACCCCAGGCCGGTGCGCTGGCCTGGGATGTTTTCCCCTTCGCATGTGGACATTCACTACCATGCTGACTGAACAGAAAATCCCACTAGGCCAGTACATCGCTGCCTTCGTCGAATGGTTGACCAAACACGGTGCCAACTATTTCGACGCAATCGCATCGACCCTGGAAACGATGATCCACGGCGTGACGTTTGCGCTGACCTGGTTCAATCCGCTGGCATTGATCGGTCTGATTGCGCTACTCGCTCACTTTATTCAACGCAAATGGGGCCTGACTGTTTTTGTCATCGCCTCCTTCCTGCTGATCCTGAACCTGGGGTACTGGCAGGAAACCATGGAAACCCTCGCGCAGGTGTTGTTCGCCACCCTGGTCTGCGTGGTCATCGGCGTGCCGCTGGGCATTGTTGCCGCGCACAAACCGATGTTCTACACCCTGATGCGGCCGGTGCTCGATCTGATGCAGACCGTGCCGACCTTCGTCTACCTCATCCCTACCCTGACCCTCTTCGGGCTGGGTGTGGTGCCTGGGTTGATCTCTACGGTGGTGTTCGCGATTGCCGCGCCCATCCGCCTGACTTACCTGGGTATCCGTGATGTGCCGCAAGAGTTGATGGACGCCGGCAAGGCCTTTGGCTGCTCGCGCCGTCAGTTGCTCTCGCGGATTGAACTGCCCCACGCCATGCCGAGCATTGCCGCCGGCATTACCCAATGCATCATGCTGTCGTTGTCGATGGTGGTGATCGCGGCCCTGGTGGGCGCCGACGGCCTCGGCAAGCCGGTGGTCAACGCGCTGAACACCGCTGACATCGCCTTGGGCTTTGAAGCCGGCCTGGCAATCGTGTTGCTGGCCATCATGCTCGACCGCATCTGCAAACAACCCGACGCCAAAGTAGGGGGTGATGCATGAGCATTATCCGATTCGACAATGTCGATGTGATCTTCTCCAAAGACCCGCGCGAGGCGCTCAAGCTGCTCGACCAGGGCATGCACCGCAACGAGATCCTGAAAAAGACCGGGCAGATTGTCGGCGTTGAAAAAGCCAGCCTGGACATCGAAAAAGGCGAGATCTGCGTGCTCATGGGCCTGTCGGGCTCGGGCAAGTCGAGCTTGCTGCGCTGCATCAACGGCCTCAACACCGTCAGCCGTGGCCAGCTGTTTGTGGAGCACGAAGGGCGCCAGATCGACATCGCGTCGTGCACGCCTGCCGAGCTGAAAATGATGCGCACCAAGCGTATCGCCATGGTGTTCCAGAAGTTCGCCCTGATGCCTTGGCTGACGGTGCGCGAGAACATCAGCTTCGGCCTGGAAATGCAGGGCCGCCCGGAGAAAGAACGGCGCAAGCTGGTGGACGAGAAACTTGAACTGGTGGGCCTGGCCCAATGGCGTAACAAGAAGCCGGACGAGCTGTCCGGCGGCATGCAGCAGCGCGTCGGCCTGGCCCGCGCGTTGGCGATGGACGCCGATATCCTGCTGATGGACGAACCTTTCTCCGCCCTCGACCCGCTGATCCGCCAAGGCCTGCAAGATGAATTGCTGGAGCTGCAACGCAAGCTGAGCAAGACCATTGTGTTCGTGAGCCACGACCTGGATGAGGCGCTCAAATTGGGTAGCCGCATTGCGATCATGAAAGACGGCAAGATCATCCAGTACAGCGTGCCGGAAGAGATCGTGCTGAACCCGGCGGACGACTATGTGCGCACCTTCGTCGCCCACACCAACCCGCTGAACGTACTGTGCGGTCGCAGCCTGATGCGCACCCTGGACAACTGCAAACGCATCAACGGTTCAGTGTGCCTCGATCCTGGTGGCGATTCGTGGCTGGACCTGGCCGAAGGCAACACCATCCAGGGCGCTCGCCAGAATGGCGCGGTGCTGAACCTGCAGAACTGGGCGCCAGGGCAAGCGGTAGAAGGCCTGGGCCGGGTGCCGACGCTGGTGGATTCGAATATCGGCATGCGCGATGCATTGCAGATTCGTTATCACACCGGGAACAAGTTGGTGCTGCATGACAGCAACAATAAGGTGGTGGGGATCTTGGGCGACAGTGAGCTTTACCACGCGCTGCTGGGCAAGAACCTGGGCTAAGGCTCCCACATTTGATCTTGATCGTTCCCACGCTCTGCGTGGGAATGCCGCACTGGACGCTCTGCGTCCGCTCTTGAGTCGTGACGCGGAGCGTCACAGGATGCATTCCCACGCCGGAGCGTGGGAATGATCATTCAAGCCCGACTATCAGCTATAGACACGGCCAAGGAGCTGCCGATGGCTTTCAAACTGATCGAGCACGTCCCGGGTGATCTGTTCCTGGGCAAAGCCCATCAGGTCGTATTCCTGAGGCCCGTTGTGCAGGTAGACCTCGGCCCGGTAGTAACGTGTGCGCTCTTCTTCGGGCAAGTCGCTCGGTGCCGACGAGTAAGCATCCAGGCTCACTTCATAGACAAACGGGTTGCCCTCTTCCATCTCGATACGCACACCGATGCAGCGCTTGGATTTGCCCAGCAGGGTCTGCACCTCCAGCCCCTGGTCACGCAGCGCCGTCGCCGCTTCTTCCAGCGCAGGCGTGACGTGCTTGTCCATAAAGCGTTGCACGGTGCCCTGGCTCGGTTGCAGGTCCAGCGCGGTCAGGCGCTCGCTGAAACCACGACGGCCACGCTCGGCCAATTGCGCCTGCTCCTGTTCGATGGCGACGTCCTGGCGCATGGCCTTGTGCAAACCGAACATAAAGAAAATCAGCACCACCGAGAACGGCAGCCCCGCCAGCACCACCATGGTTTGCATGGCTTCGAAGTTACCGGCGAACAGCAGGCCGATGGTCACCAGGGTGATCACCGCCGACCAGAAGATTCGCAACCAGTGCGGCGCATCTTCATCGACGTTGCCGCCTTTGCAGGAAAGGTTGGCCATCATCACCGCGCCGGAATCCGCCGGGGTCAGGAACAGCACAAAGCCCACGAAGATCGACACGCCGATCACGATTTTCGACGCCGGGTAATGCTCCAGCAATTGGTAGATGGCCATCGACGGTTGTTCCAGCGCCGTCTTGCCCAGCTCCACCGCACCGTGGTTCAGCACCAGGTCCAGCGCCGAGTTACCGAAGATCGACAACCACGCCAAGGTGAAGCCCAGCGGGATCAGCAGCACGCCGGCCACCAGTTCACGCACGGTGCGACCACGGGAAATACGCGCGATGAACATGCCCACGAATGGCGCCCAGGAAATCCACCAGGCCCAGTAGAACAGAGTCCACAGGCCCATCCAGCGCTCGGTCTTGTCGGCGTCGCCTTCGTACACATAGAGGTCGAAGGTTTTCAGCACCAGACCATTCATGTAGTCGCCGATGTTCTGCACAAAGCCGTTGAGCAAGTGCAGGGTCGGGCCGAACAACAGCACGAAGATCAGCAAGCCGCTGAACAGCACGATGTTGAGGTTGGACAGGCGGCGAATGCCGTTTTCCACACCCGACACGGCGGCGATGGTCGCCACGGTGCTCATCACGATGATCACGATCAGCAGGTTGGTGTTGCTGTGCTGCATGCCGAACAGGTTTTCAAGCCCCGACGACACTTGCATCGCGCCAATCCCCAGGTTCGTCACCAGGCCGAGCAAGGTCACGAACATGCCGAAACCGTCCACCGCGTGGCCGGCCGCGCCTTTGACCCAACGCTCACCCACCAATGGGTACAGCGCCGAACGCAAGGCCAGCGGCTGGTTATGCCGGTAGGCGAAGTACGCCACGGCCAGGCCGACCAGGGCGTAGATCGCCCAGCCGTGCAGGCCCCAGTGCAGGAAGGTCAGTTGCAGCGCCTGGCGTGCAGCCATGTTGCTGGCGGCCGCGCCTTCGGGCGGGTTGAAGTAGTGGTCCAAAGGCTCCGACGCGCCGAAGTACAGCAGCGAGATGCCGATGCCCGACGAGAACAACATGCCGGCCCAGGCGCCGTAGCTGAAGTCCGGGGTGTCGTCCTTGCTGCCCAGTTTCAATTTACCGTAGGACGAAAACGCCAGGCCGACCACAAACACCAGGTAAGCGGCGATGACCACCATGTAGTACCAGCCGAAACTTTTCGACAGCCAGGCTTGTGCTACGCCAAGCATGCGCCCGGCCTCCTGCGGGGCGATGATCAGAATGGCGGTCAACAACAGAATGAGCGCGGTGGAGGTGTAGAACACCCAACCGTTGACCCGAACCTTTTCCGGCGGGGTCTTTATAAGAGAGGCAGAACTCATGGCGCAGATGCTCCGGGCAGTGCGAGAGAGAAACACAAGGCAACGGTTATCCCGGGACATCGATTTTTCGGCAGTCGACGGACGGGTGTTATAAAGACACCCCGAAAATTCTTGAGCCGCGCCGAAGCAGTGGCCAGGCCCTGTTACGGCCTGTTTCAAGGGTTTTTGCAGGTGTCAGTGGTTGCCGCTCACAGGTAGGAAATATCTGTAGGTAGCGACCATTTGTCGCAGATCTTATTCTTTGTTGATTGAACGTTCAATCAAAACAAAATAGACTGGCCATCAAGCCGACGGACGTTTATCGCCCATCGGCAGGCCTAAGGAGAGGTGCTACATGCCCAAGGTCGGTATGCAACCCATACGCCGCCAGCAGTTGATCGAAGCCACCTTGACGGCCATCGATCAGGTCGGAATGGGAGATGCCAGCATTGCGCTGATCGCCCGTTTGGCCGGCGTCTCGAACGGCATCATCAGTCACTACTTTCAGGACAAGAACGGCCTGATCGCCGCAACGATGCGGTACTTGATGAATGTGCTGATCGAGAACGTCCACGAACGCAGGCTTGCGCTGAAGGACGACAGCCCACGGGCGCACCTTCGGGTGATCATCGAGGGCAACTTCGACGCCAGCCAGGTCAACGGACCGGCAATGAAAACCTGGCTGGCCTTCTGGGCCACCAGCATGCATCACCCGTCATTGCACAGGTTGCAGCGGATCAACGATCAACGTCTGTATTCCAACCTGTGCTGCCAGTTCCGCCGAGTGCTACCGCTGCCGCACGCACGCAAAGCAGCCAGAGGCCTGGCGGCCCTGATCGACGGTTTGTGGTTGCGCGGCGCCCTGTCGGGAGACGCTTTCGACACGGAGCAGGCGCAACGGATCGCTTACGAATACATGGATTTCCAATTGGCCAAGCAGGTGAGTTAGAGCACACATAAACGCTCAACCCCTGAACGTCTGCCGCTCAGTGTTGCCAGAAACCCCATGGCCCACTTTCGGCGGGTAACGCCAACCACTTATGCACTTGCGAGGACTTTATGGCCCGTTTCGAACTGCAAAAACTCTACATTGACGGCGGCTACAGCGACGCTGGCAGCGATGCCACCTTCGAAGCCATCAACCCGGCTAACGGTGAAGTTCTCGCCCAAGTGCAACGTGCTACCAAAGATGACGTTGAACGTGCCGTGGTCAGCGCCGAAAAAGGCCAGAAAATCTGGGCCGCCATGACCGCCATGGAGCGTTCGCGCATCCTGCGTCGTGCCGTCGACATCCTGCGTGAGCGCAACGATGAGCTGGCCGCGCTGGAAACCCTGGACACCGGTAAAGCCTTCTCCGAAACCCAATACGTCGACATCGTCACCGGTGCAGACGTGCTGGAATACTACGCAGGCCTGGTGCCAGCCATCGAAGGCGAGCAGATCCCACTGCGCGACACCTCGTTCGTCTACACCCGCCGCGAGCCGCTGGGCGTGGTGGCCGGTATCGGCGCGTGGAACTACCCGATCCAGATCGCCCTGTGGAAATCCGCACCGGCCCTGGCTGCTGGTAACGCGATGATCTTCAAACCAAGCGAAGTCACCTCGCTGACCACCCTGAAACTGGCCGAGATCTACACCGAAGCCGGCGTTCCGGCTGGCGTGTTCAACGTGCTGACCGGCAGCGGCCGTGAAGTCGGCACCTGGCTGACCGAGCACCCGCGCATCGAGAAAGTCTCGTTCACCGGCGGCACCGACACCGGCAAGAAGGTAATGGCCAGCGCTTCGAGCTCTTCGCTTAAAGAAGTGACCATGGAACTGGGCGGCAAGTCGCCGCTGATCGTGTTCGAAGACGCCGACCTGGATCGCGCGGCCGACATCGCGATGATGGCCAACTTCTACAGCTCCGGCCAGGTCTGCACCAACGGCACTCGCGTGTTCGTACCCAAGCACCTGCAAGCAGCCTTCGAAGCCAAGATCGTTGAACGTGTTGCGCGCATTCGCGTCGGCAACCCGCAAGACGAAAACACCAACTTCGGTCCGCTGGTCAGCTTCGCCCACATGGAAAGCGTGCTGGGTTACATCGCCAAAGGTAAGGAAGAAGGCGCCCGCGTACTGTGCGGCGGCGACCGTCTGACCGACGGCGACTTCGCCAAAGGCGCCTTTGTTGCCCCAACCGTGTTCACCGACTGCACCGACGAAATGACCATCGTCCGTGAAGAAATCTTCGGCCCAGTGATGAGCATCCTCACTTACGAGACCGAAGAAGAAGTGATCCGCCGCGCCAACGACACCGACTTCGGCCTGGCCGCAGGCCTTGTGACCAAGGACCTGAACCGCGCCCACCGCGTGATTCATCAGCTGGAAGCGGGTATCTGCTGGATCAACGCGTGGGGCGAGTCCGACGCGAAGATGCCGGTGGGTGGCTACAAGCAGTCGGGCGTTGGCCGTGAGAACGGCATCAGCTCGCTGAACAACTTCACCCGCATCAAATCGGTACAGGTTGAGCTGGGCGACTACGCCTCGGTGTTCTAACACCCGAGTGTTGTGTTGCCTGCGAGGCCGCTATCGCAGGCAAGCCAGCTCCCACATTTGGAATGCATTTCCCTGTGGGAGCCGGGCTTGCCCGCGATGAGGCCCGACCTGACCATCTCAAAAGAGGGTGCATCCAATGTCCCAAGAATACGATTACATCATTGTGGGTGCCGGCTCCGCCGGTAACACCCTGGCGACCCGTCTGACCGAAGACGAAGGCGTCACCGTCCTGCTGCTGGAAGCCGGCGGCCCGGACTACCGTCTGGATTTCCGTACCCAGATGCCGGCCGCGCTGGCATTCCCGCTGCAAGGCCGCCGCTACAACTGGGCCTACGAGACCGACCCGGAGCCACACATGGACGGCCGCCGGATGGAATGCGGTCGCGGCAAGGGCCTCGGCGGTTCCTCGCTGATCAACGGCATGTGCTACATCCGTGGCAACGCCATGGACTACGACAACTGGTCGAAACTGCCAGGTCTGGAAGACTGGACTTACCTCGACTGCCTGCCGTATTTCCGTAAAGCCGAAACCCGCGACATCGGCCCGAACGACTACCACGGTGGCGACGGCCCGGTCAGCGTGACCACGCCTAAAGCCGGCAACAACCCGCTGTTCCACGCCATGGTTGAAGCCGGTGTACAAGCCGGTTACCCGCGTACCGACGACCTGAACGGCTACCAGCAAGAAGGCTTCGGCCCGATGGACCGCACCGTCACGCCTAAAGGCCGTCGCGCCAGCACCGCACGCGGTTACCTGGACACGGCTAAAAAGCGTTCGACCCTGACCATCGTCACCCACGCCCTTACCGACAAAGTGTTGTTTGAAGGCAAGCGTGCCGTTGGCGTGCGTTACCTGATCGGCGCCGCCGAAGAGCGCGTTGAAGCCCGCGCGCGCAAAGAAGTATTGGTGTGCAGCGGCGCAATCGCTTCGCCGCAACTGCTGCAACGCTCCGGTGTTGGCCCGGCCAAACTGCTGGAAAGCCTCGACATCCCGGTGGTCCACGACCTGCCAGGCGTCGGCGAAAACCTGCAGGACCACCTTGAGCTGTACCTGCAATACGCTTGCACCCAGCCAGTCTCGCTGTACCCGTCGCTGCTCTGGTACAACCAGCCGGCCATCGGTGCCGAATGGCTGTTCAACGGCACCGGCATCGGCGCCAGCAACCAGTTCGAAGCGGGCGGTTTTATCCGTACCCGTGAAGAATTCGATTGGCCGAACATCCAGTACCACTTCCTGCCAGTCGCGATTAACTACAACGGCAGCAACGGTGTGAAAGAGCACGGTTTCCAGGCGCACATGGGTTCCATGCGTTCGCCAAGCCGTGGCCGCGTGCAATTGAAGTCGAAGAACCCACGGGACTACCCGAGCATCCTCTTCAACTACATGGCCACCGAGCAGGACTGGCAGGAATTCCGCGACGGCATCCGCCTGACCCGTGAAATCATGCAGCAGCCGGCACTGGATCAATACCGTGGCCGCGAAATCAGCCCAGGTATTGAAGTGCAAACCGATGAACAGCTCGACAAGTTCATCCGTGAGCACGCCGAGACCGCGTTCCACCCGTCCTGCTCGTGCAAGATGGGCACCGACGAGATGGCTGTAGTGGATGGCGAAGGCCGCGTGCATGGCATGCAAGGCCTGCGCGTTGTGGATGCGTCGATCATGCCGATCATCACCACCGGCAACCTGAACGCGCCGACGATCATGATCGCCGAGAAAATCGCCGACAAGATCCGTGGCCGCCAGCCGCTGCCGCGCAGCACCGCCGACTACTACGTCGCCGGCGATGCGCCGGTGCGTGGCAAGCCGATGCGTGAAGTAGGCCCGTTGGCTCAGTAACTGCAATACCCTGTAACTGATCGTTCCCACGCTCCGCGTGGGAATGCATCCTGTGACGCTCCGCGTCACGACCTCAAAAGCGGACGCAAAGCGTCCAGGGCGGCATTCCCACGCAGAGCGTGGGAACGATCACCTGAGAAGTGCTAGCCTCAGAGGCTGCGTTGCCCTCAGGAGGCCCCATGTTCGACCACCACGCCACACTCAAAAAGCATTTCAGTGCCCTGCGCACCACTGCCGAATTTTTCTCGCTGCGTTACGTGCGCGAATCCGGCCAATACCTGTCGGTCCGCAAGAACGTCGCCGAGCCGCCGCACTTGAACCACGACGAGGGCGCCATGCTCACCGTGCGTCTCAAGGGCGTGGAAGCCTACGCCGCCACCAACGACATCTCCCTTGCCGGCCTGCAAGCCGCCCTTGAGCGTGCTGAACAGCAAGCCCGGCGCATCTTGCCCCACGCCCTGCTCGACCTGCACACGCAGCCGGTGGCCAGCGATGTCGCCGACTACCTGTCGCCTGAGCTCGACCAGCCCTTCCCGTCCCTGAGCGACTGCTACCAACTGCTCGGCGACGAATCGGCCAGCGTGCCCAAGGACGAGCGCCTGGTCAGTTGGGAAGTCAGCCTGGGCACCACTCGGGTTGAACAGATTTACCTCAACAGTGCCGGCGCCGAACTGCGCCAGGCCCAGCGCTTCGTCTACCCCGGCCTGAGCGTCACCGCGTTTGACGGCAACGACAGCCAGACCCGCACCCTGGGCGGCACCAACTTCGGCCAGCAAGGCAGTGCCAACGTGATTCGCCGCTTCGGCCTGGCCGGCGCCGCCCGCACCGTCGCCGACCAAGCGCTGCAATTGCTGCTCGCGCCGAACACGCCCCACGGCCCGCGCGACTTGCTGCTGATGCCCGACCAGATGATCCTGCAGATCCACGAGTCCATCGGCCACCCGCTGGAGCTGGACCGCATCCTCGGCGATGAGCGCAACTACGCCGGCACCAGCTTTGTGAAGGTCAGCGACTTCGGCCACCTGCAATACGGCTCGCCCTTGCTCAACGTGACCTTCGACCCGGACATCCCCGAGCAGCTCGCCAGCTACAGCCATGACGACGACGGCACCCGCGCCACCAAGCAGTTCCTGATTCGCGACGGCCTGCTGCTCAAGCCGCTGGGCGGCGCGCTGTCGCAATTTCGCGCCGGCATGCAAGGCGTCGCCAACAGCCGCGCCTGCAGCTGGAACCGCGCGCCCATCGACCGCATGGCCAACCTGAACATCGAGGCTGGCGACAAAACCCAGGCCGAACTGATCAGCGGCATCGAGCACGGCATTTTGATGAGCACCAACCGTTCCTGGTCCATCGACGATGCGCGCAACAAGTTCCAATTCGGCTGCGAGTGGGGCCAACTGATCGAAAACGGCGAGCTCAAGGGCGTGGTGAAAAACCCCAACTACCGTGCGATTTCCGCGCAGTTCTGGCGCAAGCTCAGCGCCGTCGGCGACGCCAGCACCTTCAAGGTATTGGGCACGCCGAACTGCGGCAAAGGCGAACCCAACCAGGTGATCCGCGTAGGCCATGCGTCGCCTGCGTGTGTGTTCAGTGATGTCGACGTGTTTGGGGGAGATGCCTGATGAACAACTTCAAGGCACTGGTGGAATGGCTCAAGCAGGCCATCACCGACAAGGAACAGTTTCACCTGGGTTATGCGGACGAATCGTCCGAGTTCGTGCGCTTCAACCACGCGCAAGTGCGCCAGGCCGGGCAAGTGCAACAGGCCAGCCTGAACCTCAAGCTGATCAACGACGGGCGCCATGCCGACCTCGGTATCACCCTCGCGGGTTCGCCGGAGTTGGATCGCCAACGCCTCGCCGATGGCCTGCAGCAGTTGCGCGAAACCTTGCCGCTGCTGCCGCAGGACCCGTACCTGCTGCTCAATCACACCGCCTGGCAAAGCCATAACGAACAGTTGCGACCGCTGCCGGAACTGGCCCAGGTGCTGGAGGAAATCAGCCAGGCAGCGCAAGGCGTGGACTTGGTCGGCTTCTATGCTGCTGGCCCGATCAGCCGGGGTTTCGCCAGTTCGGATGGGGCATTCGGCTGGCACCAGGCCAACAGCTTCAACTTCGACTTCAGCCTGTTCCACGCCAACGGCGAAGCGGTCAAAGCCAGCTACGCCGGGCACACCTGGGACAGCGCCGAGTTCGCCGCACGCTTCCAGCAGGCCCGCGAGCAGCTGGAATTCCTCGGGCGCCCGCTGCACAAGCTGGCGCCCGGCCAATACCGCGCCTACCTCGCGCCGGCAGCGCTGGAAGAGATCATCAGCATCATCACCTGGGGCGGGTTTTCGGCGCAGGCCATCGCCAGCAAAAGCAGCTCGTTGCAGAAGCTGTATGCCGGTGAACAGTCGCTGAGCCCGCTGGTGAAGGTCGATGAGCAGATCAGCGGTTCACTGAGCCAGGCGTTTTCCACCGAAGGCTACCCGCGCGGCGATGTCACGCTGGTCAATGCCGGCAAAGCCGAGGGCCAGTTGATCAACTCGCGCAGTGCTGCCGAATACGGCCTGAGCACCAACGGCGCCAGCAGCGATGAGTCGCCGAGTGCCTTGCAGATGGCGGCGGGCAGCCTGGCCCAGGCCGATATCCTCAAGCAATTGGGCACCGGGCTGTACATCAGCAACTTGTGGTATTTGAACTACTCGGACTTGCCGGCCGCACGCCTGACCGGCATGACGCGCTTCGCCACGTTCTGGGTGGAAGACGGCGAAATCAAGGCGCCGGTCAGCACCATGCGTTTTGATGACAGCGTCTACAACCTGCTCGGTTCGCAGCTGGAAGCGCTGACTGCTGAGCGGGAGCTGTTGTTGTCGGCGAGTACGTACAGCCAGCGCAATACCGCCTCCAACTTGCTCCCAGGCGCCTTGGTCAAACGCCTGACCCTCACCCTCTAAACACCACCAATCTCCTGTGGTAGCGGGCTTGCTCGCGAATGCGGTGTATCAGTCGACCAACCTGTTAACTGACACTCCGCATTCGCGAGCAAGCCCGCTCCCACAGGGGTTCTCGCCGATTTCATACATCACTTTTCCACCCTCTCCTACCGTCGTTTCTGTTCTTCGCTGCCCGCGAACACGGCCGGTTGTCGCCCACAAAAAACCTCGTTATAACGGTTAGTGGCATCCCGCCACCAACCCCACGTGCCTGCACGTGATGCATGACCTTGCCTGGATTGGGCAAGCTGGAGCGTTGACATGGACCATGGAAGTTTTGTCATAGAAGGGCTGTTCAAACACTACAACGTTCACGTTGAGCAGCTCGGTAACGATTCGGAAAAGAAAACAGTACTGCTGGTCAACGGAGCGCTGTCTACCACCCGCTCATTTGCCCGCACCAGCAAATGCCTGGCGGAACACTTCAATGTGCTGCTGTTCGACCTGCCGTTCTCCGGCTATTCGCGCGAGCACAACACCGACCTGGACCTGGTGACCAAGGACGACGAAGTGCAAATCCTGCGGGCGCTGGTGGAGCGCTTCCAGGTCAACCATCTGGTCTCGGCCTCCTGGGGCGGCATCTCCACACTGCTCACCCTGGCGCACAACCCGCCTTCCATCGAAAGCTCGGTGGTAATGGCCCTGGCGCCCAATCTCAACCAGGCCATGCTCGATTATGTAGAGCGCGTGCGTGTGCTGATCGAGGCCGATGACAAGTCGGCGGTCGGCCACTTGCTCAACGAGACGGTCGGCAAATACCTCTCGCCAAGGCTCAAGCGCAATAACCATCGGCATTTGTCGAGCATGGCCACCACCGAGTACCGCCAGGCGCGCTTTCATATCCACCAGGTGCTGGGCCTGGGCGATGGCAACTACCTGCCGGCGCTCACCCAGATCGAAACCCCGGTGCATTTCATCAACGGCGCGCTGGACGAGTACACCCCGGCAGCAGAGGCCCAACTGTTCAAAAAATACGTGGGCCGCAGCACCTTTGCCGTCGCCGAACACACCGGCCACTTGCTCGACCTTGAGTCCCGCGAGGCCGCGTTGGCGGTGCACCGTGCGCTGTTGGATTTCCTCGTCGGCGAGCACGCGACATTGTCAGATTTAGACGAACCGCCAGTGGGAAAAGGAGCGATGGATGGCGCATAATCGCCAACACATAGCCTGCTAACAAAAAGGTAGCTCATGCCCAATCGCGCCCCACTCGATGCCAAGACCGCCCGCTGGCTCCCCTGGGTGGTGGCGATTGCCTTCTTCATGCAGTCGCTGGATGGGACGATTCTCAACACGGCACTGCCGGCCATGGCCCGGGACCTCGCGGAAAACCCGCTGCGCATGCAAGGGGTGGTGATCGCCTACATGCTCACCGTCGCCTTGCTGATCCCGGCCTCGGGCTGGGTGGCCGACCGCTTCGGCACCAAGAAAATTTTCTTCGGCGCGATCATGCTGTTCAGCATTGGCTCACTGTTGTGCGCCCTGTCGAGCAGCTTGACCATGCTGGTGGGCGCGCGTGTGATCCAGGGCTTGGGCGGCGCGTTGATGCTGCCGGTCGGGCGACTCGTCGTGCTGCGCGCTTACCCGCGCTCCGAGCTGGTGCGGATCATGGGCTTCATTACCATCCCCGGCCTGCTCGGCCCGTTGCTCGGCCCGACCATGGGCGGCTGGATGGTGCAATACCTGACCTGGCACTGGATCTTCCTGATCAACCTGCCGGTGGGCATGATCGGTTGCTGGGCCGTGTGGAAACTCATCCCCGACCTGCGCGGCAGCGAGCGCACGCGGTTCGACAGCATGGGCTTTGTACTGTTTGGCGCGGCGATGGTGCTGATCACCATCGCCATGGAAGGCCTGGGCGAACTGCACCTGCCGCACCTGCGGGTGATGTTGCTGCTGTTCGGCGGGCTGGCGTGCCTGGCGGCATACTGGCTGCGCGCCGGACACATCGATAACCCGTTGTTCTCGCCGGTGCTGTTCAAGACCCGCACGTTTGCCGTGGGCATTCTCGGCAACCTGTTTGCGCGCCTGGGCAGCGGCGCCCTGCCGTTCCTGGTGCCGCTGCTGTTGCAGGTGGCGCTGGGCTACTCGCCCTCGGAAGCCGGCATGAGCATGTTGCCGCTGGCGGCGGCGGCGATGTTTGCCAAGTCCATCGCCCGCACCTTGATCGAGCGCCTTGGCTACCGCGTGGTGCTGACCGGCAATACCTTGTTCCTCGGCATCATGCTGGCCAGCATGGGCCTGGTCAGCGAGCACACGCCTTACCCGCTGCTGCTGTGCATGCTGGCGATTCTGGGGGCGATCAACTCCCTGCAGTTCACCGCGATGAACACCGTCACCCTGATCGACCTCGACGACGCCCAGGCCAGCAGCGGCAACAGTTTGCTCTCGGTGGTGGCGCAATTGTCCCTGAGCCTGGGCGTGGCCTGTGCCGGTGCGCTGCTCGGCGGCTTTACCGCTGAAACCGGCAATGACGGTGTGGAAAGCGTCCTCGGCGCGTTCCAACTGACCTTCCTCACCGTGGGCATCATGGCCATGCTGGCGGCGGCGATCTTCCTGCAACTGTCGCCCACCGACGGCAAACGCGTGGTCAGCCGCGAGCATGACATCGAGCATTAACAGGCTTCCCGTCTAGAACTTGCAGGGAAAATTCTGTGGGACTGGTACACTGCGCAACATTTTGTTTTGCAGAGCCAGTCCCGTGACTACCATCGCCACCGCTTTTAATACTTTGCCCCTGTCCGCCGCCATGCTGGCTAACCTCGACTCGCTGGGTTATGTCGAGATGACGCAGATCCAGGCGCAAAGCTTGCCGGTGATCCTCAAAGGGCTGGACCTGATTGCCCAGGCCAAGACCGGCAGCGGCAAAACTGCCGCCTTCGGCATCGGCCTGTTGAACCCGATCAACCCGCGTTACTTCGGCTGCCAGGCTTTGGTGATGTGCCCGACCCGTGAGCTGGCCGACCAGGTCGCCAAGGAAATCCGTCGCCTGGCGCGCGCCGAAGACAACATCAAGGTGCTGACCCTGTGTGGCGGCGTGTCCCTCGGCCCGCAGATCGCCTCGCTGGAACACGGCGCCCACGTCATCGTCGGCACGCCGGGCCGCATCCAGCAGCACCTGCGCAAAGGTTCGCTGGTGCTGGACGGCTTGAACACGCTGATCCTCGACGAAGCCGACCGCATGCTCGACATGGGCTTCTACGACGCCATCGAAGACATCATCAGCAAGACCCCGCCGCGCCGCCAGACCCTGCTGTTCTCGGCCACCTACCCGGTGAGCATCAAGCAGTTGGCCTCCAAGTTCATGCGCGCGCCGCAGCAAGTGAAGGCCGAAGCGTTCCACTCCGACGACCAGATCGAGCAGCGTTTCTACGAGATCTCGCCGGAAGAGCGCATGGACGCCGTGACCAAGGTGCTGGCGCACTTCCGCCCAGCGTCCTGCGTGGCGTTCTGCTTTACCAAGCAGCAAGTGCAGGAAACCGTGGATCACCTGACCTCCAAAGGCATTTCCGCCGTCGGCCTGCATGGCGACCTGGAACAGCGCGACCGTGACCAGGTGCTGGCGATGTTCGCTAACCGCAGCACTTCGGTTCTCGTTGCCACCGACGTGGCCGCCCGTGGCCTGGACATTGACTCGCTGGACATGGTGATCAACGTCGAACTGGCCCGCGACTCGGAAATCCACATCCACCGCGTAGGCCGTACCGGCCGCGCCGGTGAGACCGGTATCGCGATCAGCCTGGTGGCGCCGTCCGAAGCGCACCGCGCCCAGGCCATCGAGCAGTTGCAGAAATCGCCGCTGAACTGGGACCAGTTGGACAACCTCAAGCCGCAAAGCGGTGGCCCGCTGTTGCCGCAGATGAGCACGCTGTGCATCGCGGCCGGCCGTAAAGACAAGGTTCGCCCGGGCGACATCCTTGGCGCACTGACCGGTGAAGCCGGCATTCCGGGTGCCCAGGTTGGCAAGATCGCGATCTTTGATTTCCAGGCGTTTGTGGCGGTGGAGCGTGGCATCGCCAAGCAGGCGTTGCAGCGTTTGAATGACGGCAAGATCAAAGGCCGTTCGTTGCGCGTGCGGATCCTGTAACAACACGCACCTGATCATTCCCACGCTCTGCGTGAGAATGCATCCCGTGACGCTCCGCGTCACAAAGCGGACGCAGAGCGTCCAGTGCGGCATTCCCACGCAGAGCGTGGGAACGATCTGATGAACAAGAGGACATCGTTTTGCGCTCGACCGAAGTTGTGATCATTGGCGCCGGCGCCGCAGGCTTGATGTGCGCGCTGACCGCCGCCGGGCGTGGGCGCGAGGTGATGTTGATAGACCACGCGAACAAGGCCGGCAAGAAGATCCTGATGTCCGGTGGTGGCCGCTGCAATTTCACCAATATGTACACCGAGCCGGCCAACTTCCTCTCGCACAACGCGCACTTCTGCAAGTCCGCCCTGGCCCGCTATACCCAGTGGGATTTCATCGGGCTGGTGGCCAAGCATGGCGTGCCGTACCACGAGAAGAAACTCGGCCAGCTGTTCTGCGACAACAAGTCCAGCGACATCCTCGGCATGCTGCTCGATGAGTGCATTCAGGTCGGCGTAAGCATGCACCTGGACACGTCCGTCCAGGAGATTGCCAAGCTGGACGCCGGTTATCAGCTGCAAACCACCTTGGGTGAGCTGCGCTGCGAATCCCTGGTGATCGCCACCGGCGGCCTGTCGATCCCGACCCTGGGCGCCACCGGTTTTGGTTACCAAGTGGCCAAGCAGTTTGGCCATGAACTGCTGCCGACCCGCGCGGGGTTAGTGCCGTTTACCATCACCGATCAGCTCAAGGACTTGTGCGGCGAGTTGTCCGGCACCTCGGTGGACTGCCTGGTCAGCTGCAACGGCCAGAGCTTTCGCGAGAACATCCTGTTTACCCACCGTGGCCTCAGTGGGCCGGCGATCTTGCAGATTTCCTCGTACTGGGAAACCGGCGACACCGTAGAAATCAACCTGCTGCCCGACCACGACGCCCACACCTGGCTGCAACAGCAACAGGTGGAGCGCCCCAACAGCGAGCTGAAAACCCTGCTGGGTGAGATCTTCACCAAGAAGATGGCCAACCTGCTGGCGGAAACCTGGTTTGTGTCCAAGCCGATGAAGCAGTACACCCACGCTGAAATCGCCGACATCGCGCAGAAACTGGGCAGCTGGCAACTGGTGCCCGCAGGCACTGAAGGTTATCGCACGGCTGAGGTGACGTTGGGGGGTGTGGATACGCGCGAAGTCTCGTCCAAGACCATGGAATCGCTGAAAAGCCCAGGCTTGTACTTCATCGGTGAAGTGCTGGATGTGACCGGTCACTTGGGCGGTTTCAACTTCCAGTGGGCCTGGGCCTCGGGCTACGCGGCAGCGCAATACGCCTGATTCAACGCGGTAAAAAATGTGGGAGCGGGCTTGCTCGCGAATGCGGTGTGTCAGTTGATGGAATAGTTAACTGACCCACCGCTTTCGCGAGCAAGCCCGCTCCCACATTAGTTTTGTAGTGATCCTGAACATTTTGCGCAATTGATGTGATCGCTACGCTTGCCGTGGCGTCCTTGATAGCTCAATTTAGCGGCATCGTCCCGGAAGACTCCAGACTTCATGTCATCGACCTCGTTCAAGCAGTCCATGCGGCGCCTGTGGGCGCTGGATAAATTCAGTTACAGCGTACGGGTATTCATCGCCCTCACCGGCAGCATGGCGCTGTGCTGGTATCAGGATGAAATGACGCTGCTGATCCCGCTGTTCCTGGGGATTATCGCCAGTGCCCTGGCCGAGACCGACGACAGTTGGCAAGGCCGCCTCAACGCCCTGGCGGTGACGCTGGTGTGTTTCAGCGTCGCCGCGCTGTCGGTGGAGCTGCTGTTTCCCTACCCGTGGATTTTCGCGATTGCCCTGGCCCTGGCCAGTTTCTGCCTGACCATGCTCGGCGCCTTGGGCGAACGTTATGGCGCGATTGCTTCGGCGACGCTGATTCTGTCGGTCTACACCATGATCGGCGTGGACCAGCGCGGTGGCGCCGTCTCTGATTTCTGGCACGAACCGCTGCTGCTGGTGGCCGGTGCCGCCTGGTATGGCGTGCTCTCGGTGCTGTGGCAGGCGCTGTTTTCCAACCAGCCGGTGCAGCAGAGCCTGGCGCGGTTGTTTCGCGAATTGGGGCGCTACCTCAAGCTCAAATCATCCTTGTTCGAACCCATCCGCCAGCTGGATGTAGAAGCGCGCCGCCTGGAATTGGCCCAGCAAAACGGGCGGGTCGTGGCGGCGCTGAATGCGGCGAAGGAGATCATCCTGCACCGCGTGGGCAATGGTCGGCCGGGCTCGAAAGTCAGCCGCTACCTGAAGCTGTACTTCCTGGCCCAGGACATCCACGAGCGCGCCAGCTCGTCCCACTACCCGTATAACGCGCTGGCCGAAGCCTTCTTCCACAGCGACGTGCTGTTCCGCTGCCAGCGCCTGCTGCGCCAGCAAGGCAAAGCCTGCCAGGCGCTGGGCGAATCGATCCAACTGCGCCAGCCGTTCATTTATGACGACAGCTTCGCCGAAGCCCTCGGCGACCTGAATGCCTCGCTGGAACACCTGCGCATCCAGAGCAACCCCGCGTGGCGCGGCCTGTTGCGCTCGTTGCGCGCCCTGGCAGCCAACCTGTCCACGCTCGACCGCCTGCTGGGCGACGCCAGTAACCCCGACTCACTCGCCGACGCCACCGACAGCAACCTGCTCGACCGCGCGCCGCGCAACCTCAAGGAAATGTGGACGCGCCTGCGCACGCAGCTGACGCCGACGTCGCTGCTGTTTCGCCACGCCTTGCGCCTGGCCCTGGCGCTGACCATCGGCTACGGCACCCTGCATGCGATTCACGCCTCCCAGGGCTACTGGATCATCCTCACCACGCTGTTCGTCTGCCAGCCCAACTACGGCGCCACCCGGCGCAAGCTCGGCCAGCGGATTATCGGCACCGCCATCGGCCTGACCGTGGCCTGGGCGCTGTTCGACCTGTTCCCCAGCCCGCTGGTGCAATCGCTGTTCGCCATCGCCGCCGGCCTGGTGTTCTTTATCAACCGCACCACGCGCTACACCCTGGCCACGGCGGCGATCACCTTGATGGTGCTGTTCTGCTTCAACCAGGTGGGCGATGGCTACGGGCTGTTCCTGCCACGGCTGTTCGATACGCTGATTGGCAGCCTGATCGCGGGCCTGGCGGTGTTCCTGTTCCTGCCGGACTGGCAAGGCCGTCGCTTGAACAAAGTGCTGGCCAACACCCTGACCTGCAACAGCATCTACCTGCGCCAGATCATGCAGCAATACGCTGCGGGCAAGAGCGACGACCTGGCTTACCGCCTGGCCCGGCGCAATGCGCACAACGCCGATGCGGCGCTGTCCACCACGCTGGCGAACATGCTGATGGAGCCTGGGCACTTTCGCAAAGAAGCCGATGTGGGCTTCCGCTTTTTGGTGCTGTCACACACCTTGCTCAGCTACCTGTCAGGGCTGGGCGCGCACCGGGAAACCCAGTTACCGGCCGAAGTGCGTGAGCACTTGATTGACGGCGCCGGCAACAGCCTGGCGGCGAGCATCGACGAAATCGCTACAGGGTTGGCCAACAAGGAGCCGATCGCGATTCAGAGCGATGCCGAAGAAGCGTTGGCCGCGGACCTGGAGCAGATGCCGGATGAGATCGATGAGGGGCAGCGGCTGGTGCAGACGCAGCTGGCGTTGATTTGTCGGCAGTTGGGGCCGTTGCGCACGTTGGCGGCGCATCTGATCAAAGATACCCGCGCGGCTTAGATCGCCTTCGCGGGCAAGCCCGCTCCCACATTGGAATGCGGTCGAATGTGGGAGCGGGCTTGCTCGCGAAGAGGCCATCAGGCACGCCGCATACCGATATGCGGAATATCATCTTCCAGGTATTCCTCACCCTCCACCACAAACCCATACCGCCCGTAATACCCCTGCAAATGCGCCTGGGCTGACAGAAAAATCGGCGTTTCAGGCCAGATATCTTCAATGCGCTTGAGGGCTTCTTCCATCATCTGATGGCCAAGCCCAGTGCCACGCGCGACTGGCGCCACGATCACCCGGCCAATCACCACATCACCGCCCTTGGACTCGGGGTCCATCAGGCGCAGGTAAGCCACCAACTCATTATTTTGCCAAGCCATCAGGTGGTGGGTGTCGCCCGAAAGATCCTGTCCGTCGAGATCCTGATAAACGCATTGCTGTTCAACGACGAAAACCTCGGCGCGCAGGCGCAATATGGCGTACAGCTGCTCCTTGCCCAAGTCATCGTGGTGTTTGCAGACCCAATCAACCGTCATGGTGTATTCCCTTATTAATGACCGTTGTCGATAGTAAGCGCGACGGACAGCCCTGTCTAAATTGAGCATTTTTGTGAATGGCGTCAATTTGCCATCATTCAGAGCAATCGCCGCTGAGTTCTTTGTGTAATCTGCAATGCAGGCTCATTGATGAGCTACTGTTATCAGGCCACTGCCTGCCCGCCAAGGACTTTAAGCATGCCGCGATTTTCTCGTGCCGTTGCTTTGATAGGAGTGTTATTGCTGGCCCAGCCTGCGGTCGCACAACGTCTGCGCCTGGTTGCGGATGCCTGGCCACCGTTTACCGATTCCACCTTGATCAACGGCGGGTTGGCGACTGATATTGTCAGCACGGCCTTGGCCCGTGCCGGCTACGCCAGTGATTTCGAACAGGTGCCTTGGGCGCGGGCGTTGATGGGCGTGGGCGATGGCCGGTATGACGTGCTGGTCAATGCCTGGTACGACGATGCTCGCACGCAACTGGGGCAGTTTTCCGCTGAGTACCTGCTGAACCGCGTGCGCTTTATCAAGCGCCGCGACGACCCCATCGATTATCAAAGCCTCGAACAACTGCATGATCAGTCCATCGCTGTGGTGCGCGGCTATGCCTATTCGGCGGCCTTCGACCAGGATGCGCAGTTGCAGAAAGTGCCTGTGCATAACTTTGCCATGGCCGTGCGCATGCTCGCGGCGCAGCGGGTAAGGCTGACGTTGGAAGATGAGTATGTCGCCCGCTATTACCTGGCGCGTGAGTCGCCGCGGGTGCGCAATGCGGTGGAGTTTTTACCCAAGCCGTTGAGTGAAAACAGCCTGCATATTCTGGTCAGCCTGAAGAACCCTGAGCACGAGCAGATCGTCGCCAGTTTTGATCGGGAGATTGCCAAGATGAAGGTTGATGGCAGTTATGCGCGGTTGATGAAGGCGCATGGGATGTAGGTTTGTAGTGTTTTTGCGGGCCCCTTCGCGAGCAAGCCCGCTCCCACATTTAACAGCGTTCACAACTCAACATGTGGGAGCTGGCTTGCCTGCGATGAAGCCAGCCCAAATCACCGCCACATTCAGGGATAACCCAACACCTGCTTGATCCCCGCCAGATTAGCCTCGATCCACCCGCGATCAATCGCCCCCCAACTCCGAATCCGATAGTGCCCCGCATGGTTGCGCGCGCCATCTTCCTGCTCGAACTCGCACACGATATCCAGGTCGGCCAGCGCCGCAATCGTGTCCTGCGCCGTGCGCCGGGGCATGCCGGTGGCGTCGGTCAGTGCCGGGACGCTGCTGGCCTGCCCGCTGTCGATCAAATACGCCACGTACAGGCGGCGGTAGAAACTGCTTTTGGTCTTGCTCACGTCCATGCTCAGTCGCCTGGTGAGGTTAGGGCTTGCCCTGCAAATCGCGATACGTGAGGTACACCCGCAGGTCGAATTCCACCTGATGGTAGCCCGGCATCATGTATTCACAGAGTTTGTAGAACGCCTTGTTGTGGTCCGATTCCTTGAAGTGCGCCAGCTCGTGCACCACGATCATGCGCAGAAATTCCGGCGCGGCCTCTTTGAACAGCGCGGCAATGCGAATCTCTTTCTTGGATTTGAGATTACCGCCCTGCACCCGTGAAATCGTGGTGTGCAGGCCCAAGGCGCGATGGGTCAGGTCGAGGCGGTTGTCGAACAGCACCTTGTCGATGGCCGGCGCGTTGCGCAGGTGTTCCTGTTTCAAGGCCAGGGCGTAGCTGTACAGCGCCTTGTCACTCTGCACCGCATGACGCTCGGGGTAACGCTGCTCCAGGTAGGCACCCAACTGGTCCTTGGCGATCAGTTGGCGTACTTGCTCCTGGAGCGCTGCGGGGTAAGCCTGGAGGTATTTCAGCGCGGTCATGAGTTCAGCAACAGGGTTCGAATGGGCGCCAGTGTAGCGAATTCAAAGCAACCGCGGGTGGGACCAGTCGGCCACTTCCTCGGCCACCAAGGGCTGCGCCGCCCATGCGCCCTGGACAAATGAGCACCCATTGGCCTTGAGCCACTGGGCCTGTTCGAGGGTTTCCACGCCCTCGGCGACCACCAGCACATCAAAATGCCCGCACAGCTGGATGATGCTGCACGCCATCGCAGCGTCCCGCACCGAGCCCGGCAGGCGCGCCACCAATTGCGGGTCGAGCTTGAGCGTGTCGAACTCCAGGTCACGCAAGTGGGCCAGGGAACACTGGCCGAGACCGAAGTCATCCAAAGCAATACGCACCCCGAGCTGACGCAATAATTTGAGCTGCTTGTTGGTTTCCTCAAGGTTACTCATCAGGCTGTCTTCACTGATTTCCACCTCCAACTGCCGCCCCTGCAACCCATGTCGCTCAAGTACCTGCTGCAGTTGGCCGGCCAGGTTGGGCATATTGAACTGGCTGCTGCTCAAGCTCACGCTCAACACCAGCGCGTCATCGAAGGTGGTTTGCCAGGCCTGGCGTTGGGCGGCGACCTGCTGATAGATCCAGGCGCTCAATTGGCTGATCAGCCGCGCCTCTTCCAGCAACGGTAAAAACAAGCCCGGCGGCACATCGCCGACACTCGGGTGCTGCCAGCGCAGCAATGCTTCGACGCCGCGTAACCGCCCGTCCTCCAGCGACACCTGTGGCTGGTACACCAGGGTGAAATCCTTGTTTTGAATCGCGGTGCGCACGCTGTCTTCGAGCATCAGCCGCGAGCGGGCGCGGCCGTTCATTTCTTGATCGTAATAGCGATATTGCTGACGCCCGGCGCGCTTGGCTTCGTACATGGCGATGTCGGCTGCGCGCAGCAGGCCGTTCAGGTCCGAGCCGCAGTCGGGGAAGGTCGCTATGCCAATGCTGACACCGAGCATCACATCCAAACCGTCGACCTGCTGGCACACGGACACGCGTTCGATCAGTTTTTCCGAAATCTTGGCCGCCTGTTCCGGGAACTCCAACTCCAGTAAGGCGGTGAATTCGTCACCGCCCATGCGCCCAAGAATGTCGTAGGAGCGCAAACACGCCTGCATTTGCTCCGAGACCCAGCGCAACACCCGGTCCCCGGCGTCGTGGCCCAACGAGTCGTTGACCCGCTTGAAGCCGTCGAGATCCAAGTACAGCAGCACCAGCGACAGCTCGTTACGTTCGCTGCGCAATAACGTGTTCTCCACCGCCTGGTGGAAGCCACGCCGGTTCAACAGCCCGGTCAGCGGGTCGGTCACCGCCTGGAACTCGAGTTGCTGATGCAGGTGGCGCACCTCGGACATGTCCAGCACCGTCACCACCATGGCGTTCTGCTCGGCGGGCAACGGCGCGCAGGACAAGGCCACCGGCACCTGCTGGCCGCGACTGGTGCGCAAAATCGCGTCGTGCTGGCGCCACGTCTCGCCCTTGCGATACGCCTCGTACATGGGGAAGCCCAACCAGGTGGGCACATGGGGCTTTTGCAGGAAACTCAGGAAACTCTCGCCTTGCAACTCGGCCATCGTCGCATTCAGCAGCCGCGAAATGGCCGGGTTGGCGTACTGGATCACGCTGCCCTCGCCCACCACCAGGATGCCCTCGGCGGCGTTGTCGAGTATTGAGGCGTTAAAGGCGCGGGCGGACTCCAGGTCATGGCTCAGGCGCTGCAAGGCCCGGCGATTGCGCTGGTGCTCCAGCAGCGCCTGCACCTTGGGCTTGAGAATGTGCGGGTCAAAGGGTTTGAACAGGTAATCAATGGCGCCGCTGGCGTAGCCTTCCAGCACGGAGGCGGCCGATTGGGCGTGGGCACTCAGGAAAATAATCGGCGTCATGCGCGTGCGTTGGCTGCCACGCATCAGGCGCGCGACCTCAAAGCCGTCCATGCCGGGCATGCGCACATCCAGCAAGACCAGGTCGACATCGTGCGCCAACAGCAATTCCAAGGCCTCCAGCCCGGACGCTGCGGTCATCACATGCCAGTCTTCGCGCTGTAAAAGCGCGCGCATGCTGATGAGGTTTTCCGGGTAGTCGTCGACCACCAGAAGAACCGAACTGCCATCGCCGTGGTGTGGAGCGCAATCCATGCTACGTCTCTTCCTTGAGGGGCTGTACCGGTCACTTCTGATAAAAAACCCGGACAAACACTGAGGCCTCACTCTAGCCCCGGTTCTAAAAAAGCAGAAGTGACGTGGGTGCCATCATTGCGCCAAAGCCCAGGAAGCCGACTAACGGTCAAGCCCTACAACCCACGGTTCATGGGAAACATGGCTTTTTGGCATTCCTCTGACGCCAATAAATCGCCAGCAATTGTTTAACAACCCGACGATCACCGCCTATAAAGAACCTGTGAGGCCCACAGGCCAACGCTTTCACCCTCTGTAAAAGGCCAACACCATGATCGACCTTTCCACCTGGAACCTGAGCATTCCGGTCGGCTCGCCGCCCGCGACCATCGACACGCCGAAACTGCTTAGCGGCTTCAAGGACCAATATTTCCAGGCCGAAGGCAGCAACGTGCAATTCTGGACACCGGTGACCGGCACCCGCACCGAAAACGCCGTCTACCCGCGCAGCGAATTGCGCGAAACCTACGCCGACGGGCGTTTGCGCAACTGGACCTATACCGACGCCGACAACTTTCTGCGTGCCACGCTGGCCGTCAACCAAGTGCCTTCCAGCGGCAAAGTGGTCATCGGCCAGATTCACGCCTATGACAGCCAGAAACCGCTGATCAAACTCGAGTACCAATTCAAGGAAAAGACCCAGACCGGCAACATCGTCGCCAAGGTGCGCATGCGCCCGGATGAAGATGAAGGCCGCGTGATTATCGTCGCCTCCAATGTGCCGCTGGAAAAGAGCTTTACGTACGTGATCAACCTCAACAAGGCTGGGCTGCTGAGTGTCGAGGCGGCTGACGGGCAGTGGAATGAGCGCATTGGTGCCGCGTGGGGCGCCAAGCCGTTGTACTTCAAGGCGGGGGCGTATGTGCAGGACAACAGCGGCAATAGCAAGGAAGGCGCGCGGGTGACGTTTGCGAAGTTGGATATTGATCACGAGTAATGCTTGAAAGAAGCCCCGGCAATACCGGGGCTTCTGAGTAGTAGTATTTATTCAACACACATCAACATGAAACCCATCGACGAATCACCCGCCGGTTTATTGTCGCCCACCTTAAGTGTCAAGACATTCACATAGTTAATTGCCGGCAGACTGCCCAACTTCGCATGACCATAGAAAATATGATCATTGGAGCTTACATCGGTTACCGAGACATTGCAGAAACGCGGCGGCTGTTCAAAGACGCCGGGCACAAAGCGGACTTTGTACTCCGAGAAGTAATCAGGCTGCGCCGTTAATTTCACCTCTTTCAGCCACTGGGGCGATTGCGCAAGGACCTGGCCTTTATTATCAACAGACGCGGTGAATATCCGGCTATCCGCGTAGGCAAAAGACCCCGTTGCCGCCAACACCAGAACAGCGCTAACGACTTTAATAAAATTCATCATCAATTCTCCATCATTGAATAGCATCAAGGCCCGAACCTTAAATGATTCGATTACGATAAAAGCGCACTTTCAATGACGCACGACTAAAACAGAAAAACTGGAGAAACAAAGAGAAAACAACATATCCCTTCCCGGAAACTTCCGATTGTGAATTCGGGGACCTCTCGATTTGTAGGCAATGTCCGATTAGCTAAAGGACAATTCACCGGTTAATCCAAATACTCACCCCCCTCACTATTCCCTGTGGGAGCCGGGCTTGCCCGCGATGGCGGTGGTTCAGCCATTATTTGCGTTAACTGACACACCGCTATCGCGGGCAAGCCCGGCTCCCACAGGGGTTAGGCTTTGGCAGAAGGTCCAGTGGTCGTCCTACGCAGCCGTTGCGGCCGGCCAGATCGGCGCTTATAGTTCGCCCCGTCGCTGGCATTGACCGGCGATAGGGTTTCGCAGCCCTAACGATACGTGTGTAACCAAGCATCATGAATGCAACGACGGCGCTTCTGCGTTCGGCGTTTACTTTATGGTGGCTGTGTGTGGGAGACCTTCGGGTCTGCCGGGTTCCTCGTATCCTCGGTCTGCGAACCCGCACACAGCTACCACCCATTCGTTTCGCAGCGAACGGCGGTAGTCCTTTTAGATACGAGGAATATTTGCCATGACCCAACAACTACCACCCCGCCGCTTCACCCCATGCACCGAAACCGCAACCGATTACCCCGTGCTATTAATTGACAGCGACGCCCCACTGCTCGACCTCCACGCCTGCCTGCGCGAACGCCTAAACGCAGCTCTTGAGCACCTCAACCTGATCGCCTGCTCCAGCTTGCCGGACTTCGCCGAGCGCGACTTGAATAACATAGCCAACACCGCGCGCATTCTGGTGCAGGACGTGAGCGATGTGTTTCGTGTCATCGAACACCGTGGTTTCGATAAGCCTGACGCGGCCTGATTAAATCCAAGCCACAAAAAAGCCCGCATCGCTGCGGGCTTTTCGTAGGCTCTTAAGGCGCACGTGTTACCACTGGCTTTCGCCGCATACCCGACGCAACAGAGTCATGCAGTGCCATCGTACGGCCTGCGTCCCATTCTTTCTGCATCGTTGTAAACAGTTCAACGTCAATTCTTACTTGATGAGCGCGTAGTGCCTCAGACATGGCGTCGCTGATTCGCTCAATAATCATCCCTGGGTTTGCCACACCGCAGTGCTTGCGGCCAAATTCGATCAGTTGCTGACGATCCGGATAGGCCTTCACCTTGTTCATCTTGATAGCCAAGGTGCGGTCGACCAGTGACTGACCAGACTTGGGATTGTAATTCTCGTACACGGTAGTGGTCGTCACGTCGAATACAGGGGCCAACTGCACGGTTTCAGGGGCTCCAGGGTGGGTATAGAGCACACCGAAATTTTTCAGGTGGGCATCGCCATTGCGCACCATGACCGACAAGCAAACGTATGAGAAAAAACGTTCAAGCTCACGCAGCACATCGCCGTGCCGGCAAACTTCGTTGATCACCGCAGCAAGCGTTTCGTAGCTTTGGGAGTATTTGTAGTTATCGTGAGGGTCTTTGTTCAGCCCCAACAACACCGCCATATCCTCAAAACCCAACCTGCCAGATTCAGTCAGATCAAAGCGCTCCATGACAAAGAGATCGCCCCCTTCCGACAGCCAGAAACGCGGCGTTTCCAAGCCGGCGAGGCGAGCAGCTTCCAAACAGAGAAATTCATTCTGAGCCAAGTGAGCATATTCATCAGCGCCGGACTTCACGATCAAGTCGGAACTGAGCATCGTTTTACGATTGCCTGTCAGCTTATCCAGATCAGGCACCAACACCTTCGGCTGTACCCCGGAAATACCTGACTCGAAATAGGTCTCAACGAGGAAATCGAACACGCCCTGTGAGGTATCCGCAGACAGAATTTCCTGTAACCCGACCTGCGCCCTCACTGGCGCAGAAGCCTCAATGGGGTTCGCGTAACTCAGTCGACCAATCTGGTTGCCGCCGATGATCGACAGCAAGCGCATTTCGTCCACTTGCATGTGCTTGGCCATACGACGCTTAATCTGATCAGCCAGGAAGCCCTCCGGCACATTCATATCAAAAATCGGATGCAATACGTTGCTGACCACTGGCGTCGGGTCATATGGAATCACCAGTGACACTTCGCGGGAAGCCTGCGCAGAGGCGTAAGCAAACGAAAACTGTGAGCCCCTGGACAGTTCGCCGGCCATGCCTTGAGGCGTAGTGATGTTGAGTAACTTGATTTTACTCATCGTGCTCGACCAGTTCGGCAAGGGATTTAAGGTCGATTCGCCGGTCAACGACTTCCAGCGCCATGCCAAGGGCGCTGATAACCCTGAAGACGGTATACATAGCGACGTTTTCCCCCGCCTCAAGATCAATGATCGTCTTGCGACTGCATCGAGCTTTTTCCGCGAGCTGTTGCTGGCTAAATTTCTTGGCTCGGCGCAGCTGTTTGAGCCGCTCGCCAAATGAAGGGGGATTGGTGATCAGCAAAATGTCACCCATATAGGACTTTTTAACAAATTTATTCGATTATGTCCGCTATGACGGACATTTAAAATAACCTTACGTCGACTCATTCACAGCCACAAAAAAGCCCGCATCGCTGCGGGCTTTTGTTTAAACGCCTGAGGTTCAGTTCACCTTAGCGTTCAACTCGCCTTTCAGGTAACGCTGATACATCGCTTCCAACGAGATCGGCTTGATCTTCGAAGCATTACCGGCAGTACCAAAGGCTTCGTAACGTGCGATGCACACGTCACGCATGGCGGTTACGGTGGCGCCGAAGAATTTACGTGGGTCAAATTCGCTCGGGTTGGTGGCCATCAGGCGACGCATGGCGCCGGTGGATGCCAAACGCAGGTCGGTGTCGATGTTGACCTTGCGCACGCCGTACTTGATGCCTTCGACGATTTCTTCAACCGGCACGCCGTAGGTTTCTTTGATGTCGCCGCCGTATTGGTTGATGATCGCCAGCCACTCTTGTGGCACCGAGGAAGAACCGTGCATCACCAGGTGGGTGTTCGGGATGCGTTTGTGGATTTCCTTGATGCGGTCGATGGCCAGCACGTCGCCGGTAGGCGGCTTGGTGAACTTGTAGGCGCCGTGGCTGGTGCCGATGGCGATGGCCAGGGCGTCAACTTGGGTCTTCTTGACGAAGTCGGCGGCTTCTTCCGGGTCGGTCAGCATTTGGCTGTGATCCAGCACGCCTTCGGCGCCGATGCCGTCTTCTTCGCCGGCCATACCGGTTTCCAGCGAGCCCAGGCAGCCCAGCTCGCCTTCAACCGAAACGCCGCAGGCGTGAGCCATGGCCACGGTTTGTTGGGTCACGCGTACGTTGTACTCGTAGTCGGTTGGGGTCTTGCCGTCTTCGCCGAGGGAGCCGTCCATCATCACCGAGCTGAAGCCCAGTTGGATGGAGCGCTGGCACACGTCAGGGCTGGTGCCGTGGTCCTGGTGCATGCACACCGGGATGTGCGGGAATTCTTCGATCGCAGCGAGGATCAGGTGACGCAGGAATGGCGCGCCGGCGTATTTGCGGGCACCGGCCGAAGCCTGGACGATCACTGGGGAGTCGGTCTTGTCAGCGGCTTCCATGATGGCGCGCATCTGCTCAAGGTTGTTGACGTTAAAGGCTGGGACGCCGTAGCCGAACTCGGCTGCGTGGTCCAGCATTTGACGCATGCTGATAAGTGCCATTGTGTTGTCTCTCCCGATCGTGGGTCGTTAATCGTGCAAGCCTGCCGTAGCGGCGGCTGCTATTCAAGTTATTGCAGGCCAGGGTTTGCATGCCTGGCTTGCTGAATCGTTATTGCTGCGTCCGATTCAAAATCCATCTCACTTTTGAACCGGATCTACTGTGGGAGCGGGCTTGCTCGCGAAAGCGCTGTATCAGCAAACACATTCATTACAGACCCACCGCATTCGCGAGCAAGCCCGCTCCCACATTTTGATCTCATCACATTCGAGATCGTGTTCGTCTTACTGGGCTTTGCAGCCTCGCCCGATCAAATCATCGGTGGCTACCCAGTAGATCAGGCCTTCCTCACCTTTTTGATGAAACGCCAGCTGGTCATTGCTGTACAGCACGCCCGAGGCAGCGACGTCCTGTTTAAGGCGATAAACCTGGTCCGAACCGCCGAGGCGTACATCCACTTCGGAGCGGGCCTGGTTGGCAAAGCGCCAGTTGACCTCGGCCTTGCTGTCGCAGGTCCAGGTGGTCCACTTGTCGGCAGGCTCTGCCTTGTTGAACATGTTCATGCTGCTGCAACCGGCCAATAGAGCCAGGGCTGCCAGGGCGAAAACGCCTTTCATTGCCAATCCTCGAACGACGGCCCAAGGGCCGCCACTGCTGTCGGTTAGTTGATCAGACCCGTCAGGGGCAACCCTGTTCCTGACCGTTGGGCGCGGCGTCGTATTTCTCCAACCGCTCATTGCCGATGCGCTTGTTGATCACCGGCATGGTTTCAGCTTGCCAGTCAGCCTGGTAGCAGCTCTTTTTTTGCCCTGGCGCAGGCTCTGCGGCCACAGGCTTAGCGCTTGGCGTGCTGCCGCAGCCGGCCAACAGGCCCGCTGCGATCACCAGTGCCAACGACTTGATCATGGGAATACTCCTTTTCCGGATCACGAGCCTTAGCCTTTGGCCCGGGTTTCCAGCACTTCAACAGCCGGCAGCACTTTGCCCTCGACGAATTCGAGGAATGCGCCGCCACCGGTAGAAATGTAGGAGATCTGGTCAGCAACGCCATATTTATCGATGGCCGCCAAGGTATCGCCACCGCCGGCGATGGAGAATGCCGAGCTTTCAGCGATGGCGTGGGCCAGTACTTTGGTGCCGTTGCCGAACTGGTCGAACTCGAACACGCCAACCGGGCCGTTCCACAGAATGGTCTTGGACGACTTCAGCAGCTCGGCGAAGTTGGCTGCGGTTTGCGGGCCGATGTCCAGGATCATGTCGTCAGCCGCCACATCAGCGATGAGCTTGACGGTGGCTTCGGCGCTTTCAGCGAATTCCTTGGCAACTACCACGTCCACCGGCAGCGGCACGCTGACTTTGGCAGCGATGGCGCGGGCTGTGTCGAGCAGGTCCGGCTCGTACAGCGACTTGCCCACTGGGTGCCCGGCTGCGGCCAGGAAAGTGTTGGCAATGCCGCCGCCGACGATCAACTGGTTGCAGATCTGGCTGAGGCTGTTGAGCACGTCCAGCTTGGTGGAAACCTTGGAGCCGGCAACGATGGCAGCCATAGGCTGGGCCGGAGCGCCCAGGGCCTTGCCCAGTGCATCCAGTTCAGCGGCCAGCAATGGGCCGGCTGCGGCGACTTTGGCGAACTTGGCCACGCCGTGGGTCGAACCTTCGGCGCGGTGCGCAGTACCGAAAGCGTCCATCACGAACACATCGCACAGGGCCGCGTATTGCTGGGCCAGCTCGTCGCTGTTCTTTTTCTCGCCCTTGTTGAAGCGCACGTTTTCGAACAGCACGATGTCGCCGGCTTTTACGTCAACGCCATCCAGGTAGTCAGCCACCAGCGGCACATCGCGGCCCAGGGCTTTGCTGAGGTATTCGGCTACAGGCTTGAGGCTGTTTTCGGCGGAGAACTCACCTTCGGTCGGGCGACCCAGGTGGGAGCAGACCATCACGGCCGCACCTTTTTCCAGGGCCAGCTTGATGGTCGGCAGCGAAGCCAGGATTCGCGCATCGCTGGTGACAACACCGTCCTTGACTGGGACGTTGAGGTCTTCGCGGATCAGCACGCGCTTACCTTGCAGATCGAGGTCGGTCATCTTCAACACGGTCATGGGTCGCAGTTCCTGAGTTACTGTTGAGGTTGTTTAGAGGCGATGTGCAGATAATGTTCCGCAACATCCAGCATTCGGTTGGCAAACCCCCATTCGTTGTCGAACCAAGCCAGGATGTTCACCAGCCGTGGGCCGGAAACGCGGGTCTGGCTGGCATCGACAATCGCCGAATGCGGGTCATGGTTGAAATCACAACTGGCGTGCGGCAACTCGGTGTAGGCCAAAAGGCCCTTGAGCGGGCCGCTGGTGGCGGCGTCGCGCAATATCCGGTTGACCTCAGTGGCATCGGTGTCGCTGACGGTTTGCATGGTGATGTCCAGGCAGGACACGTTCACCGTCGGCACCCGTACGGCTTTGGCCTGAATTCGCCCGGCAAGTTCCGGTAACAATCTTTCGATGCCACGCGCCAGGCCGGTAGACACCGGAATCACCGACTGGAACGCCGAGCGGGTGCGGCGCAGGTCTTCATGGTGATAGGCGTCGATCACCGGCTGGTCGTTCATCGCCGAGTGAATCGTGGTGATCGACACGTAATCCAGGCCAATCGCCTGATCCAGCAGGCGCAACAGCGGCACGCTGCAGTTGGTGGTGCAGGACGCGTTGGACACCAGCAGCTCGTTGCCGGTCAGGCAGTCCTGGTTGATGCCGTAGACGATGGTGGCGTCGACATCCGCCTCGCTGGCCATCGGCTGGGAAAAAAGCACACGCGGCGCGCCGGCGTCGAGAAAACGCTGGCCATCGGCACGGGTGTGGTAGACACCCGAACATTCCAGCACCAGGTCGACGCCCAGTGCTTTCCAGTCGATGCCTTCGGGGGTGGCACTGCGCAAGACCTGCACGCAGTTGCCATTGATATGCAGACAATCGCCTTCAACCCGCACTTCGCCAGGGAAGCGGCCGTGGGTGGAGTCAAAGCGTGTCAGGTATTCGATGCTGGCCATGTCGGCCAAATCATTGATCGCGACAATTTCAAACCCGGCCGCCGCCCCTCGCTCGAACAGAGCACGCAAGACGCAACGACCAATGCGGCCGTAGCCGTTGAGTGCAACTTTGTAGGGACGCGGTTGGGGCATGGGGTTCTCGATTACCTTGGGTAATGGGGTGGCTGTTAGACCGCTTTCGCGAGCAAGCCCGCTCCCACATTTGGAATGGGTTCACAATTGAAACTATGTGAACCCGATCTAATGTGGGAGCGGGCTTGCTCGCGAAGGGGCCAGTACAGCCACCTCAATTTACAGCCTTAGTCTTCCAGCAGCTCTTCAGCCTGACCCAGGATGTTTTCCAGGGTGAAACCGAACTCTTCGAACAACGCTGGCGCCGGCGCCGACTCACCGTAGGTGGTCATGCCGATCACGCGGCCTTCCAGGCCCACGTACTTGTACCAGTAGTCGGCGTGAGCCGCTTCGATGGCGATACGCGCGCTGACCTGCAAAGGCAGAACCGATTGCTTGTAGCCGGCGTCCTGGGCTTCGAACACGCTGGTGCACGGCATGGACACAACACGGACGTTGCGGCCTTGGGCAGTCAGTTTGTCGTACGCCTGAACAGTCAGGCCCACTTCGGAACCGGTGGAGATCAGGATCAGCTCCGGCTCGCCAATGCAGTCTTTCAGCACATAACCGCCACGGCTGATGTCGGCGATCTGCGCGTCGGTACGCACTTGGTGCTGCAGGTTCTGACGCGAGAAGATCAGCGCCGAAGGGCCGTCCTTACGCTCGATGGCGTGCTTCCAGGCCACTGCGGATTCGACCGCGTCGGCTGGGCGCCAGCAATCCAGGTTCGGCGTGGTACGCAGGCTGGTCAGTTGCTCGACCGGCTGGTGCGTCGGGCCGTCTTCGCCCAGGCCGATGGAGTCGTGGGTGTACACATGAATCACACGCTTCTTCATCAGCGCAGCCATACGTACCGCGTTACGTGCGTATTCCATGAACATCAGGAAGGTCGCGCCGTAAGGCACCAGGCCGCCGTGCAGGGACACGCCGTTCATGATCGCGCTCATGCCGAATTCGCGCACGCCGTAGTACATGTAGTTGCCGCTGGCGTCTTCAGCCGAGACACCTTTGCAACCTTTCCACAGGGTCAGGTTGGAACCGGCCAGGTCAGCCGAACCGCCGAGAATTTCCGGCAGCAACGGGCCGAAGGCGTTCAGGGTGTTCTGGCTGGCTTTACGGCTGGCGATGGTCTCGCCCTTGGCCGCGACTTCGGCGATGTAGGCCGAGGCTTTTTCCGAGAAGTCGGCAGGCAGGTCACCGGCGAGGCGGCGAACCAATTCGTTGGCCAGCTCCGGGAATTCGGCGGAGTAGGCAGCGAAACGCTGGTCCCACTCGGCTTCGGTCGCCAGGCCTTTTTCCTTGGCGCTCCACTCGGCGTAGATGTCGGCAGGGATTTCGAACGGGCCGTGGTTCCACTTCAGCGCTTCGCGGGTCAAGGCGATTTCCGCGTCACCCAATGGGGCGCCGTGGCAGTCTTCTTTACCTTGCTTGTTCGGCGAACCGAAACCGATGGTGGTCTTGCAGCAGATCAGGGTCGGCTGCTCGCTCTTGCGGGCAGTGTCGATGGCGGTCTTGATCTCTTCCGGATCGTGGCCGTCGACGTTGCGGATGACTTGCCAGTTGTAGGCTTCAAAACGCTTCGGGGTGTCGTCGGTGAACCAGCCTTCGACTTCGCCGTCGATGGAGATGCCGTTGTCATCGTAGAAGGCGATCAGCTTGCCCAGGCCCAGGGTACCGGCCAGGGAAGCGACTTCGTGGGAAATGCCTTCCATCATGCAGCCATCACCCAGGAACACGTAGGTGTGGTGGTCGACGATGTTGTGGCCAGGACGGTTGAACTGCGCGCCCAGCACTTTTTCAGCCAGCGCGAAGCCGACAGCGTTGGCCAGGCCTTGGCCCAGGGGACCGGTGGTGGTCTCGACGCCTGGGGTGTAGCCGAATTCAGGGTGGCCCGGCGTGCGGCTGTGCAGCTGGCGGAAGCTCTTGAGGTCATCAATGGTGACGTCGTAGCCGGTCAGGTGCAGCAGCGAGTAGATCAGCATCGAGCCGTGGCCGTTGGACAGCACGAAGCGGTCACGGTCGGCGAACGACGGGTTGCTAGGGTTGTGTTTCAGGTAGTCACGCCAAAGTACCTCGGCGATATCCGCCATGCCCATCGGGGCACCGGGATGGCCGCTGTTGGCTTTTTGCACGGCATCCATGCTGAGGGCACGAATGGCGTTGGCACGCTCACGACGGCTGGGCATCGCTGATCTCCTGGGGTTTGAGAAAAAGAAACGGAAAAAAGGACCGGCATTTTCCCTCAGCCACCGCCTGCGGGCAATGACAGATAGTCACTTGACGGTGTTTTTCCTGCGGTTTGGCCGGCAATCGCTTGCAGAAAAGCGCCACTGCTTCGTCTAAAGGTTATAGCGGCTGCTTATAACCACCGATTATCGACCAATATCAAAACTTTTTGATATTGGCCTTGCGGTGATTTCCACCCGTCACTAGACTGCTGGCCTTATGAACCTATCTGCGCCCACCTTGCGTCCCGACGACGGCGATGAACTGGCAGCCTTGTGCAAGGCCGCGGGTGATCCGTTGCGCCTGAACGTATTACGCGCGCTCTCCAACGATTCTTTCGGCGTGCTGGAGCTGGCGCAAATCTTCGCCATCGGCCAGTCCGGGATGAGCCACCACCTCAAGGTCCTGTCCCAGGCCGACCTGGTGGCCACACGCCGTGAAGGCAACGCGATTTTTTACCGCCGCGCCCTGCCCCACACCGAGTTGCTTGGCGGCAAGCTGCACGCCGCGCTGCTTGAAGAGGTGGACGGGTTGGGGTTGCCCAGCGATGTGCAGTCGCGCATCGCCCAGGTCCACGGGCAACGCGCTGCGGCCAGCCAGGACTTTTTCTCACGGGTTGCCGAGAAGTTTCGCGCCCAACAGGACCTGATCGCCGGCTTGCCCCAATACCGTGAAAGCGTACTGGCGCTGTTGGACAAGCTGGTCTTCAGTGATGAGGCGACGGCGTTGGAAGTCGGCCCTGGCGACGGCGGTTTCCTGCCGGAACTGGCGCGCCGCTTTGCCCAGGTCACGGCGCTGGACAACAGCCCGGCGATGCTTGAATTGGCGCGCCAGCTCTGCGAGCGCGAAGCGTTGAGCAACGTCAGCCTGCAGCTGGCCGACGCGTTGAATGACACAAACCTGCGGGCCGACTGCGTGGTGCTGAACATGGTCTTGCACCATTTTGCCGCCCCCGCCGACGCCCTGAAGCAGATGGCAAATTTGCTGCAACCCGGCGGTAGCCTGCTGGTCACAGATTTATGCAGCCACAACCAGAGTTGGGCCAAGGAGGCCTGCGGTGATCTCTGGTTGGGGTTTGAACAGGACGATCTGGCCCGTTGGGCCACCGCTGCGGGACTCGTTCCCGGGGAAAGCCTCTATGTAGGTTTACGTAATGGTTTCCAGATTCAGGTCCGCCACTTTCAGCGGCCGGCTGGCGACACTCACCATCGGTAAATATCAGGAAAACATCGAGATGAGCGAATACTCCCTTTTCACCTCCGAGTCCGTGTCTGAAGGGCATCCGGACAAAATCGCCGACCAGATTTCTGATGCGGTGCTGGACGCCATCATTGCTGAAGACAAGTTCGCCCGTGTGGCGTGCGAGACTCTGGTGAAAACGGGCGTGGCGATCATCGCCGGCGAAGTGACCACCACGGCCTGGGTCGACCTGGAACAGATCGTCCGTGACGTAATCACCAAGATTGGCTACAACAGCTCCGACGTCGGCTTCGACGGCGCGACCTGCGGCGTGATGAACATCATCGGCAAGCAGTCGCCCGACATCAACCAA
This sequence comes from Pseudomonas sp. D2002, assembly GCF_013385735.1. Taxonomy (NCBI): domain Bacteria; kingdom Pseudomonadati; phylum Pseudomonadota; class Gammaproteobacteria; order Pseudomonadales; family Pseudomonadaceae; genus Pseudomonas; species Pseudomonas sp. D2002. The sequence continues at coordinate 230,689 of NZ_JACAPL010000009.1, read as the reverse complement.
GGTGTAGACCGTGCCAAGCCTGAAGATCAGGGCGCCGGCGACCAAGGCTTGATGTTCGGCTATGCCAGCAACGAAACCAACGTGCTGATGCCGGCACCGATCACTTTCTCGCACCAACTGGTGCAGCGTCAGGCCGAAGCGCGTAAATCGGGGGCCTTGCCATGGCTGCGCCCGGACGCCAAGTCCCAGGTGACCTGCCGCTACGAAGGCGGCAAAGTCGTCGGTATCGACGCTGTCGTGCTGTCGACCCAGCACAACCCGGATGTGTCCTACGCCGACCTGCGCGAAGGCGTGATGGAGCTGATCGTCAAGCACGTGCTGCCTGCCGAACTGCTGACCAAGGACACCCAGTTCCACATCAACCCGACCGGCCAGTTCATCATCGGCGGCCCGGTGGGCGACTGCGGCCTGACCGGTCGCAAGATCATCGTCGACAGCTACGGCGGCATGGCCCGTCACGGCGGTGGCGCGTTCTCCGGCAAAGACCCGTCCAAGGTTGACCGTTCCGCCGCCTACGCCGGTCGTTACGTGGCCAAGAACATCGTCGCGGCCGGCCTGGCCGAGCGTTGCGAAATCCAGGTGTCCTACGCTATCGGCGTGGCCCAGCCTACGTCGATCTCGCTGAATACCTTCGGTACCGGCAAGATCAGCGATGACAAGATCGTCAAGCTGGTGCGTGAGATCTTCGACCTGCGCCCTTACGCGATCACCACCATGCTCGACCTGCTGCACCCGATGTACCAGGAAACCGCAGCCTACGGCCACTTCGGTCGTACCCCTGCGCAGAAGACCGTCGGTAACGACACCTTCACCACGTTCACCTGGGAAAAAACCGACCGCGCCAACGACCTGCGCACTGCTGCCGGCCTGTAAGCACGCGTCACACCAAAAGCCCCGCCGGGTTCGCCCGGCGGGGCTTTTTATTGTCGAATGATTTGCGGAGGGCGCTTACATTTTTGGATCCAATACTTGCAGGCCAAATGATGGCCCTCTAGAATCCGCGCCCTCTCGGGCCCTTCACCTTACTTGGATATTGCCCTGCGCCAGCCCGGGATACATAAGCGCGCAGGCAATCGAACATTGAGGTTTTCATGCGCATTTCCACGCTCGCCCCTGCCGCCCTTCTGCTCAACCTGTTGGCCCTGCCTGCCCACGCCGCCGACCTGAGCGCCCTGGGTGGTGCCCTGAGCTCCCAACTGAGCGGCACTTCCGGCAATTGCCAGCAGCAAGCCAAAGACCTGCAAGCCAAGATCGATGCTGCCGAGGCTGCCAACGACACGCTGAAAGTGAAAGCCTTTAAAGCGGCGCAGGACCAGGTCAACAAAGGTTGCAACAAATTGGCTGAGTCCCAGGCAAAAGTCGACGCCAAGCAGCAAACGCAGGAAGCCAAGGCTGACAAGAACGATCCAGTGAAAGCCTTGGGCGGTCTGTTCAAGTAAGCAGAAACACCCGGTAAAAAGCCCCGCGCCGTCGGGGCTTTTTTGTGGCTGTCTGGATCATTTAGGCTGGGCACCCTTTCCGAGCAAGGATGCTCATGATGCGGTTACTGATTGCTCTTTTACTCAGCGCCCTGCCTTTTTCGGCGTGGGCTGAAGTTTGCCCCGAGGACGCTCGATCACAGGTCAGCACCCTCGCTGAACAGATCAAGCTGTGGGATGACAGCTATCATCGACTCGGCCAATCCCCCGTCAGTGATGAGCTCTACGATCAGGCCCGACTGCGCCTGGCGCACTGGCGAGAATGCTTTGCCCAACCCGCGCCAGCGGCGGATAACCCCCTGGCCACCGCGCGGGGCACGCAGGCTCACCCGATCGCTCATACCGGCCTGGAAAAGCTGCTTGACGAGCAGGCTGTCGATGACTGGCTCAAGACCCGCCAAGACGTGTGGATTCAACCCAAAGTCGACGGTGTTGCGGTGACATTGGTGTATCGCAAGGGCAAGTTGAGCCAACTCATCAGCCGAGGCAACGGCCTGCTCGGCCAGGATTGGTCGACTGCCGCGCGCCAAATCCCCGGCATCGTCCAGCAACTGCCTGACCCCATCGACCTGGTGCTGCAAGGCGAACTCTATTGGCGCCTCGACGAGCATGTGCAGTCAACCGACGGCGGGGTGAATGCACGCAGCAAAGTGGCCGGGCTGATGCACCGCCGACAGCTGAGCCACGCCGAGGCGGCCGGCATCGGCTTGTTTGTCTGGGCCTGGCCTGACGGCCCAGCTGACTTTACCGAGCGCCTGGCGAGACTGGCACGATGGGGCTTCACCGACAGCAGCCGCTACAGCCAGTCGATCCGAAACATCGCTGACGTCGCACACTGGCGCACCTACTGGTACAACCAACCTTTGCCCTTCGCCAGCGATGGCGTGGTGTTGCACCAGGCGTCGCGCGCGCCAGCCAAACGCTGGCAAGTCAGCGCGCCTTACTGGGCGGTCGCCTGGAAGTACCCGGCCGCCAAGGCACTGGCGCTGGTGCGCAAGGTTCAATTCAAAATCGGCCGCACAGGGCGCATTACCCCGATCCTGGAGCTGGAGCCGGTGCGACTGGACGATCGACACATCAGTCGTGTCAGCGTCGGCTCCCTGAAACGCTGGCATGCGCTGGATATCCGGCCCGGTGACCAGGTGTCCATCACCCTGGCCGGCCAAGTGATTCCTCGACTGGACCAAGTGATTCTGCGCAACGAGACAAGGGTGCCGGTGCAAGTACCCAACCCTCGAGACTTTCATTCCTTGAGCTGCTTTCAGCTGGCCCCCGGCTGCGAGGAGCAACTGCTCGCTCGCCTGACCTGGCTGAGCGGTAACCAGGGTTTGGCCTTGCCGCACGTAGGGCGCGAAACGTGGAACATATTGATCCAGGCCGGTCTAATCGCAGGCTTTCTCGATTGGTTGACCCTGGATGCGGCAGAGCTTGCTAACATTGATGGCTTCGGTGATCGCAGCCGTGCGCGATTGCTCGAGAGCATTCAAAGCGCACGGCAACGGCCTTTTGCACAATGGCTCAAAGCCTTGGGCTTACCGCCTTCAGCACGCAACGATCTGGATGGCGGCTGGCAAACCCTGGCTGCCAAAGACACCCAGGCCTGGCTGGCTACCGACGGCATCGGCGCGGGCCGCGCGGCGCAACTGAGCGCTTTTTTTCGCGACCCGCAGGTACAAGCATTGGCTGAAACATTACGTGTGGCGGGAATCGACGGGTTTTGAACCCGGCTCGCCACCTTTAACCCCCGGCAGAATTCATCCTGCCATTTGATTGCGACTCTGGAGCCTTACATGAAATTCCTCGCACCGTTTGCCCTGCTCACCTTTGCAAGCCTCATGAGCGCCCCGCTGCTGGCTGCCGAAGAAGCGCCACAACTGACAGGCTGCGCCGCCAAGCGCCAGGCCATCAGTGCTCAGATCGACCAAGCCAAGGCCCATGGCAACAGTGAACAGCAAGCCGGCCTGGAAAAAGCCCTGAGCGAAGTCACCGCCAACTGCACCGACGCATCCTTGCGCAAAGAGCGTGAAAACAAAGTGCTCGACGCCAAGCACGAAGTCAGCCGCCGTCAGGCCGACCTCGACAAAGCGATGAAAAAAGGCGACGCCGACAAGATCAACAAACGCAAAGACAAGCTCGCCCAGTCGCGCAAAGACCTGCAGAACGCCGTCGAAGAACTCGACCAGTAAACCCGGTCAGTGGTCCCGGAACTGTTTATGGCAGGCCGTGCAGGCATCTTCGACTTTCTGCACGGCAGGCCCCAGGTTGCTGGCCTTGTAAGGCTGCACCTGGCTTGCGACCACCAATTCACCGGTGGCCGCTTCAAGGTTTCGGGCCAGCTCCTGGAAGCGTGCCTGTTGCTGCCACACGTCATCCTTGGCGCTGGTGTGATCTTCCTCGCGTACGCTTGGGAAATGCTTCCACGGTTCGTGGGACAACGCATCGAGCTTGACTGCGCCTTCGGCGAATTTAGCCCCGTCGAACGGGATACGCCCACGCAACATGCCGCCCAGGTCTTCACCGGTCTTGAGCATCTGTTTGAAAATCGCCTTGCGCTGACCCAAAGGCGAGTTCGGATCGACACCGCCGCAGGCGGACAAGGTCAGGCAGGCCAGCAATACCAGGGTCAGTTTTTTAAAAGTCATCATGGCTTCAAGGTCACGGGAAACGGCGGCCAGTATCCTCGCCCCGCCCGCAAAGACCAATAGCCCTATTAATAATAAGGGTTGCCCGCCGCCGTTGAAGCGCGGGCAATCGCTTCAGGAATTACGTGCATGAATGTCACCTCGAAACCTTGGAGCCGCCGCCTGGTATGGGCTCTGCCGATGATCGCGTTGCTCGCCGGCTGCGATGGCGGCAAAGACGCCGGCAAAGATGAAACCGTTAAGCCCCACGCTGTCGCCACCTACGTGAGCGCACCGTGGGAGGCGCTACCCACCGTTTCCGACAGCGACCTGCTGGCCGGGTTTGAATCCTGGCGTAGCGCCTGCCAACGCCTCAAGGCTGACCCGGTCTGGGGCGCGACCTGTGCAGCCGCCGCCGCCGTGCCGGGCAATGCCGTGGCGGTTCGCGGCTTTCTCAAGGAACGCCTGGATGTGTTCGGCCTGCGCTCGGCTGACAACACGCCGAATGGCTTGATCACCGGCTACTACGAACCGGTGTACCCCGGCAGCCTGACCGAAACCGCCACCGCCCATGTGCCGGTGTATGGCGTGCCGGATGACCTGATCATCGTCAACCTGGAAAGCATCTACCCGGAACTCAAGGGCAAGCGCCTGCGCGGTCGCCTCGAAGGTCGCGTGCTCAAGCCTTATGACGATGCCAGCACCATCAACGGCCAAGGCTCCACCGCTAAACCGATTGCCTGGCTGACCAACCCGATGGACCTGCAATTCCTGCAAATCCAGGGCTCCGGGCGCATTCAACTGGCCGGTGGGCGCCAACTGCGTGTGGGTTACGGCGACCAGAACGGCTACCCCTACCGCCCTATCGGCCGCTGGCTGGTGGAGCAAGGCGAGCTGAAAAAAGAAGACGTGACCATGGGCGCCATCAGCGCCTGGGCGAAGGCTAACCCGCAACGTATTCCGCAGCTGTTGGCGAGCAACCCCAGCTATGTGTTTTTCAGCGCGCGCCCGGACAGCAACGAAGGCCCGCGCGGTTCGCTGAATGTGCCGCTGACCGCCGGTTACAGCGTGGCAGTGGATCGCAAGGTGATTCCGCTGGGCAGCCTGTTGTGGTTATCGACTACCAAACCCGACGGTTCGCCGATCGCCCGACCTGTCGCGGCCCAAGACACCGGCGGGGCAATCACCGGCGAAGTGCGCGCAGACTTGTTCTGGGGCACCGGTGAGGCGGCGGGTGAATTGGCCGGAAATATGAAACAGCAAGGGCAGATCTGGATGCTGTGGCCAAAAGGCGCGGCGCTGCCGCATGTGCCGGACGCGCCTGCCGGGACCTGAGGAGCACTGAAGATCAAATGTGGGAGCGGGCTTGCTCGCGAATACGGTGCATCAGCCAACATAACGGGTGACTGACATACCGTATTCGCGAGCAAGCCCGCTCCCACAGAGTGTTCGTGTTACGCCTTAGATCGAAACAAAGAAGAAACTCGCAATCAGCGCCATGCCCACGAACCACACCAGCGAGCGCAGCATCGCCCAGTCCGCCAGGTAGCAAATGATGTACAGCAAGCGGCTGGTGATAAACATCACCGCCAGCACATTGATAGTCACCAGCGACGCCGTGCCGGCCAAGTGCGCAATGATCACCGCCGCCGCAAATGCCGGCGTCACTTCAAAGCTGTTGAGTTGCGCACTGTGGGCGCGTTTGGCGAACCCTTCGAGCGTGTCCAGGAAAGCACGCGGGTCGTGGTTCTGGCGTGGCCCGAACTTGCCGCCGCTGAACTTGGCCACACCCGTGCACAGGTAAGGCAGGAAAATTGCGATCAACACACACCAGAAAGCCACCGTCATCACTGATTCCTTTTGTAGTTTTAGCCAGCGGTTAGAGTTTTAGCACTAAAAATGCCACACCGCACTTAACCGCTATGAACCACGCCACCGCAAAAGGTTCTGCCGGCCTTTTGCCCCTTGGCTTGCAACATCCCGCCACTGCTGCGGTCCATCCACCCACTAACCAACGCTCACTCCACCTTCCAAGGACCCCGGATGCTTGAACTTGTCGCCGCCTTCATTTGCCTCACCACGCTGCTCACGTATGTGAACTACCGCTTTATCGGCCTGCCACCCACCATCGGTGTGATGGTCACGGCCCTGCTGTTTTCGCTGATCCTGCAAGGCCTGAGCTTCATCGGCTATCCAGGCCTGGAAGAGCGCATTCAACAATTGATCGGCCAGATCGACTTCGGCGATCTGCTGATGAACTGGATGCTGTCGTTCCTGCTGTTCGCCGGCGCCTTGCACGTCAACTTGAATGACTTGCGCAGTTATCGCTGGCCCATTGGCCTGCTCGCGACCTTCGGCGTGTTGATTGCCACCGTGGTGATCGGCAGCTTGGCGTACTACATCTTCGCCCTGTTCGGCTGGCATGTGAGCTTCCTTTACTGCCTGCTGTTCGGCGCACTGATTTCGCCCACCGACCCGATCGCCGTATTGGGCGTGCTGCGAACCGCCAACGCATCGAAACCGCTGAAAACCACCATCGTCGGCGAGTCGCTGTTCAACGACGGTACGGCGGTGGTGGTGTTCACCGTGCTGCTGGGGATTGCGCAACTGGGCGAAACACCGACCGTGGGCGCCACCGCCATGCTGTTCGCCCATGAGGCGGTTGGCGGCGTGGTGTTCGGCGGGCTGATCGGCTACCTGGTGTACTTGATGATCAAGAGCATCGAGCAACACCAGATCGAAGTGATGCTGACCCTCGCGCTAGTGATTGGCGGCTCGGCAATGGCCACCGAACTGCATGTATCGGCGCCCATTGCGATGGTGGTGGCCGGGCTGATCATCGGCAACCTGGGGCGCAAGCTGGCGATGAACGACATGACCCGGCGCTACCTGGACGGCTTCTGGGAGCTGCTCGATGACATGCTCAACGCCCTGCTGTTTGCGCTGATCGGCATGGAGCTGTTGCTGTTGCCGTTCAACTGGCTGCACGTGTTGGCCGCCAGTTTGCTGGCCGTGGCGATCCTGCTTTCACGCCTGCTGACCGTGGCCCCGGCGATCCTGCTGCTGCGCCGCTGGCGCACGGTGCCGCGCGGCACTATCCGCATTCTCACCTGGGGTGGTTTGCGCGGCGGGGTTTCAGTGGCGCTGGCGCTGGCCTTGCCGCTGGGCCCGGAACGCGACCTGCTGCTGAGCATCACCTACATCGTGGTGCTGTCGTCGATCCTGTTGCAGGGTTTGAGCATCGGCAAGCTGGTCAAGCGCGTGACCCGGGACGAGCCCCAAGCCACGCCTGAGCATCACTGATCCTTGTTGATCTGCTGCGGATGCCTCGGGTCCGCAGCCTTTTTCCCTGGCAGGCTGCTTTCGCTGCGAATCTGCGCGTGGCTGATCAGGGCAAAGATAAAACTGCCACCGATGATATTGCCCGCCAGGGTCGGCCCGGCGAACACCAGCCAGAAGTCCTTCCACGGCAACTCACCGGCAAACACCAGGTAAGACACTTCCGCCGAGCCGACGACGATGTGGGTGAAATCCCCTAACGCCATCAAGTAAGTGATCAGGATGATGATCCACATCTTGGCGCTTTCCATCGACGGGATCATCCACACCATGGTGGCGATCATCCAGCCCGAAATGATGCCCTTGGCAAACATCTGGCCGGCGTCGTTTTCCATGATCTTGCGGCCGATTTCGAGAAAGGCCATGTCGGTCTTGGTGTCGAAGATCGGCAGGTGCAGCATCACATAGGCCACCAGCAAGGTGCCGCACAGGTTGCCCACCAGCACCACTGTCCACAACCGTAGCAATCGCCCGGCATTGCTCCATGTAGGTTTGCTCATCACCGGCAATACGGCGGTCAGGGTGTTTTCAGTGAACAGCTGCTGGCGCGCAAGGATCACCGCGAGGAAGCCCGCGCAGTAGCCGAAGCTGGCGATCACCTTAAAGGCCTCGCCCTGGGGCAGTCGGGAATTGAGCAACCCCATGGCCATCAGCGAAAGGCCCATGGTCAGCCCGGCCGCCAGTGCCGACCACCACAAGGCGGCGACACTGCGCTCCAGTTCCTGATCACCCTGAGTACGGATGATTTCATGCAGAACCGCCGCGCGGGGCGGCTGGTTCTTGTCAACGTCTTGCTGTTCTTCCTGCGACAGGTTGGGGGTTTTACCGTCTGCTTGAGTGGCCATGATTTACCGAGTCCGAGGGGTGCTTTTAGCTACGACACGCCGCGGCGGTGGCTGTTCAGTGGCCAGACGACTAAACCGGTATGCGCCAGGCTTTAGCCATTTCTACGGTGGTAGAGCTGTGCGGCTTACTCCAGGGCTTATTGCGTGCTTTATAGTGCTTAATGATGCCGTCAAGCACACTGTTGAACTCCGCCGGCGTGGTTGCGTCACCCAAGTCACGCGCCGCACGCCGCAACAGCTCGACATTGGACTTCGGCTGGCCGGGACGGTACAGCGATGGGTAAATGACCTCTCGCACAAAGTTTTCAGCCTTCACCGCAATATCGCGTCGGCGCATGTGCGCCACGCCACTGGCCATGACCTTGGACAGCGCAGAGTCAGTGCCCGATTTCTGTTTAGCCGCCACTTGCAGCAATTGCTGAAAATTGTGCTGGCCCGCGGCATTAAGCCGCCGCCCCAACCACTCGATATGCTCGGGCCGACGCGCGAGCGCATCCAGATTACGGAGTGCCGAGGTCACCTGTGGCGTGAACACCAGAGACGTACCGGTTTGATTCGCTTGCGTGATCGCACTGTCCAACGTTTGCAGCGCCTGCTGCGCGTTCTTTCGAAACAACAACGCCGCAGCGCCTGCCGGGTCCTTCTGCAGTTGATCCTGCACACTGGCCAGCATTTTATCGTCCATCGCCAACACGGCATCTTCCAAGGAGGCGAACGGATGCTGCTCACGCACCAGTGCGCGCTTTTCCAGGTGCCCCTCCACCGTTTGACGAGCCAGGGTCTGCAGCCGCTGTTTTTGCTCGGGGGTCATGGTGAAGTTGACGGTGCCATTGAGCAGGCCGCGAAAGTCGCCTTTGTCCGTGTTCAGCGGCAACGTGACGGACTGATCGGCATACGATTCGAGCCGTTCCTCTTGGTAGGCATCTGCCGCCGCGTGCGGCGTACCGGTAAAGAGGTCGCCAAGATGACTGAAAAAACCGCCGCTTGTTTGGGCCGTCGTCGCCTTTTCGGGCTCGAATTTGACGATCAACGATTCGTCCTTGCCCAACGAGCTCTCCGGAAACGAACGCTCAATGACGCCGGGAGCCGGGGTGTTGACGAGCAGCCCACCGTCCTGAAAGGCCGTGACTTCGGCCGCCGCCTGGAACTCATGGCCCTGCTCGGCCGGGCTCTTGAACAGCCCCGGCAGCGAACCCGAGATACGTGCTGCGTGGGCGATGTCCATATCCGGGGTGAGGCTGGCGTTGAACACCACCAACTGCGGTCGCCCATCGAACATGCCCGTACCGGTGATGTTGAGCTGCTTGATCGCCGGGATGTGACGGCTCAGCACCTCAAGGTCGCGAAACGTCGGCGCCCCGCCCGCGTTGAGCCGGTCGGCGATTTTCATGACGTCGGCGGGTCGGGTGGCCTGGGGCATGCCCGCGATATGGGCAAGAATCGATTTGCGCGATTCGTTGCGCATCATCTCTTCCAAGGGCTGCGCCTCGGTCTGCAGGCGCGGCAGCATCGTCAGCAGCAGTTGGGAAATATTGCCGGGAGGGCCGGGCAGACGACCGGCGAGCTTGCCCAGCTCGGAGCTGAGCGTTTGCAGCTTGGCAGTCAAAGGGTCTTTGCTGTTGAGCAGGCTGGGCAAGTCAATGCTGTTCGACAGCGTGCCAAACGCCTTGGCGCCCATGCCACTGGCGAGCAACGTTGCGGAAATAGCACCGGCTGAAGAGCCGGAAATCACCTTGATGCCCGAGAGTTTGTTGGCCTCTTCAAGCGCCTGCACCACCCCTGGAAAGGCGATGCCCTTGGCGCCACCGCCGCTGAGCACAAGATGGGCCGGAGGGGGCGGCGACAGCATCACCTCCACCCGACCATCGCTATGGCGATACACACTCAGGTTGCGCTCGCCCACGCCTTTTACCAGAGGCGTTTTCACGTCCTGGCCGGTGCTTTGAGGCAATGAAGGTTGATTCGGTGCAGACGAATTGGAAACTTTCATACATGGCTCTCTCTACAGGTTGTAGTCCTGAGTGACGAGAGAGCCCAAAAAGAATCCGTCGGGAATGATCCCGAAACGAATCAAACCGAAGCGGGGTTATTCGCTGATGCCGTCTTCCTGAAACTGGTCCTTCACGTACTTGATCTCGGTACGGCCGTGAGGTGCCGGCAGGCCGTCTTCCCCCAGGTTGACGAAAACCATTTTTTCCACGGTCAAGATACTTTTGCGGGTGATCTTGTTGCGCACTTCACAGGTCAGGGTGATGGAGGTGCGGCCGAACTCGGTGGCGGTGATGCCCAGTTCGATGATGTCGCCCTGGCGCGAGGCGCTGACGAAGTTGATTTCGGAGATGTACTTGGTCACCACGCGCTGGTTGCCCAATTGGACAATCGCGTAGATGGCCGCTTCTTCGTCGATCCAGCGCAGCAGGCTGCCGCCGAACAGGGTGCCGTTGGGGTTGAGGTCTTCGGGTTTTACCCATTTGCGGGTGTGGAAGTTCATGGTCACTCCAAAGCGTCTTGCCGAATGATGGGCAACATCATGGCAGAGCGCGGGCCCAAGCTCTATGAACCATTGCCTATCAAGCCGATGAGCGATCTTCATATGGCTGACAGAAAGGCTTGGGAAGTCTGGCGCACACAGCTATAATCGCCACCGCTTCAAAACGGTCATCTCTGATTGATACCGTTCTCCCGCCACCTGTCCGAGGGGCGCTGCAGCAGGCTCGACCTGTCAGGCTCGGATGGGGCGTTGTCCGGCCTGGTTAGCCAGCTGGATACTAAACGCACAACGGCGCCCATTCGCACACTACGAATGGAGGCTCTTCATGAGCGCTGTAATCACGCCTGCAGATTTTACCGACTACAAAGTCGCCGACATGTCCCTCGCTGCATGGGGCCGTCGCGAAACCTTTATCGCCGAATCCGAAATGCCGGCCCTGATGGGTCTGCGTCGCAAGTATGCCGCTGAGCAGCCGCTCAAGGGCGCGAAGATTCTCGGCTGCATCCACATGACCATCCAGACTGCCGTGCTGATCGAAACCCTGGTTGCCCTGGGCGCCGAAGTACGCTGGTCCTCCTGCAACATTTTCTCGACTCAAGACCAGGCCGCTGCCGCTATCGCTGCAGCCGGCATTCCGGTATTCGCCTGGAAAGGCGAGACCGAAGAAGAGTACGAGTGGTGCCTGAAGCAAACCATCCTCAAGGATGGCAAGCCATGGGACGCCAACATGATTCTCGACGATGGCGGCGACTTGACCGAACTGTTGCACAAAGATTATCCGCAGGTGCTCGAGCGCGTTCACGGCGTGACCGAAGAAACCACCACTGGCGTTCACCGCCTGCTGGACATGCTGGCCAAGGGCGAGCTGAAAATCCCGGCCATCAACGTCAACGACTCGGTGACCAAGAGCAAGAACGACAACAAGTACGGCTGCCGTCACAGCCTGAACGATGCGATCAAGCGCGGCACCGACCACCTGCTGTCGGGCAAGCAAGCCCTGGTGATCGGCTATGGTGACGTGGGCAAGGGTTCGTCCCAGTCGCTGCGTCAGGAAGGCATGATCGTTAAAGTTTCCGAAGTTGACCCGATCTGCGCCATGCAAGCCTGCATGGACGGCTTCGAAGTGGTTTCGCCGTTCATCGATGGCGTCAATGACGGCACCGAAGCGAGCATCGACAAAGCCCTGCTGGGCAAGATCGACCTGATCGTGACCACCACCGGTAACGTGAATGTGTGCGACGCGAACATGCTCAAAGCCCTGAAAAAGCGCGCCGTGGTCTGCAACATCGGTCACTTCGACAACGAAATCGACACCGCTTTCATGCGCAAAAACTGGGCATGGGAAGAAGTGAAGCCACAGGTACACAAGGTTCACCGTACCGGTGCTGGCGAATTCGACCCGCAGAACGATGACTACCTGATCCTGCTGGCCGAAGGCCGCTTGGTTAACCTGGGCAACGCCACCGGCCACCCAAGCCGCATCATGGATGGCTCGTTCGCCAACCAGGTACTGGCGCAGATCTTCCTGTTCGGCCAGAAATACGCCGACCTGTCGCCAGCCCAGAAAGCCGAGCGCCTGACCGTAGAAGTACTGCCGAAGAAACTCGACGAAGAAGTGGCCCTGGAAATGGTCCGCGGCTTCGGCGGCGTAGTGACTCAACTGACCAAGACCCAGGCCGACTACATCGGCGTGACGGTTGAAGGTCCGTTCAAGCCGCACGCTTACCGCTACTAAGCAGCCGGCCCGCTCCC
>NZ_JACAPL010000009.1:99955-218125 GCF_013385735.1 Pseudomonas sp. D2002 | reverse complement strand
GCCCGCTCCCACATTAAATCGGTGCATGACTTCCGGTATCTGAGTTTCATAGGGTTATTACCATGTCCCAAGACCGTCGCTACAGCTTCGAGTTTTTCCCGACCAAGACCGATGCTGGGCATGAAAAACTGATGGCGACTGCCAAGCAGTTGGCCAGCTACAACCCCGACTTCTTTTCCTGCACCTACGGCGCCGGCGGCTCGACCCGTGATCGTACGATCAACACCGTGCTGCAGCTGGAAAGCGAAGCCAAAGTTGCCGCCGCGCCGCACTTGTCGTGCGTGGGCGACAGCAAGGCCGACCTGCGCGGCCTGCTGACCCAGTACAAACAAGCCGGCATCAAGCGCATCGTCGCCCTGCGTGGCGACCTGCCGTCCGGCATGGGCATGGCCAGCGGTGAGCTGCGCTACGCCAATGACCTGGTGAGCTTCATCCGCGAAGAAAGCGGCGATCACTTCCATATCGAAGTGGCGGCGTACCCGGAGATGCACCCCCAGGCACGTAATTTCGAAGACGATCTGCACAATTTCGTGCGCAAGGCCAATGCCGGCGCCAACAGCGCGATCACCCAGTACTTCTTCAACGCCGACAGCTATTTCTACTTCGTCGAGCGTGTACGCGCGATGGGTGTAAATATCCCAATCGTGCCGGGCATCATGCCGATCACCAACTACAGCAAGCTGGCGCGTTTCTCCGACGCTTGCGGTGCCGAGATCCCACGCTGGGTGCGCAAGCAACTGGAAGCCTATGGCGACGACGTCAAGAGCATCCAGGCCTTCGGTGAACAGGTTATCAGCGAGATGTGTGAGCGTTTGTTGCAAGGTGGCGCACCAGGGTTGCACTTCTACACCCTGAACCAGGCTGAACCGAGCCTGGCCATCTGGAACAACCTCAAGCTGCCACGCTGAGGCTCGCTCCGATACGCCAAGGCCCTCGTCAATACGAGGGCCTTTTTGTTTTAAATGCGCCACATCAACTTGCCCGCGAATGCGTGTGCCAGAGCTTCTCTTTAGGGCTGGAGCGTCGTAACCTCAGGGCATGCCCGTCATTCTCAAGCTGTTGACCGCTGTGCTTTTCACTTGCCTGAGCCTCACCGCTTACGGCGAGAAACTGCGCATTGTCACCGAGCCCTGGGCGCCTTACGTATACGACGAAAACGGCAGCATGCGCGGCCTGGATTACGAAACCACGGTGATCGTGTTTCAACGTCTGGGCGTGGACGTGGAGTGGCAGTTCCTGCCCTGGAAACGCTGCCTGGCCATGCTCGACCAAGGCCACGCCGACGGCGCGCTGGATATTTTCCACAGCCATGAACGCGACGCGTTGCTGCTCTACCCCAGTGAGCCGCTGTCGGATGTGGAGTTTGTGCTGTTCTACGCCAACGACCGCCCTCACCCAGCCGAAACCCTGGATGATTTGCGCGGGCTGACCGTGGGTACTTCGCCGGGTTACCTGTATGGCGACGCCTTCAGCGACTCTACGTTGTTCAACCGCGAGCCGGCGCCCAGCCACGAGGCCAACTTCGGCAAGCTGTCGCTGGGGCGCATTGACCTGGTAATTACGGATCGCCGGGTGGGCCAGCATGTGATCAGGGCCATGGGCCTGGAAGACAAGGTCAGCCAGGCCCCTTTAGTGGTCAGCCGCCAGGCGCAGTTTCTCGCCGTACGCCGTGGCGCAGGCATGGACCTGCTGGTGCAGCGCTTCGCCGCCGAACTCAAGCGCTTCAAACAGGAGCCGGCGTACGCCATCTTGAGTGCCAAATATGGCGGAGTCCAAGCCATTACTGCCTCAGAACACACCGTTGAGCAGCAGGAAAGCGGCGCGCCGTGATTGCTCTGTTATACTCCGGCCTTTCCGCCAGGCTCACGCCCGGCCGCTGAGGTCTTGAAAAAGGCACCTAACCCAGCTACTGCGCAGCTTTCAGCCCGCGCGAGCCGGTGGAGTGCCCGCCAGACGCAGCAGGACCGGACGGGGTTGCGCTCCCCTAAGCGCCATTCACGCCCGGCAAGATTATCCCTTTGGGCCAAGCCCTAACTAAAACAGGATTACTCATGTCCTTTGCTTCCCTCGGTCTCTCCGAGGCTTTAGTCCGCGCCATCGAGGCAGCGGGCTATACCGAGCCTACTCCGGTGCAACAGCGGGCCATTCCCGCCGTGTTGCAAGGTCGCGACCTGATGGTTGCGGCTCAGACAGGTACTGGTAAAACCGGTGGTTTCGCCCTCCCGATTCTGGAGCGGTTGTTCCCCAATGGTCACCCAGACAAATCCCAGCGTCATGGCCCGCGCCAACCGCGCGTGCTGGTCCTGACCCCCACCCGCGAACTCGCCGCCCAGGTGCACGACAGCTTCAAGCTGTATGCCCGCGACTTGAAGTTCGTCAGCGCCTGCATCTTCGGCGGCGTCGGCATGAACCCACAGGTTCAGGCCATGTCCCGCGGTGTTGACGTGCTCGTCGCCTGCCCGGGTCGTTTGCTCGACCTGTGCGGCCAAGGCAGCGTCGACTTGTCCCACGTGGAAATCCTCGTGCTGGACGAAGCCGACCGCATGCTCGACATGGGCTTTGTCCATGACGTGAAAAAGGTCCTCGCCCGCCTGCCGGCCAAACGTCAGAACCTGCTGTTCTCGGCAACGTTCTCCCAGGACATCACTGCCCTGGCCGGCAAGCTGCTGCATAACCCGGAACGCATCGAAGTCACGCCGCCGAACACCACGGTCGAGCGTATCGAGCAACGCGTCTTCCGCCTAGCCGCCAGCCACAAGCGTGCGCTGCTGGCACACCTGATCACCGCCGGCGCCTGGGAACAAGTGCTGGTGTTCACCCGCACCAAGCACGGCGCCAACCGTCTGGCCGAGTACCTGGACAAGCACGGCCTGACCGCCGTCGCCATCCACGGCAACAAGAGCCAGAACGCGCGCACCAAAGCACTGGCCGACTTCAAGGCCGGTTCCGTGCGCATCCTGGTCGCCACCGATATCGCCGCCCGCGGCCTGGATATCGACCAGTTGCCACACGTGGTCAACTTCGAGCTGCCAAACGTCGACGAAGATTATGTGCACCGTATCGGCCGTACCGGCCGTGCCGGGCGTTCGGGTGAGGCCATTTCCCTGGTCGCACCTGACGAAGAAAAACTGCTGAAAAGCATCGAACGCATGACCAAGCAGAAAATCGCCGACGGCGACCTGATGGGCTTCGATGCCAGCGCCGTTGAGGCCGAGAAGCCTGAAGCGCGCGAGCGTCCGGACGTGCGTAACCCACGCAACCCCCGCGGTCCGAAGGGCGATGGCCCGAACGGCGGCGGTGGTGGCGGTGGCCGTCGCGACAAGGGCAAAGACAAGGGCGGCAAGGAAAAAGCGCCCACCAACGGCCGTGGCGAACGCCCAGCCCGCGAGCAGAAACCCCGTGAAGGCACCCCGGCCCGCGAACAGCGCCAGCCAAGCCAGCCGCCACGCGCGGCAGCCGACCGCGCCCCGGACGAGTTCCTCGACGACGACGTGGATAACTTCGGTAACCGCGTTGACTACGTGCCCCAGGCCAAACCGGCCCAGGGCCGTGGCCGTCGTCCTGGTGCTCCGGCACAGGGCGCTGGCACTGGCGCCCCACGTGGCGGCCAGCCACAAGGCGGCCGTCAAAATGGCCCGCGCAACAGCAGCGGCGGCACCACCGGTACTCCGCCTGCCAAACGCAGCGGCCCGCGTAATGGCGCACCGCGTGACGGCCAGGCGCGTCGTGAAGATTCGCGCAGCAACAACCGTCGTCCCGCCCGTGATGACCAGCCACGCTTGTCCGAGCCGGCCGTGCAGAACCCGCGCGGTGGCCCGGCGCCGAAGATCATCCACAAGGAGTCGAAAGCAGACCGCTTCCCGACACCTGAGCAGCTGGATCAGTTGCCAGGCCGCCCTCGTGGTGAGAAACCAGCGTTGCTGACCCGCAACCGCTGAGTTTCAGACGGCAAAAAAAACGCCCCGACTGTTCGGGGCGTTTTTGCATCTGGCGCTTTTTTTCATTGATCGGATGCTTCACCCGCCTTATGAAAAAGTTTTGCGAAGATCATCCAGCGACCGTCAACTTTCATCAGGTTCAAATAGTCGACCATTACATTGTTGAACAAGCGCAAACGCACTTTCACGATGGCCATTTCCGAGGACATCACATCAATCATCAGCACTTCATCAAGTTGCGGGAAACCGCCTGCCTGCGGCGACTGACGGCCTTGAACCATGGTCCGGTACTCGGCAAATGGCCGCACGACCACATCCGCGTTTTGCGCGCTATATAACACGCACCCCCGATGAAACACTTGATCGAACGCCTTCAGGTCCTGAGTTTGCAAGACACTAAAATAGTCTTTCAGAAACGCTTGAATTTCATCTATCACAACTGACAACTCCTGACTGTTTAACACGACGTTATTTAAGTAACTCACCGGTCGCGCATTATCAGGAGCGCACACATTTCACGTATAGCGGCTATTATTAGGCTTTACCGTGAAAGGAATTCACACGTTGAAACTCCCTCCCCTCGCGGCCTTACGAGCCTTCGAAGCATTGGCCCGGCTGGGCAAGGTGAACCTTGCCGCCGCCGAACTGCACGTTACCCACAGTGCCGTCAGCCATCAGATCCGTTCGCTTGAAGAGTACTTGGACATGGCGCTGGTGATGCGCAACAAACGTGCCCTTGCGCTGACTGACGAGGGCCGTGTGTATGCCTATCAAATCAGGCAGGCGCTGGGTGAGATCGCGGGGGTAACGGAAAAACTCATGGCAAAAACCAAGCACCCGCAACTGACCGTGTCGGTGCTGCCCTCCTATGCCATGCATTGGTTACTGCCGCGCCTGCATGATTTCAGGAATGCCCACCCGGAGCTGCACCTGAGGTTGGAGTCGAGCATGGAATTCGCCAGCTTCGATCAAGGTCCGCTCGATTGCGCGATCCGCTTCGGCAATGGGCAATGGCCTGATGTGCACTGTGAACCGCTGATGGGTGATTCACTGCTGGTGGTCGCGGCGCGCGACTTCAACCACGGCGTGCTGCCCGACACCGCGCAAGCCATCCTGGAGCAGCCGCTGCTGCACGCCAGCGAGAGCTGGCCCATCTGGCTGGGTGCAGCGGGCGTGGAAGAGCAACGCCCTCAAGCCTCGCTGGAGTTCACCGACTCTACATTGATGCTCGAAGCCGTCAGGCTGGGGCACGGTGTCGCGCTGACCCGTCGTTCGATTGCCCATTCGCTGATTCAACGCGGGGAACTGGTCAGGCTCACCGACATTGAGCCGATTCACACCTCGCGCTACTTTCTGGTATGGCCGGCCGGCAGCAAACATTCAGCGCAATTAACCTCACTGCACTCCTGGCTCAAAGAACACGTTGTGATCTATCAGGGCAGCTTATAAACCGGCAGACAGCAAAACGCCGACCCCAGGGTCGGCGTTTTGATTGTGAAGCCGCGAAAAATTACTTCGCTTTCACACCTTCAAAGGTCACGTACAGCTCAACAGTGTTGGACGCTGGGCCCAGGTCCATCTGCTTGCCGAAGTCCTGACGGTTGAAGCTGGTGGTGCCTTCAAAACCGGCACGGTAGCCGCCCCATGGATCCTTGCCTTCACCCAGGAACGTAGCCTTGACCACGATCGGCTTGGTCACACCGTGAAAGGTCAGGTCGCCGGTTACGTCGGCAGTGACTTGGCCTGCAGCATTTTTACCGGTGGTTTTAACACTGGTGGAAACGAACTTGGCATCGGCAAACTTGCCCACGTCCAGGAAGTCTTTGCTGGCGATGTGCTTGTCACGTTCGGCGTGGTTGGTGAACACGCTGGCGGTACGGACGTTGAACTCGATTTTGCTGTCTTCAGGCTTGGCAGCGTCAAAGCTGAACTTGCCGTCCAGGTCCTTGAAAGTACCGGTGATGAAGCTGTAGCCCAAGTGGCTGATCTTGAAATCAACGAAGGCGTGCTGACCTTCCTTGTCGACAACATAATCAGCGGCCATCGCCGAACCAGCGGACAGCAGAGCAGAACCGATTGCCAGAGCGGCGAGAGTCTTTTTCAACATGCTTTCTATTCCTTGTGAGTCGAGGTTGAACATCAGGCTTTGCGCCCCAGCATTCGCGTGAGGGTCGCATCACGATCGATAAAGTGGTGTTTCAACGCAGCCACGCCGTGCAAGCCGGCGAAGACCACCAACACCCAGGCGAGGTACAGGTGCACCACGCCGGCGGTGTCTGCCTGGTCCGGTAGCCCGGAAACCACGGCAGGAATTTCAAACAGGCCAAACACCGGGATACCGACACCGTCTGCGGTGGAAATCAGGTAACCGGCAATCATCACGGCAAACAGCCCGAGATAAAGGAACGCGTGGCCAAATGCAGCGCCAATACGGGTCAAGCGGCTGTAGCTGGCCAGCGGTGGTGGTGGCGGGCTGACCAAGCGCCAGACGATGCGCACCAGCATGACGGCAAACAGCGTGATGCCAATGCTCTTGTGCAGGTCAGGCGCGTCTTTGCGCCAGGTGCTGTAGTAGTCGAGACCGACCATCCACAGGCCCAGAGCGAACAAACCGAACACCACCAGGGCCACACCCCAGTGCAAAACCATGCTGACCCAACCATAGCGGGCCGATGAATTACGTAGCTGCATGTCCCAAATCCCGTAAGAGCTGTGCCCAAGACTAGCGATTTACCTATCGAATTAAAGCGGAAAATTTCGCTTTGAAATATCGAGAAATACGATCAAGAGGTTATGCACAGTACGTTAACAATTGATTAAGGACTATTCCTGAGAAACGTGACAGACCGTCCCGCGTTTACTGCCAATTCATCCGTAATGGGTTGTGACACCGCCTGGCTTTGCATAGGCTTGCGCGATTGTTTCGCCTGCGCCCGCCGCAGGACCGCTTCGAGGAGATACAACGATGGGCTTGAACAACCAGTGGATGCAACGTGACCTCGCGGTGCTGTGGCATCCCTGCACCCAGATGAAAGACCACCAGCAACTGCCGCTGATCCCGATAAAACGTGGTGAAGGCGTGTGGCTGGAAGACTTCGAAGGCAAGCGCTACCTCGACGCCGTCAGCTCCTGGTGGGTTAACGTGTTCGGCCACGCCAACCCACGCATCAACCAGCGCATCAAGGACCAGGTCGACCAACTGGAACACGTGATCCTCGCCGGTTTCAGCCACCAGCCGGTGATCGAGCTGTCCGAACGCCTGGTCAAGATGACCCCGGAAGGCCTGACGCGCTGCTTCTACGCCGACAACGGTTCGTCGTGCATCGAAGTCGCGTTGAAAATGAGCTTCCACTACTGGCTCAACCGCGGCATGCCGAACAAAAAGCGCTTCGTCACCCTGACCAACAGCTACCACGGCGAAACCATCGCCGCGATGTCGGTGGGCGACGTGCCGCTGTTTACCGAGACCTACAAGGCGCTGCTGCTCGACACCATCAAGGTGCCCAGCCCGGATTGCTACCTGCGCCCTGCGGGCGTGAGCTGGGAAGAGCATTCGCGCACGATGTTCCTGGCCATGGAACAGACCCTGGCCGAGCACCACGACAGCGTCGCCGCCGTAATCGTCGAACCGTTGATCCAGGGCGCCGGTGGCATGCGCATGTATCACCCGGTGTACCTCAAGCTGCTGCGCGAAGCCTGCGACAAATACGGCGTGCACCTGATCCACGACGAAATCGCCGTGGGCTTTGGCCGCACCGGCACGATGTTCGCCTGTGAACAAGCCGGCATCCGCCCGGATTTCCTGTGCCTGTCCAAGGCCCTCACCGGCGGCTACCTGCCGTTGGCGGCGGTGGTCACCACCGACGATGTCTACGACGCCTTCTACGACGACTACCCGACCCTGCGCGCCTTCCTGCACTCCCACAGCTACACCGGTAACCCGCTGGCGTGCGCGGCAGCCCTGGCGACGCTGGATATTTTCGAAGAAGACAACGTCATCGAAAACAACAAGGCCCTGACCCAGTGCATGGCCACCGCCACCGCGCACCTCGTGGACCACCCGCACGTGTCCGAAGTGCGCCAGACCGGCATGGTACTGGCCATCGAGATGGTCCAGGACAAAGCCACCAAGACCGCCTACCCGTGGCAGGAGCGCCGTGGCCTGAAGGTGTTCGAACACGCCCTGGAACGCGGCGCACTGTTGCGGCCGTTGGGCAGCGTGGTGTATTTCCTGCCGCCGTATGTGATTACGCCGGAGCAGATCGACTTTCTGGCCGAAGTGGCCAGCGAAGGCATCGATATCGCCACCAACGATAAAGTCAGCGTTGCAGTGCCGAAGGACTTTCACCCAGGCTTCCGCGATCCCGGCTGATAACACCTACCTCAATGATCGTTCCCACGCTCTGCGTGGGAATGCAGCCCTGGACGCTCCGCGTCCGCTCTGCACATTATTTCCAGAGAACACACATGAGACTGTCCCGCTTTTTCACCGACACCCCGCTGAGCCTCGGCGACCACGAGTTGCCCGAAGCTCAGGCGCACTACATCAGCCGCGTCTTGCGCATGGGCGAAGGCGACGCCGTGCAACTGTTCGACGGCTCCGGCCAGGAGTTTTTGGGCACGTTGCTGGAAGTCGGTAAAAAACGCGTCAGCGTGCAACTCACGGAACGCTTTGCAGGCCAGACGGAATCGCCCCTGCACATTCACCTCGGCCAGGGCTTGTCGCGTGGCGAGCGCATGGACTGGGCGATTCAGAAAGCCACCGAGTTGGGCGTGAATGCGATCACGCCGATTTTCAGCGACCGCTGCGAAGTACGCCTCAAGGACGAACGCGCCGACAAACGCCTGCTGCACTGGCGCCAGGTGGCGATCAGCGCCTGCGAGCAATGCGGGCGCTCCACCGTGCCGGTGATTCACCCGCCGCTGCTGCTGGCGGACTGGTTGAAGCAGGTCGAGGCAGATTTGAAGCTGGTGCTGCACCCCGTGGCCGAGCCGATGATCAGCCATGCCAAGCCTGCCAGCCTGGCGTTCCTGATCGGGCCTGAAGGTGGTTTGACCGATAACGAAGTCGACACCGCCCAAGGCGCCGGCTTCCATGCCGCCCGTCTCGGCCCGCGCGTGTTGCGCACCGAGACGGCACCAGTGGTGGCGCTGGCAGTAGCCCAGCAACTCTGGGGCGACTTCTAACCCTTTTTGCAAACCCAATAAACTGTGGGAGCGGGCTTGCTCGCGAATGCGGTGGATCAGTCAGCTTATTTATCAACTGACACACTGCCTTCGCGAGCAAGCCCGCTCCCACATTTTGGATGGGCTATCAATCCACCGGGTCGCTGACAGGCTTGGCAATAATCGCCTTCAACTCAGCCGTCATCGGGAATTCCAGGTTCAAACCTTTGGGCGGAATCGGCTGTTCAAACCAGCGCTGGTAAATGCCGTTGATTTCTCCTGAGCGGTACAGATCGCCAAGTGTCTCGTTGACCACTGCAAGAAACTGCGGGTCGTCCTTGCGCACCATGCAGCTGTAGATCTCCCGCGATTGCTGCTCGCCCACCACCACCCAGCGTTGCGGGTCACGGGCCTTGGCGCGCTCACCGTAGAGCAGCGCGTCATCCATGTAAAACGCCGCCGCCCGGCCAGTCTCCAGCATCTTGAACGCTTCTCCGTGGTCTTTGGCGACGATCACCGATATATCGCTGTTGTGCTCTGCGTTGTAGCGCTTGATATACCGCTCATTAGTGGTGCCAGCGGTGGTCACCACTTTCTTGCCCTTGAGGTCTTCAAAGCCATGGATGCCACTGTCTTTAGCCGTCAGCAACTGCCCCTTCACGAAAATAAAACCGTAGGAAAACGCTACCTGTTTCTGCCGCTCGGCAGTCACGGCAGTGGAACCGCACTCCAGGTCCACTGTGCCGTTTTGCACCAGCGGAATACGCGTCTGTGACGTCACCAGGTTGTACTTCACCTTGAGGTTTGCAACGCCGGTTTTTGTCTGGATGCGCTCGACGATTTTGTTCGCCAGGTCCACTGAATAGCCCATCGGCTTGCCACTGTGGTCCCCCACATAGGAGAACGGTACTGAAGCATCTCGGTAGCCAAGGGTAATCTGCTGATTGGTCGTGATCTTCCTGAGTGTTCCACTGGACTCATCTGCCATCGCCAAATGCCCGCCCAGCACCAGGGAAACGAAGGCACAGGTTCTAAATACGAACCGTGTCATAGCGGTTGCTCGCGAGGGCCGCTGATCACATTTACCTCAGCCGAGGCCAACGTAGTGGCCCGACAAAGTTGCTGACTGCTTTGGACTCGATCAATGCTCATCGATGTTACGCTCTGATATCTAAGGTCAGGCAGCCTTGGGAAGAAACGCCTGGGTGTCGATAGACGTCGGCTTCGCTCCAATCATTTCGGCCAATAGCTGCCCGCTGGCGCAGGCAAGCGTGAAGCCAAGGGCACCATGCCCAAGGTTGAGCCAAAGATTGCGATAAGCACTGGGGCCAATCAGGGGTACACCAGTGGGCGTCGCCGGACGCATACCAGCCCATTCAACCGCAGCGTCGTAATTACCCGCCATCGGGAAAGTCTGACGCGCCATCCGTTTTATCACTGCCAGACGACCAGGATCCGCAGCGCTGTTGAAACCCACGATGTCGACCATTGCAGCAACGCGCAACTGCTCGCCGATACGGGCGTACACGGTTCTGCGGTCATAGTCGGTGACGTTGATTTGCGGGGCGTTGTGCTGCTCGCTGATGGGCACACTCAGGCTGTAGCCCTTGAGGGGATAAAGCGGCAGACGCAAGTCTGACAGACCCATGCGCAAGCTTCTGTGGCCTGCCGCCAGAACCACGTTCTCTACCGGTAAGACTTCATCCTGCAACTCCACGGCCACCGCACGACCAAAGGCCTCGTGGATACGCAGCACCTTGCGCCCGAGCAGGAACCGACACCGCCCCGTTGCCTCCAGACGCGCCGCAAGCCGTTGGCAGAAGGCGTAGCAATCAGCAACTTCTTCGGTCGGGGTGTAAATGCCCCCGACAAAGGCGCCCTCGGTCAGGGAAGGCTCCAGCTGGCGACATTCGTCGGCCGATAACACCTGTTTATACAGGGGGTCCATCACTTTTCGCCGCGCATGTTCAAAACTGTCAGCGGAACGAAAGGTCACCAGTTTTCCGTTTTGTTTCCAGTCAAAGCCGCCCAGGCTGTCCTCCTGACGCCAGCACTTCAAGGTCTCCTGGCTCATCAGCGCCAGGCGAAGCAAGTGTTCGCCGTTTATGCGATTAACCGAGGAGCGGCAAGCGCCCACAAAGGCTGCCATCCATCGCCATTGCAATGGGTCCAGGCGAGGTTTGATCCTTAGCGGCGACTCGGAACGCAGTAACCAACCGAGGGCTTTCAATGGAACGCCGGCGTCAGCCAAAGGCGCGACATAGCGATAGGACAGTTGGCCACCGTTCGCGAAACTGGTCGCACTGCCCAAAGTGTTTTGCGCTTCGATCACAGTCACGTCCATGCCTGCGCGCACCAACGCATAAGCGCTAGCCAAGCCGATGACGCCGCCACCGATGATACAAACCTGCTTTGTCACAAGAAAACCTCACATTTATTGATACCAATTCAAGAGTAGGGTTAAGTGACAAACGCTGAATAATGAATAAAGCTTGGTCACCTATAAACAAAGGTTATGGGCAAGCCATGCGCTTACGTCATATCGAAATCTTCCAGGCCATCCGCCAAACCGGCTCAATCAGCGCCGCCGCGCAGCTGCTGCACGTCTCGCAACCGGCGGTGACCAAGGTGTTGCAGCACGCCGAGCTGCAACTGGGTTTCCCGCTGTTTCTGCGCGTACGCGGAAAATTGCAGCCCACCCCGGAAGCCCTGGCGCTGGAAAGCGAAGTCGAGAAAGTCACCCAGAGCCTGCAAGGCGTGCGGCGCCTGGCCAAGAGCTTGCGTCGTGAGCCTGGGCAAAGTGTGCGCATAGGCGCCATTCCGGCGCTGGCCCTGTCGTTGCTGCCGCCAGCGGTCCTGGAGTGGAAGCGCGATTACCCGGACATCGCCTGCGAGCTGTCCAGCGACCATAGCCGCGAGTTGGTGCAAAAGCTGTTGATGCGCGAGATTGACCTGGCGCTGACCCTCAACTTCTCCGGCCACCCCGGCTTGACCACGCAAGTGTTGGCCAATGGGGGGTTGGTGGCGTTGGCGTCAACAGGTTATTGGCCAGCGTCCGAGATGAGCAAACCCTTGCCGTTGGATGACTTGGCAGGCGCGCCGTTGATTGGCTTGTCCAGCGCTGACCCGTTGGCGGCCAAGCTCGACAGCTACCTGGAAAACGTCGACCCGCCGCCACGGGTGAGCATTTCCGTACAGACCTATTCCCTGGCCCGGGCGATGGTGGAATCCGGCGCCGGCTTGACCGTGATCGACCCGTTTACGGCCTTGGGCGCCTCAACGGCCACCACGTGCATCCGCACGCTCAGCCCGCCGCTGCCGATCACCCTGTATGCCCTGACCCGCGCGGATGAGCCGCCGCCCCATATGTTGGCGAACCTGGTGGAGATCTTTGGCGCTCGCGCCCGCGATCTGCTCGATCGCTTGTAAGAACACCACAAAACCACTGTGGGAGCGGGCTTGCTCGCGAAGGCGCAGTGTCAGCCACTTAATCTGTCACTGACACACCGCATTCGCGAGCAAGCCCGCTCCCACATTTTTTTGACCGCATCGCCCTTTAAAGCACGTAATGCATGATCGCCACAAAGTGCAGCAAACTGCCGCCGATCACAAACAAGTGCCAGATCCCATGGGAATGGCGCAGGCGATCTTCCAGGGCAAAAAAGATGATGCCGACGGTGTACAACACCCCTCCCGAGGCCAGCCACACAAACCCGGCCGTGCCCAGCGCAGCGAGCAGCGGCTTGACCGCCACCAGCACGATCCAGCCCATCACCGCATAGATCACAATCGACAAAATGCGTGCCTCGGAACGCGGCTTGATCTCTTGCAGGATGCCGATCACCGCCAGCCCCCACACAATCCCGAACAGCGTCCAGCCCCACGGCCCGCGCAGTGTCACCAGGCAAAACGGCGTGTAACTGCCGGCGATCAGCAAGTAGATCGAAAAGTGATCAACCTTCTGCATGATCGCTTTTCGCCGCCCGCGCACGCTGTGGTACACGGTCGACGCGCTGTACAGCACCAGCAGCGTAAAACCGTAAATCGCCACGCTGACGATCTTCCAGGGGCTGCCGTCCAGGCTCGCCACCACCAGCATCCACACTGCGCCGACAAAAGCGGCTACCGCCCCGACCAAATGGCTCCAGGCGTTGAATCGTTCCCCGTGATACATGTGTCACTCACCTCGAATAACCGTCATCACCTTGAGCATTCTGACGCCACCCAACCCCTATCAGGTAACACCCTTTCTTCATTTGCTCAAATACACACGTCCATAGATGATTCGCTTCATCCTGTGGGAGCTGGCTTGCCTGCGATAAGGGCCTAACATTCAACATTTCCATCGACTGTTACGCCGCTATCGCAGGCAAGCCAGCTCCCACATAAAAGCGTCCTATCGGTAATTGCCATGCCCGAGCTTGAACCCGCCCGTCCTCATCCCAGCCTATGGCAACTGTTTTACAACTTTGCCATGGTCGGCCTGTTCGGCTTTGGCGGCGTCATGCCCTGGGCGCGGCAGATGATGGTCGACCGCCGCCGTTGGGTCAGCGAGCAAAGTTTCAATGAGCTGCTGACCACCGGCCAGTTCTTCCCCGGGCCCAACATCGCCAACGTCGGCATCATCTACGGCCGGCGCCTGCATGGCTTGCCGGGTGCGGTTGTGACCGTCTGTGGGCTGTACCTGTTCCCCTCATTGATCACCGTGCTCGCCGGTTTTGCCTATGCCAAGTGGTGGAGCCACGACGTGGTGCAGCAGGTCTTCGGCGCAGTGATGCCGATTGCCACCGGCCTGATGCTCGGCACCACCCTGCGCCTGCTCAAGGCCATGCCGCGCACGCTCGCCAACTACAGCGCCTTCGTGCTGACCTTCGTGTTGATGGCCGTCTTCGTGTTGCCGCTGTGGATGGTGCTGCTGGTCTGCATTCCAAGCTCGCTGGCCTTGAGCTTTATTGGCGCGAACAAGGTGGCCGGCTGATGCAGACTGTCCTGCTGCACCTGATGATCCAATGCGCGCTGTGGTCGTTGATGGCGATTGGCGGCAACACCGTGGCCATCGGCGATATCCATCGCTACACCGTGGTCGATATGCATTGGATCACCGACGCGCAATTCGTCGCGTTCTTCGCCCTGTCCCAGGCATTGCCGGGGCCCAACGGCATGTTCCTGGTGTTTATCGGCCAGCAGGCGGCAGGGTTGCCCGGCGCGCTGGTGGCGCTGCTGGCCAAGTTGGTGCCCTGCTCGATGCTGGCGTACGTCGGCGCCGGCTGGCTGGAGCGGCATACCCAAACGCCGTGGGTGCAGCGGGTCAAACGCAGCCTGCTGCCGATCTCCATCGGCCTGATCCTCGCCTCAACCTACATCCTGATGAACAGCCTGGAAAACAACGCGACCAGCCTGGTGCTGACCCTGGCCAGCGCCGCCGTGGTCTATTACACGCGGCTCAACGCGATCTGGCTGATCATCGTCGGCGTGTTGCTGGGCCTGGGCAGTGCATGGCTGGGAGTGAACTGGTTTTAGGGGCACAATCGAGGGTATTCGAACAAGAGCCACGGCCATGCTGATCGACGAAGAATTCACCCTCAAGAAGCTCGAGATCTTCCTGGCGTTTATGCGCACCGGCAACCTGGCCCGCGCCGCCGCCGAGCTGCAAACCAGCAACGTCAGCGTGCACCGCGCCATCCACTCGCTGGAAAACGCGCTGCGCTGCCCGCTGTTCAAACACGAGGGACGCAACCTCACGCCGCTGGAAAGCGCCTACGTGCTGGAAGAGCGCGCGCAAAAGCTGGTAGCCGATGTGGTCGACAGCGTGCGCCTGACCCGCGAAGCCGCGGGGTTCTCCGCCGAGCGCTTCAAACTCGGCTCGCTGTATTCGCTGACGGTCAAAACTGTGCCGCAGCTGATCATGGGCCTGAAAATCAGGCGCAGCGAACTCAATATCGACTTGATCCTGGGCTCCAACTTCGACCTGCTCTACAAGCTCAAGAACATGGAAGTCGACGCGATCCTGATCTCCCTCGACGAACGCGCCAACGACCCTGATTGCGAGCAGATCGCGCTGTTCACCGACGACATCTTCCTCGCCACCCCAGCCGATTCACCCTTCGACCGCGAGCAGGAAATCGACCTGGCGGATGTGCGCGACGCCACGTTTATTACCCTCACCCAAGGCTTCGCCACGCACCAGGATGGCAACCGCGTGTTCAAGCAGGCGGGGTTCGAGCCGAAGGTGGCGATGCAGGTGAATGACATCTTCACGCTGTTGAGCATGGTCAGCTCAGGCGTAGGCTATGCGCTGCTGCCGGGGCGGATTGCGGCGGTGTATGAGAACCGCGTCAAGCTGATACCGCTGCAAGCCCGGTATCGGTTGCAGCAGCAGATTGGCGTGGTGTTTTTGAAGGCCAAGGAGCGTGATCCGAATTTGCTGGCGCTGTTGGCCGAATGTCGAATGTATGCCAACCGTCAGGCCTAACTCTGATCCATGATCGTTCCCACGCTCCGCGTGGGAATGCCTACTGTGACGCTCCGCGTCACGCCTTTGGGAGCGGACGCGGAGCGTCCAGGACTGCATTCCCACGCGGTGCGTGGGAACGATCGGGTTACGGCGTTAGCCGACTAAACCACGCACAATGAAGTACAGCAACGAAGGCCCAAGCAAACACCCCAGCCCAGTATGGAAAGTAGCCGTCAACGCGCCATACGGCACCAACCGCCGATCCGTCGCCGCCAGCCCCGCCGTCACCCCACTCACCGTGCCGGCCAACCCGCCAAACACCATCGCCGAACGCGGGTTATCCAGGCCCATCCAACGCGCTGCCACCGGCGTGCCGACCATCACCAGAATCGCCTTGATCAACCCTGTCGCAATCGACAGCGCCATCACATCCGACGTCGCGCCAATCGCCGCACCGGTCACCGGCCCAACAATGTAAGTCACCGCACCCGCGCCAATGGTGGTCATGCTGATCGCATCGCGATAGCCGAACACCCACGCCATGCTCGCGCCGACGATAAACGGCAAAATCGTGCCCAGCAGCAGCGCAATCGCGCCAATCAACCCGGCTTTGCGCGCCTCGGTGGCCTGCACTTCAAACGCGGTGGCGACGATGGCGAAGTCGCGCAGCATTGCGCCGCCCATCAAGCCGATACCAGAGAACAGCGCCATGTCTGCCAGGCCCTTTTGCCCGCCGGTGAGCGTGCCGCCGACCCAGGCCAACACCAGCCCGATCACTATGGCAATCGCCGAGCCATGAATGCGCCCGAATGTCAGGCGCTTGGACAGCACCACGGAAATCCACATCACCACGCCGACGAAAGCAAAAGCGGTGACCAGGCTGTTATTTTCCAAACCTTTTTCGATCAGAGGCCACATATCAGCGACCTCCCGCAGCAGCGATCAACGGCTCTTCGGCGGGCAAGGGTTCGCCCTTGTGGGTGCGGCTGATCAATGCAATGGTGCAGCCACAAACCACCACTGAACCGATGGCGGCCAGCACAGCCACCGGGCCGCCGTGCAGCGCTGTCACTACGTTTTGTTGCGCGGCCATCGCGACCACCACCGGGATGTACATGGCGCCCCAGAAGCCCACGCCCATTTCGCAGTCCTTGGTCATGCCACCGCGTTTTTGCATCCACAAACGCGCGCAGATCAGCAGGATCATGGCGATCCCGACGCCGCCCACATTGGATTTGACGCCCAGCAACACGCCGAGCATGTCGCCCAGGATCACACCCGCCAACATGCAGATCGCCAACAAGGCCACACCATAAATAATCATCGTTGTTGTCCTCAAAGTGCTTCATCGAAATTGTTGTTTTTGTGCTTCGAAAGCCTTGGGTGGTGCTTTATCGGTGGCGGCGTTCCTCCTCTTGCAGCAGGGCCTGCAAGGTGTCCAGGCGTGCGCCTTCGCAGGCGATCACCGTGCCTTGTTCGAATACACGGCGTGACAGGCCGGTGAGCACCGCGCCCGGCGGCAGTTCGATTTGCAGGCGCACGCCACGCTCGTAGGCGCTTTGCACGGTGCCGCGCCAGTCAACGATGCGGCACATGTTGAAAGCCAGGTCGTCGCGCAGTTGTTCAGGGTTATGAATCGGCCGTGCGCGGGTGCTGCTCAGGTAAGTGATGCGCGGCGCCTTGAGCGTGACGAATGCTTCGGCCAGCGCCTGTGCAGGCGCCTCCAGCAATGCGCAATGGGACGGCACGCTGACGGCCAGGCGCTTGGCCACGCCGTTGCCCTTGATGCGGGCTGCGACGCGCTTCATTGCCGCATCGCTGCCGGCGATAACAGTTTGGTTATCGGCGTTGATGTTGGCCAAGTACACCGGGGTTTCCGGGCTGTGGATTTCGGCCAATAATTTTTCCACTGTGGATAACTCCGGGCCGATCAGCGCGGTCATCCCAAAGCCTTGTGGATAAGCGCTTTGCATCAATTCGCCGCGCAGGCTCACCAGTTTTACCGCGTCGGCAAACTCCAGCGCACCGGCGATGACGGCTGCCGGATAAGCGCCGATGGACAAGCCGGCCACGTAATCAGGCGTGTGTTGCAACTGGCGGGCATGGGCCACGCCGACGATCAGCAGGCACAGCTGAACGGCGCGCGTACTCGCTAGAGCCTGCGCCGAATCGAGCTGGCGAACATCTTCCCCCAAGGCATCACTGGCTTCTTCCAGCACCTGCGCCGACAGCGCCTGGAGCATGCCCGTGCGCTGGGCGCCCTGCCCCGGAAACACCAGCAGGCTGCTCATGCCACGGCCTGCCAAGGGTCGAGTACAAGGTGCGCGCCGCTGCCGGTTTTGAGCAGCACACGGCGTGAGCCGCGCGCCCATTCGCGCAAGGCCACGGCGCCAAACGGGGTTTGCAGTTGCAGGTCTACGGTACAGGGCGCGGTGTCCAGAATCGCCAGCAGGTCCTCGGCATCGCCGCGCCCAAGACGCTGGGGCGTGCGCAGGATCAAGTCCAGATCGCTCTGCTCATGCAGCGCCTCAATGCCGCTGGCCAACTCGAAACCTGCGCTGCCGGTGATACCCCACGTCGCTTGCGCCAGCACCGGCCGCAGTAGATCGAGCGCGCGCAATGCCGCTAAATCCCGTGACGAGATCACGCTGCGCAAGGCTTCCGGCGTCACTCGCCGCTGCACGGCCGCAACAGGCATCACTGCCGCCAGGCGTTGCTCACGCAAACGCCCGCGCACGCCGACCGCCACTTGGCCGGGCTCAGCGATGGCGCGGCGCACCACCACCGGGTGGCCGGCGCTGATCGCGTCCACCGCCCAGGCCGGTGCATCGGCGGGCAAATGCGCCGGGGTCATGCCCCAGAGCAAGTCGTGGGCGTTCACCATTGTTCCCGCAGCAGTTGGCGCACGTGGCTGGAGGCGGCGCGGTTGGTAGCGCCCAGCCGCCCGCTCAAATCCTGGCCGCTGACATCCTTGATTGCGCTGACCAGGCAATCGCTGACCCGCACCACATCGTCCGCCGTCGGCTGTTCAATCTGGGTCACCGACAGGGTTTCCCAGAGCAAACCAAGGCTGGCATAACTGTCGATGTCATAAGCCATCGGCGGCACGCTGGCAGCCAGGGCTTCCAGCTCTTCGACGCTGCGCAAGGTCACCCGCGCCGCCGAGGCCTTGCCCATGGCGTGCACCATCACGCCGGGGTCACGCAGGGCGATCAAACGGTTGGCCTGGTAGCCGTGGGCGAGGAACGCGCCGGACATGGCCTTGCCCACCAGCAGCGCGATCACCGGGTGCCCGGCCAACCGCGCGCGAGCGTAACTGTCGGCGGCGGCGGCCAGGGCCTGATGAATGCCCAGGGCTTCTTCGCGCCGGCCATAGGCTTGGCTGGGCACGTCGACGATGGCGATGATCGGGCGCTTGTCGCCGCGAGCGATGGCGTCGTCCACGGCTTTGGCCAGGCCCCAGCCTTCCAGCAGGCCGACTTCGCCATTACGCGCACGCGGGAAGCGGTTTTGTGCATCGGTGACCACGGCGATGAAGCGCACGGGCTGTTCACCCAAGACGCCGTCGGCGACTTTCAGCGAGGCCGGCAAACCGTCCACCGGCGTGGCGCCGGCGCTCAAAGCGTTGAACCACTGCAAGCCTCTCATGAGCGCTCTCCTTGATACAGGTCGCGAACCGTCGCTGCGTCGATCTGCGGCGTGGCATCCAGCTCGGCCAGGCGCGCCAGGTAGAACTCGACCTGACGGCTGCGTTGTTGTGTGGGCAAGCCTTGTTGCAGCAGCTCGGTAACGGTCTGCTGAATCTGCGCCACATCGTCCGCCACGTAGCGGTCGGCCAAGCCGCTGTTGAAACGTTGCTCGCCGCCCGTGAGGCTCCAGATAAACGGGCGGTCGCGGGAGTCGTATTCGTCCAGCCCGGCTTCCTGCTCGATCACTTGCGGACCATTCAGGCCCAGGCGCGCTTCGCGGGTCACCACCAGATAGCTGCACAGCCCAGCGGCGATGGACATGCCGCCAAAGCAACCGACACTGCCCGCCACCACGCCCACCACCGGCTGGTACTGGCGCAGATCGACAATCGCCGCGTGGATGTCGGCAATCGCCGCCAGGCCGAGGTTGGCTTCCTGCAGGCGCACGCCGCCAGTCTCCAGCAGCAGTACCGCGCGCGTCGGGACGCCCTTGCGGTTGTCTTCAGCCGCCAGTTCCAAGGCACCGGCGATTTTCGCGCCGCCGACTTCACCGAGGCTGCCGCCCTGAAAGTTGCCTTCGATAGCGGCCACCACCACAGGCTTTCCGGCGATGCTGCCTTTGGCGATCACCACGCCGTCATCGGCTTGGGGCACCACACCTTGGCGGCTGAGCCAGGGCGACATCACGCGTTGGAACGGGTCGATCAGTTCGCGATACGTGCCGGCGTCCAGCAACGCCTTGGCCCGCTGCCGTGCACCGAGTTCCACGAAGCTGTGTTTGCTGAGCAAGTCAGTCATGGCCGATCTCCTCGAAACCCTGCTCCAGGCGCAAACGCACCACGCCGGGCGTGGCACCGAAATCGTGGATATCGATCTTCAAGGCCGGAGGTGTGTGCTCCTGGAAAATCCGTTCAAACAGATGCTGCCAGCGCTGTTCGGCGCCATTCACCGAGGTCTGCACCTGAATGGTCAGGGTGCCAGGCGTGCCCGGTTCCAGCAGCACTTCCAGGTCGCCGGAGCCGACGCAACCCACCAGCGCACGGCCTTTTGGCGGCTGCCCGGCGGGGAATTCAAAGGATAAGGTTTCCATCAAAACGCTCCGTCGAGGCGGTCGATAAACAGGCAGGCGGCCAACAGGTCGGCGGCACCGCCGGGGGAGGCATTCAGGGCCAGCAATTGGTCGTCGAGTTCGTGCAGTTGGCGGCGACCGGCGAGGCTTGCGCTGCCGCCTGCGTCCAGCACGGCTTGGGCGCCGCGTTGCATGGCGTGCAGGCCTTCGGTGCCGGCGCGGTAGAGCACGCAAGTGTCGGCGAGGTCAGTCATGATCGCGAGCAAAGCGTCCAGGCGCGCGTTCTGTTCGCCAGCGTTTTGCAGGCGGCTTTTGTGCAGTTGCGGCAGGCCGCGTTGCATCACGGACGGGAAGCCCAGTTGTGCTTCTTCACGGGCACCGCGCGCGCCGTAGCGCTGGGCGACTTGGGCGCCGTGGCTCATCGGCTGCGGCGCGTAGCGGTCGTTAAGCAGGGCCAACTTTGCCGCCGTCAGCGTGACGGCCCGCGGCTCCAGCGCCGCCGCAGCGGTGAGCAAACCGAGGGCCCAGATTGCGCCGCGATGGGTGTTCACACCCTTGGTGGTGGTGAGCATCGCCTGCTCGCCTTCCCGGCCGATGCGCCCGAGGGCTTCGCGCAAAGGCAAACCCACTTCGCCGAATTCAAGCGCGGCCTCAGCCATTTCCTTGAACATCGGCCACAGCGACAACGCCGAAGCGTGCATCAACCCCAGGTGCAAATCGCTGTGGGCGCCATTGCCGCGGCGGTCCACCAAGGCGGGTTTGGGCGACAAGTCGGCCTCATCGATCAACGCATCGACGGCCATGTCCGCCAGGCGATCAGCCAGGCTCAGTTCGTGCAGTTTAAGGGCGCGCATTTACCAGCTCCTGAACTTGGCGGGCGGGTTGTACAAGCCACCGGACCACTCCACCAGGTCGGCCACGCTCTTGGCGGCCAACAGCTCGCGGGTGGCGTCGGTGCGGCGAATGCCGAGGTCTTCAGGCAAAGCGATCAGACCCTCGCGGCGCATGCGCGCGGTGTCCTTGGGGTTGTGGCGCAGGCCGATGGCGGTGACGCCAGCGACGGCGGCGATCATCGCCTGGCGCTCTTCGAGCGAGCGCGCCTTGTACAGGTAGGCGATGCCTTCTTCGGTGAGCAAGTGGGTGACGTCGTCGCCGTAGATCATGATCGGCGCCAGCGGCATGCCGCTTTTGCGCGCCACTTCTACGGCGTCGAGGGTCTCGACGAAGGTCGGTTTGCCGCCTTCCTGGAAGGTCTCGACCATCTGCACCACGAGTTTTTTGCCGCGTTCGAGCAAGGCTTCCGGCGCGTCGTCGTGGCGCATATCCAGCCATGCCGGGGTGCCATGGCGACGGCCGCGCGGGTCGTGGCCCATGTTTGGCGCGCCACCAAATCCGGCGAGGCGCCCACGAGTGACGGTACTGGAATGCCCGTCGCCATCCACCTGCAGCGTGGCGCCGATAAACAGGTCCACCGCGTATTGGCCAGCGAGCTGGCAGAACATCCGGTTGGAGCGCATCGAGCCGTCGCGGCCGGTGAAGAACACATCCGGGCGGGCGGCGATGTAGTTTTCCATGCCCAATTCGGTGCCGAAGCAATGCACGCTTTCGACCCAGCCACTTTCGATGGCGGGGATCAGGGTTGGGTGTGGGTTGAGGGTCCAGTTGCGGCAGATTTTGCCCTTCAGACCGAGAGATTCGCCGTAAGTAGGCAGGATCAACTCGATGGCGGCGGTGTTGAAGCCGATGCCATGGTTCAGCGACTGCACATTGTGTTTTTCGTAGATGCCACGGATCGCCATCATCGCCATCAACACATGCACCGGCTTGATATGGCGCGGGTCGCGGGTAAACAGCGGCTCGATGTAGAACGGCTTGTCGGCCACCACCACAAAATCCACCCAGCTCGCGGGAATGTCGACGCGGGGCAAATCGGAGACGTCATCCACCAACTGGTTGACCTGCACGATCACGATGCCGTCGCTGAACGCGGCAGGCTCGATCAACGCCGGGGTGTCTTCAGTGCTGGCGCCGGTGTAGATATTGCCGGCGCGGTCGGCCATGAAACCGGCCGAGAGCACGACGTTGGGGATCAGGTCCACCACCAGCCGCGCGTAGAGTTCGATGTAGGTATGGATCGCGCCAATTTCCAGCAGGCCGTCTTCGAGCAACTGGCTGATGCGCAGGGATTGGGTGCCGGCGAAGGAGAAATCCAGCTTGCGCGCGATGCCCTTTTCAAACAGATCCAGGTGCTCGGAACGGCCGACACTGGGCATGATCATGTGCAAATCGTGGAGCTTGGCCGGGTCGGCCTTGGCCAGGGAACGCGAGAGGAAGTCGGCTTGTTTCTGGTTATTGCCCTCCAGCACCACGCGGTCGCCGGGAAGAATCAGGGCTTCCAGCGCCTCGACGATTCTGTCACTGGGCAGCACCGCCCCGTCTGCGTATTGCTTGACCAGCCCGAGGCGCCGCTGCTTCTCGTCGCGCCGCCGCGTCCAGCGCGAGTCGGGGGTGATGGTTGTTGTCATGGTCGCTCCACGGGGTTTGCTGTCGTGGGCTTACCTTAGGAGTGAAAGTGGGGGGTATCAATCAAGCCCAACGGCGGATCGTTACGGTTGGAGTAACAGAGCATCAGCAAACGCGGACTCAAGCCAGCTCCCACATTTGATTGGAGGTGTTGCGAAGAATTGATCGTTCCCACGCTCTGCGTGGGAACGATCAACTGGATTCGAGCCGAATGAAGCTCAAAATGTGGGAGCGGGCTTGCTCGCGAATGCGGTGGGTCAGTTGCACATTTACCGACTGACACCCTGCATTCGCGAGCAAGCCCGCTCCCACATTTGTTCGGTGGTGTTCAGGGAAATCGCATCATTGTCACCAATGGTCAGCCAACAAGTTTTCCACTTCATTCAGCAGTACTGTCGCGCCATCCATCAACTGCCCAAGCAACGCCTCATCCTCATCCATATACCCTTCATATTCCGCCAGGTTTCGGCGCTCATGACACAGCGCCAGTAACCTCACCTGCACCTTGCTCACGTCGGCGGTGTGAATCAAACATTGAAACACCCAATAGCGTTTGTCAGAACGATACCCATGCAGGCGTAAAGCTGTGAGTGCACTAGCGTGGGCGGCGTTGTAGGCCAGGTCGAAACGACTGGCGAACGATAACTGTGAATTACTGGCATCCCTTAACCGATCCCGCGCCGAGCGCATCAGCCCATCACACTCCTTGCGATCCGGCGGCTCAGCCTTCAAGCCACCGCTACGTTGCAGGTTCTCCAGATTTGCCTTGCTGTCCATCCATGGATTCCAAGGGGTTGCCCCCAATCAGATTGATCTTGGCTTGCTGCACGACCCGCTGCACAAAACTGTTCCCGGCATTCCATTTGCCGATCCAGTCTTCAGGGGTGTAAAGCGTCGGGTTGATGGTGCGGCCCAGTTGCTCTTCCAGCGGTATGAGCTGCTCCATGACTTCACTGTAGTTGAGGCTTTGGCCGATCAGCATCAGATCTATGTCACTGGATGAGTGCGCCTCACCCTTGGCGATAGAGCCGTAGATAAAGGCCCAGGTTATCTGCTCGGCGAACGGTGCCAATGCATTGCGCAAGGGTTCGTCCAGGCTCAGGGTTTTGCGCACGATGGCCAACAACTCCGAGTAAATCGGGCAGTGGGGGTTGGCCTGGTAATGGGTCTGATTACCTTGGCGCGTCATGCTCAAGATGCCCGCCAGCTGCAACCGCTCAAGCTCGCGGGTAAGGCTGCCCTTGCCCACCTGGGCCCAGCGCGCGATTTCATTGGTGAAGAAACTTTGATCGGGCCTGCCGAAAAGCAGGCCCAGCACTTTCTGCTGAGTGTTGGTGAAGAGTGCAGTGCTGAGCGGCAAGGTTTGCATGGCTGCGGCCAAAGAGTCCCAAAAAGGGAACGATAGGTCCCTTTTTGGGAACGATCAAGTTTTGATCGTTCCCACGCTCTGCGTGGGAATGCCGCTTGGGGCGCTCCGCGCTCCGCCAGTCAGTGCAATTCTCGAGTCGTGAACGGAGGTGACGCGGAGCGTCACAAGATGCATTTCCACGCGGAGCGTGGGAACGATCAACTGGACTCGAGCCGAATGAAGATCAAAATGTGGGAGCGGGCTTGCTCGCGAATGCGGTGGGTCAGTTGCACATTTACCGACTGACACCCTGCATTCGCGGGCAAGCCCGCTCCCACATTTGTTCGGTGGTGGGTGTTAGATAGCGGTCCCAAAAAGGGACCGATCAGTCCCTTTTTGGGACCGATTTAACCTTCCGGTGCAGGGCTGACTTGTTCCAGCGCTCTATCGACCAGCAACTGACTCAACTCGGCCATTTGCTGAATGCCGAGCATGATTGCGCGCTGGGAGGTGTCCAGGTTGAAGGCCAGATTGCAGGTCATGGCGTTTAGCGACGATAAGGTTTCGCTGGCGTTGACCAGTAGAGCTTCGGTGTTTTGGTGTGGGTTGACGGTGAAGAGAGGCGGATTAGGGGTAGGTTTGACCATGATGAAACTCCTAAACAGTGAGTAAGGAGCGCCACCGTTCGCTTGCACGCGAATGAGGGTGGCGACCGTGCGCAGGTGTGCAAGACCGGGCCTGTTTAGGACACCCAGCAGGTCCGAAGACCTCCTGCGCGCAGCCGCCATAAAGCAGCGAGCACAAAAAACGCCCGTGGTTGGCTGGGCGTTTGTACGCCTAAACAGTTTCGTCGGACTTGCACGTCCGTGTCACCGTTTTTTCGATGACGGAACGAAGACTAGCCGCCATGGCTACCCGCAACAAGTTCATGCACAGCCCGAAATCTTGCAGGAAAAATCCGACGCGCCCCCACCTTGATCGTTCCCATGCTCTGCGTGGGAATGCCGCCTGGGACGCTCCGCGTCCCGCCAGCCAGCGCAAGGCTCAAGTCCTGCGCACGGGTGACGCGGAGCGTCACGAGATGCATTCCCACGCGGAACGCTACGGCTGGAATAACGGTTTAATGTTTGGCTTCCGGTAGTACCACCAGACACCACCCATCGCTAGAACCAGTAAACCATTTACGACCAGAATCCAAGCCCATGCCTGCGCCCATACGTAATCCAGCGTTTTTCCATAGAGTATTGAAAGAGCCACCAGAAAGAGAAAAAGGACCAGCCCAACCCCTTCTCCCAAACGCCCAAGTTTGTCGCGCCTTTCAAGAACGACGAGACTCAAGAAAGCTCCGCTGAAAATGACTGCCATCACCTCGAGTACATAATTGGTTGCGATGAATTGTCCGGATAGTTTCGAGAGTAGGAAAAAGAACAGCATCGATAGAGAGGACAATCCTATCCATACAAAAGCGTAATCGAGAACACTGAATAACCCGTCCCTGAACCTCAACGCTTGCGTCTCGTTTGTGTCCTCTATTAACGCAACAGCTAGAAGACCTGATCCTAGTCCGCCCAAGCTCATTGTTATGAAGCTGCTTAGTATCTCTTTTATTTCTAAAGCGCCTCCCGCCAACTCGAGACATAACAAAATAATTACGGCACCTAATAAAGAAATTCCAGCTCCCCACAACGGTCCGCGCCCTTTGCCTCCCGCTCTGACTGCTATCGCCGTAAAAGCCACTGCTAAGAACCACAGAAACAAGATCCACACAATCGCGTCGTGGAGAAATGTAAAATTACTCATTATCCCAACCCAAAGCTCCTTCACGCAGGCGTCACTCCGTCCTTAAACTAGTTCCCGATTATCGGCAGCATCACGTGAAGCTTTACCGATACTGCTCAGGGTTAGACGATGGTCTGCAAGTCCCAAAAGAGAACGAATGCTGCCTTTTGATCGTTCCCACGCTCCGCGTGGGAATGCCGCCTGGGATGCTCTGCGTCCCGCCAGACAGCGTAAGGCTCAAGTCCTGCGCACGGGTGACGCGGAGCGTCACGGGATGCATTCCCACGCGGAGCGTGGGAACGATCAGCAACGCGGAGCGTAGGAACGATCATCGCAGTCAGGCCAGGCCGGATTCAACCAACAAGGCTTCAAGCCCCATAAGGTCAGGCACTTTCGCCACATGTTCCCCCACTTGCACCGCCGCCAGCTCCAGCGGGCACAGCGGCACGTCGACGTAACTCAGTTGGCTATCCAACTTGTACGAACGCGGAATTCCCTGAATCACCATCGCAATAAACTTCAACGTCGGCCGCCCGCCCAGCGCGTTCAGCACCACTATCCGCGAGCGCTCGCCGGTCACGCTGGCCTCACCGCACACGGCTTCAAAGCTGATCAACGGCAACTGCCGATCACGCCATGTCACTTGCCGCAGATACCACGGCGGCGCGTCGCTGGCGGGTTCGCCGCGTTGGTAGTCGATGAGTTCGGCGATGGCGACGTTGGGCAGCACCAAGTGGCGGTCGGCCAGGGGCAGCAGCAGGCCGGTGAGTTGGCTGGTGCGGTGGTCAAGCATGGGACTTGCTCCAGTAGGCGATGCTTTCCAGCAGCACCGACTCTTGGTACGGCTTGCCGAGGTAGTCGTTGACGCCGATGGCCATGGCGCGGTCGCGGTGTTTCTGGCCGGTGCGTGAGGTGATCATGATGATCGGCAGGCGCATCAGCCGTGGGTCGTTGCGCACCTGGATCGCCACTTCGAAGCCGTCCATGCGCGGCATTTCGATGTCGAGCAGCATCAGGTCCGGGGTGTGCTCTTCGAGCAGGGCGATGGCGTCGATACCGTCTTTGGCGGTGAGCACGTTCATGCCGTTGCGTTCCAGCAGGCGGCTGGTGACTTTGCGCACGGTGACCGAGTCGTCCACCACCAGCACCAGCAGCGGGCGTTTCTTCAGCGGGTCGTTGAGGATCAGCGGCGCGTCGACCGACTGCGCCGGCAACGCCGGTTGGCGGGCGCGAATGTGCGCCAGCAAGTCGATGATCAGCACCACGCGGCCATCGCCGAGGATGGTCGCCCCGGACAAGCCCTGCACCCCGGCAAACTGCGGCCCCAGGCCCTTGACCACAATCTCGCGCGTACCGGCCATGGCGTCCACCTGCACCGCCACGCGCCGCTCGTTGCATTGCACCAACAGCACCGGCACCGGCTGGTATTGGCCGAGCAGTTTGGGACGGGCGACGGTGTGCAGCAAGTCGCCCAGGTAGAACAACTCGTAGCGTTGACCCGCGTATTCGTAGCGCGGCGGGTCTTGTTGATAGTGCCCGGCCAGCTCGTGGGGCAGCACGCGCACCAGGCCTTCGATGGTATTGAGCGGGATCGCGTATTGATCGTCCGCACATTGCACCATCAACGCGCGGTTAACCGACACGGTAAACGGCAGGCGAATGCGAAAGTGCACGCCCGCGCCCGCCGTCGAGTCGATGAACATCGAGCCGCCGAGCTGGCGCACTTCTTCGTGCACCACGTCCATGCCCACGCCGCGCCCGGAAATCTGGGTGATTTTTTCAGCGGTGGAAAAGCCCGGCTGCAGGATGAACTGCAACACGTCGCGGTCGCTCATGTCTTGATCAGGCGCGAGCAAGCCGCGCTTGATCGCCTTGCGCCGCACCGCGTCCAGCGGCACGCCGGCACCGTCGTCGCGCATGTCGAAGACGATATCGCCGCCTTCGTGCGTCAGGTCCAGGCTGATACGCCCTCTCGCAGGCTTGCCCGCCAGCAGCCGCGCCTCGCGGGACTCCAGGCCGTGGTCGACGGCATTACGCAGCATGTGTTCCAGCGGCGCCACCATGCGTTCCAGCACGTTGCGGTCCATCTCGCCTTCGGCATTGCCGACCACAAATTCGACGTCCTTGCCCAACTCCTCCGCCACTTGGCGCACGATGCGCTTGAGGCGCGGCAGCATGCGCTCAAACGGCACCATGCGCGTGCGCATCAGGCCTTCTTGCAACTCGGTGTTGATACGTGCCTGTTGCTGCAACAGGTTATGCGCATCCGCGTTGCGGCGGTCGAGGGTTTCCTTCAGGTCCAGCAGGTCGGAAGCCGATTCGGACAACGCGCGCGACAACTGCTGCAACTGCGAATGGCGGTCCATTTCCAACGGGTCGAATTCTTCATAACCCAGGCGCTCGGCCTCGGCCTGCTGGCGGCTGAGGATGCGGCCCTGGGTTTCGGTGTCGAGGCGGCGCAGTTGGTCGCGCATGCGCTCGATGGTGGTTTCGACTTCGTTGAGCGCGATGCGCGCGTCGTTGACCTGTTGTTCGATACGGCCCCGGAAGATCGAGGTTTCACCGGCCAGGTTGACCAGGTCGTCGAGCAAATCAGCGGAAATTTTCACCATGTCGGCGGCGGGATCAACCGCTGCCTCAGCTTTACCGACGGGCAAGGCGACCGGCGCTACCGGCTCATCGCTGGGATGCACCAGGCTTTTGATGCGCTCGATGAGTTTATCCACCGAGCCCACCGGCAACCCGCCCGCCACCGCGTCGATCATCTGCGCCAGGCGGTCGTGGCAGCCTTGCAGCAACGCGAACAGCTCCGCCGACGGCGCGAGTAAACCCGCCGACAGCCCCTCGTAGAGAAACTCCAGCTCATGGGCCAAATCGCCAATCGGCCCGATCTCGACCATGCGCGCGCCGCCCTTGAGGGTGTGCAGGTCGCGCAGCAGGGTTTCCACTTCCTGGCGGTTGCTCGGCTCGGCCTGCCAGCGCAGCAGTGCGCTGCTTGAGCTGTCGAGAATGTCGGCGGCTTCTTCAAGGAAAATATCCAGCAGCTCGGGATCAGCCGCGGCGGTTTCCGGGTCAGCGGCAGGGGTAGCGGGCGCGTTGCTCTGGCGCAACGCACGCAGCTGGGCGACCAAGTCGCTGGAATCGCTCAGGGGCTGGTGGTCCTGCAATTCATCCAACTGCAAGGCCAGCCGTTCATGGCTGGCCATCAACACGTGGGACAATTCGGGCGAGTAGTTGTAGCGGCGGTCCACCAAGCCTTCGTACAGGCATTCCAGCTCATGGGCCAGGTCGCCAATCGGGCCGATTTCGGCCATGCGCGCACCGCCCTTGAGGGTGTGCAAATCCCGCTGCAACGACGACAACGGCGCCGCGCTGTCCGGTTCCAGCAGCCAGCGTTTAAGCGATTGCCCGGCGCTGTCGAGGATATCTACCGCCTCTTCCAGGAAGATCTCGACGATCTCGTCGTCCATCGCCGTGTCCTGCTCCAACTGTGCTGTGGCGGCACCCAATTCGGAGATGCTCAACGCACGGCTGCCGTCGCTTTTGACCAGGCCGGTGGCGGACGGGTCGAGGGCTTCATCGAGCAGTTCGCGCAAGGCTTGCACCCGCGCCGGTGCCGGGTTGATTTCCTGGCCGGCCGCCAGTTGGTCGAGCATGTTGATCAGCGCTTCATGGGCCTGTTCGGCCTCATGGAAAAACCGCTCGCTGACTGCCAGGCTGCTCTCTTCAACGGCGCCATACAGGTCGAGCAAGGCTTCGCAAAGTTCGTCGATGGCGTGCAGGTCGGCGATGTGCGCGCCCTCACCCAAGGTGGTCAATTCATCCAGCAGCGCGGTCAGCTCCTGGCGTTCGCCGGGGTGTTGCTGCCAACGGCGCAGCAGGCTTTCGGCGTCCAGCAGGATGTCCATGCCCTGGGCCAGGAAGTTGGCGATCAGCTGCGGGTCGCGCTTGATCCGCAGGCCGGTGCTGGGCGCGTCGAGCAAGGCTTGCAGCTGTTGGTCGAGCAGGCTTTGGGTGCGGCTGATCAGGTCCGGCGCGCCTTTGATCGGCACCAGCGGGTCGCCGTCGAGTTGGCGCAAGCCGCGCTGGAACAGGCCTTCGGCTTCCAGCAGCAACTCCACTTCGTCCAGGTCCAGCGGCAGGCGGTGGGCCTTGTACTCGCGGGTCAGGTGATCGAGCGGCCGCGCCAGCTCGGCAATCGGCAGCACGCCGGCCATGTAGGCGCTGCCCTTGAGGGT
Organism: Pseudomonas sp. D2002; assembly: GCF_013385735.1. Taxonomy (NCBI): domain Bacteria; kingdom Pseudomonadati; phylum Pseudomonadota; class Gammaproteobacteria; order Pseudomonadales; family Pseudomonadaceae; genus Pseudomonas; species Pseudomonas sp. D2002. The sequence goes on along the minus strand of NZ_JACAPL010000009.1, from coordinate 187,921 downwards.
GTGCAGGGCGCGTTGCAGCTCATCGCTGACTTGCAACGGCACGTGCTCGGCAGCCTGTTGCAGGAAATGGTTGAGGCTTTCGAGGTGGCTCTGGGCTTCGTTGCGAAAAATCTCCAGCAGCATCGGGTCATAAGGCTCTGCGACCGACGCGCCAGTGCCGCTGGCCAAAGCGTGCGCGCGGGCAGCCAGGGCGTCGACTTCGTCGCGTTGGCGTTGGTCGTCGGCGGCGAAGTCGGCGATCAATTCCGGCAGCAGCGCCACGGCTTCGTCCAACACGTGCTGCACCTCAGGGCTGAGGGCCACGCTGCGTTCGAGCACGCGGTTCAGCAGGTTTTCCACCGCCCAGGCCAGCTCGGCCAGTACCAGGGCGCGAACCATACGGCCGCTGCCTTTCAAGGTATGGAAGGCGCGGCGCATTTCGCCCTGGGCAGTTTTGTCGGTGCTGTTGGGCAAATAGCGGTGCAGCACTTCAAGGACTTCATCGGTTTCTTCGAGGAAGACCTCGCGCAGCTCATCGTCGACAGGCTCTTCGCCCGCGGGCGGCGGCAGGAGGCTGCCCGGACGGTGCTGGGCCGGCGGGTTCAGACGTGACGTGGGGTTGGCTAATGCATCGAATTGGGATTGGCTCGGCGCGGCCTCTGTCGACAGGGCGCCATCCGGCGCAGCCAGGGCCTGGCGCCACGGTTTTTCGGCAGGCAAATAGCCGAGTGCAGTCAGGCCTCGGGTGGCCAATTCCAGCACCCGTTCGCCCGCAGCATCGGCGTCCTGGAGCATGCGCTCGAGGTAGTACTCCAGGCTGCTGATCACGTCGGCAAAGTGCCCCAACTGCGCCTCGGAAGGCGCGGCCTCGTTCACCATCAGCTGTTCGTCGACATAATCGGTGCAGCCGCGCATCAGGCTCGCCGCGCGTGGCAGGGGAATCATCGCCAACGCGCCACGCACCTGGCTGAGCAACTCGGGCAGCGACTCCAGGCGCTGGCGGTCCCAGTGCGCTTCAACGCAGTCGATGACCAGCTCCTTGGCTTGCCTCAGGCACTGGCAGGATTCGCGGATCACCAATTGATGAATCTGGGTCAGGTCGGTGGTGGGCAGGCGGCTTTCTTCGCGGCTTTCCGGCTCGACGGTGCCGACCATGCCGGCCAGCGTGGCTTCGACGTAAAGCAAGGCGCCGGCGACGTCCATCAACACCGCGTCATTGGGTTCGCGCTGGCCCTGGACCAGGCTCAGCACCACGGCGAGTTGGTCGATGATGACTTTGCGCGGCTGGCCGAAACCCAGCACCGCCAGGGTATCCGCGATCTGCCGCAGCGGCGCCAGCAAGGCATCGAGGTCGCTGGTGTGTTGACGGTCGCTGCGCACGAACAAGTCGAGACGCTCTTTGACCCGCACCAGTTCCTCGCACAAGGCGCCGAGCACCGAGCCCATGGCATTACGGTCCGGCCCGGCCAGGCGCGCGCGTTCGGCATCGACCACGGCGCTGTCGGGCAAGGCTTCATCCAGGCCGTAACGTTCTTTGAGGCTTTGCATGCGCGGCGTCGGCCGGGTGACCTTGGCCACGTAGAACAGCAGGCTTTTGAGCAGTTCATCCGGCGCAGGCTGGTTGATGCCGCCGATGCCCTGGACCAGCAGGCGCTTGAGTTGCTTGTCGCTGGCCTTGAGCAGGCTGCGCAGCGCCGGGCTGTTGGCGATTACGCCGGTGAGCATGCCTTCGACCAGCGCCGAGGTGACTTGCCACAACGGCAGCAACGGCGCGCCCTGGCACAACGATTCGAGGCGCGCGAACACCCGCGCCATGTCTTCCAGGTTGCTCGGGCCGTGGTCTTCACGCAGCAAACCGGCCAGGGCCTGTTGCAGCAGTTGATGCCATTGGCGCAGCTGATCGTGAAGGTCAGGCTGCATGCGCTGGGCCAGGGCCTCGTCGGGCAATGGCGCAATCGACAGCAATTGCGGGCTGAACAGGCTGGTTTCCGACAGCAGGCTTTCGCCGCGCGCGCTGCGCAGGTCGTTGAGCAGCGGCAACACCACCAGCGGCAGGTCGCGGCGGGCGCTGTGCACGCGGTCGAGGTACAGCGGCAATTGGCCAAGGGCCTGTTGCAGCAGGCGGATGCTTTCATCGCGCTGGCTGACACGCTCGGCTTGCAGGGCCAGGGCCAGTGCTTCGATTTCTTCGGCCAGCAGCGCTGCGCCGTAGAACTCGACCATTTGCAGCGCGCCATGCACTTGGTGGATGCCGGCCAGGCACTCGGCGATGGCGTCGCTGTCACTGGTTTCGACAAACGCGTCCAGCGCCGAACGGGCCTGTTTCAGGGTTTCGGCAATGTCGCCCTTGACCCATTCGAGGGCCACGTAGTCGTGCCGATCAACCATAACTGCTCCGCTTAGAATTCGTGAATTGCGTGTGTTGCCAAGAACAATGGAGTTCCACTGTGGGAGCTGGCTTGCCTGCGATCGCGGTGGGTCAGCTGCAGATGGACCAACTGACAGTCCGCTATCGCAGGCAAGCCAGCTCCCACAGTTGGACTGTGGTGTTCTTCAGATAGCATTTCAATCCTCAAGCTGTTTAGGCGGTGGCAGGGTGAAACCCGACACCGACCTGCGCAACTGGCTGGCCATCTTCGCCAGGTTGCCGATGCTTTCCGCCGTGGCGGTCGAGCCCGACGAGGTCTGTGTGGTGATCTGCTGGATCACGTTCATCGTCAGGGAAATCTGCCCGGCCGACGAGGTCTGTAGCTGCGCGGCATTGGAAATACTCTGGATCAACGCCGCCAGGGTTTTCGACACGCCTTCGATCTCTTCCAGCGCCACTCCGGCGTCTTGCGCCAGCCGCGCGCCACGCACCACTTCGGTGGTGGTCTGTTCCATGGAAATCACCGCTTCATTGGTGTCGGCCTGGATCGCCCGCACCAAGGTTTCAATCTGCCGCGTGGCGGCTGACGAACGCTCGGCCAGGCGTTGCACTTCATCGGCCACCACCGCAAAACCACGCCCGGCATCCCCGGCCATGCTTGCCTGGATCGCCGCGTTGAGGGCGAGGATGTTGGTTTGGTCGGCAATGTCGTCAATCAGGCTGACGATGTCGCCAATTTCCTGGGACGACTCGCCCAGGCGCTTGATGCGTTTGGCGGTGTCCTGGATCTGCTCGCGAATGTTGTCCATGCCGTGAATGGTGTTGTGCACCACTTCGTTGCCCTTGTTGGCGATTTCCACCGAGCGCTCGGCCACTGCCGAGGATTCGGCAGCGTTGGCCGAGACTTGGTCGATGGACTGGGCCATCTCATTGATCGCGGTAGAGGCTTCGGCAATTTGCTGGGCCTGATGCTCCGAGGCCTGGGCCAGATGCATGGCGGTAGCCTGGGTTTCCTGCACCGCGCCGGCGACTTGGCCGGCGGTGAGGTTGATGGTGGCGACCAGATCGCGCAGTTGGTCGACCGAATAATTGATTGAGTCGGCGATGGTGCCGGTGAAGTCTTCGGTGACCGAGGCGGTCACGGTCAAGTCGCCATCGGCCAGGTCTTCGATTTCGTCGAGCAGGCGCATGATCGCGTTCTGGTTACGCTCGTTCTTCTCGGCGGTTTCATGCAGTTGGCGGTTGGTTTCGCGCACCATCACCAGGCCGATCAGGATGATCGAGGTCAGCGCCAACAGGCCCAGCACGTAGCCGCCGATGGTGTCGAAGCTGCGCCCGCTGGCGAGGTTTTCAAACCCGGTGGCCAGGTGCGAGGCTTCATCGAGCAGGGTTTGCGACAGGTTGAAGATATTGCTCGCCGAGGCGCGCACCTGAAACAGCTGCGGAGAGGTTTCGAGGATTTCATCCACGGAGCCCGAGACAAACTCGAACAGCTCGGCAATTTCGGCCAGGCGCGCGCGGGCGTCGTGGTCTTCGACCTGGGTGATGCGCAGCCCCGGGTTGCCGTTCAGCATGCCGTTGAGCACCACGCCGAAGCGGTTGGCATCACGACCAAAGGCATCGGCGGCCTGCACGGCGGTTTCGTCACCGGCAAGTACGGTGTTGACCGCGCCGAGAATACGCTCAGCCAGCAGCGATTGGCGCTGGGCCAAGGCCACCTGACTGGCTGGCGCGCCGCGTTGCAGCAGGATGTCGACGACCTTTTCCGATTCCATCTGCAATTGCGGCACGGTTTCGGCCAGGGTCGCGGCCACTTGGTGCAACGACAACACGGTCTGTTCGCTGGCGAGGATTGCGTCGGTGTTTTTCAGCAGCGCTTCCCAGTCGGTCTGCACCGCGCGCATTTCCGCGCGCACCGCATTGGGCGCGGCGGGCAGGCCGGTCTCGATGTCACCTTTTTTCAGGTAGCCCCAACGCTGGGCAAAGTCGTTGCGCGCATCGCCCAGCAGCTTGAACGCCGCGGCCTTGCCGGCGGCGGCTTCGGTGGCGTTCTTGGCAATGCGTTGCGACAGCACGCGCAGCTCACCGGCGTGGCCGATGTACTGCTTGTCGTAAGTGGACTGGGTGTTGAGGTACGCGAAGTTGGCGAACAACAGCATGATGAACACGATCAGTGCGATAAACAGCACGATGATCTGCGAACGGCTGCGCGACGCGGCTTGCGGTTTGGGAGAGGTGACAGTGGTCATGCGGCAACGTCCATGAAGCCTGGGGCCTGGGCCAGAGCGAAGGGGCTGAAGACCTGCCACAGTTGGTCGCTGTCGAACTGGCCCTGGATAAACGGTGCGCCGGGCGGCACGCTCGCCAGCAATGCGTCTTGTGCAAAATGTTGCATGCCCACCACCTCGTCCACCAGCAGCCCGACAAACATGTCGTTGAATTCCACCACCAGTACCCGCCGCTGCTTGCGCGCCTTGGACAATTCCAGGCCGAGAAACCCGCCCAGGTCCATCACCGGCAGCAAACGCCCGCGCAGGTTGGCCACGCCTTTGACCCAGGGCTTGACCCCAGGCATCAAGGTACAGCGCGGCTCATGCAACACTTCCGCGACTTCGCCCATCGGCGCCACGTACCAATACGGCCCCAGGCGAAAGCCGATCCCGCTCCAACGCTGCTGGCGGGTTTCCTGGGACGGCAGGTCGGCGGCCAGCAGGCGGCAGCGGCGGTCGATGTCCAGCAGCAGCTCGAAGGCGGTTTGCGACTCGGTCATGATGGCGTGCCGTCAGGGAGCCAGCACCTTGTTCAGGGTGGCGATCAGGGTTTCTTCGTCCACAGGCTTGGTCAGGTAATCCTTGGCGCCTTGGCGCGCGCCCCAGATTTTGTCGGTTTCCTGATCCTTGGTGGTGATGATGATGATCGGGATGCCGTTGGTTTCCGGCTCCTTGGACAGTTGGCGGGTGGCCTGGAAGCCATTGAGGCCCGGCATCACGATGTCCATCAGCACGGCGTCGGGTTTTTCCTGGCGGGCCAGGGCCACGCCGTCCGCGCCGTTTTCGGCCTTGAGAACCTGGTGGCCGTGCTTTTCCAGCATGCCGGTCAGTTTGTACATTTCGGTCGGCGAATCGTCGACGATCAGAACACGTGCCATGGTTTTCCCCACTACATTGGTGGACGCCGGCCCTTGTGAGGCGGTGTCAGTGTGCTTGTTCTACTGCGGCGAAGCCGGGCACGTAGGCCTTAATCGCACTCAGCAGTTCTTCCTTGCTGAAAGGCTTGGTCAAAAACTGATCGACACCCACGATGCGCCCCTTGGCCTTGTCGAACAGGCCGTCCTTGGAGGACAGCATGATCACCGGGATCGACTTGAACGCCGGGTTGTTCTTCACCAGGGCGCAGGTCTGATAGCCATCCAGGCGCGGCATCATGATGTCGACAAAGATAATGTGCGGGTGATGATCAACAATTCGGGCCAGGGCATCGAAACCGTCGATGGCCGTGATGACATCGCACCCCACGTTCTTCAACAGGGTTTCGGCGGTGCGGCGGATCGTTTTCGAATCGTCGATCACCATCACTCTCAAGGCGTTGGAATGCTGTTCCATATCTGCTCTACCATCGCCACAGCGAATCGGTTTTCGGTGTGTACTGCCTGATGTCTCACAGGATGAACGCTGCAAGCCTTGGAATTCAAGGGCTGCTGTACTGTGGCAGTCTTTTTAGCACAGTCTCCGGGCGCAATCTATCGAGCGACCGGCCAGGTGGTTTTTCCTTGACCCACAACAGCCGCAGCGCCACTCTGACGCCACTTTTATGCGCCCTAATTTGCTAGAGGAAATCCCCCATGAGCGTTCGCGTCGGCATTGTCATGGACCCTATCGCCAGCATTTCCTATAAAAAGGACAGCTCGCTGGCCATGCTCCTGGCCGCCCAGGCCCGCGGCTGGACCCTGTTCTATATGGAGCAGCGCGATCTTTACCAAGGCGACGGCGAAGCCCGCGCACGCATGCGCCCGCTGCAGGTGTTTGCCAACCCTGAAAAGTGGTTCGAGCTGGCGGATGAGATCGACAGCCCCTTGAGCGATCTGGACGTGATCCTGATGCGCAAGGACCCGCCGTTCGACATGGAGTTCGTCTACTCCACCTACCTGCTGGAGCAGGCCGAGCGCGCCGGCGTGTTGATCGTCAACAAGCCGCAAAGCCTGCGCGACTGCAATGAAAAGCTGTTCGCCACCCTTTTCCCACAATGCACACCGCCGACGGTTGTCAGCCGCCGCGCCGACGTGCTGCGTGAATTCGCCGCCAAACACGGTGATGTGATCCTCAAGCCGCTGGACGGCATGGGCGGCACGTCGATCTTCCGCCACCGCGCGGGCGACCCTAACCTGTCGGTGATCCTGGAAACCCTGACCGCGCTGGGCACCCAGCAGATCATGGGCCAGGCTTACCTTCCGGCGATCAAGGACGGCGACAAGCGCATCCTGATGATCGACGGTGAGCCGGTGGATTACTGCCTGGCGCGTATCCCGGCGGCGGGCGAGACTCGTGGCAACCTGGCCGCTGGCGGTCGTGGTGAGGCGCGACCACTGTCGGACAAAGACCGCTGGATTGCTTCCCAGGTTGGCCCGACCCTGCGGGAAAAAGGCCTGCTCTTCGTAGGACTAGACGTAATTGGTGAAAACCTCACCGAAATCAACGTCACCAGCCCGACCTGTATTCGCGAGATCGACAACGCATTTGGCACGAACATCGGCGAAATGCTGATGGCCGCCATTGAGCGCAAGCTACAAGCCAAGTGACATAGAACAGCCGGACACACACCAACATTGCGTTATCATGCGCCACCTGTGAAACGCGCGATGTTGGTTTTTTTGTCATGACGCTCCCGCCCGATCTGCCCTCCGAACTCTCCCACAGTGGCGTGCGCCCGGCTGATCGGCTCGGATTTACCCTGTTCCTCGCCGCCTTGATCCACCTCGCGTTGCTGCTCGGCCTGGGTTTTACCTTCGCCGAACCCAAGCAGATCACCAAAACCCTGGAAATCACCCTCGCCACGTTCAAGAGCGAAAAAAAGCCTGAAAAGGCCGACTTTCTCGCCCAGGACAACCAGCAAGGCAGCGGCACCCTCGACAAGAAAGCCGTGCCCAAGACCACCGAAGTGGCGCCGTTCCAGGACAACAAGGTGAATAAAGTCACCCCGCCGCCGACGCCCAAGCCCGAGGTCAAGCAGGCCGCGCCCAAGGCCGCCGTGACTACCGTGGCGCCAAAACCGCAAAAAGCCCCGAACCAGCGCGAAAAAACCAAGACCGAGCCGCAGCCCGAGCCCGTGAAGCCGGCGCCGACCTTTGACAGTTCGCAGCTTTCCGACCAGATCTCCAGCCTTGAAGCGGAACTGGCCAACGAACAACAGCTGTACGCCAAGCGCCCGCGCATCTATCGCCTGAACGCCGCTTCGACCATGCGCGACAAAGGTGCCTGGTATAAGGACGAATGGCGCAAGAAGGTCGAGCGCATCGGCAACCTCAACTACCCGGATGAGGCGCGGCGCCAGCAGATTTACGGTAATTTGCGTCTATTGGTGTCGATCAACCGTGATGGCACGCTCTATGAAGTGCAGGTGCTGGAGTCGTCCGGCCAACCGCTGCTGGACCAGGCCGCCCAGCGCATCGTGCGCCTGGCTGCGCCTTTCGCGCCATTTACCGGCGACCTGAACGACGTCGACCGCCTGGAAATCATCCGCACCTGGAAGTTTGCCCGGGGTGATCGGCTGTCCAGTAACTGATCGTTAACTGATCGTTCCTACGCTCTGCGTGGGAATGAATCCTGTGACGCTCTGCGTCACGCCTACAAAAGCGGACGCAGAGCGTCCAGGGCGGCATTCCCACGCAGAGCGTGGGAATGATCTTCATAAGCGCAGCTTGTCAGTTCGCCCCTCCAACGCCACACTAGTGGACATGAAAAATGTCAGCCCGACCTACCTCAAGCACCAATTCCTGATCGCCATGCCCCATATGGCCGACCCGAACTTTGCGCAGACCTTGACCTACATCGTCGAGCACACGGCCAATGGTGCCATGGGGCTGGTGGTGAACCGCCCGCAAGAGCTGAACCTGGCCGACATTCTTGAGCAATTGCGCCCCGAGATCGACCCGCCGGCCCGTTGCCAGAGCGTGCCGATCTACATCGGCGGGCCGGTGCAGACCGATCGCGGTTTTGTGCTGCACCCCACTGGGCCGAAGTTCCAGGCCACGGTTGACCTTGAAGGTGTGTCGCTGTCCACGTCCCAGGACGTGTTGTTCGCCATCGCCGACGGCGTGGGGCCTGAGCAAAGTGTGATCACCCTCGGCTACGCCGGCTGGGAAGCCGGGCAGCTTGAGGCGGAGCTGGCCAGCAATGCCTGGCTGACCTGCCCGTTCGACGCCGACATTCTGTTCAATACCGCCAGCGAGCTACGCCTGGAAGCGGCGGCGGCCAAGCTGCGGGTCAACCTCAGCCTGCTGACCAGCCAGGCGGGGCACGCCTGATGGCCTTGCGTTTGATCCTCGGCTTTGACTACGGCACCAAACAGATCGGCGTAGCGGTGGGCCAGGTGATTACCGGCCAGGCCCGCGAGCTGTGCACCCTCAAAGCCCAGAACGGCGTGCCGGACTGGAACCAGGTCGAAGCCCTGATCAAGGAGTGGAAGCCCGACGCAGTCGTGGTCGGCCTGCCCCTGAATATGGACGGCACGCCCAGCGACATGTGCCTGCGCGCCGAAAAGTTCGCCCGCCGCCTCAATGGCCGCTACAACCTGCCCTTCTATACCCACGACGAGCGCCTGACCACCTTTGAAGCCAAGGGTGAGCGCCGCGACCGTGGCGGGCAGAAAGGCAGCTACCGCGACAACCCCGTGGACGCCATCGCCGCCGCCTTGCTGTTGCAGGGTTGGCTGGATGAAAACACCGCTTTATTTGAATCCTGACTGACGCGGCTTGCCGCGTCTTTTTACGTTTGAGCCCGGACCTTGCCTGCGCGAGACCTTGAAGGAGCCACCATGAGCCTGCCCAATCCCGCCGAACTGATCAGCCAGATGGCGATTCGCCTCAGGGCGCACTTGCAACACCGTGCCATCAGCGAACCGCGCTTTATCGGCATTCGCACCGGTGGTGTGTGGGTCGCCCAGGCGTTGCTGGAAGAACTGGGCAGCGATTCGCCGCTGGGCACGCTGGACGTGTCCTTCTACCGCGACGACTTCAGCCAGAACGGCTTGCACCCGCAAGTGCGCCCTTCGGCCCTGCCGTTCGAGATCGAAGGCCAGCACCTGGTGCTGATCGACGACGTGCTGATGAGCGGGCGCACCATCCGCGCCGCCATGAACGAGTTGTTCGACTACGGCCGCCCGGCCAGCGTGACCTTGGTGTGCCTGCTGGACCTGGACGCCGGCGAATTGCCGATCAGCCCGGATGTGGTTGGCGCAACCCTGTCCCTGGAAGCCCACCAGCGGGTAAAATTGTCCGGTCCCACGCCGCTCGAACTCGAACTGCAAGACCTTGCCCTTTAAACCGCCTTGTACAGAGTCCCCGCGATGACGCCTCTAGATGCCAAGCGCCCGCTGCAGCTCAATGCTCAGGGCCAGTTGCAACACTTCTTGTCCCTCGACGGTTTGCCCCGCGAACTGCTGACTGAAATCCTCGACACCGCCGACTCGTTCCTCGAAGTCGGTGGCCGCGCGGTGAAGAAGGTCCCGCTGTTGCGCGGCAAGACCATCTGCAATGTGTTCTTCGAGAACTCCACCCGCACCCGCACCACCTTTGAACTGGCGGCCCAACGGCTGTCGGCCGACGTGATCACGCTGAACGTGTCGACCTCGTCGGCGAGCAAGGGCGAAACCCTGCTCGACACCCTGCGCAACCTGGAAGCCATGGCCGCCGACATGTTCGTGGTGCGCCACGGCGACTCCGGCGCCGCGCACTTCATCGCCGAGCATGTGTGCCCGAATGTGGCGATCATCAATGGCGGTGACGGCCGTCACGCCCACCCGACCCAGGGCATGCTCGACATGCTGACGATTCGTCGGCACAAGGGCGGCTTTGAAAACCTCTCGGTGGCCATTGTCGGCGACATCCTGCACTCGCGGGTCGCGCGCTCGAACATGCTGGCCCTCAAAGCCCTGGGTTGCCCGGACATCCGCGTGATCGCACCAAAAACCCTGCTGCCGATCGGCATCGAGCAATACGGCGTGAAGGTCTACACCGACATGACCGAAGGCCTCAAGGACGTCGACGTGGTGATCATGCTGCGCCTGCAACGCGAGCGCATGGCCGGGGGCCTGCTGCCGAGCGAAGGTGAGTTCTACCGCCTGTTCGGCCTGACCACCGCGCGTTTGGCCGGCGCCAAGCCGGATGCCATCGTGATGCACCCGGGCCCGATCAACCGTGGGGTTGAGATTGAGTCGGCGGTGGCCGACGGCAGCCAATCGGTGATCCTCAACCAGGTGACCTACGGCATCGCCGTGCGCATGGCGGTGTTGTCCATGGCCATGAGCGGGCAAACCGCGCAACGTCAATTCGAGCAGGAGAACGCCCAGTGAAGCTCAGCATTCTCGGCGCCCGAGTCATCGATCCAGCCAGTGGGCTGGACAACGTTACCGACCTTCATCTGGAAGCCGGCAAAATCATCGCCATCGGCGCTGCGCCTGCGGGCTTCAGCGCCAGCCAGACCATCGACGCCAAAGGCCTGGTGGCCGCGCCGGGCCTGGTGGACCTGAACGTCGCCCTGCGCGAGCCGGGTTACAGCCGCAAAGGCACCATCGCCAGTGAAACCCGCGCCGCCGCCGCCGGTGGCGTCACCAGCCTGTGCTGCCCGCCGCACACCAAGCCGGTGCTGGACACCTCGGCAGTGACCGAGCTGATCCTCGACCGCGCCCGCGAAGCCGGCAATTGCAAAGTGTTCCCTATCGGCGCTTTGAGCAAAGGCCTGGAAGGCGAACAGCTCGCCGAGCTGATCGCCCTGCGCGATGCCGGTTGCGTGGCGTTCGGCAACGGCCTGGAGAGTTTTCGCAGCACGCGCACGCTGTGCCGCGCCCTGGAATATGCGGCCACCTTCGACCTGACGGTGATCTTCCATTCCCAGGACCGCGACCTGGCCGAAGGCGGCCTGGCCCATGAAGGCGCCGTGGCCAGTTTCCTCGGCCTGCCGGGCATCCCGGAAACCGCTGAAACCGTGGCCCTGGCCCGTGACCTGCTACTGGTGGAACAAAGCGGCGTGCGCGCGCACTTCAGCCAGTTGACCAGTGCGCGCGGTGTGGCGTTGATCGCCCAGGCGCAAGCGCGCGGCCTGCCGGTGACGGCGGACGTGGCGCTGTATCAGCTGATTTTGACCGATGAAGCGCTGATCGATTTCTCCAGCCTGTACCACGTGCAGCCACCGCTGCGCACCCTGGCCGACCGAGAAGGTTTGCGTGCGGCGGTGAAGTCGGGTGTGGTGTCGGCGATTTCCAGCCATCACCAACCCCACGAGCGCGACGCCAAGCTGGCGCCGTTTGGCGCCACAGAGCCGGGCATCAGCAGCGTTGAGCTGTTGCTGCCGCTGGCGATGACGTTGGTGGAAGACGGCTTGCTCGACCTACCGACCTTGCTGGCGCGCCTCAGCGCCGGCCCGGCCGAGGCCTTGCGCCTGCCGGCGGGCAAGTTGGCGGTGGGTTCGCCGGCGGATCTGGTGTTGTTTGACCCGGCCAGCTCCACGGTTGCCGGGGAGCACTGGCTGTCCAAGGGCGAAAACTGCCCGTTCATCGGCCATAGCCTGCCGGCGACGGTGCGTTACACCTTGATGGATGGGCGGATCAGCTACCAGGCGTAATGATCGTTCCCACGCTCTGCGTGGGAATGCATCCTGTGACGCTCTGCGTCATGGCCTTAAGAGCGGACGCGGAGCGTCCAGGGCGGCATTCCCACGCAGAGCGTGGGAACGATCAACTCAGCGCCCGCTGTTGCGCTCGGCATTGCGGATCGAAACCTGCGTATTCAACGTCCAGAAGTCATACAGCACCCCAATCAGGAACAAACCACCGGTCAACAGGTAGATCAGGCCGGTGATCCATTTGCCCTGGTACATGCGGTGCAAACCGAACACGCCCAGGAACGCCAACAGAATCCAGGCCACGTTGTATTCGATCGGCCCGGCGGTAAAACGCAGGTCCGCTTCACGGTCCATGGCCGGGATGAGGAACAAGTCGATCAGCCAACCAATACCGAAAAGACCAAAGGTGAAAAACCAGATCGTCCCGGTCACCGGCTTGCCGTAATAGAAGCGGTGAGCCCCGGTAAAACCGAAAATCCACAACAGGTAACCGATCACCTTGCTGTGGGTGTCCTGCTGCATCACATCCTGTCGATAGGTGTTCATGGAGTACCTCTTTTGCCTCGATAGATAAAATTTTTCATTTTCTTTGTGACTTTTTTACGGGCGCCCGACGCACGGCAAATGGTATCTTCCTTCCCGCAAAGCCTTATGCCACCTGACCTCTGCAGGACAATAGCGGCAATTCGTCGCGTTTTTCCTGAATTTGACCCCAGGGTTCAGTCGACAAACGGCCTAAGAACGACACAAAAAGCTGTTATAAAGTTGCGCGCAAACCTAAAAGAGCCACGCCTAATGCGACCATTTTTCAAGACATGGCTAACCATCTGCCTATTAATGCCACTGGCCGCCCACGCCACCAATCGTGAGCAACGTCTTCCTAACGTTAACGGTTTCACCCCTAAAGTTCACAGCACGCCAGGCACCGCCAAATCGGTAAAGCTGACCGTCAACCGCCCGACTCAACTGAGCAAGGCCCACCACGGCAAAGCAACGCCCGGCCTGATGGCAGTCAACACCAAGCAAAGCAGCAACGTCCTCAGCCGCGCCGTGAATGTACTCGGTACTCCTTATCGTTGGGGCGGCAGCAGCCCAAGTAAAGGGTTCGACTGCAGTGGTTTGGTGAAATATGCGTTTAACGATGTAAAAGCGGTGGATTTGCCACGCACCTCCAACGCCATGGCCGCCGGCCACGGGCTGAAGGTTGATCGCAAAGACCTCAAGCCGGGCGACCTGTTGTTCTTCAAATTGAAGAGCCGCCAGGTCAACCACGTTGCCATCTACCTGGGCAACGACCGCTTTATCCACGCGCCACGTCGTGGCAAGTCGGTAAGCATCGACACGCTGAAAAAGCCGTTCTGGGACAAGAACTACGTGATTGCCAAGCGGGTTCTGCCGAAAGAGCAGAACAACAACCTGCGGGTTGTTCAGCGCTAAGCCCTAGCTGAAATACAGTAAAAAATGTGGGAGCGGGCTTGCTCGCGAATGCGCAGTGTCAGTCGCCATCTCTGGTGACTGATCCACCGCATTCGCGAGCAAGCCCGCTCCCACATTTGATTTTCAGTGCCCGCAATACCTCAGATATCCCCAGGCACCCTCGCCTGCCCCCGCGCCACCTCCCGGCTGATCACACCCTCGCCGACCAACGCCTTCAAACTCATATCCAACGTCTTCATCCCCAACGCCCCGCCGGTCTGAATCGCCGAGACCATCTGCGCCACCTTGTCTTCGCGGATCAGGTTACGAATCGCTGGCGTGCCCAGCATGATCTCGTGAGCCGCCACCCGCCCGCCGCCGACCTTCTTCACCAGCACTTGCGACACCACCGCCTGCAACGACTCCGAAAGCATCGAGCGCACCATGGCCTTTTCCCCTGCCGGGAACACATCCACCAGCCGGTCCACGGTCTTGGCTGCCGACGTGGTGTGCAAGGTGCCAAATACCAGATGCCCGGTCTCAGCGGCTGTCAGGGCCAGGCGGATAGTCTCCAGGTCGCGCAACTCGCCCACCAGGATCACATCCGGGTCTTCGCGCAGGGCCGACCGCAGCGCCGCGGCGAAGCTGTGGGTATCGCGGTGCACCTGGCGCTGGTTGATCAAGGCCATTTTCGGCCTGTGGATAAATTCAATGGGGTCTTCCAGGGTGAGTATGTGCTGGCGCCGATGCTCGTTGAGGTAGTCGATCATCGCCGCCAGCGTCGTGGACTTGCCGGACCCGGTCGGGCCGGTCACCAACACCAGGCCGCGCGGCAGCTGGGCGATACGCTGGAATACCTCGCCGAGCCCGAGGCTTTCCAGGCTCTGCACTTGCTCAGGAATGGTACGAAACACCGCGCCCATGCCGCGATCCTGCTGGAACACATTCACGCGGAACCGCGCCACACTCGGCAGCTCGAAGGCAAAATCCGTTTCAAGAGATGTTTCGAAATCCTTTTGCTGGCATCGGTTGAGCAAAGGGCTCAATAAATCCGCAACTTGCGGGGGCAAAAGCGCCGGGCCATCCATTGGCCAGACCTCGCCATCGACACGCAGCATCGGCGCCAGGCCGGCGGACAAATGCAGGTCGGAGGCGCCACGGCGCACGCTGGCCGTCAGCAATTCAGTGATATCCATAGGGCTTTCCATTTCCAGTAGAATGCCGCGGACTCCATATCCACGGGTGCATCTTGAATGTCGACGATAGCAGACAACATTGGCCAGGTTAGCGAGCGGATCCGTGCCGCGGCCCACGCCGTGCAACGCGACGAAAGCAGCATCCACCTGCTGGCCGTGAGCAAGACCAAACCTGCGCAAGCCGTGCGCGATGCCTATGCTGCCGGGATGCGCGATTTTGGCGAGAACTATCTGCAGGAAGCCTTGGGCAAACAGGCCGAATTAACCGACCTGCCCTTGAGTTGGCACTTCATCGGCCCCATTCAATCGAACAAGACTCGTGCGATCGCCGAGAACTTCGCTTGGGTACATTCCGTGGACCGCTTGAAAATTGCTCAACGCTTGTCCGAACAACGCCCGGCCGACCTGGCGCCGCTGAACATCTGCATCCAGGTCAACGTCAGTGGCGAAGCCAGCAAGTCCGGCTGTACGCCCGCCGACCTGCCGGCCCTGGCCAATGCGATCAGCGCTTTGCCGCGCCTGAAACTGCGCGGTTTGATGGCGATCCCCGAGCCGACTGAAGACCGAGCCGCACAAGACGCCGCGTTCGCCACGGTGCGCGACCTGCAAGCCAGCCTGAACCTGGGGCTCGACACACTTTCCATGGGCATGAGCCACGACCTTGAGTCGGCCATTGCCCAAGGCGCCACCTGGGTGCGGATCGGCACCGCCCTGTTTGGTGCCCGCGACTACGGCCAGCCGTGAAATGGCTGACTTTCCTCTGAATAAGGACCTGTCATGAGCAACACGCGTATTGCCTTTATCGGCGCCGGTAACATGGCGGCCAGCCTGATCGGCGGCCTGCGGGCCAAAGGCCTCGAAGCCACCCGGATTCGCGCCAGCGACCCAGGCGCCGACACCCGTGCCCGCGTCAGCGCCGAGCACGGCATTGAAACCTTCGCCGACAACGCCGAGGCCATCCAGGGCGTCGACGTGATCGTGCTGGCGGTGAAACCTCAGGCCATGAAAGCCGTGTGCGAGAGCCTGCGACCAAGCCTGCAGCCGCACCAGCTGGTGGTCTCCATCGCTGCCGGGATCACTTGCGCCAGCATGAACAACTGGCTGGGTGCCCAACCCATCGTGCGCTGCATGCCCAACACCCCGGCGCTGTTGCGTCAGGGCGTAAGCGGCTTGTACGCCACCGCCGAAGTGAACGCCGAACAGCGCGGCCAGGCCCAGGAGCTGCTGTCAGCCGTGGGCCTTGCCGTGTGGCTGGAACAAGAGCAGCAACTGGACGCGGTCACCGCCGTTTCCGGCAGCGGCCCGGCCTACTTCTTCCTGCTGATCGAAGCCATGACCGCCGCCGGCGTGAAGCTTGGGTTGCCGCACGAGGTTGCTGAGCAACTGGCCGAGCAAACCGCGCTGGGCGCTGCGAAGATGGCCGTGGGCAGCGACGTGGACGCCGCAGAACTGCGCCGCCGCGTCACTTCGCCGGGCGGTACTACCCAAGCGGCCATCGAATCGTTCCAGGCCGGAGGCTTTGAAGCTCTGGTCGAAAAGGCCCTCGGCGCCGCGGCGCAGCGTTCGGCTGAAATGGCCGAGCAACTGGGCAAATAGTCGTCCCCTACATGCAACTGGGTTAGATAGGAATACACCATGCTCGGAATCAATGACGCTGCCATTTTCATCATCCAGACCCTGGGCAGCCTGTACCTGCTGATCGTGCTGATGCGTTTTATCCTGCAACTGGTGCGGGCGAACTTCTACAACCCGCTCTGCCAATTCGTGGTGAAGGCCACCCAGCCGCTGCTCAAGCCGTTGCGCCGCGTGATCCCAAGCCTGTTCGGGCTGGACATGTCGTCGCTGGTGCTGGCGCTGCTGCTGCAGATCCTGCTGTTTGTGGTGATCCTGATGCTCAACGGCTATGCGGCGTTCACCGTACTGCTGCTGCCATGGGGCCTGATCGGCATCTTCTCGCTGTTTTTGAAGATCATCTTCTGGTCGATGATCATCAGCGTGATCCTGTCGTGGGTCGCACCCGGCAGCCGCAGCCCGGGCGCTGAGCTGGTTACCCAGATCACCGAGCCGGTGCTGGCGCCGTTCCGTCGGTTGATCCCGAACCTGGGCGGCCTGGATATCTCGCCGATCTTCGCGTTCATCGCGATTCAGCTGCTGCAAAGCTGGGTGATTCCGCGTCTGGCTTACTATGCGTTCATGCCCAAAGAGCTGTTTGGCCTGATCTGACCGCATGATCGTTCCCACGCTCTGCGTGGGAACGCCTCTTGGGACGCTCTGCGTCCCCTCATGCAGGATGCGACGCGGAGCGTCACCGGCTGCGTTCCCACGCGGAGCGTAGGAACGATCATCTGGCTCAGGGTTTGCTTGCCGCTGGGGTCACCGCTCTTTAGACTTACGCCTCATTTAAACGAGAGCAGGGTCGATGCCAACTGCCTTCCCCCCCGATTCTGTTGGACTGGTCGTGCCCCAAGTGGCGCACTTCAGCGAACCGCTGGCCCTGGCCTGCGGCCGTTCGCTGCCTGCCTATGACCTGATCTATGAAACCTACGGCCAACTGAACGCCACGGCGAGCAACGCCGTGCTGATCTGCCACGCCCTGTCCGGCCATCACCATGCTGCAGGTTTCCACAGTGCCGACGAGCGCAAGCCCGGCTGGTGGGACAGCTGCATCGGCCCAGGCAAACCCATCGACACCAACAAGTTCTTTGTGGTCAGCCTGAATAACCTCGGCGGCTGCAACGGTTCCACTGGCCCGAGCAGCCTCAACCCGGAAACCGGCAAGCCGTTCGGCGCTGACTTCCCGGTGCTGACCGTGGAAGACTGGGTGCACAGCCAGGCACGCCTGGCCGACCTGCTGGGCATCCAGCAATGGGCCGCCGTGATCGGCGGCAGCCTCGGCGGCATGCAAGCGTTGCAATGGACCATCACCTACCCGGACCGCGTGCGCCACTGCCTGGCCATCGCCTCGGCCCCCAAGCTGTCGGCGCAGAACATCGCCTTCAACGAAGTGGCGCGCCAGGCGATCCTCACCGACCCCGAGTTCCACGGCGGTTCGTTCCAGGAAGCTGGCGTAATCCCCAAGCGCGGCTTGATGCTCGCGCGCATGGTCGGGCACATCACCTACCTGTCCGATGACTCCATGGGCGAGAAATTCGGCCGTGGGCTCAAGAGTGAAAAGCTCAACTACGACTTCCACAGCGTCGAGTTCCAGGTCGAAAGCTACCTGCGTTATCAGGGCGAGGAATTTTCCGGGCGTTTCGATGCCAACACCTACCTGCTGATGACCAAGGCGCTGGACTACTTCGACCCGGCCGCCAACTTCAACGACGACCTGGCGAAAACCTTCGAAGGTGCCACGGCCAAGTTCTGCGTGATGTCGTTCACCACCGACTGGCGGTTCTCGCCGGCGCGCTCCCGTGAGCTGGTGGACGCCCTGATGGCCGCGCGCAAAGACGTCTGCTACCTGGAGATCGATGCTCCGCAAGGCCATGACGCCTTTCTGATTCCGATCCCGCGTTACCTGCAGGCGTTCGGCAATTACATGAACCGAATTACTCTGTGAGAACGCCATGAGAGCCGACCTGGAAATCATCCAAGACTGGATCCCCGCTGGCAGCCGCGTGCTCGACCTTGGCTGCGGTGATGGCGAACTGCTGAGTTGGCTACGCGACAACAAGCAAGTCACCGGTTATGGCCTGGAAAACGACCCGGACAACATCGCCCAGTGTGTTGCCAAAGGCATCAACGTGATCGAGCAGGACCTGGACAAGGGCCTGGGCAACTTTGCCAGCAACAGCTTCGACATCGTGGTGATGACCCAGGCCTTGCAAGCGGTGCACTACCCGGACCGCATCCTCGACGAAATGCTGCGTGTAGGCCGCCAGTGCATCATCACGTTCCCCAACTTCGGCCACTGGCGCTGCCGCTGGTACCTGGCCACCAAGGGTCGCATGCCGGTGTCCGATTTCCTGCCGTACACGTGGTACAACACGCCGAACATCCACTTCTGCACCTTCGAAGACTTCGAAGCCTTGTGCGGAGAGCGTGAGGCCAAGGTGATCAACCGCCTTGCTGTCGATCAACAGCACCGCCACGGCTGGGCGAGTAAGCTATGGCCTAACCTGTTGGGCGAAATTGGTATTTACCGGGTCAGCAGTCCTGGCCTGACCGACCACAAGATTGCCGTCTAATCATTTTCAAGAGGGACGCTCATGAGTCGTTTGGCTGTTTTTTTATTGACCGCACTGCTTGGCGCAAACGCTATGGCTGCCGACGTAATCGACCCTAACCGCACCAAGGAATTTGGTGATATCACCGTACGCTACAACACGTTCACCTCGAGCTTCCTGCAACCCGAGACGGCCCAGGCCGTTGGCGTGGTACGCAGCAAGAACAAGGGGCTGATCAACGTATCGGTGTTTAAAGGTGTGACACCGGTAGTGGCGCAAGTCACCGGCACCATCAAGGACTCGCTCGGCAAGAGTGAAGTACTGACGTTCAAGCAGATCACCGAAAAAGGTGTGACCAATTACCTCGCGCCCTACTCCGTGCCGCAACAGGAATTCAAGACCTTCACCATCAACGTTGAAACCGGCGGCAAGGCCCACGGCTTCAGTTTTGTCCAAGAACTTTTCCCGGCTGAATGATGAACCTCACCCAACTCGTACTGGCCAGCCATAACGCCGGCAAACTCAAAGAACTGCAGGCCATGCTCGGTGACTCCGTGCAACTGCGCTCGATTGGCGAGTTCAGCCAGGTCGAGCCGGAAGAAACCGGCCTGTCGTTCGTCGAGAACGCCATTCTCAAGGCGCGCAATGCCGCACGCATTTCCGGCCTGCCGGCGTTGGCGGATGACTCGGGCCTGGCCGTGGACTTCCTCGGCGGCGCCCCTGGCATTTACTCGGCACGCTACGCCGATGGCAAGGGCGACGCGGCCAACAACGCCAAGCTGTTGGACGCGCTCAAGGATGTGCCGGACGCGATGCGCGGCGCGCAGTTCGTCTGCGTGCTGGCGCTGGTACGGCATGCCGATGACCCGCTGCCGATCCTCTGCGAAGGGTTATGGCACGGGCGCATCCTGCATGCGGCCAGCGGCGAGCATGGTTTCGGCTACGACCCGTTGTTCTGGGTGCCGGAGCGCAATGTCTCCAGCGCCGAACTGAGCCCGGCCGACAAGAACCAGATCAGCCACCGCGCCCGCGCAATGGATTTGCTGCGCCAACGCCTGAGCCTGAAATGACCCAGAACACCTCTGCGCAGCCGCTGATCCACGGCGGCGCGCAAACACCTCGGGCGGCCCTGCCTGTGCTGCCGCCCCTGGCGCTGTACATCCACATCCCGTGGTGTGTACGCAAATGCCCTTATTGCGACTTCAACTCCCACACCGCGAGCAAAGTGCTGCCGGAAGAAGAGTACGTGGACGCGCTGCTGGCTGACCTTGATCAAGACCTGCACGCGGTTTATGGCCGTGAACTCAGCTCGATCTTTTTCGGTGGCGGCACGCCGAGCCTGTTCAGCGCCGCTGCGTTGGGCCGCTTGCTCAAGGGTGTGGAAGCACGCATCCCATTTGCCAGCGATATCGAGATCACCCTGGAAGCCAACCCCGGGACCTTCGAGCAAGAGAAGTTCGTGGCGTACCGCAAGCTGGGGATCAATCGCCTGTCCATCGGTATCCAGAGCTTCCAGCAGCAAAAACTTGAGGCCTTGGGCCGCATTCATAACGGCGACGAAGCCGTACGCGCGGCGGGCATGGCACGCCAGGCCGGGTTCGATAACTTCAACCTGGACTTGATGCACGGCTTGCCCGATCAATCCCTGGACGATGCCTTGAGCGACTTGCGCCAAGCCATCGCCCTGAAGCCGACGCACCTGTCCTGGTATCAGCTGACCCTGGAGCCCAACACTGTGTTCTGGAACCAGCCGCCCGCGCTGCCGGAAGACGACACGCTGTGGGACATTCAGGAAGCCGGCCAGGCGCTGCTGGCCGAACACGGTTACGCGCAATATGAAGTGTCGGCCTATGCCCAAGCGGGCCGCCCGGCACGGCATAACCTCAATTACTGGAGCTTCGGCGACTTTATCGGCATCGGCGCGGGCGCCCACGGCAAGCTGAGCCACCCCGACGGGCGCATCGTGCGCACGTGGAAGACGCGTGCACCGAAGGACTACCTCAACCCGGCCAAAAGTTTCCAGGCCGGGGCGAAAGAACTGACCAATGAAGAACTGCCGTTCGAGTTCCTGATGAACGCGTTGCGCCTCACCGACGGTGTCGACGCCAGGCTCTATGCCGAGCGCACCGGCCTCGACTTGGCGAGCCTGGACGAAGGCCGCAAGGAGGCAGAACAAAGTGGCTTAATGCAGGTCGAACCGTCACGCCTGGCGGCGACTGACCGCGGGCAACTCTTTCTCAATGACCTGTTGCAGAAGTTTTTGAGCTGACGCTCTTAAGGAAATCGAATGGATTTGGTACTCGACCTGCTCGCCACCGTATCCCGCTGGAGCCGTAGCAACCTGTCGGAAATCTCCCTGGCGCTTGTCGGCTGCTTGCTGGTGCTGTTCGGCGCCGATATCAAAGGCTGGATCGAAGCCCGCCTGGGCAGCATCGCCGGGGCGTTGCGCGTACCGTTGATGGCGCTGGTGTGCATGATTGGTAGCGGCGCGGCATTGATCTACGCGACGCCGTGGATTGTGCGGGGGTTGAGCCAGTTCAATAACTACAGCCTGGCGCCGGTGTTGGTGGTAGTGCTGGTGTTGATTGGCGTAGTCGCCGACCGCCGCTGAATTCCGGCACACCACAAAACAAATGTGGGAGCTGGCTTGCCTGCGATGCAGACACCTCGGTGTATCAGTGATACCCAGGTGATGCTATCGCGGGCAAGCCAGCTCCCACAGTTGATTGCATTTCAGATTTCTAGCTGTTTAAGCCAGCTTCTCGAACTTCAAATCCCACACCCCATGCCCCAACCGCTCGCCGCGGCGTTCGAACTTGGTGATCGGACGCTCAGCCGGGCGTGGCACGCATTTGCCGTCTTCGGCCAGGTTGCGGTAGCCAGGGGCGACGTTCATCACTTCCAGCATGTATTCGGCATACGGTTCCCAGTCGGTGGCCATGTGCAGGATGCCGCCGACTTTGAGCTTGCTGCGCACCAGCTCCGCGAAGGACGCCTGGACGATGCGGCGCTTGTGGTGACGGGCTTTGTGCCATGGGTCTGGGAAGAACAGCATCAGGCGGTCGAGGCTGTTGTCGGCGATGCAGCGGTTGAGCACTTCGATCGCGTCGCAGTCGTAGACGCGCAGGTTCGTCAGGCCTTGGGTCAGCACACCATTGAGCAGCGCGCCGACGCCTGGGCGGTGCACTTCCACACCAATGAAATCCTGCTCCGGCGACGCCGCAGCCATTTCCAGCAGGGAGTGGCCCATGCCAAAACCGATTTCCAGGGAACGCGGGGCGGAACGGCCAAACACCTGGTCGTAGTCCACCGGCGCATCGGCCAGCGGCAACACGAACAGCGGCGTACCTTGTTCCAGGCCCTTTTGCTGGCCTTCGGTCATGCGACCGGCGCGCATCACAAAACTCTTGATGCGGCGGTGCTTGGACTCGTCGCCTTCTTCCACGGTGTTCGGCGTTTCGTTTGATTCAGTCATCAATGGCTCTTACTTGATCAGACCATCCAGCGGCGAAGAGGCGCTGGCGTAGAGTTTTTTCGGCATGCGGCCGGCGAGGTAGGCCAGGCGGCCCGCGACGATGGCGTGGTTCATGGCTTCGGCCATCATGATCGGTTGCTGGGCATGGGCGATGGCCGAGTTCATCAGCACCGCGTCGCAGCCCAGTTCCATCGCAATAGTGGCGTCGGAGGCAGTACCGACACCGGCGTCCACCAACACAGGAATCTTGGCTTCTTCAAGGATGATCTGCAGGTTATACGGGTTGCAGATGCCCAGGCCGGAACCGATCAGACCCGCCAGCGGCATCACCGCGATGCAGCCGATGTCCGCCAATTGACGGGCAATGATCGGGTCATCACTGGTGTAGACCATCACGTCGAAGCCTTCCTTGACCAGCGTTTCGGCGGCCTTGAGGGTTTCGATCACGTTGGGGAACAGGGTTTTCTGGTCGGCCAGCACTTCCAGCTTCACCAGATTGTGGCCGTCGAGCAGCTCACGGGCCAGGCGGCAGGTGCGCACGGCTTCGATGGCGTCGTAGCAACCGGCAGTGTTCGGCAAGAAGGTGTAGCGATCCGGCGACAGCACTTCGAGCAGGTTCGGCTCGCCTTCGATCTGGCCAAGGTTGGTGCGGCGTACGGCAAAGGTGACGATCTCGGCCCCCGAGGCCTCGATGGCCAGGCGGGTTTCTTCCATGTCGCGGTACTTGCCGGTGCCGACCAGCAAACGGGACTGGTAGGTACGACCGGCCAATACGAAGGGCTTGTCGCTACGAACGATGCTCATGGAAAATCCTCGAGTTGGGGTGAGGTTCTGCAGAATGCGGGTTGGCGCCCTTGAGCGCCGGATGGCTAGCCGCCGCCGATGGCGTGGACCACTTCGACCTGGTCACCTTCGGTGAGCGCGGTGTCGGCATGTTGGCTACGCGGGACGATATCCAGGTTGAGTTCCACTGCGACGCGACGCCCGGTCAAGTCCAGACGGGTCAGCAGGGCCGCAACGGTTTCACCGTCGGGCAGTTCAAAGGGGTCGCCGTTCAACTGAATGCGCATGCCACAGGCCGCCATCGTTTTTAGGGGCCAGCATTCTAGCCCGATTGGCGTTGTCGGCCCAAGCCCCTCGGTCAGATGACCTGCAGGCGCCAGGCGGTGAGCCCCAGAAAGAACCAGCCGAGCAGGAACGCCAGCCCACCAAACGGCGTGATGATGCCGAGCTTGCTAACGCCGGTCAGGGTCAGCGCATACAAGCTGCCGGAAAACAGCAGGATGCCGACGGTAAAGGAAATGCCCGCCCAGCTGACCAGCCGGCCAGGAATATGCGCCGCCAGCAGTGCCACGCCGAACAACGCCAGGGCGTGCACCAGCTGGTAGGTCACGCCGGTGTGGAAGATCGCCAGGTACTCGGCGCTCA
Source organism: Pseudomonas sp. D2002 (assembly GCF_013385735.1). Lineage (NCBI taxonomy): Bacteria > Pseudomonadati > Pseudomonadota > Gammaproteobacteria > Pseudomonadales > Pseudomonadaceae > Pseudomonas > Pseudomonas sp. D2002. Next base: position 164,060 of record NZ_JACAPL010000009.1, on the reverse strand, counting down.
GGCGGTTTTTCAGGCCATGAGCAGCAAAGGCGCCGAGGGCGACGCCGGTGAAGCCGAAAAAGGCAGCCAGCATCAGAAAGCTACGCAGCATGAGGAACTCCAGTCAGACTCAAAGGGCCGGGTCTGTATAATGGCCCGCTCAACGGGTTCGGCCAAGCCATCTCTATGCTGCGTCTCCTCTTCAAGCGTTTTCTCAAAGTCGTGAAATGGTTTGCCATCGGCAGTGTGCTGCTGGTGCTGCTGTTTCGTGTCATCCCGCCACCGTTCACCGCGTTGATGGTGGAGCGCAAGGTTGAATCCTGGGTCGACGGCGAGCCGATTGACCTGCAACGCACGTGGGTGCCGTGGGATGAGATCGCCGATGACCTTAAAGTGGCGGTGATGGCCGGTGAAGACCAGCGCTTCCCGCAGCACTGGGGCTTTGATTTTGGCGCGATTCAGGCGGCATTGCTGCACAACGAGCGCGGCGGCTCGATTCGAGGCGCCAGTACGTTGAGCCAGCAGGTGTCGAAAAACCTGTTCCTGTGGACCGGCCGCAGCTATTTGCGCAAAGGGCTGGAGGCCTGGTTTACCGGGTTGATCGAGATATTTTGGCCCAAGCAGCGGATTCTTGAGGTGTACCTCAACAGCGTGGAATGGGATGAAGGCGTGTTTGGCGCCGAAGCAGCGGCGCGGCATCACTTTGGGGTGAGTGCCAAGGGGCTTTCGCGTCAGCAGGCCAGCTATTTGGCGGCGGTGTTGCCGAATCCGCGGGTGTGGAGTGCCAGCCATCCGACGGCGTATGTGGCACGCCGGGCTGCGTGGATTCGTCAGCAGATGAGCCAGTTGGGTGGGGATGGTTACTTGGTGGAGCTGAACAACTCGCGCAAGGCTCCGTGGTCCGACTGACACCACAAAAAAAGACAAAATGTGGGAGCTGTGGGTCAGCCTGCAAATGAGCTGACTGACAGGGCCTCATCGCAGGCAAGCCAGCTCCCACATTGGACCGGGTTGGATTTGAAATTTTCTTAAAAACCACCGCAATACGCGTTGATCTAACTGAAAGAACACAGAAACAAATGTGGGAGCGGGCTTGCTCGCGAATGCGATGTTTCAATCAACATTTCCGTTGACTGACACTCCGCTTTCGCGAGCAAGCCCGCTCCCACATTCGATCGCGTTGTTTTCGAACTCTGCGCTTTAGGCCGCGATCGACAACTTCAGCTTGTTCATCGCGCTTTTCTCAAGCTGACGAATCCGCTCGGCCGACACGTTGTACTTTTGCGCGAGGTCGTGCAGCGTGGCTTTTTCTTCTGCCAGCCAGCGCTGGTAGAGGATGTCACGGCTACGGTCGTCCAAAACTTCCAGCGCTTCGTGCAGGTTGTGATTGGAGTTGTCGCTCCAGTCGGCGTCTTCCAGTTGACGCGCCGGGTCGTACCGGTGGTCTTCCAGGTAGTTGGCCGGCGATTGGAAGGCGCTGTCGTCGTCCGCTTCAGCGGCCGGGTCGAAGGCCATGTCATGGCCGGTCAGGCGGCTTTCCATCTCGCGCACTTCACGCGGCTCCACCCCGAGGCTTTCAGCCACGCGGTGGACTTCCTCGTTGTTCAGCCACGCCAGGCGTTTCTTTTGGCTGCGCAGGTTGAAGAACAGCTTGCGCTGAGCCTTGGTGGTCGCGACTTTCACAATGCGCCAGTTGCGCAGGATGAACTCGTGAATTTCCGCCTTGATCCAGTGCACAGCAAACGACACCAGGCGCACACCCATTTCCGGGTTGAAGCGCTTTACAGCCTTCATCAGGCCAACATTGCCTTCCTGAATCAGGTCGGCCTGGGCCAGACCGTAGCCGCTATAGCTACGGGCGATATGTACGACAAAACGCAGGTGGGCGAGCACCATCTGCCGAGCCGCCCCCAAATCCTGCTCATAGTAGAGACTCTCGGCCAGTTCACGCTCCTGCTCGGGCGTCAGCAATGGAATGCTGTTAACCGTGTGCACATAGGCTTCCAGGTTCGCACCCGGGACCAAGGCATAAGCAGGTTGCAAAGAAGTGGTCATACGAAAAAACCTCCGACTCACATAACTCGTGCAGTTCAGCACTGCGAAAATTGACCGGGAACCGTAGGACAAGTTCCCTAAACCACTGATACGGTCAATACAAACGAAACCACATTACCCTGACATTAACTACTTGGGCGCCAGCTCACGTAAATGCCGTGCGACCGCAATCCAAGCACCGATATACCCCAACAAGACCGCGCCAAGCAAGAGTGACAGACCATCGGCAACCGGCACGCCAGCCAAGGCGAAATCACTGCCGTACAAGCCGGCAAGCCCAACCACCGCGTCGTTCAGCCAGTCCAGGCCAAACGCCAGCACGCCCCAGGACAAAATCCCGGCACCGAAGCCATAAAGCGCGCCCATGTACAGAAAGGGACGACGCACATAGCTGTCTGTGCCGCCGACCAGTTTAATCACTTCTATCTCGGTGCGACGGTTTTCAATATGAAGACGAATGGTATTACCTATCACCAAAAGTAATGCAGACACCAACAACACCGTCAGACCGAACACAAAGCGGTCGCCCAGCTTGAGAATCGCCGCCAGGCGCTCTACCCAGACTAGATCAAGCTGCGCCTGTTGCACCTTGGGCATCTCTGCGAGTTTTTGTCGCAGGGCCTCAAGGGCGGCCTTGTCGACTTCGTTCGGCGTCACCAGCACCACGCCCGGCAGCGGGTTCTGCGGCAGCTCCTTGAGCGCCTCACCCAGGCCGGATTGCTGCTGGAACTCCTCAAGCGCCTGATCGCGGCTGATGTACTCGGCATCCGCCACGCCTGGCAGGTTCTTGATGTCATCGCGCAAGTTTTCGCCGTCTTTGGCGCTGGCGTCGAGGTTCAGGTACAGGGAAATCTGTGCCGCGCGCTGCCAGGAACCGCCCAGGCGCTCGACATTATTAAGCAGCAGCGACAAACCCATCGGCAGGCTCAGCGCTACAGCCATCACCAGGCAGGTGAAAAAGCTGCCGACCGGCTGCTTGCCCAGGCGGCGCAGGCTGTCGAGCAGGCTGGCGCGATGGCTTTCGATCCAGGCGCGCAGCAGCGTGCCGAAGTCCGGGCCGTCGTCTTCGTCGCGTTTTTTCTTCTGCGGTTGCGGGTCGGCGGCTTTCGGCGCCACACGCTCGGAGACTTTAGGGCTGCGTGTTGCACTCATACGCCAGCCTCCCCGTCACCGATCAGGCGGCCGCGTTGCAGCGTCAGCATGCGATGGCGCATGCGTGCGATCAGCGCCAGGTCGTGACTGGCGATCAGCACGCTGGTGCCCAGGCGGTTGATGTCTTCGAACACGCCCATGATCTCGGCCGCCAAACGCGGGTCGAGGTTACCGGTAGGTTCGTCCGCCAGCAGCAAGGCCGGGCGGTGGACGATGGCGCGGGCAATACCGACGCGCTGTTGCTGGCCGGTGGACAGGTCGCCGGGGTACAGATCGGTTTTATCCGACAGCGCCACACGCTCCAGGGCCGAATCCACACGCTTGACGATCTCAGCCTTGGACAGCCCAAGGATCTGCAACGGCAAGGCAATGTTGTTGAACACCGTGCGATCGAACAGCAACTGGTGGTTCTGGAACACCACGCCGATCTGGCGGCGCAGGAACGGAATCTGTGCATTGCTGATAGTGGCCAAATCCTGCCCCGCCAACAGCAACTTGCCGGTGGTCGGGCGCTCCATGGCCAGCAGCAGCCGCAACAAGGTACTTTTGCCCGCGCCCGAGTGACCGGTCACGAACAAGAATTCGCCGCGACGCACTCGAAAGCTCAGCTCATGCAAGCCCACATGCCCGTTGGCGTAGCGTTTACCGACCTGTTCGAATCGAATCATGAACGCTCCCGCTCGGCAAAGAGTGCCTGTACAAAGGGTTCGGCTTCAAAGGTGCGCAGGTCGTCGATGCCTTCACCGACGCCGATATAACGAATCGGCAACCCGAACTGTTTGGCCAGGGCAAAGATCACGCCGCCCTTGGCCGTGCCGTCGAGCTTAGTCAATGCCAGGCCGGTGAGTTGCACCGTCTGGTTGAATTGTTTGGCCTGGCTGATGGCGTTCTGGCCGGTGCCGGCGTCGAGCACCAGCAAGACTTCGTGCGGCGCGTCTGCGTCGAGCTTGCCGATCACGCGGCGGACTTTCTTCAGCTCTTCCATCAAATTGTCTTTGGTGTGCAGGCGACCGGCGGTATCGGCGATCAGCACGTCGATGTTACGTGCCTTGGCGGCTTGCACGGCATCGAAGATCACCGAGGCGGAGTCAGCACCGGTGTGCTGGGCGATGACCGGGATCTTGTTACGCTCACCCCAGACCTGCAACTGCTCCACGGCAGCCGCGCGGAAGGTATCGCCAGCGGCGAGCATGACTTTTTTGCCTTCCGACTGCAGCTTTTTCGCCAGCTTGCCGATTGTGGTGGTTTTACCGGCGCCGTTGACGCCAACAACCAGGATCACGAACGGTTTTTTCGGCGTGATTACCAGCGGCGCCTCGACGGGCTTGAGCATGGCAGCCAGCTCGGCCTGCAGGGACTTGTAGAGAGCGTCCGCATCGGTCAGCTGCTTGCGCGCGACCTTTTGGGTCAGGCTCTGAATGATGACGGCGGTGGCTTCAACGCCCACATCAGCGGTCAGCAGACGGGTTTCGATGTCTTCCAGCAATTCGTCATCGATGACTTTCTTGCCCAGGAACAGGCTGGCCATGCCTTCGCCGATGCTGGCGCTGGTTTTGCTCAGGCCTTGCTTGAGGCGGGCGAAGAAGCCGGTTTTGCTGGTTTCAGCCGGCGCAGCAACAGGCTCTTGCACGACAGGCGGCTCGATCACGACGGGAGCGGCAACTACGACTGGCGCAGGCGTTGGCGTTGGCTCGACAACCACCGGAGCAGGCGTTTCGATGACGGGCGGGGCTTCAACCACAACGGCCACGGGCTCAACCACGACCGGAATCGGCGGCACCACGTGCTCGGCCTGCACATCTTCAACCAGTGCCACGGGCTCCTCTGCCACCGGCAGCTCGAGCCATGGCGTTTGCTCGGGCTCAGGTTCCGGCTCGACCTCAGCCACCGGCTGCAACACCGGTTCAGCCATCGGCAAAATCACCGGCGCCGGGGTTTCAGCAACCGGCTCGGCTTCTACAATTGGCTCGGGGATAGGTTCAGGCTGAACCTGCGGCTGTTCGACGACGGTTTCCTGCGGCTTTTTGCGCAGCCATCCGAACAGGCCTTTTTTCTCGCCAGCCGCAGCTGGGCTCTTCTTGTCGTCGTTGGAACCAAACATGGAGGACGGCTATCTCAAAGTAGCGATGCGCCAGGGCGCCTCGGTAAATAAATTCGATGCAGAACAGACTGCTTTAACGCTCGCTTGTTCATGCGCAACATTTTGTAAGGCGTAAATAAAGGCCTCAACAAATCGTTTCAATAAAGGACTGAAGCGATAACATCGGCGAAAAGTGGAAGATTGTCGGGGAAAACCACCCTGTACTGCCACATTCCTACGACTGGATCCGGAACAAGATGACCGCCGCAGTGGCCGTGTCCAAATCGGATCAGTATCCTAGCACCTCCTCGCCCGCCGACGCTAAGACCAAGCGGGCAGCCCAACAGGTTTAAAAACGAATGAATGCTCTAGCCCGCCGCGCTGCAGGCCTGCTGCTCAGCACAGTTTGTCTGCCCCTTTCAGCTTTGGCTGCCGACCCACAACCCACCCACGAATTCACCCTGGATAACGGCCTTAAAGTGGTCGTGCGCGAAGACCATCGCGCGCCGGTGGTGGTTTCCCAGGTCTGGTACAAGGTGGGTTCGAGCTACGAAACCCCGGGCCAGACCGGTTTGTCCCACGCCCTGGAACACATGATGTTCAAGGGCAGCGCCAAGGTCGGCCCCGGCGAAGCCTCGCTGATCCTGCGCGACCTGGGCGCCGAAGAAAATGCGTTCACCAGCGATGACTACACCGCCTATTACCAAGTGCTCGCACGTGACCGCCTGGGCGTCGCCTTTGAGCTGGAAGCCGACCGCATGGCCAGCCTGCGCCTGCCGGCCGACGAGTTCAGCCGCGAGATCGAGGTGATCAAAGAAGAGCGCCGCCTGCGCACCGACGACAACCCGATGTCCAAGGCCTACGAGCGCTTCAAGGCGATGGCCTACCCGGCCAGCGGCTACCACACGCCGACCATCGGCTGGATGGCCGACCTTGAGCGCATGAAAGTCGAAGAGCTGCGCCACTGGTATCAATCCTGGTACGTGCCGAACAACGCCACCCTGGTGGTAGTCGGCGACGTCACCCCGGACGAGGTGAAAAACCTCGCCCAGCGCTACTTCGGCCCGATCCCCAAGCGTGACGTACCGCCAGCGAAGATCCCGCTGGAACTCGCCGAGCCGGGCGAGCGCCTGCTGACCATGCACGTGCAAACCCAACTGCCAAGCGTGATCCTTGGCTTCAACGTGCCCGGCCTGGCCACCGCCGAAGACAAACGCTCGGTACAGGCCTTGCGCCTGCTCTCGGCGCTGCTCGATGGCGGCTACAGCGCGCGTATTTCGGAGCAATTGGAACGCGGTGAAGAGCTGGTTTCCGCCGCCTCCACCAGCTACGACGCCTACACCCGTGGTGACAGCCTGTTCACCCTGACGGCCACACCGAATCAGCAGAAGAAAAAGACCATTGCCCAAGCCGAAGCCGGGCTGTGGCGCCTGCTCGATGAGTTGAAGGCCAAGCCGCCCACTACCGAAGAACTGGAGCGCATCCGCGCCCAGGTGATTGCCGGCGTGGTCTACCAGCGTGATTCCATCACTAGCCAGGCCACGGCCATCGGTTCCCTGGAAACCGTCGGGCTGTCCTGGAAACTGATGGACACCGAACTGGCCGACTTGCAAAGCGTGACCCCGGAAGATATCCAGAAGGCCGCACGTACTTATTTCACCCGCGAACGTTTGAGCGTCGCCCATGTTTTGCCTGAGGAGACCGCTCATGAGTGATCGTAAAAGCAGCCGCCTGATCTTCCCTGGCCTGGTCGTCGTTACCCTGATCGCCGCCAGTGCCGTGTACTTGCTGCGCCCGAGCGAATCTGTCGCCAGCCAGGCGTTGGATAAAGCTGAATCGGCCAACAAGCTGCAATCCCTGGCAGAGCTGGACGGCAAGGCGCCGACCAACCGCAAGCTCGACGTGCAAACCTGGACTACCACCGAAGGCGCCAAGGTGCTGTTCGTCGAAGCCCATGAATTGCCAATGTTCGACATGCGCATCCTGTTCGCCGCCGGCAGCAGCCAGGACGGCAACACGCCCGGCGTGGCACTGCTGACCAATGCCATGCTCAACGAAGGCGTGCCGGGCAAGGATGTCAGCCAGATCGCCAGCGGCTTTGAAGGCCTGGGCGCCGACTTCGGCAATGGCGCTTACCGCGACATGGCGCTGGTGTCCCTGCGCGGCCTGAGCGACAGCGATAAACGCGACGCGGCCTTGGCGCTGTTTGACGACGTGATCGGCAAGCCGACCTTCCCGGCCGACTCCCTGGCGCGGATCAAGAACCAGATCCTCGCCGGCTTCGAGTACCAGAAGCAGAACCCGGCCAAGCTGGCCAGCCTTGAGCTGTTCAAGCGCCTGTACGGCGACCACCCTTACGCTCACCCGAGCGAAGGCACGCCTGAAAGCGTACCGAAGATTACCCTCGCGCAGCTGCAGGCGTTCCACGCCAAGGCGTATGCCGCAGGCAACGCGGTGATTGCCGTGGTCGGCGACCTGACGCGCGCCGAGGCCGAGGCCATGACCGCCAAGGTGTCGGCATCGCTGCCCAAAGGCCCGGCACTGGCGAAAATCGCCCAGCCCACCGAACCGAAAGCCGGCCTGAGCCATATCGAGTTCCCGTCCAAGCAGACGCACTTGCTGTTCGCCCAATTGGGTATCGACCGTGCCGACCCCGACTACGCAGCCTTGTCACTGGGTAACCAGATCCTCGGCGGCGGTGGCTTCGGCACCCGTTTGATGAGCGAAGTACGTGAAAAGCGCGGCCTGACCTACGGCGTGTATTCCGGCTTCTCGCCGATGCAGGTACGCGGCCCGTTCATGATCAACCTGCAAACCCGCGCCGAAATGAGTGGCGGCACCTTGCGCCTGGTTGAAGATGTGCTGGCCGACTACCTCAAGACCGGCCCGACGCAAAAGGAGCTGGACGACGCCAAGCGTGAGCTGGCCGGCAGCTTCCCGCTGTCCACCGCGAGCAACGCCGATATCGTCGGGCAGCTGGGCGCCATGGGTTTCTACAACCTGCCGCTGAGCTATCTGGAAGATTTCATGAAACAATCCCAGGCCCTTACCGTAGAGCAGGTCAAGACTGCAATGAACAAACACTTGAGCGCCGACAAGATGGTCATCGTGACCGCCGGCCCGACGATTGCGCAAAAGCCACTACCGCCCCCCACTGATAAACCTGCCGAGCAGCCGCTCGGGGTTCCGGAGCATTAATGGCCAGTTCATCTCGCCCGAAAAAACCCGTCCACAACGTGCATAACGGTGTGGGCCAACTGCGCATCATTGGCGGTGAATGGGGCAGCCGCAAGCTGAGCTTCCCCGACGTCGTAGGCCTGCGCCCGACGCCGGACCGCGTGCGTGAAACCCTGTTCAACTGGCTCGCGCCTTACATCGGCGGGGCCAAGGTACTGGACCCGTTCGCCGGCAGCGGCGCGCTGTTCCTGGAGGCGCTGTCCCGTGGCGCGGCCCAGGGCCAGGCGCTGGATGCCAGCAACGTGGCGGTGTCCAGCCTCAAGGAACACCTTGGCACACTGCGTTGCACCACCGGCCAGGTTCAAACTGCCGATGCGCTGCGCTATCTGGAAACCCAGGCAGCCACCGAATACGACGTGGTGTTTCTCGATCCGCCGTTCAACCAGAACCTGTTGCCGACCGTGTGTGCATTGCTGGAAGACCGCCAATGGCTGGCACCGGATGCCTGGATCTACACTGAAAGCGAGACCGCGCCGTCGACCCTCGGCCTGCCGGGCGCCTGGCGTTTGCACCGGGAGCAGAAGTCCGGGCGGGTGTATTACGCGCTGTGGCATCGGTTGGTCGAAGGCGTTGCCTGATCTGTAGTGAGTGAGCTTGTTGTGGTGACAGGACTTGCTGTGGCAAGCCCGCTCGCCACAACAGCGCGCTCACCACACAGAGTCGTTCGCCACAGAGATTCCCATGACACCTGACTCAGACCTCTTCAAACCCGCCTTCGGCCTCGGCAACCCCCACTTGCAAACACTGTGGGGGCCATTGTGGCGCCCCACCACCCATATCGAACGCCAACGCGAACGCCTGTGGCTGGACGACGGTGACTTCCTCGACCTTGACTGGCACGGCCCCCATGACGCGCAAGCGCCGCTGGTGCTGGTGCTGCACGGATTGACGGGCTCTTCGAATTCCCCCTACGTGGCCGGCCTGCAAAAAGCCCTCGCCGCTCAAGGCTGGGCCAGCGCAGCCTTGAACTGGCGCGGCTGCTCGGGCGAACCGAACCTGCTGGCGCGCAGTTACCACTCGGGCGCCAGCGAAGACCTGGCGGCGGCGATTGCCCATCTGCGTGCCAAGCGGCCGTTGGCGCCGTTGTATGCCGTGGGTTATTCGCTGGGCGGCAACGTGCTGCTCAAGCACTTGGGGGAAACCGGCGCGGCCTCGGGGCTGCAAGGCGCAGCGGCGGTGTCGGTGCCGTTCCGGCTGGACCAATGTGCCGACCGCATCGGCCTGGGGTTTTCGCGGGTTTATCAAAAGCACTTCATGCGCGAGATGCTGGCGTATATCCGCGTCAAGCAAAGCCGCTTTTTGCTGGACGGTCGTGCGGACGGGCTGAAAACCCTGGAGTCACTGGGTTCTCTGGAGAAGATGCGCACGTTCTGGGATTTCGACGGGCGGGTGACGGCGCCGCTACACGGTTTCCTCAGCGCCGAGGACTATTACCGTCGTGCGTCGAGCCGGTATTACTTGGGTGACATTCGCACACCCACGCTGATCATCCACGCCGCCGATGACCCGTTTGTGTTCGCCCACAGCCTGCCGGAGGCCAGCGAACTGTCGGACTGCACCGAGTTTGAGCTGCTGGCCAAGGGTGGGCATGTGGGGTTTGTCGATGGTTCTCTCAGGCGCCCCAGTTACTATCTGGAACGCCGTATTCCAGAGTGGCTACTGACACAACACGGTTAAAAAATGTGGGAGCGGGCTTGCTCGCGAAGGCGGTGTATCAGTCACAAATCTATCGACTGACACTCTGCATTCGCGAGCAAGCCCGCTCCCACATTTTGATTGGGTTTGCAGGCCTGGCGGCTTAGTCGCCGGTTGCGATTTGCCGCGCCGGATCAGTAATCCACTCACTCCACGACCCCGCATACAGCTTGCCCAACGGGTAACCCGCCAGGCTCAGGGCGAACAGGTTATGGCACGCCGTCACCCCCGAACCGCAATACGCCACCAGCTCATCCGGCGAACGGGCTTGCAACTGCGCGGCGAAACGCTGTTTGAGCTGCTCAGCCGGCAGGAAGCGGCCATCACTGCCGAGGTTTTCGTTAAACGCCGCACATTGCGCGCCGGGAATATGCCCGGCAATCGGGTCGATGGGCTCCACGTCACCCCGGAAACGCGGCTGGGCGCGAGCGTCGATCAAGGTCATGCCCGGTTCGCCCAGGCGTTTTTGCAGATGTTCGGCGTCCAGCACCAAGTGATTGTCCGGCGAACCGGCAAACGTCCCCGGCTCAACCAATGGCGCGTCCAGGCTCAGCGGGAAACCGGCGGCGTGCCAGGCCTTGAGGCCACCGTCCAGAATAAACACGCCATCACGTTTGCCCAGCCAGGCCAGCAACCACCACGCGCGGGCGGCATAGGCGCCGGGGCCGTCGTCATACAGCACGATGTCGGTGTCGGCATTGATGCCCCAGGCTCGCAGCTGCGCAATGAACGTGTCCGCATCAGGCAATGGGTGTCGGCCAGTCATGCCTTTGGTCACCGGGCCGCTGAGATGGCGTTCCAGGTCAGCGTACTGCGCGCCTTCGATATGCCCTTCGGCATAGCTGCAAAGCCCGTAGTCCGGGTCTTCGAGGGCAAAGCGGCAATCCAGGATCACCAGCCTGCCGGCCTTCTGGCGCTCGGCGAGTTGCTGGGGGCTGATCAGTTGGGCAAGCGGCATGACGGACTCCTGTAAACAGATTCGGGAAAGGCCCTACTTCACTTCTTCCAGTGCCTGGTTCAACGGCACGTAAAACTCTTTGAACAGGGCATCCACCGCCTCTTTCGCCTGCGGCGTGACAAACCCTGCCTCCAGCACCAGCACCTGATACACCCCGCGCTTGATCGCCTCGGCGCTCAAGTGGGTGGAGTTTTCATTGGTGGTGCACAGGAAACGCACCCACGAGGTGAGGATGATCCAGGCATTGAGCGTCAGGGCTTCGGTTTGCACCGGGTCCATCGTGAGAATGCCCGCGTCGACAAACCCTTGGTAAATGGCGTTGCCCTGGGTCAGGCAGCGCTGGGAAAAACGCCGGTAGCCAGTGGCCAACTCCGGGTCGCTTTCCAGCAGGTGTTCGAGGTCGCGGTGCAGGAAGCGGTAGCGCCACATGCCGGCCAGTACGGCCTGCAGGTAGAAGCGTTTGTCTTCGACGGTGACTGCGCGGCCTTGGGGCGGGCGCAGGAAAGTGTCCACCAGCGCTTCATATTCGCGAAACAGCACGGCGATGATCGCCTGCTTATTGGGGAAGTGGTAGTACAGGTTGCCCGGGGAAATTTCCATATGGGCGGCAATATGGTTGGTGCTGACACTGCGCTCGCCCTGCTGGTTAAAAAGCTCCAGGCTGGTTTGCACAATGCGCTCGCTGGTCTTTACTCGTGGTGCCATAGGGGATCAGCTTCTATACACGTGATGGGGCATCTTACGGCCTATCATTGTTTGGATAAAACCGCATGTTGCTGCAATGACATTTGACAATTTAGAGCAATGACTCTAAAAATCCAGGCAGACCTATAACAATTGGGAACTGCGCCATGTCTGCCACCATTGCTTACCTGCAAGATTCCCAGGCGCTGGACCACCTCCAGGACCTGTTCGACGCCCAACGCCGCGCCTATGCCGCCAACCCGATGCCACCGGCGGCGCAGCGCCAGCAATGGCTCAAGGCCTTGCGCGATGTGCTCAGCGACGAACGCCAGGCCCTGATCAACGCGATCAGCCAGGACTTCAGCCACCGCAGCGCAGACGAAACCCTGTTCGCCGAACTGATGCCCAGCCTGCATGGCATTCACTACGCCAGCAAACACCTCAAAGGCTGGATGAAACCTTCCCGTCGCGCCGTAGGCATTGCCTTCCAGCCGGCGTCGGCCAAAGTCATCTATCAACCACTGGGCGTGGTCGGGGTGATCGTGCCGTGGAACTACCCGTTGTATCTGGCTATTGGCCCGTTGGTCGGTGCGTTGGCGGCGGGCAACCGGGTGATGCTCAAGCTCAGCGAGTCCACGCCCGCCACGGGTGAATTGCTCAAGACACTCTTGGCGAAAATCTTCCCCGAAGACCTGGTGTGCGTCGTGCTGGGTGAAGCCGAAGTGGGCATGGCGTTTTCCAAGTTGCGCTTCGATCACTTGCTGTTTACCGGCGCCACCAGCATCGGCAAGCACGTAATGCGTGCGGCGGCCGAACATCTCACGCCGGTAACGCTGGAGCTGGGCGGCAAATCACCGGCCATCGTTTCCGCCGACGTACCGCTCAAGGACGCCGCCGAGCGCATCGCCTTCGGCAAATGCCTGAATGCCGGGCAAACCTGCGTGGCACCGGACTACGTGCTGGTGCCCGAAGATCGCGTTGAAGGCTTCGTCGAGGCCTACAGCAAGGCGGTTCGCGGGTTCTATCCGACTCTGGCCGACAACCCGGACTACACCGCCATCATTAACGAGCGGCAACAGGCCCGGCTGAATGCCTACATCAAAGACGCCACCGACAAAGGCGCCACTCTGATTCCGCTGTACGACCAAGGCCAGGCCCGGCGCATGGCCCACAGCCTGCTGCTCAATGTCAGCGATGAAATGACCGTGATGCAGGACGAAATCTTCGGCCCGGTGCTACCGATAGTGCCGTATCGCGGCATCGATCAGGCCTTTGCCTACATCAACCAACGCCCTCGCCCACTGGCCCTGTATTACTTCGGCTACAACAAGAGCGAGCAAAACCGCGTACTCCACGAAACCCACTCCGGCGGCGTGTGCCTGAATGACACCCTGCTGCACGTGGCCCAGGACGATATGCCCTTCGGCGGCATCGGCCCTTCGGGCATGGGCCACTATCACGGCCACGAAGGCTTCCTCACGTTCAGCAAGGCCAAGGGCGTGCTGGTGAAACAGCGCCTGAACGCGGCGAAGTTGATCTACCCGCCCTATGGCAAATCGATCCAGAAGTTGATTCAAAAGTTGTTTGTTCGCTGATTCCGCCACTCACGGGATAACAATAACAATGAACCCCAGCCTGACTGAAACACCCGAATTGTCGCGGCGCGGCGTCCTCAAAATCGGCCTGTGCGCCAGCGCCTTCCTGGCGACTGCCGGGTTGGGCGCCAGCCTCAGCGGCTGCTCCAGCAGCACCCCGGCCAGCGGCTTTGCGATGCTGCGCAGCAGTGACTTGCCGTTCCTGCGCGCGGTGATCCCGGTGCTGCTCGAAGGCGCGGCCAGCGCCCAGGACGTGGCCGCCGGCATTGAAGACACCCTGAAAAAGCTCGATTACAGCCTGCAGCACCTATCGCCGGAGATGTTCAAGCTCACCCAGCAACTGTTCGATGTGCTCGGCATGGGGATTACGCGCGGGCCGTTGACCGGCATATGGGGCAGTTGGGAAAACGCCAGCAGCGATCAGATCCGCAATTTCCTGCACCGCTGGGAAAACAGTTACCTGAACCTGCTGCGCATGGGCCAGGGCTCGCTGCTCAAGCTGGTGATCATGGCCTGGTACTTCCGGCCGCAGTCCTGGGCCCATTGCGGCTACCCCGGCCCGCCCAAGATCTAGCCCCGACAACCCGATTGGAAAATGTGGGAGCTGGCTTGCCTGCGATGGCGGTGCATCAGCGATGAATTGATCGGCAGGCAAACCGCTATCGCAGGCAAGCCAGCTCCCACATTGGTTGTAACTTCGTACAGAAAAATAAGAGTGCACTCCTATGCCCGTACCCGATCTGTTCCGCGACGGCCTGGCCCGCGGCTGGAAAACCCACAATGGCGCCGCGCTCGACAGCGACCTGACCCTGGAAGCCGACGTGGCGATCATCGGCAGCGGTGCCGGTGGCGGCACCACCGCCGAAATCCTCAGCGCTGCGGGCTACAAAGTGCTGCTGATCGAAGAAGGCCCGCTCAAGACCAGCAGTGACTTCAAGCTGCTCGAGGACGAGGCCTACGCCAGCCTGTACCAGGAAGGCATCGGCCGCATGAGCAAGGACGGCGCCATCACCATCCTGCAAGGTCGAGCCGTGGGCGGCACCACGTTGATCAACTGGACGTCGAGTTTTCGCACGCCCGACGCCACGCTTTCCCACTGGGCCAGTGAATACGCGGTGAAAGGCCACAGCAGCGCCGAGATGGCACCGTGGTTCGAGAAGATGGAACAGCGCCTGGGCATCGCGCCGTGGGCCATCCCACCGAACGCCAATAACGATGTAATCCGCAAAGGCTGCGAAAAGCTCGGTTACAGCTGGCACGTTATCCCGCGCAACGTACGCGGCTGCTTCAACCTGGGTTATTGCGGCATGGGCTGCCCGGTCAACGCCAAGCAATCGATGCTGGTGACCACCATCCCGTCCACGTTGGAAAAAGGCGGCGAGCTGCTGTACCTGGCTCGCGCCGAACGCTTGAAATACAGCGGCGATACCATCAGCAGCCTGGAATGCGTGGCGATGGACGAACGCTGCGTGGCGCCCACCGGGCGCAAGATTACGGTCAAGGCCCGGCATTACGTGCTGGCGGGCGGCGGTATCAACAGCCCGGCGCTGTTGCTGCGCTCGGACGCGCCCGACCCGCATTCGCGCGTGGGCAAGCGCACGTTCCTGCACTTGGTGAACTTCTCCGCCGGGCAGTTCGATGAGGTGATCAACCCGTTCTACGGCGCCCCGCAGTCGATCTACTCCGATCACTTCCAGTGGCAGGACGGCACCACCGGCAAAATGTCCTACAAGCTGGAGGCACCGCCCTTACACCCAGGATTGGCCAGCACCTTGTTCGGCGGCTACGGCACCGGGAACGCGCTGGACATGAGCCAACTGCCCCACACCCACGCCATGCTTGCGCTGCTGCGCGACGGCTTCCACCCCGACAGCACCGGCGGCACCGTGGATTTGCGCGGGGACGGCACGCCGGTGCTGGATTATCAGGTGTCGCCCTACGCGTGGGATGGCCTGCGCCGCGCCTTCCACAGCATGGCCGAGATCCAGTTCGCGGCGGGCGCCAAGTCGGTCAAACCGCTGCACCACGATGCGCGCTACGTGAACACCCTGGCCGAAGCGCGCAGCCTGATTGACGGCTTGAGCCTGGAATTGCACCGCACCACGCTGGGCAGCGCCCATGTGATGGGCGGTTGTGCCATGGGCGAAGACCCGAAAAACGCGGTGGCCGACAGCCTGGGTCGCCATCACCAATTGCGCAATCTGTCGATCCACGACGGCTCGTTATTCCCCACCAGTATTGGGGCTAACCCGCAATTGTCGGTGTATGGGTTAACCGCGCAACTGGCGACAGCCTTGGCCGAACGTCTGAAAACAGCGTGAAAAAACAGGTTATTCGCGGTGTCTATAGTGCTTTCTTATGCATAAGTTGACTTGGCCGACCGGGATGGCTGCGATACCATCCGGTTCCCCAACGGACTCCGCCAGGACGACGCGATGAACCGAGTGTTGTACCCAGGTACTTTCGACCCGATTACCAAAGGCCATGGCGATTTGGTCGAACGCGCCTCTCGCTTGTTCGACCATGTGATCATCGCGGTCGCTGCCAGCCCCAAGAAAAACCCGCTGTTTCCCCTGGAACAGCGCGTGGAGCTGGCGCGTGAGGTCACCAAGCACCTGCCCAACGTAGAAGTGGTAGGTTTCTCGACCTTGCTGGCGCACTTTGCCAAAGAGCAGAACGCCAATGTGTTCCTGCGTGGCCTGCGTGCAGTGTCGGACTTCGAGTACGAATTCCAGCTGGCCAACATGAACCGCCAACTGGCGCCGGACGTGGAAAGCCTGTTCCTCACGCCGTCGGAGCGTTACTCGTTCATTTCCTCGACGTTGGTGCGTGAAATCGCCGCTTTGGGCGGGGATATCACCAAGTTCGTGCACCCGGCTGTCGCGGATGCGCTGACGCTGCGCTTCAAGAAGTAAGGCTCATTGTGGCGAGGGAGCTTGCTCCCGCTGGACTGCGCAGCAGTCCCCATCTTTTCCAGCAGAGCGGGCCGCTTCGCGCCCCAGCGGGAGCAAGCTCCCTCGCCACAGAGATTGCGAACGACATTCGGGCTTGCCACACGCTCGCACTGCGGGCGCCAATGCGGCACAATTGCGCGCATTAGTTTTCAGATGCCCTGGCTGACGGCCCTGGCAGGAGTTTCCATGTCCCTGATCATCACCGACGATTGCATCAACTGCGACGTCTGCGAACCCGAGTGCCCGAACGCTGCGATTTCCCAGGGCGAAGAGATCTACGTGATCGACCCCAACCTGTGCACCCAGTGCGTCGGCCACTACGACGAGCCTCAGTGCCAGCAAGTGTGCCCGGTGGATTGCATTCCGCTGGATGAAGCTCATCCTGAGACTGAAGAGCAGTTGATGGAGAAGTACCGGTTGATTACCGGTAAAGCCTGAGGTTCTTTAGTGCCTGTCAAGGCCTCTTCGCGAGCAAGCCCGCTCCCACATTCGACCGCATTCTCATCTTGGAACTCGGTCAACTGTGGGAGCGGGCTTGCTCGCGAAGGCGGCATCAGCCATCACACACCACTCAGCTCTGGCACTTAGGGCAAAACACACTCGCCCGCTGCCCCAACACCACATTGCGCAACTCGCTGCCGCACACCTTGCACGCCTCGCCGCCCCGCCCGTAGACGAACAGCTCCTGCTGGAAATACCCCGGCTGCCCATCACCGCCGATAAAATCGCGCAAGGTGGTGCCGCCACGCTCGATGGCCGCCGCCAACACACGCTTGATCTCAATCGCCAGCTTCAGGTAACGCCCGCGTGAAATACCGCCAGCGGCCCGACGCGGATCAATCCCGGCGGCGAATAACGCTTCCGTCGCATAGATATTGCCCACGCCCACCACCACCGCGTTGTCCATGATGAACGGCTTCACCGCCATCGACTTGCCACGGGACAGTTGAAACAGCCGCTCACCGTCAAACAGGTCGGTCAACGGCTCCGGGCCCAGGCGAATCAGCAGCTCATGATTGTGCGGGTCCTGACTCCACAGCATCGCGCCGAAGCGCCGTGGGTCGGTGTAGCGCAGGGCCATGCCGGATTCCAGCTCGATGTCTACATGCTCATGCTTGGCCGCCGGCAGGCCGACCTCCACCAGACGCAAATTACCCGACATGCCCAAGTGGCTGATCAGCGTGCCGACTTCGGCATTGATCAACAGGTACTTGGCTCGCCGTTCCACCAACACGATGCGCTGCCCGGACAGGCGCACATCGAGGTCTTCCGGGATCGGCCAGCGCAGGCGCCGCTCACGCACGACCACACGGCTGACGCGCTGGCCTTCCAGGTGCGGCGCAATCCCGCGCCGGGTGGTTTCGACTTCTGGTAACTCGGGCATGTGTACCTCGTGAAGAAAGGGTCAGTGCGCGCCCAGTTCGCGGATCGACAACTTCATGCTTTCAAAGTCGTAGTCCGACAGGCCCACGTAATCCAGCACCAGATGGCCGATGGCATTCCACTCATGGTCCACGGTCTGGTTGCCCAGCACGCGATAGGACGAGCAGATATGCTCGGCCATCTTCAGGATCGCCAGCAGGTTTTTCAGCTGTGGGTTGCGTGCCGATTCATCGCTGAAAATCGCCAGGGCGTTGTGGTGGTTGGCGATGGCGTCGGTCACATGCTCCGGCAAGCGCCAGGATTTGGCCGTGTAATAGCCCACCACGGCATGGTTGGTGTTGAACGCGTTGTTTTCGGTGTCGACCACGCGGCAGTCGGGGCCGGCGTTGGCGTAGGCCTGTTCCAGCACCGTCATGTAATTGGGGAAGCGCTTGAGCATCAACGGCACGCCGCAGTCGTGGAACAAGCCCAAGGCGTAGGCCTCGTCGACGGCTTGCGAACCGGTGCGCTTGGCCAGGGTCAGGCAGGTCATGGCCACATCCTGGGCGGTGTCCCAGAAGCGGTTGAGGGTGACGATGGTGTCGTCGCTCATCTCGCCTTTAATCGACTGCGCGTTGATCAGGTTGATGATCGAGCGGCTGCCCAGCAGGTTCACGGCGCGCTGGATCGAGGCAATCTTGTTGCTCAGGCCGTAATACGGCGAGTTGACGATTTTCAGCAAGGCACCGGAGAGGCCTGGGTCCTGGGAGATCAGCCGCGCGATCACTTCCAGGTCCGGGTCGGGCATGTACTGCTCCATCTGCAAATCCACCATGATTTGCGGTTGAGGCGGCACGCTGATGCCTTGCAGGGCCTGTTGGATCTGCTCGGCGGAAAGCTCTTGGGACATAAGTACACACTCTGGGCTAGGCGGGGATTCTAACCCTTATGAAGACTTGACCGACACCCAAATGCCGAACTGAAACCGGATCAAATGTGGGAGCGGGCTTGCTCGCGAAAGCTCGGTGTCAGTCACCGAATACAGGGGCTGATCCACCGCTTTCGCGAGCAAGCCCGCTCCCACATGTCCGGCGGCGCCGCGAATTCATGCACAACACGGTATACTCCCGCTCTTTTTTCCGGAGCGACGTCATGTCCCTGCCAAGCCTGCGTCTCAAAGCCAACGCCGATCGTCGTTTGCGCAACGGCCACCTGTGGGTCTACAGCAACGAAATCGACGTGGCCGCCACCCCACTTCACGGCTTCCAGGCAGGCGACCAGGCTATCCTGGAAGCGGCCGGCGGCAAGACCCTGGGCATCGTGGCCATGAGCCCGAACAACTTGATCTGCGCACGCCTGCTGTCGCGCGACATCAAGTTGCCGCTGGACAAGTCGCTGCTGGTGCACCGCATCAACGTCGCGCTGTCCCTGCGTGATCGCCTGTTCGACAAGCCGTTCTACCGCCTGGTCTACGGCGATTCCGACCTGCTGCCGGGCCTGGTAGTCGACCGTTTCGGCGACATCCTGGTGGTGCAGATCGCTTCGGCGACCATGGAAGCGCACAAAGAAGACGTGATCGCCGCCCTGACTCAAGTGCTCAAACCAAGCGGCATCCTGTTCAAGAACGACTCCGCCGCACGTGACGCCGAAGGCCTCAACCGCTACGTCGAAACCGTATTCGGCCTGGTGCCGGAATGGGTCGCGCTGGAAGAAAACGGCGTGAAATTCGAAGCCCCGGTGATCCAGGGCCAGAAGACCGGCTGGTTCTACGACCACCGCATGAACCGCGCGCGCCTGGCCCCGTATGCCAAAGGCAAACGCGTGCTCGACCTGTACAGCTACATCGGCGGCTGGGGCGTGCAAGCCGCGGCCTTTGGCGCCAGTGAAGTGTTCTGCGTCGACGCCTCCGCCTTCGCCCTAGACGGCGTGGAGCGCAACGCGGCGCTGAACGGCGTTGCCGAGAAGATGACCTGCATCGAAGGCGACGTGTTCGAAGCCCTGAAAGAACTGAAAGCCAGCGAAGAACGCTTCGACGTGATCGTCGCCGACCCACCGGCCTTCATCAAACGTAAAAAAGACATGAAAAACGGCGAAGGCGCCTACCGCCGCCTGAACGAGCAAGCCATGCGCCTGCTCAGCAAGGACGGCATCCTGGTGAGCGCTTCGTGCTCGATGCACTTGCCGGAAGACGACCTGCAAAACATCCTGCTGACCAGCGCCCGTCACCTGGACCGCAATATCCAGATGCTCGAACGCGGCGGCCAGGGCCCGGATCACCCGGTGCACCCGGCGATTGCCGAGACGCGCTACATCAAGAGCATTACGTGCCGGTTGCTGCCCAATAGCTAAACAGTAAACGCAGGTCAACATGTGGGATCGGGCGCCGCTAAGGCTCCCGGATCACGGGGGTCAGCAACATATCGCGGGTCTGCAGCTGCCGGTATCGCGGCTTGACCAACGATATGTTGCCCTCGCGGATGTCGTGGATCAGCATCTCGGTGTCCACGTGACCGCTGGGCAGTTGTGTCCATAGCAGCGGGCCGCGATCGTCCCACTGGCCTTTTTCATCCAGGGCATAAATGCGCGGGACCTTGTACTCGTTGCGAAAACTGGTGAGGGGCACCACCAGCACCTCGCTTTGGCCGTCCCCGTCGAGGTCGACCGCCCACAACACACAGCCCGACTCGCAAGGTGAGTCTGCACTCTCACTCATATCCACAAACTGCTCGCTGCCTTTGGGTTTGGGGCCGATCCATTCCAGCTCGGGTTTGGGCGCTCGAGCCCGCTCCTTGGCCAACTGCTCGTCAAAACTCAGCGACGTGTCGTCCATTCTCTCGCGCAGGGCGCGGCGCGATTCCGGGTTCAGAATGCGCTCCTGATCCACGTCCATCTGCAACTGGGCATAAGCCTGCTCGCCGGCCTTCCCCAAGCCGAAGCGCAGGTAATGGGCATCAAACGCTTCAGGGTTAGTGCGCCCATCGAGCAAGCGCCGCACCTGATCGTCGGCGCTGAGCCGTATTGGGTTGAGTACCGGCGTGTTGACCAACACCAACAGCAGGCAAAACAGCAACGCCAGTACCGGGTTGGTCACGCGCAGGTTGCTTAGCCAGGCCGGCGAACGCAAGGCCACCGCCCACACCGCCGCCAGGCCATACAAACTGCACAGCAGAGCCAGCGCCAGCGCGATGAAACGTTGTGGCGACAAGGCATATTGCTCGACGCGCAGCCAACTGGAGTAGAACGCCAGCGCCGCGAGAATCGGCAGGCACACCACGCTGAATTCAACAAAGCGCATCAGCCACTTGGGGTATGGCCTAGGCTGCCCGCCCTCTTGAAAGACGCCATTGAGCAAGAACAGTTGGGCGCCGGCCAACACCAGCAATATCGGCGTGGAGTAGCCCGTCGCCCAAATCCGGTCGAGCCCGGTGAAGGGCAACGTCAGGGTAAACAGCACACTGATCAGGGCGATCAACGGCAACAACAGCCCACAGGCGCCAAACAGCATGCCACGCATCTGTCCGATAACCTTCTCACTGCGCCCCGCCATGTACATGCCCAGCGCGAACACCAGCGGCACGCTGAAACACATGAACGTCTGGCTCCAGAAGTGGAGCTCAAAGAATTCGATGCCCAGCATCAGGAACAGCCGGCTCCAGAGCTTGAGCAACAACAGGAAAAGACCGACGAGCATCAGGGCGTACAGCACGATGAACACACTGTTCCAGGCTTGCTGAAACAGGTTCTCATACCGCCAGCGCTGCCCCTTCGCGGCGGGCCAGGCGCACAGAAAGCTGGCGCCGATGTAGCTCAGCAGCACCAGGCTGAGGCACCAGGCGTCCACCTCCCGTCGGCTAATCAGGAGGTGTTCTTCTCGGTAAAAGACCCACGCCGTCATGCCGCTCATCAGCAACGTAAACGCCAGCGTAGGCAGCAAAGCGCGCCATTGCCGGGCTTTTTCCCCCAGCAGCTGCAACGTGGTCCCGCCCACCAAGGCCACGACCATAACGCCGGTAAACAGCGCCTGGTTCGAATTGAAGAACCGGTCGGCGTAATTAAACACCACGCCCTGAAGCAGGCCGATCAGCAGGTAAAACCCAAGAAAACGATTAAGGCCAGGCATTCCAATTCCTTTGGAGTGGGGTGAAGGCAAAGGGCCGCAAGTCTAAACAAAGCCCGTGCCCTTGGGTAATACGCCTTCACATCCCCCGTTCCCTCCCGCCGCCAGCGGTGTAGAATCGACCCTATTCATCGCCAGTCATCCCCCGGCGGGTTTATGAGCTCGAGGCCCAAGCAAGCGGCGATCCCGCGACGCGAGTGGCAACTTTTGGACACGCGGCCATTTTCTGAGTGTTCCAGACGTCAATAGAAGCTCACTCCCCATTAGTACCTGATTAGAAGTACCTGATTAGCCGCCCGGAGTGCTCCATGCCAGATTACCGCTCGAAAACATCCACCCACGGCCGCAACATGGCCGGCGCGCGCGCACTGTGGCGTGCCACGGGGATGAAAGATGACGACTTCAAGAAGCCGATCATCGCGATTGCCAACTCGTTCACCCAGTTCGTACCCGGCCATGTCCACCTCAAGGACCTGGGCCAACTGGTCGCCCGTGAGATCGAACGCGCCGGTGGCGTCGCCAAGGAATTCAACACCATCGCCGTGGATGACGGCATCGCCATGGGCCATGACGGCATGCTGTATTCCCTGCCGAGCCGCGAGATCATCGCCGACTCCGTGGAATACATGGTCAACGCCCACTGCGCCGACGCCATCGTGTGCATTTCCAACTGCGACAAGATCACCCCCGGCATGCTGATGGCCGCCCTGCGCCTGAACATCCCGGTGATCTTCGTCTCCGGTGGCCCGATGGAAGCCGGCAAGACCAAGCTCGCTTCCCACGGCCTCGACCTGGTAGACGCCATGGTGATCGCCGCCGATTCCAGCGCTTCTGACGAGAAAGTCGCGGAATACGAGCGCAGCGCCTGCCCGACCTGCGGTTCGTGCTCCGGCATGTTCACCGCCAACTCGATGAACTGCCTGGTGGAAGCCCTGGGCCTGGCCTTGCCGGGCAACGGCTCGACGCTGGCCACCCACAGCGACCGCGAGCAGCTGTTCCTGCAGGCCGGCCGCACCATCGTCGAGCTGTGCAAGCGTTACTACACCGAGAACGATGAGTCGGTGTTGCCGCGCAACATCGCCAACTTCAAGGCGTTCGAAAACGCGATGACCCTGGACATCGCCATGGGCGGTTCCACCAACACCATCCTGCACTTGCTGGCCGCAGCGCAGGAAGCCGAGATCGATTTCGACCTGCGCGACATCGACCGCCTGTCCCGTCACGTGCCGCAGCTGTGCAAGGTCGCGCCGAACATCCAGAAGTACCACATGGAAGACGTGCACCGCGCCGGCGGGATATTCTCGATTCTAGGCTCGTTGGCCCGTGGCGGCCTGCTGCACACCGACCTGCCGACCGTGCACAGCAAATCCATCGCCGAAGGCATCGCCAAGTGGGACATCACCCAGACTGACGACGAAGCCGTGCACACCTTCTTCAAGGCCGGCCCGGCCGGCATCCCGACGCAAACCGCGTTCAGCCAGTCGACCCGTTGGGACACCCTGGACGACGACCGTGAAAACGGCTGCATCCGCAGTGTCGAGCACGCCTACTCGCAAGAAGGCGGCCTGGCCGTGCTGTACGGCAACATCGCGCTGGATGGCTGCGTGGTGAAAACCGCCGGTGTGGACGAGTCGATCCATGTGTTCGAAGGCAACGCCAAGATCTTCGAAAGCCAGGACAGCGCCGTGCGCGGCATCCTTGCTGACGAAGTGAAAGAAGGCGACATCGTCATCATCCGTTACGAAGGCCCGAAAGGCGGCCCGGGCATGCAAGAGATGCTCTACCCGACGTCGTACCTGAAATCCAAAGGCCTGGGCAAAGCCTGCGCCTTGCTGACCGACGGCCGTTTCTCCGGCGGTACTTCAGGCCTGTCCATCGGCCACGCTTCGCCAGAAGCTGCTGCCGGTGGCGCGATTGGCCTGGTGCAGGATGGCGATAAAGTGCTGATCGACATTCCGAACCGCTCGATCAACCTGTTGATCAGCGATGAAGAACTGGCCGCGCGCCGGGTCGAGCAGGACAAGAAAGGCTGGAAGCCGGTCGAGAAGCGCCCGCGCAAAGTCACCACCGCGTTGAAGGCTTACGCGTTGCTGGCCACCAGTGCCGACAAGGGCGCGGTGCGTAACAAGGCGATGCTCGACGGCCTGTAAACCCCGCCCATAAAAATGCCCCGCCATGTGCGGGGCTTTTTTTTGCCTGGCTAACGCTCCAACCGATCGTTCCCACGCTCCGCGTGGAAATGCCTCCGGTGACGCTCCGCGTCACGCAGTCAAGGGCGGACGCAGAGCGTCCAGGGCTGCATTCCCACGCAGAGCGTGGGAATGATCAGTACGGTCTTACTGAATCTCCTCAGGCTTGACGATCACCCAGTTCTTGTCCGCCGTCACCGGTAACCCTTCTTTGGCTTGTGCGGCAGCGTGCTTGGCCATCATGCCGTTGAGTTGGGTCATGTATTTATCCTTGCGGTTGATCCACAGGTGGATGCCGCCCTTGGCCACGTCCACATCGTGGAACAGCATGTAGCCGTCGCTGGTCGGTGTGTCACCACCCACGATCACCGGTTTTTTCCACTCGTCGATGTAGGTCAGGATCGCCGCGTGTTTGCCGGCCATCCAGGTTGCCGGGGTCCACAGGTACGGGGTCAGCTCCAGGCCGAGGTTGGCCTTCTCGTCATATTTACCGGCGGCGATCTGTTTGCGCGCAGTGGTCAGCTCGCCGGTCTTGCGGTCCTTGAGCAGCGTGCTCACGCCGATGACGTTTTCGGGTTTGACGTTGTAGCCGTACTTCGGATCGGCAGCGACCATGCGCACCAGCTCCTCGGACGCGGCGGTCATCACATACACCTCGATGCCGTTCTCCATCAGCTTGTTGAACAGCTCAGCCTGGCCGGTGAAGACTTTCGGCGGCTGCACCTCCATGTTCTTCACCACGTCACCGTCGTAATAGGTGACCGGCACCGGCTTGCCAGACGCCATCATCTCGTCGACGTAGCCCTTGAGTTCCTTGAGCGTGAAACCGGAGAAAATCTGCGCGACCCACGGGTAGCAGACCATGTCGTCGACTTCGCAGAGGCGGTAGTAATAGCTGAACAGGCTTTCCTTGTGGTCGGCGGTGTCCTTGAACGGGATCAGTTTCAGGGACGGGTCCATCGTGTCGCGGGTGATCAGGCCCTTGTTTTCCAGGTACGGGAGCAAGGACTCTTCGAGGTCGTAGCGGTAGCTGGTGTTGTCCATGTCGAACACCGCGAAGTTACCTTTGTTGGCATTCGCGGCGATCATCTTGTTCAGTTGCTCGGCGGCAGGCGCCGGCCAGTGTTTCAACTCGGTGGCGGCGAATGCCTGGCTGGCGAGGCCGAAGCAGAAGGCAGCGGCAAGTAGTGTTGGCGCGAGCTTCATAAGCGTTTTCTCCCTGAGTGAAAGACATCGACGCTAACAAATCTGTGTGACAGTTATCGCCCGAGCGCGACCGCTTGCGTCGTGATTGCGCCAAAGGCATGTGCCTGAGCGTCAAACGCTTATTCCAAAAACGACAGTCACCATTCCATATCGGTATTAAATCAATATATTTCAAGCTGTTAGCATTTCCGGTTCGCAATCGCAGGCTCACGCGATTGGCTGCCTTCTCAACGGAGCTTCAATGAATCTGCCCCTGATTCTCAACTTACTGGTGTTCGTTGCCCTGCTTTTGGGCCTGGCACAAACCCGCCGCACACACTGGAGCCTCGCCAAGAAGGTGCTGTTCGCGCTGGTGCTCGGCGTGCTGTTCGGTGCGGCGTTGCACACTATTTATGGCGACGGTAACCCGGTGCTCAAAGCCTCGATCAGCTGGTTTGATCTGGTCGGCAACGGTTATGTGCAACTGCTGCAAATGATCGTGATCCCGCTGGTGTTCGCCTCGATCCTCAGTGCCGTGGCGCGCCTGCATAACGCCTCGTCCCTGGGCAAGATCAGCTTCCTGACCATCGGCACGCTGCTGTTCACCACCGCCATTGCGGCGCTGATCGGTATCGGCCTGACCAACCTGTTCGGCCTCACCGCCGAAGGCCTGGTGGCCGGCACCCAGGAAATGGCGCGCCTGCAGGTGATCCAGAGTGATTACGCAGGCAAGGTCGCCGACCTGAATATCCCGCAATTGCTGCTCTCGTTCGTGCCGGCGAACCCCTTCGCCGACCTGGCCCGCGCCAAGCCGACGTCGATCATCAGCGTGGTGATTTTCGCCGCTTTCCTGGGGGTTGCCGCGCTGCAGCTGCTCAAGGATGACGTGGAAAAAGGCCAGAAAGTGCTCAACGCCATCGACACCCTGCAAGCCTGGGTGATGCGCCTGGTGCGCCTGGTGATGAAGCTGACGCCTTACGGCGTGCTGGCGCTGATGACCAAAGTGGTCGCCGGTTCCAACCTGCAAGACATCATCAAGCTCGGCAGTTTTGTGGTGGTGTCGTACCTGGCGCTGGGTTTGATGTTTGTGGTGCACGGCCTGCTGCTGTCGCTGGCCGGGGTCAACCCGCTGCGTTTCTTCCGCAAGGTCTGGCCGGTGCTGACCTTTGCCTTCACCAGCCGCTCCAGCGCAGCGGCCATCCCGTTGAGCATTGAAGCGCAGACGCGCCGCCTGGGCATCCCGCAATCCATCGCCGGTTTCGCCGCCTCGTTTGGCGCGACGATTGGCCAGAACGGTTGCGCCGGTCTCTACCCGGCCATGCTGGCGGTGATGGTTGCACCGACCGTGGGCATCAACCCGCTGGACCCGCTGTGGATCGCGACCCTGGTGGCAATTGTGACCTTGAGTTCAGCCGGTGTGGCCGGAGTGGGCGGCGGTGCGACCTTTGCCGCGCTGATCGTGCTGCCGGCGATGGGCTTGCCGGTGTCACTGGTGGCGCTGCTGATTTCCGTTGAGCCGCTGATCGACATGGGCCGTACGGCACTGAACGTGAACGGTTCGATGACGGCGGGCGCGATTACCAGCCAGGTCATGGGGCAGACGGATAAGGCGTTGTTGGATGCCGATGAGCATGCTGAGTTAGCGCAGGCCTAAAGCCCTGGATCGTTCCCACGCTCCGCGTGGGAATGCAGCCCAGGACGCTCTGCGTCCGTCCCTGAAGGCCGTGACGCGGAGCGTCACAGGAGGCATTCCCACGCGGAGCGTGGGAACGATCTTGATGCTCTTAAGCTTTTTCCCAAACCTCAAAGTTGTACGCCGGCTTATCACCTTCAGCCAGGTTCTCGACATTCGACACCAGCTTCCACTGGTTCAAATCAAACTCGGGAAACCACGCATCCCCTTCCGGGCTCAACGCAACCCGCGTCAAATACAGGCGGTCCGCCTGCTCCAGCCCCTGCGCATACAACTGCGCACCGCCGATCAGCATCAGCTCATCCACGCCCTGCTCCAGCGCCCACGCCTCTGCGCGTTCGACGGCTGCGTCCAGTGACGGAAAAACTTCCGCACCTTCAAGCGCCAAATCGGTCTGACGGCTGACCACAATGTTCAAGCGCCCCGGCAACGGTCGACCCAGGGAATCCCAGGTTTTGCGCCCCATGATGATCGGCTTGCCGAGCGTGGTGGCTTTGAAATATTTGAAATCCCCCGGCAAATGCCAGGGCATGCTGTTGTCGACGCCGATCACACGGTTTTCACCGAGGGCTGCGATCAGGCTTAAAGGGAGAGTTTTTTTCATGGCGACGAGAATACCAGAGCCGCGAGTCTGCGGTTATGCTCCAAGCTCACTGGCTCAACAGGACGACGCGTGACTGCACTGACCCCGCTGCACAAACTCTGGCTGACGGAAACCGTGCGCCTGCGTGAAGAACACGCCGGTCCCCTGGAAGACCTGGAAGCCAACCGCCTGGCCCGCACCGCCGGCGGCGACTTGCCGACGCGCATCCAACAGCGCGCCCTGCAGTTGGCCGAGCGCGATGGCTTGACCGCCGCCCTCACCCGCTGGCTGCAAGGTGCGCGTTTGGCGTTGGTGTTGCTGGCCATCGTCGCAGTGATCAGCGGCGCCGGCCTGGCCTTTGCCGCACTGGGCAACGGTTTGACGCCGGTTAATGTGTTCTGGGCCTTGGGCAGCCTGCTCGGCTTGAACCTGATTCTGCTATTGAGCTGGGCCTTGGGCCTGCTGTTTGCCGGCGAGCACAGCGCCAGCCTCGGCCGCCTGTGGCTGTGGCTCAGCGAAAAACTCGCGCGTGACGCCAAGGCCGCACAGCTGGCACCTGCGTTATTGCTATTGCTGCAACGCCAGAAACTCAATCGCTGGGCCGTCGGTGTGCTGGTCAACAGCCTATGGTTGCTGGCATTGCTCAGCGCCATGGCGATTTTGCTGACACTGCTGGCCACGCGGCGCTACGGCTTTGTGTGGGAAACCACAATCCTCGGCGCCGACACCTTTGTCGCCGTCACCCAAGCCCTCGGCAGCCTGCCCGCGCTGCTGGGCTTCAACGTGCCGACGGTCGAAATGATCCGCGCCAGCGGCGACTCGGCGCTGAATATCGAAAGCGCCCGCCAAGCCTGGGCCGCCTGGCTGGTAGGCGTATTGCTGGTCTACGGCCTGCTGCCACGGCTGGTCCTCGCGCTGCTGTGCCTGTGGCGCTGGAAACGTGGGCGCGCGGCGCTGCGTCTGGACCTGAATTTGCCCGGCTACAGTCAACTGCGCGAGCGGTTGATGCCGAGCAGCGAACGCCTTGGCGTCAACGACGCCGCCCCCGAACAGTTGCACTCCGTTACCGGCGGCGTCAGCGAATTGGAAAGCGACGGCGCCTTGCTGGTGGCCATCGAACTGGATGACCAACACGCCTGGCCGCCCAAACTGCCGGCCAGCGTTAAAAACGCCGGTGTCCTCGATAGCCGCGAATCGCGCAACAAGCTCTTGGAACAACTCACGCGTTTTCCGCCCGCGCGCCTGGCCATTGCCTGCGACCCCCGCCGCTCGCCCGACCGTGGCAGCCTGGCGTTGATCGCCGAGCTGGCCCGCAGCGCCACCGCCACCCGCGTGTGGCTGCTGCAAGCCCCGCCCGGCCAGGCGCTGGACGCCGAACGCTTGGGCGATTGGCATGCCGCGCT
Source organism: Pseudomonas sp. D2002 (assembly GCF_013385735.1). Lineage (NCBI taxonomy): Bacteria > Pseudomonadati > Pseudomonadota > Gammaproteobacteria > Pseudomonadales > Pseudomonadaceae > Pseudomonas > Pseudomonas sp. D2002. The sequence goes on along the minus strand of NZ_JACAPL010000009.1, from coordinate 135,139 downwards.
GCAAAACCTTGAAGTGCCCTTCGCCGACTGCGCGCCGCTGACGTGGCTGGAGACTGGTCATGACTAAGCCGCTGAAACTCGCCGTGGTCGGCCACACCAATGTCGGCAAGACCTCGCTGCTGCGCACGCTGACCCGTGATGTCGGCTTCGGCGAAGTTTCCCATCGTCCCAGCACCACGCGGCATGTCGAAGGCGCGCGCTTGTCAGTCGACGGCGAAGCCTTGCTGGAGCTATACGACACGCCCGGCCTCGAAGACGCCATCGCCCTGCTCGATTACCTGGAGCGCCTGGACCGGCCCGGCGAACGCCTCGACGGCCCGGCACGTCTGGCGCGCTTTCTGGACGGCAGCGAAGCGCGCCAGCGTTTCGAACAGGAAGCCAAAGTGCTGCGCCAGTTGCTGGCCTCGGACGCCGGCCTGTATGTGATCGACGCCCGCGAGCCGGTTTTGGCCAAATACCGCGACGAGCTGCAAGTGCTGGCCAGTTGCGGCAAGCCGTTACTGCCAGTCCTCAATTTTGTCAGCAGCAGCGACCACCGCGAGCCGGACTGGCGCGAAGCCCTGGCCCGCCTCGGCCTGCATGCGCTGGTACGTTTCGACAGTGTGGCGCCACCGGAAGACGGCGAACGTCGCTTATATGAAAGCCTGGCCTTGCTGCTGGAAAACGCGCGGCCGCATTTGGAGCGCTTGATGCTCGACCAGCAAGCCCAGCGCGTCGCACGCCAGCAAAGCGCGGCGCAGCTGATCGCCGAGCTGCTGATCGACTGCGCCGCGTGCCGGCGCAGCGTGGTCACTGAACAGGAGCAGCAAGCCATCAGCGACTTGCGCAAGGCCGTGCGCCAGCGCGAACAAAAGTGTGTGGAAGCCCTGCTCAAACTGTTCGGCTTCCGCCCACAAGACGCCGCCGCCAGCGATTTACCCTTGCTGGACGGGCGCTGGGGCGATGACCTGTTCAACCCCGAAACCCTCAAGCAACTCGGCGTGCGCGTCGGCGGTGGGATTGCCGCAGGCGCGGCCGCCGGTGCCGGTGTGGACCTGCTGGTCGGCGGCCTGACCCTTGGCGCCGCTGCGATTGCCGGTGCGATTGCCGGTGGCGCGCTGCAAACCGCACGCAGCTACGGCAGCCGCCTGCTCGGCAAGATCAAGGGCCAACGCGAGCTGACCGTCGACGACAGCGTGCTGCGCCTGCTCGCCTTGCGCCAACGCCAGTTGCTCAAGGCTCTGAACCTGCGCGGCCACGCGGCGATGCACAGCATCAAGGTCGACACGCCCCAGGACAAGACCTGGCGCGAAGGCAAGTTGCCGGAGGCCCTGCACAAAGCCCGCGCCTATCCGCAATGGTCGTCGCTCAATCCCCAGGCAAAACTGAGCCATGCTGAACGTCAGGAGCAGATTCTAGTGCTGGCGCAAAAACTTAATGATGACTAGTACCAGTTGAATTTCAGGTACAACTTGCTCAAGGCGTGGAGGGTTTGTTGGTCCACGGTATCGAACAACTCAAGCTGATCATCGCCTTCCAAGGGGTCCAGAATACCGTCGGCATTTTTATCATGGGCAATCACGCTGTACATCAGAGCATCCCGGCCCACCTTACGGTTGTGCTGATACAAATCCGACCGGACCTCCACCGGCACGCCTAGTTCGTCAAAACGCCCCACGCACAGATTCAATGAACGGTCCGCCACCTCACCTTTACTGAACCAACTGAGTTTCAGGGCCTGGTTGGCAAACGTCTTGAGCAACCGCCGATCCTTGAGCGTCGACGCCCCGTCAAAATCCACATCCCCGGTCGACTGAAAGTCCACCTCGCCGTCGGCCGTCGTGTCGAACGCCACGGCTTGATGGATCAGCTCGTCAGGTAAATCCGGATCTTTTTGCAAAAAATGCAGCTTCACCGTATCTGCCCGGTCGTTTTCACTCCGGTCTTGCACGACGACTTTTAAATAACGCATGGGTACTGCCTCAGTCAAAAAACAGACCTCAACATACTTCTGCCCAAGGCCCGATCACAGGTGCTATTGGCGTCACATCAAGTCAGAAACTGCGACACGCAAACAGTCACCGTTCAAGAGGCCGGGAGATCAACGACCCTGACCTCAAAGGCTTCGGGCTCGTGCCAATTGAACGCCAGGTAGAGCTCGGCCAACTGCTGGACCAGGCTCTGGTCAACCGCGTCGATTACACCATCGTGGTTGATGTCGAAATGAATGTTCCACTCAAGCTTGCCGTCGTTATCAAAGTCATACGCGGCATTCCAGGCGACCAGCGTGTGTGGGTTAATAATCCCCACCCCGTCCTGCACATGCAGGCGCACGGTGTCGGGCGTGCCGTCTTTATAGAAGTCTTCGGAAAAAATCTTCATGTAGCGCCTTGAAGCAGTCCCAGGGTTCAACCAGTTGAGCTTCAAGTAGGCGGTGGCAAACCTGTCCAGCAACACTTTATCCAGGCTGTCTTCCTGCCCGTTGTTCGTCACGTCACCCCTGCTGTAGTCCACGTTTCCATCGGTAGGAAAATCGTAGGCCACGGCCTCATTGACCAATCTGTCTTGAATGCCAGGGGTGGCTTGATAGAACTGAAGCTGTACCGTGTCTGCACGACCATCGCCGGTCCGGTCCTGTGCGAAAACCTTTAGATAACGCATTTACTTGTCCCTTGTCGTTGCGGCCATTCCGTTAAGGCCAGCCAATGTTCATGCAACCCAGTCGAACGCCAGGAAGGTGTTGCATAAGTCCTTTATGGCGATCTTGTCGTGGTGGTCGGCAATGCCATTGCGGTCGAGGTCGCTGTTGGTGAACGACTCCAGCACCCCATCGCTGTCGCCGTCATAGCCTGCGGCGGTATAGACCAGAGTGCGTTTGCCCCGTGACGTACAGCACTCGTAAAAACTCAGCTTGATGGCATTTGGAACACCGTTTTTGGCGGTGTGCACGACGTGCATGGTCATATACCGGCGCCAGGTCTCTCCGGCGTTGAACCAGTTCAACTTCAAGTAAATGTCGGTAAAGCGCTTAAGCAGCAATTTATCTTGCGCCGATTTGCAACCGTCACGATTGATATCACCGGGCAACAAAATATCAGCGGCCCCGTCCGCAGTGATGTCGATGGCCACCGCCTCATGAACCATTTCGTCAGGTTCGTTGGGGACCTGCTCGAAAAATTGCAGGACAACCATATCGGCCTTCCCATTACCGCTGCGATCCTGCGCGGTGGCTTTCAAGTAATGCATCACATGCTCTCTTGCGTGGCTGAATTCGCATGAGAGTAATGACCGGGGCAAAAGCGTCGCTAGCCGTCGCTTCCGGGCTGGGCGTATGAATTCACGCTGCCTGATATCAGTAGACGGTGCGCCATGGTTTTCAATCGCTCAAGGTCCAGCACCGGCACGTGCATTTCCTTGGCTTTCTCATCCCAGTGACGCATGCGCAGGCTGGCCTGGCAGAGCGGGTCTTGCTCAAAAGCCTGGGCCTCTTCAGCGCTCATCACGCCGCCTTGATACCCCAGCGTGCGACGGCTGGCCTCACTCAACCGAGCGTAATACTCCGGCTGGCTGAAGGTCAGGTAACGCTTGGCTTGCACGTGATACTCCACCAGCTTGGCCATGCGCTCGCTGAAGCCTGCGCGGCGCAAGTAGTCCGCGCCCAACCGTTCGTGGCTGACCACGCCATAACCACCCATGTTCTCCCCGCCGTGACCGCAGAGGTGGCCGATGTCGTGGAAAAACGCCGCCAGCACCACTTCATCATCAAAGCCTTCAGCCATCGCCAGCTGTGCGGCCTGGGACATGTGTTCGATCTGCGACACCGGCTCGCCGATGTAATCCGCCGTGCCGTGCTGCTCATACAAACCGAAGATTTCGGCTATCGCCTGTTCCGGGCTCATGTTTGCGCGCCCCACAATGCGCTGATATTTCGCTCGGCCAGTGCCGGCCCCACACTCATGCCTACACCACTGTGCATCAATGCTGCGCTCACGCCCGGTGCCGCACACAAGAATGAAAACGGCGCCGGCCCGCGTGAGCCGTACACGCCTTGCCAGCGCTCCACCACCTGGATCTTGCAGCCCAGGGTTTGCTCGGCCAGTTCGATCAACCAGTCATCAATCTGCTCGGCGTTGAACGGCGAGGCATCGCTGCCGTAGTCGTGGGAGTCGCCGATGATCAGTTCGCCATGGGGCGTCGGGCTGATAAGCAGGTGAATGCCGTGTTCATGCAAGTGCGGCGCTTCACGCAGGATCTGCGCCTGCACCGGCGCAGCTTCCGGCAGGTCGGCGAAGGCGCCGTAATGCACGCAACTCAAGCCCGTGAGCAAGGCGTGTTGCAGGTTCAGATTGATCGCGGGCCGCGCACGCAGCATTTGCAGGCGGCAGATACTCGGGTTGAGTGCGGCAATCGATTCGGCCAGCAGGGTTTGGTAATCATGGCCGGAGCACACAATGATCTGCTCGCCGCGAAAGCTGCCTACCGTGCTGTGCAGTTGGCCCGGCTCGACGTCGCGTACCAACGTGGAGAAGTGAAACTCCACCTTCAATTCACGGCGAAGGTAGTTGATCAGCGCCGGGATCGCTTCGCGCGAATACAGCTGTTGATCGTCCTTGCCGTGCAGCGCCGCGCGGTGATGATGGAACTGGCCGCCATACAAATCCCGCAGCGCCGCGCCTTGCAGCAGCTCGACGTTATAGCCGTGCGCCTGGGCGCGATCGGCGCGAAAAGCTTCCAGCAAATGTTCTTCCGCCTCAGTACGCGCAAACAGGTACGAGCCATTGCGTTTGAGCTGCAAGCCGGCCACTTGCGCCCAGCGCCCCCAGATATCACGGCTTTCCCGAGCCAGGTCGAGCATCGGCCCTGGCGGTTGGCCGGTGACCAGTGCCTGGCCAAAGTTACGCACGGAGGCGCCCAGCGGCGTGGCGCTGCGCTCGAAGACTTTGACCTTGAGGCCGCGTTTGGCGGCGGCGTAGGCGTGGGACAGGCCGAGGATGCCGGCGCCGATGACTAAGAGATCACTACTCATGCGTTCCTCTCGTTCCTACGCTCCGCGTGGGAATGAATCCGGTGACGCTCTGCGTCACGACGTTCAAGAGCGGACGCGGAGCGTCCAGGGCGGCATTCCCACGCGGAGCGCGGGAACGATCAATCACTGTTTCTCCGACTTACCGTCATAGCGCTTGCGCCACTCGGTCAGGATGCTGTCGCGGTTTTTCGAGGCCCAGGCGAAGTCGTTCTTGATCAGGCGCTGCTCGTAGTCGGCCGGCAATTCAGTCTGCGGCTTGGCGATACCCGGCTGGGCGAGCACGGCGAAGTTGTCTTTGTAGAGGTCCATCGCCGCAGCGCTGGCGGAGAAATCAGCGAGCTTTTTAGCCGCGTCGGCGTGGGCAGTGCCCTTGATCACCGCTGTCGCTTCGATATCCCAGCCCAGGCCTTCTTTGGGCAGGATGATGTCCAGCGGCGCGCCCTGGCGTTTCAGCTGAACCGCCGGGTATTCAAACGAAATGCCAATCGGGAATTCACCCGAAGCCGCCAGCTTGCACGGCTTGGAGCCGGAGTGAACGTACTGGCCGATGTTCTGGTGCAAGTCGTCCATGTACTGCCAGCCCTGCTTCTCGCCGAAGGTTTGCAACCAGGCACTGACATCCAGGAAACCGGTGCCGGACGACGCCGGGTTGGGCATTACGATTTTGCCTTTGTACTCAGGCTTGGTCAGGTCCTGCCAGCTCACCGGCTTGGTCAGGCCTTGTTTCTCGGCTTCGACCGTGTTGAAGCAGATGGTCGCCGCCCACACGTCCATGCCGACCCACGCCGGTGGGTTGGCGGCGTCGCGGTAGTTTTTGCCGATCTTGTCCAAATCCTTCGGCGCGTAGTTTTCCAGCATGCCTTGCTGATCGAGAATCGCCAGGCTCGAGGCGGCCAGGCCCCACACCACGTCAGCTTGCGGGCGATCTTTTTCGGCCAGCAGCTTGGCGGTGATGATGCCGGTGGAGTCGCGAACCCATTTGATCTCGACGTCGGGGTTGGCTTTCTCGAAAGCCTGCTTATAAGTCTTCAACTGCTCAGCTTCGAGGGCCGTGTACACGGTCAGTTCGGTCTTGGCGAAGGCATTCAGGCTGAATGCAGTGAGTACCGCAGCGACCAGCGCCAGGGGCTTGAACATGGAACACCTCCTACAAGGATGATTATTGGCCGGGCGCGGTCTGGCGCCAGGCTTGGGAGCGGCGCAGCGCGCCACGTGAGGCCCACGCCAGCAGCAGCGAGACGCCGGCTGAGGTGAACAGGATCAGGGTCGACATGGCCGCAGCGCCGCCCACATTGCCGGCGTCGTCCATGTTCAACACGGCGACGGCGGCGAGGATGGTGTCGGGGCTGTAGAGGAAGATCGCGGCGGACACGGTGGTCATCGCCGACACAAACAGGTAGCGCACGATGTCCAGCAGGGCGGGCAGGCAGATCGGCACTGTCACGCGCAAGTAATGGCGATACAGCGGCGCCTTGAGGGACAGCGCGGCGGCTTCGAATTCACTGTCCAGCTGGCGCAGCGCCGTGGTCGCGGTCATCTGTGCAGTGGTCAAATAGTGCGCAATGGTGCACACCACCAGTAACGTCATGGTTCCGTAGAACACATGCAGCGGGTTGCCGTTGAGGTTGAAAAAGAACACGTAGCCCAGGCCCAGCACCAAACCCGGTACGGCCATCGGCACAAAGCTGAGCATGCGCAGCGCCAGGTTCAGGCCCTTCTGGGTCTTGGTTTTTTCCATCAGGTAGGCGCCGGTGAAGATCAGCACGCTGCCGATCAGTGCCGTGCACAGGGCCATGGTCAGGCTGTTGCGATAGGCCAGCCAGCCGCCGCCCGCCGTGTCTTCGAATTGATAGTGGTTGAGCGAGAGCGACAGGTTATACGGCCAGAACTTCACCAGCGACGAGTACACCGCCATGCCGAACACCAGCAGCAACACTGCGCAAATCAGCAGCACGATGGCCAGGTAGCAGCCATCACGCAGTCGCGACGGTGCCGGTTGAAATACCTGGGCGCGGCCGCTCATGGAATCACCGTGACGGCGACGCAACCACGCATCGACGCCAAAGCTGAACAGCGCCGGCAGCAGCAGGACCATGCCGATCAACGCGCCGCGACCGAACTGTTGCTGGCCGACCACCGCCTTGTAGGCTTCCAGCGCCAGCACTTGGTAATCGCCACCCACCACCACGGGCACGCCGAAGTCGGTGATGGTCAGGGTGAACACCAGGCAAAACGCCGCGAACACGGCTTGGCGCGTGGCGGGCCAGGTGATGCTGCGAAACGCTCGTGCAGGGCTGGCGCCCATGCTAGATGCCGCATCGAACAGTCGCGCATCCGCCAGCGACAGCGCCGACAGCAGAATCATCAACGCGTGTGGGAAGGTGTAGATCACCTCGCCCAGAACAATGCCCCAGAAGCCGTAAATATTGTCCGAGAGCAGCCCGCGCAACATGCCCTGATTACCGAACAAGTACACCAGCGCAATGCCCGGCAGCATCGACGGGGCCATCAATGGCAACAGTGACAGGCCGCGCCAGATCGCCTTGCCGGGAATCAGCGTGCGTTGCAGGGCGTAGGCAAACAGGTAGGCCAGCGGTACGACGATGGCCGCCACGCTGAGGGAAACTTTCAGGCTATTGCCCAGCAGCCAGTGGAAGTTGGCACTGGTCAGCAGTTCTCGCGCCGCGACCAGCCCACCGCCCTGCCCGGCCTCGCTGCTGAAACCACGCCAGAAGATCGCCAGTAACGGCAGCAATACGGCGATGCCCAACAGCACCAGCCACAGCAGTTTGCCGCCGAGCACAAAAAGGCGGTCGCCGTGCTCGGCGCGCGAGACTTGGCGCGGCAATGTCATCACAGCCGCCATCTCAGGCAAACACCTGCAGGCTGCGCGGCGGCAAGGCCACCCAGATGTCCTGGGCGCCCAGGCGCGGCATGGCTTCCGGGGCCAGTTCGGCCAGCAGCGGATGGCCGGGCAGTTGCTCCAGTTCAAAGCTCATGCGGCAGCGGTTGCCGAGGAACGTAATTTCGCGGACCTTGGCCGGGAACAGGTTTTCTTCATGCACCGGCGGGTTGACGCTGATGGCTTCCGGGCGGCAGAACAGGCGCCCGGATTTGGCCACGCCGGCATCGTCGGCCAAGCGCATGTTCATGCCGCCGACCTGGGCGTGGCTGGCGCTGTTGCGGCTGAATGGCAGCCAATTGCCCTGGCCGACAAACTCCGCCACAAACGGCGTGGCCGGGCGGTCGTAGATTTCCTGGGGCGTGGCGTATTGCTCGACCTTGCCGTTGTTCATCACGGCAATACGGTCGGCCATCAACATAGCCTCGTCCTGGTTGTGGGTGACCATCAACGTGGTGATGCCCAGGCGCCGTTGCAGCTGGCGCAGCTCGGTGCAAAGGTGTTCGCGGACACGGGCGTCGAGGGCTGACATGGGTTCGTCGAGGAGTAACAGCGAAGGCGCCGGTGCCAGGGCGCGAGCCAGGGCAACGCGTTGTTGTTGGCCGCCGGAGAGCTGGCCGGGGAATTTCTTTTCGCTGCCAACCAGGCCGACCAGTTCGAGCATCTGGCCAACACGCTTGCGCACTTCATCGCGGCCACTGCCGGTGAGGCCGTAGCCGATGTTGGCTTCAACGGTCAGGTTGGGAAACAGTGCGTAGGACTGGAACAGAATGCCGTAGTCCCGGGCCTGGGGCGGCAGTAGGGAAACGTCGCGATTACCGAGGCGCAATTCACCGCTGTCCTGGCGTTCCAGGCCGGCGATACAGCGCAGCAAGGTGGTTTTGCCGCAACCGGACGGGCCCAGCAGGCACACCAGCTCGCCGGCGGCGACGTCCAGGGACACATTGTCCAGCGCGGTAAAGGCGCCGAAGCGTTTCTGGATACCGCGCACCGTCATCGGCGCGCCGGGGTTGGTCAGGGCTGTGTTCATGGAGGCACCTCATCAAACTGATGAAGGCCATGCTAGGGGGGCAATGCTTCCCGGATGTGGCAGGAAGGCAAAAGGCGGTGATAGTGGTATTGGTGGATTTGTGTAGGAACGGCTCCCCTTGTGGCGAGGGAGCTTGCTCCCGCTGGAGTGCGCAGCGCTCCCAAGCTTTTTGGGGCCGCTACGCAGCCCAACGGGAGCAAGCTCCCTCGCCACAGGTGCCGCGACACACTCAGAGGGGCGACATTTCCTGCGCCAGCCCAAGAAAAGCGGCCGGCAACCGCGCGCCTTTTCTCTCCTTGAGGCAGTACAAATACTCCGCAATCTGCGGCGCATTCTCGATGGTCAGCACCCGCAACTGCGGGTCATGGGGCACTTCCTGGCGGGCAATGATGCTGATGCCGATGTTGCGCAGCACCGCTTCGCGAATCGACTCACGGCTGCCGATCTCCAGCAACGGCCCATAACTCACACCCGCGCCCTGCAGCATTTCTTCGGTCAGCCGCCGGGTGGTGGAGCCGACTTCACGCATCAATAGCGTGTGCCCGGCCAACGCATTGAGCGGCACGTGATCGAGCTTGGCCAACGGGTGATTACGGTGCACTGCCAGCACCAGCGGATCGGTGCCGAGTACGCGGCGAATCAGGCGCGGGTCTTCGAGCAATTGTGAGGACGCGGCAACATCGACGCGGTAGTCGTCCAGCGCTTCAAGCACCTGCTGGGAGTTGCCGATTTCCACCGACACGTCCACTTGAGGCAGACGTTCGCGGAAGGCTTTGACCAAGTCGAGGATGTAATAAGGCGCCGTTGCGGCAATCCTCAAAGCACCTTGGACCTGGCCGTTGTTGCGCAGGAAAAACTCGATATCGGCTTCCTGCTGCAACAGCGCCTTGACCATCGGCAGCAGGCGCGCGCCGTCGTCGCTGACGGTGAGACGGCGCCCGCCACGGTAGAACAGTTCAACGCCGTACTGGCTTTCCAGGTTGCGAATCTGGGTGGTGACCGTGGGCTGGCTCAGGCCGAGCTTCTTCGCCGCCTGGGTAATGCTGCCCAGGCGGGCGACCATAAAAAACGCCTTCAGCTCGGCACTCAGCACACCACCCTCTCATCATCTATTTGCGCAACAGGCGCAGGCCATTGAACACCACCAGCAGGCTCACGCCCATGTCGGCGAACACCGCCATCCACATGGTCGCCATACCCAGGAAAGTGACCGCGAGGAAGATCGCCTTGATCACCAGCGCCAGGGCGATGTTCTGCTTGAGGATACTCGACGTTTGCCGCGACAGACGAATGAATGCCGGAATCTTGCGCAAGTCATCGTCCATCAGCGCCACATCAGCGGTCTCGATGGCGGTGTCGGTGCCGGCGGCGGCCATGGCAAAACCAATCTCGGCACGGGCCAGGGCCGGCGCGTCGTTGATGCCGTCGCCGACCATGCCCACGCGGTGGCCTTGGCCGTAGAGGGTTTCGATGGCTTGCAGTTTGTCGGTGGGCAGCAAGTCGCCTTGAGCCTTGTCGATGCCGACCTGGGCCGCAATCGCCTGGGCGGTGTGGGTGTTGTCGCCGGTGAGCATCAGGGTTTTGATGCCCAGCTCGTGCAGTTGCTGGATGGCTTCGCGGCTGCTGTCTTTGACCGTGTCGGCCACGGCGAACAGTGCCAGCGGGCCGGATTTATCGAGCAGCAACACCACGGATTTGCCTTGTTTCTCCAGGGCGAAGAGCTTTTCTTCCAGCTCGGGCGAGCACAGGCCAAGGTCTTCCACCAGGCGGTGGTTGCCCAAGTGGTAGGTTTCGCCGTTGATATCGCCACGCACACCCCGACCGGCCAGGGCTTCAAAGTTATCCACAACGTGGCTTGGCAGGTTTTTATCCACAGCCGCATTGGCAATGGCCAACGACACCGGGTGGTCGGAACGCCCCGCCAGGCTGGCGGCCAGGGCTGGCGCGCTGTCTTGAACGGTCGGGAACAGCGCCAGGTAATCGGTTTGCACCGGTTTGCCGTGGGTGATGGTGCCGGTTTTGTCGAGGGCCAGGTAATCGAGCTTATAGCCGCCTTCGAGGTACACGCCGCCCTTGATCAGGATGCCTTTGCGCGCCGCTGCGGCCAGGCCGCTGACGATGGTCACCGGAGTGGAGATCACCAAGGCACACGGGCATGCGACCACCAGCAGCACCAGCGCGCGGTAGATCCAGTCGAACCAGGCGCCAGCCATGAACAGCGGAGGAATCAACGCCACGCCGAGGGCAAACAGGAACACGGCCGGGGTGTAGATTTTCGAGAAGCTGTCGACAAAGCGCTGAGTCGGTGCGCGTGCGCCTTGGGCCTGTTCGACGGCGTGAATGATGCGCGCCAGGGTCGAGTTGTTCGCCGCGGCGGTGACTTTGTATTCCAGGGAACCAGCCTGGTTGATGGTGCCGGCGAAGACTTTATCGCCCACACCCTTTTCAATCGGCAGGCTTTCACCGGTGATTGGCGCTTGGTCGATGGTGGATTGGCCAGCAGTAACTTCACCGTCCAGGCCGATGCGCTCGCCGGGCTTAACCCGCACGATATCGCCCAGCTCAATGCTTTTAACTTCTTTTTCGACCCAGCTGCCGTCGGCTTGCTGCACCGTGGCTTGTTCCGGGGTCATCTGCATCAAGCCGCTGATGGCGTTACGTGCACGGTCCAGGGACTTGGCTTCGATCAACTCGGCCACGGTGAACAGGAACATCACCATCGCCGCTTCCGGCCACTGGCCAATCAGCACTGCACCGGTCACCGCGATGCTCATCAGCGCGTTGATGTTCAGGTTGAGGTTTTTCAGGGCTATCCAGCCCTTTTTATAGGTGGTGAGGCCACCGCTGAGGATCGACACCAGCGCTACCAGCGCAATGACCCAGGTCGGTGCTACGCCGGTGAAATGCAGGACTTCAGCGCCTAAAGCACCGACACCAGACAGCGCCAACGGCCACCAGTGTTTCTTGGCAGGCGGCGCAGCGGCTGGGGCGCCTTCTTCGATGGGGTCGGCCTGCATGCCGATGGATTTGATCGCCTCGATGATCGGCGCGGTACTCGGCAAGTCATGGGTGACGCCGAGGATGCGGTTGATCAGGTTGAATTCCAGTTGCTGCACACCGGCGAGCTTGCCCAGTTTGTTCTGGATCAGCGTCTGCTCGGTGGGGCAGTCCATGGCTTCGATGCGAAAAGTGCTCAGCCGCGAGCCGGCGGTCGGCGCTTCGCTCAGCGTGACCACGGCAGGCGCAACCTTGCTGGAACAGCAGGAGTCGCCATGACTGCCATGGTCGTGCTGCTTGACCGGCGTCAGTTTGGCGCCGTGGTCGTGGCTATGGTCGTGATCATGATCATGCTTGTGATCATGCTTTTTTGGGGTGTGGATGGAATCGCTCATTCTGTCGCGTCCGTAAAGGTGCCTGTTGCCAAGTAAAGACCCTGTAGCCACTATAGGGTCAAGCACCCATTTGGAGATTGCTGCGATGAAGATCGGCGAATTGGCCAAATTGACCGACTGTCAGGTCGAAACCATCCGTTATTACGAGAAGGAAGGCCTGCTGCCGCCTCCGGCACGCACCGACGCCAACTACCGCGTGTACACCCAGGCGCACACCGAGCGGCTGATCTTTATCCGCAACTGCCGCAGCCTCGACATGACGCTGGAGGAAATCCGCAGCCTGCTCGGGCTACGCGACAGCCCCCAGGACCAGTGCGAAAGTGTGAATGCGTTGATCGACGAGCATATCCACCATGTGAAAGCGCGGATCGACGGGTTGTTGGCGTTGCAGGAGCAACTGCTCGACCTGCGCCAACGCTGCGGCGGTGCGCCGGGGATGGATCAGTGCGGGATTTTGCAGCGGCTGGAGCTCAGCGGGAGTGTGGCGGCCAGTGAGGCGGAGCCTTCGCATGTGGGCAGAAGCCACGGGCATTGATGTGTACACACAATAAATGTGGGAGCGGGCTTGCTCGCGAAAGCGGTAGATCAGTCAACATTTCCGGCGACTGACACACTGCCTTCGCGAGCAAGCCCGCTCCCACATTTGACCGAGTCCGACTTTTAAATGGCGACGTCGGCTTTAATACTTGGATCAGCGTCATAGCCCACAATTTCGAAGTCTTCGAACTTGTAGTCGTAGATCGACGCCGGTTTGCGCTTGATCACCAGTTCCGGCAGCTTCTTCGGCGTACGCGCCAGCTGGGTGCGGATCTGTTCCATGTGGTTGCTGTAGGCGTGGGTGTCGCCGGTGGTGACGATGATCTCGTGGGGGATCAGGTCGCACTGCTGGGCCAGCATGTGGGTCAGCAACGCCAGCGCGGCGGTGTTGTACGGCAGGCCGAGGAATACATCGGAGCTGCGGATGTACAACTGCATCGACAGGTGACCGTCATGCACGAACGCCTGGTACAGCAGGTGGCACGGCGGCAGGGCTTGCTTGCCGTTGCGGGCGTTTTCCTGCGGGCTCTTGGTTTCGTCCGGCAGGTATTCGACGTTCCAGCCGTGGAACAAGATGCGACGGCTGTTGGGGTTGTTCTTCAACGTGTCGACCATGTAGTCGATCTGGTTGATCTTGCCGCCGTCCTTGGTCGGCCAGGCGGTCCACTGCTCGCCGTACACCGGGCCCAGGTCACCGTCTTCGGTGGCCCATTCGTCCCAGATTTTTACGCCGTTTTCGTTCAGCCACTTGATGTTGGTGTTGCCGCTCAACATCCAGATCAATTCGTTGGCGATGCTTTTGAAATGAAGCTTCTTGGTGGTCAGCAGCGGGAAGCCGTCGGCCAAGTTATGCCGATACTGACGGGCAAACACGGCCTTGGTGCCGGTGCCGGTGCGATCGCCCTTGGTCAATCCATTGGTCACGACGTCGTTCAGTAGTTCGAGATATTGCTTCATTTTAGTACCCGTATCGTTGAAGCCGGGGCTACGCAAAAGCCCCGGCATTCGAATTTAAAGCGCGGTGTTCTTGATGCCTTGCGGGCGATTGTACGCCCACCACAGCAGGCCCAGGCCCGCCAGGATCATCGGCATGCTGAGGATCTGCCCCATGGTCAACCAGCCCCACGCCAGGTAGCCCAGCTGTGCATCCGGCACGCGGACGAACTCGACGATAAAGCGGAAGATCCCGTAGAACAACGCGAACATCCCCGATACGGCCATGGTTGGGCGTGGCTTGCGCGAGAAGATGTACAGAATCAGGAACAGCGCCACACCTTCCAGGGCGAACTGGTAGAGCTGCGACGGATGGCGCGGCAATTGCGCCGGGTCGCTGAACGGCGGGAACACCATGGCCCACGGAACGTCGGTTGGCTTGCCCCACAACTCGGCGTTGATGAAGTTACCGATACGCCCGGCGCCCAGGCCAATCGGCACGAACGGTGCGACGAAGTCCATCAGTTGGAAGAACGACTTGCCGTTGCGGCGGCCGAACCACCACGCGGCGATCATCACGCCGACAAAGCCGCCGTGGAACGCCATGCCGCCCTTCCACACTTCAAAGATCAGCGTCGGGTTGGCGATATAGGCCGGCAGGTCGTAAAACAGCACATACCCCAGACGCCCGCCGACAATGACGCCCATCGACATCCAGAACACCATGTCGGAGAGCTTCTCCTTGGTCCAGGTCGGGTCGAAACGGTTCAGGCGCCGGGAAGCCAGCAGCCAGGCACCGCCGATGCCGATCAGGTACATCAACCCGTACCAATGGATTTGCAGCGGACCGATGGCCACGGCCACCGGGTTGATCTGCGGGTAAGGCAGCATTGCGACTCCTCGTTAAATCAATAGTCATGGCGCACCGGACCATGCCGGTGTGGGATTAAGCCTGCGTTACAGCCGCAATTTCAAATTAAGAAGTTCAGACGCGCCCAATAGCCCGGCATGTTAACGGATGGAAGGCATGCGACCCAACTTCGATACGATGGAACGCCCGCCGTTGTGTGGGTAGAGTGAGGGAAAACACAAAAGGGATCGCCTGATGTGCCTGATTGTTTTCGCCTGGCGGCCGGGCCATGCCCAACCGCTGATCGTCGCGGCCAACCGTGATGAATTCTACGCCCGCCCCAGCCTGCCGCTGGCCCAATGGCCGGATGCGCCGCACATCTACGCCGGCCGCGACCAGGAAGCAGGCGGCACCTGGCTTGGCGTAAACGCCGATGGGCGGTTTGCGGCCCTGACCAATATCCGCGACCCGCACCAGCCGCCCGCACGCAAGTCGCGCGGGGAGTTGGTGGCGCGTTTTCTCAGCGGCTCAACGCCGATTGACGACTACTTAGCCGACGTTAACGGCCGTTCGATTGAATATGCCGGATTTAACCTGCTGGTGGGTACGCGTGATGAGCTGTGGCATTACAACGCCAATCAGACTGAGCCGACGCGGCTGGAGGCTGGGGTTTATGGGTTATCCAATGCCGGGCTGGATACGCCGTGGCCCAAATTGCTCAAGGCCAAGGCGGCGTTGAGTGAGTTGCTGGAGAACCCACAACCTCAGGCCTTGCTGGATATTTTGAGCGACCCACAGACCGCGTCGTTTGCTGACCTGCCGGACACAGGCGTGGGCTTGGCGACCGAAAGTCTGCTGTCGAGCGTGTTCATCGCCAGCCCCAGTTATGGGACGCGGGCGAGTACGGCGTTGATTGTGAATGCGGATGGGACGCGGCGGATGGTGGAGCGCAGTTTCGGGCCGCTGGGTGGGCGGTTGGGTGAAGTAGAACTGAGCATTTAGCGGTAATGTTGATCGTTCCCACGCTCTGCGTGGGAATGCATCCAGTGACGCTCCGCGTCACGCCTTCAAGAGCGGACGCAGAGCGTCCAGGCGGCATTCCCACGCAGAGCGTGGGAACGATCAGTTAGAGGGTCTTCGCCGAAGCCGGGTTGATCATCCGCGTCAGCCCCAGGTTCTTCAGCGCCAACTGCAGCGAGCTGTGGATAACTTGCGGGTTGTCGATGGTCATCAACTCCGCCAGCAAATCCTTGGCCATGCTCAGCTCAACCTGGCGCAGCATCCACTTCACCTTCGGCAAGTTGGTGGCGTTCATCGACAGGCTGTCAAAACCCATCGCCATCAACAGCACTGCCGCCGCCGGGTCGCCGGCCATTTCACCGCAGATACTCACCGGCTTGCCTTCGGCATGGGCGTCGCGCACCACGTGTTGCAGGGCTTGCAGGACGGCCGGGTGCAGGTAGTCGTAAAGGTCGGCTACGCGTGGGTTGTTGCGGTCCACGGCCAGCAGGTATTGGGTCAAGTCGTTGGAGCCGACCGAGAGAAAGTCCACCTGCCGCGCCAGCTCTTTAGCCTGATACACAGCAGCCGGGATTTCGATCATCACGCCAATCGGCGGCATTGGCACATCGGCGCCTTCGTCGCGCACCTCGCCCCAGGCGCGGTGAATCAAATGCAGGGCTTCTTCCAACTCATGGGTGCCGGAGATCATCGGCAGCAGGATGCGCAGGTTGTTCAGGCCTTCGCTGGCCTTGAGCATGGCGCGGGTCTGCACGAGGAAGATTTCAGGGTGGTCGAGGGTCACGCGAATGCCGCGCCAGCCAAGGAAGGGGTTGTCTTCCTTGATCGGGAAGTAGGACAGTGACTTATCGCCGCCGATGTCCAGGCTGCGCATCGTCACCGGCAACGGGTGGAAGGCGGACAGTTGCTCGCGATAAATCGCCAGCTGCTCCTTTTCACTCGGAAACCGTTGGTTGATCATGAACGGCACTTCGGTGCGGTACAGGCCCACGCCTTCGGCGCCGCGCTGTTGCGCGCGGGCCACATCGGCGAGCAGGCCGGTGTTGACCAGCAGCGGCACGCGGTGGCCGTCGAGGGTCACGCACGGCAGCTCGCGCAGCGAATCGAGGCCCAGCGCCAGCTGCTTCTCTTCTTCCACCACCTCGGCGTATTGCTTGCGCAGTACTTCGCTGGGGTTGGTAAAGACTTCGCCGCGATGCCCATCGACGATCATGTCGATGCCGTCGACCTTGGAATACGGCAGGTCCACCAGGCCCATCACCGTCGGAATGCCCATGGCACGGGCCAGGATCGCGACGTGGGAGTTACCCGAACCCAGTACCGAGACCAAACCCACCAGTTTGCCTTCCGGCACTTCGCCGAGCATGGTGGCGGTCAGCTCTTCACTGATCAGGATGGTGTTGTCGGGGTAGACCAGGTTGGTGGTGCGGTCTTCCTGCAGGTAGGCCAGCAGACGGCGACCCAGGTCACGCACGTCCGAAGCCCGCTCGCGCAGGTAGGCGTCGTCCATCAATTCGAAACGGTTGACGTGATCGGTGACCACCTGGCGCAACGCGCCCTGGGCCCACTGGCCGGTCTTGATCACGGTTTTGACTTCGTTACCCAGGGACGCGTCGTCGAGCATCATCTGGTACACGTCGAACAGCGCGCGCTCTTCGGGGCGCAGTTGCGTGGCCAGCTTGGTCGACAGGTTGCGCATGTCGGCGCGCACGCCTTCCAGGGCGGTCTTGAACAGTTTGATTTCAGCGTCGATGTCGTTGACGGTCTTGTCCGGCACCACATCGAGGTCGGCCGGTGGCAGCATGACCACCGCCGTACCGACGGCAGCACCCGGTGAACCCGGTACGCCGACGAACTTGGCTTCCTGGATGCCCTTGCCCTGGCGGCCCAGGCCACGAATCGAGCCCGTGGCTTCGGCGTGGGCAATAACCCCGGCAAGCTGCGCGCTCATGGTCACGAGGAAGGCTTCTTCACCTTCGTCGAACTGGCGGCGCTCTTTTTGCTGGATGACCAACACGCCGACAACGCGGCGGTGGTGAATGATCGGTGCGCCGAGGAACGAGGCGTAGCGCTCTTCGCCGGTTTCGGCAAAGTAGCGATAACGCGGGTGATCGGCCGCGTTTTCGAGGTTCAGGGGTTCTTCACGCGTCCCCACCAGGCCCACCAGACCTTCATTGGGCGCCATGCTGACCTTGCCGATGGAGCGCTTGTTCAGGCCCTCGGTGGCCATCAGCACAAAACGGTTGGTCTCGGGGTCCAGCAGGTAAACCGAGCAGACCTGGCTGCCCATGGCTTCCTTGACGCGCAACACAATAATCCCCAACGCCGCCTTGAGATCCTTGGCGGAGTTAACTTCCTGGACGATCTTGCGCAGCGTATTGAGCATGGCTCGGGGTCGAACTCCGTCGTCAGTCGCGCGCTAAAAGGCGCGGGGCAAGCTCTTTGAGAGCGCGACGATAAACCTCGCGCTTGAATGTCACCACCTGGCCCAACGGATACCAATAACTGACCCAGCGCCAGCCATCGAACTCCGGTTTACCGGTCAAATCCATCCGCACCCGCTGCTCGTTGGAGATCAGGCGCAGGAGAAACCATTTCTGCTTCTGGCCGATGCACAGCGGTTGGCTGTGGGTACGCACCAGGCGTTGCGGCAAACGATAGCGCAACCAGCCGCGGGTACAGGCCAGAATTTGCACATCTTCACGCTCAAGGCCGACTTCTTCGTTCAACTCACGGTACAAGGCGTCTTCAGGGGTTTCGTCGGGGTTGATTCCACCTTGAGGAAACTGCCAGGCATCTTGGTTGATTCGGCGAGCCCATAGCACCTGTCCGGCATCATTCGTAAGAATAATCCCGACATTAGGACGGAAACCATCGGGGTCGATCACGGCAACAACCTCGCAAACGCATGTCGCCGCATTGTTCCACAAAGGTTGTTCCAGCGGCAACGAGGCTTCTTACCTTATGTGCACTCTTGTGAAAAGACCGTATTCTGGACGCCTTTTTACAGACTTTTCAGCGAGTAACTGCAATGCGCCTGGCTTTATTCGACTTGGACAACACGCTTCTGGGGGGTGACAGCGATCACGCCTGGGGCGATTACCTCTGCGAACGCGGGATTCTCGACGCGGTGGCCTACAAAGCCCGCAACGATGAGTTTTACCAGGACTACCTGGCCGGCAAGCTGGATAACGCCGAGTACCTGAACTTTTGCCTGGAAATCCTTGGCCGCACCGAGATGGCCCAGCTGGATGAATGGCACCGCGACTATATGCGCGACTGCATCGAGCCAATCGTGCTGCCCCAGGCGCTGGAGTTGCTGGCCAAGCACCGCGCCGCCGGCGACAAGCTGGTGATCATCACCGCCACCAACCGCTTCGTCACCGCGCCGATTGCCGCGCGCCTGGGCGTTGAAACCCTGATCGCCACCGAGTGCGAAATGGAAAATGGCCGCTACACCGGGCGCAGTACCGATGTGCCGTGCTTCCGTGAAGGCAAGGTGACGCGCTTGAATCGTTGGCTGGAAGAAACCGGGTACAGCCTGGAGGACAGCTACTTTTACAGCGATTCGATGAATGATTTGCCGTTGCTGGAGCAGGTGACGCACGCGGTGGCGGTGGATCCGGATCCGAATTTGCGGGCTGAAGCTGAAAAGCGTGGCTGGCCGGTGATTACACTGCGAAGCTGATGGCCCCATCGCAGGCAAGCCAGCTCCCACATTTGAATGCATTCACACATCCAAGTGTGGGAGCTGGCTTGCCTGCGATGAAGTCCCCCGAATCCCAAGCCCTACATCGGCTTAGCCACCATCAAATAGAAAATCACCATAAACGCCAGAAACGCCGGCCAGCCCAAGCCAAACCACCAGCGCATATAGGTCGCCGCCTTGATCGGCATCGCCGTGCCATCGCGTAACGCCTGCTCCGCCATCTTGTGCACACGAATCTGCAGCCACACCACCGGCAGCCAGCAAATCCCCGCCAGGCAATACAGGCCGACGGTCCATTGCAGCCAGCTTTGCTGCATCGACCAACCCGCCAAGTGCATCAAGCCAATGCCACTCAAGGGCTGGAACACTGCCGTGGTCGCGGTAAACGCCCAGTCGGCGAACACCAGATGTTTGAAGGTCACAGCGATGACTTCAACCTTGCCGCTGCGCCAGGCGCGCAAGGCGTAGTACGCCGAGCCCGCGCCCAACCCGAACAGGATGGTCGACGACAGGATATGCAGGGTTTTCAGCAGCAGGTAGGCGCTCATTGCCGGGGCTCAGTCAAAAAAGGTTCAGTCCAGAACAGCCAAAGGGTCGCGACCATCAGCACCAGGTTCTTGGCGACGGCGGCGTAGGGATCAAACCAGTAATGGGGCAGGACTATGCTGATAACCACCGTATACCCGCCCATCAGCAGCAGTTGCAGGATCAACGCCCGCCTGCGCCAGCGCCTGACTAACAGCCCCAGGCCCAGCAGACCATCGCACACGGCACCGGCGATCACGGCCAGCGTCGCCCACGCGCCTTGCACGCCAGCCTCGGCGAGGATGCGCAGACCCCAGTCGTAGCCCGGGCCGAGGCACACCGCTGCCGTGCCCAGCCAAATCAGCACCAGCACCGCCAACATCAGCGGGCGGATCATGGGCTGGCTGCTCTGGGCAGGCGTCGGCCAGTCTTGCAGTCGCGCGGCCAACGGCGCGGCGGTGTATCCACAGACCGAGGCCAACACGTCGGGGTCGGCCACATTGTCCTGTTGCGCCAGCGCGATGCTTTGTCGATTCAACGCCCGCCAGCCCAGAAGATCGCCCAACCATCCGCCCAAGCCCAGCAGCGGCGCTTGCAGGTAGCGTCCAGGGCCCCAGCCCTGAGCGGTGCGCAGGTGATCAATCAGTTGGGAGAGCTTCATCGGCTCAGGCCCCACCAGCGGCAAGACCATGGATTCGGCGGGCCACTGGCGCATCAAGGCGAGTACCGCGCCGACCAGATCGTCGATATGCACCGGCTGCGCCTGCGCGGTGAGGTTCAGTAATGGAATGAGCGGCAGAGGCGAAAGCCCGGCCAACCAGCCACTGCTGGCACCGCCCGCGCCCACCACCAATGAAGGCCGCAACACCACAGCGCTTATGCCCAGGCTGAGCAGGTAGTCGTCCGCCGAACCTTTGCTGGCCAGAAACGGCAGGTCGGAGTGCGCCGAAGCGCCCAGGGCGGAAATCTGCAACACCCGCACACCACGCTGGGCGGCCAGATCAAACAGCACGCGCGCGCCTCGGTCTTGCACCCGGCTCAGTTCAGCCGCATCCACACTCAGCAGGCCGGCCGCATTGATCAATAAATCAACAGTCGCAGGAAACACGAAATGTTCGGGATCGACAGCCAACTGGCCTAAATCCAGCGCACGCCACTCCACGCCTGGAAAATCCGGATGTTGAGGTTTTCGAGAGGTGGCAATCACGCAATGCCCTGCTTGCTGCAAGGCGCGCAATAGATGGCGGCCCACAAACCCTGTGGCGCCGACCAGAAGTACGTTCATGAAGCTCCTTTAGACCGGCTTGGCGCCCATCAGCCCGGCAATCGCCACAAACCCCACCAGGCTGACGACTGCCAGCACCAAGGTGAAATTCAGGTTGCCACCACCGCCCAGTCGCAGGCGATTAAGCCGCGCCACCAGCCAGAACCAGGCCAGCGCTGCCACGGTATAGAGGATGCTGGAACCCAGAATCCAGGTTTGCCCCAGCGGCCAGCCGGTCAGATGCACCAGCCACCAGCCGGTAAACGGCATGCTGACCACGCAAATTCCCATCAGCAACCACACAAACGCCCACGGGCGTTGCACGGTAACCGTTGGCCCGGCGCTGCGTTTGCGCCAGGCCAGCACCGCCAGGCCGAGGCCGCTGAGCAACAGCAACACGGTGGCGGTGATGTGGATAACCTTGAGGGTGGTCAGCGTTTCCATGGTCTCGATTCCTTGATAGGCCGCTCAGTCAGCGTAGTCGCTCAACCGAGGAACAGCTGGTAGGCCGGGTTTTCGCTCTCATCCCAATACGGGTAGCCGATTTCTGCCAACGCGGCCGGCACCAGGTGGCGCTCGTCCGCCGGCACTTGCAGGCCGGCGACCACACGGCCGTCGGCCGCGCCGTGGTTGCGATAGTGGAACATCGAGATGTTCCAGCGCCCGCCCAACTTGTTAAGAAAGTTGAACAGCGCCCCCGGACGCTCCGGAAACTCGAAGCGGAACACCAGCTCGTCGCTGACTTTCGCCGCATGCCCGCCAACCATATGGCGAATGTGCAACTTGGCCAGTTCGTTCTCGGTCAGGTCCAGCACCGGGAAACCCTGGCGGGTGAGGCTGGCGATCAGCGCGCTGCGCGGGTCGTTTTCCGGGTGCGTCTGCACGCCGACGAAGATGTGCGCCTCGCGGCCGGAGTGGTAGCGGTAGTTGAATTCGGTGATCTGGCGCTTGCCCACGGCCTCGCAGAACGCCTTGAAGCTGCCCGGTTTTTCGGGGATGGTCACGGCGATAATGGCTTCGCGGCCTTCACCCAGCTCGGCGCGTTCGGCCACATGGCGCAGGCGGTCGAAGTTGACGTTGGCGCCGGAGTCGATGGCCACCAGGGTTTGCCCGGTAACGCCACGGGTCTCCACGTATTTCTTGATCCCGGCCACGCCCAGCGCACCAGCCGGCTCGGTGATCGAGCGGGTGTCGTCGTAGATGTCCTTGATCGCCGCGCAGATTTCGTCGGTGCTGACGGTGATCACTTCGTCCACATAGTCTTTGCAGATGTCGAAGGTGTGCTGGCCGATCTGCGCCACGGCCACGCCATCGGCGAAGATACCGACGGTCGGCAACACCACACGCTCGCCGGCAGCCATGGCGGCTTGCAGGCAGTTGGAGTCGTCCGGCTCGACGCCGATGATCTTGATTTCCGGGCGCAGGTATTTCACGTACGCCGCGATACCGGCAATCAGCCCGCCGCCGCCCACCGGTACGAAAATCGCGTCCAGCGGCCCAGGGTGCTGGCGCAGAATCTCCATTGCCACGGTGCCCTGCCCGGCAATGGTGTGTGGATCATCGTAGGGGTGAATGTAGACGTAGCCTTTTTCGTCGACCAACTTCAGCGAGTAGGCCAGCGCTTCCGGGAAGGAATCACCGTGCAACACCACTTTGCCGCCACGTGAGCGCACACCTTCGACCTTGATTTCCGGGGTGGTCTTGGGCATCACGATCGTCGCCTTGACCCCCAGCACCTTGGCCGCCAGGGCCAGGCCCTGGGCGTGGTTGCCGGCAGACGCGGTGACCACGCCGCGCGCACGCTCCTCGCTGCTCAGTTGGGTCAGCTTGTTGTAGGCGCCGCGAATCTTGAACGAGAACACCGGCTGCAAGTCTTCACGCTTGAGCCAGACCTTGTTGCCCAGCCGCTCGGAGAGCTGGCGAGCGGTCTGCAAGGGGGTTTCGACGGCAACGTCGTAAACGCGCGAGGTGAGGATCTTTTTGACGTACTGTTCAAGCATCGGCGGGCATCACTGAGCAGGTTGGGCAGGGCCAAGGAGTCTAACCCAGCGTTTGGCCGGGCGACCACACGAATCCCGAGGTTTTGTTGGGTTATACTCGCCGCCCTCGATAACTCCCCGCCCGTTCCGGAGCCCGCATGACCCAGGATCAACTCAAACAGGCAGTGGCCCAAGCCGCCGTCGATTTAATCCTTCCTAAACTCGACGACAAGAGCATCGTCGGTGTCGGCACCGGTTCCACCGCCAACTGCTTTATCGACGCGCTGGCCCTGCACAAGGGCGCGTTCGACGGCGCCGTGGCCAGCTCCGAAGCCACCGCCGCACGCCTCAAGGGCCATGGCATTCCGGTGTATGAGCTCAACACCGTGAGCGACCTGGAGTTCTACGTCGACGGCGCCGACGAAAGCGACGCGCACCTGAACCTGATCAAAGGCGGCGGCGCCGCCCTGACCCGCGAGAAGATCGTCGCGGCCGTGGCCAAGACCTTTATCTGCATCGCCGACGCGAGCAAATTGGTGCCAGTACTCGGCGCGTTCCCGCTGCCGGTGGAAGTGATCCCGATGGCCCGCAGCCACGTGGCCCGCGAGCTGGTGAAACTGGGCGGCGACCCGGTGTACCGCGAAGGTGTGCTGACCGACAACGGCAATATCATCATTGATGTGTTCAACATGCAGATCACCAACCCGGTGGAGTTGGAAACGCAGATCAATGCAATCGTGGGCGTAGTGACCAATGGTTTGTTCGCCGCGCGCCCTGCGGATGTGTTGTTGCTGGGCACTTCTGAAGGCGTGAAAACCCTCAAGGCCTAAAAGCACCGCCAATCCCCCTGTGGGAACCGGTTTTGTGTGTGAGCGGGCTTGCTCGCGAATACGGTGGGTCAGTCCCCAGATCAGTTGCCTGACACACCGCATTCGCGAGCAAGCCCGCTCCCACATTTGTTATGTGCTGACCTCGATATTTATGTAACAAAAACGCTACCTTTCGCTGCACCCCTCGCCAAAATCGTGCGCTACCTCACGGCATGTCACGCCTGCATTAGTATCAAACCTGTTACAAATTACAGCCAAGCGACCCACGCGTTTAACAATGCGCCACTTCGCAATCGCCCAGGGAATAAGGCGCGCATTGTGCAATGGGTCTGGACTCGAACCTCCCTATCACCTCAAGGACGACCTTGTGATAAAGCCCCTAGCCCTCGCCATCAGCGTTGTCGGCAGCCTGCTGTCGATGCAAACCCAGGCCTACGATTACGGCCAGCACGCCAACACCACTCTGGAAAAGCTGATCAACGACTACCCCGGCCGGTATCGCGGCACCGCCAACTTCGCCGGGGCTGCAGACTGGATGCAGAGCCAGATGGGCTCGGCCTACAGCCTCAGCCGCCAGAACTTCACCTGGAACAACGGCAGTCGCGCCTCGCAAAACGTGGTGGCCTACGCCGCCGGCACCAAAGCGCAGTACGTGGTGATTGGCGCGCATTTCGACACCTACTTCGGCCGCCCCACCCTGCAAGGCCTGGACGACAACGGCTCCGGCGCCAGCGTGCTGACCGAAGTGGCGAAGAACCTCGGCGGCCTGCAATTGGAGAATGGCTTGCAGATTGTCGGCTTTGGCGCGGAAGAAGAAGGCCTGCGCGGCTCCAAGGCATTTGTCGACTCACTGAGCGCCAGCCAGCGCGCAAACATGCTGGCGATGATCAACCTCGACAGCCTGATCACCGGCGACATGATGTACGCCCACGCCGGCCAGAACAGCACCGCCAACCCGGCCTTGGCGTCATTGCGCGAGCACGCTTTCCAGATTGCCAGGGAGTTGAATATCCCACTGTTCACCAACCCGGGCCTGGACCCGCAATACCCCAAGGGCACCGGCTGCTGCAGCGATGGCGAGCCTTTTGAACCGCTGAAAATCCCGATTCTGTACATAGAAGCCACCAACTGGGAGCTGGGCGACCTGGACGGTTATACCCAGACCAACAACCCGAAAATCCCCGGCGGTTCCACCTGGCACGACCCTGCCGAAGACAACAAAGCCGTGCTCACCGACGCCTTCGGCCAGGCGCGCATCGACCAGCGCCTGCGCGATTATTCGCGCCTGCTCAGCCGCCTGGTGCTGGAGCTGACCAACGCCGACCTGATGGCCTCCACTGCTTCGGGCGGCGCGGTTGCGCGCAATATGCAGGACAACTTGCAGCGCCAGCACCAGGCCATGGTGCGCCTGCATGATCGCCGCTGGCTGACGTTGCAAGCGGCCAGCCGCGAGGTGGGCAGCTTCGATGGAGAAGTCGGCGTGGACGGTGAATACACCCCGGACAGCGGCTTCGACAGCCCGCTGAACCGCGACGCCCACCGCCTGGGCGTGCATGCCCTCGGCGACTATCAACTCACTTCCAGCCTGAACATCGGCGCAAGCCTGAGCTACCTCAACGGCCGCGACAAACTCGAACACCGCGGCAAACTCGACAGCGACACTTGGCAGGCCGCGGCCTACGCCTTGCTCAACGACGGAGGGCCGAGCTGGCTGGCCGGTGACCTGAGCGTCGGCCATACGCGGTTCGACGCCAAGCGCAACCTGCTGATCCAGGCCAACGGCGGCCCGGTGCTGCTCAACCAGCAACTCAGCGGCAACACCGACGCCCTGACATTAGGCGCACGCGTACTGGGTGGTTATGACTTCGACTTCGGCGCGATCAAGAGCGGGCCGTTTGCCGGCCTGGACTACAGCCACTCGCGCATCGATAAATTCCACGAAAAACAAAACCTGCGCACCGCGCTGGAGTACGAAGAGCAGTCTTTCGACTCCGTGGAAGCCAGCCTGGGTTGGCGCGTGCGCGGCGCGGTCGCCCTGCCCTATGGCTTGAGCCTGTTGCCTTACGGCGATATCGCCTGGGTCAGGGAGCTGGCCGACGGGCGCCTCGACGACCTGCAATTGACCGCCCACGCCGATGGCCAGGCACGCACCGCCAAATTGGGCTCAGTGGATAAAAGTTTTGGCCGCGCACAAGTCGGCAGCCAGTTGGCGATCACCCCGCAGCTGGGCGTTTACGCCGAGGTGAACAGCCGCCTTGGGCACACCGAAGGCAGCCAGACCGGCTATTCACTGGGCGTGCAATGGATGTTCTGATCAGGGCTTCTTGAACACGTAAAACAGGTTCGGCTCGCTGACCACGTAGAGCGAGCCTTCGTCATCCATGGCGATGCCTTCGGCCTGGGGCACGCGTTTTTGCAGGCCATGGCGCCCGTTGAGCAGAGAAAGACTGCTCAATGGGCGACCGTCGATGTCCAGCTCCAGCACCAGAAACGACTCATCCGACAGCGCCAGCAAATGCCCGCTGCGCTCGTCGTATTGCAGGCTCGACAGGTCGCGCACAAACAGCCCGGCATCGCGCTTGGGGTTGTTGATTACGTGCACCGAGTAGGTTTTTTCCGGCTTGAAGTGGGGGAAACCGTGGACCTCGTAGATCAGCATCGGGTCGCGCTCCTTGGCCACGAACAGGCGCTTGCCCACCGAGTCGTAGGCCAGGCCCTCAAAGCCCTTGTTGCCACCGATGTGCACGCCCAGCGTCATCTGCTCCGCGTCGGCGGCGTCGAGAAACTGGGTGTCGTCATCCACATGCACTTTGATCAGCCGCTGCTGGGCTTCATCGCTGATCACGTAGATGTTGTCGCTGATGAACTCCACCGCTTCCGCATCACCAAAACCCACCAGGGGAATGCGCCGCAGAATCTTGCCGTCCAGGGACAGTTCGATCAGCTCGGCGTTTTTGTTGGTGACGGTAAACAGGCTTTTGCGCACTGGGTCATAGGTGAGGGCCGAGACATCATCGTCGAGGCCGTCGATCACCTTGGCCTCCAGGCTGACGCGGTAATCGGCCAAGCCAATCGAGCGCTCGTCGGCGGGCTGGCGCCAGGCCTGCCAGTTAAACCACGCGCGCTCGAACAAGCGAAATTGCTGTGCGACCACCCCGGCAGCCACGAGGGCGATCAGCAACACAATGAAAAACGCGGGTTTGGGGCGGGCAAATCGACGCATCAGGGCAGCTCGAAGTCAAAAAGTGGCGAATGAATATCACGCCTGTCTGAATTTAAACTTAAACGCTGCCGGATGTGTGGCGAATGCCGCTATTGGAGAAATACTCGACGTAAACCTGGGTTATTTCTGTTTTTCGAAACGGTAAAACAGGTTCGGCTCACTGACCATGTACAACGTGCCGCCCTCATCCATGGTCACGCCTTCGGCACGCGGAATGGTGTGCTTGAGGCCGTTGAAGCCGCCGAGCAGGGTCATGAAGCTGACTTGCTCGCCCTTTTCATCCAGCTCCAGCAACAGGTGTGAGTCGGCCGACAACACCAGCAAGTGCCCGGTGCGCGGGTCGACGGCCAGGGCCGAGAGGTTGCGCATGTCCAATTCGGTGTTGGCGATTTTTTGCTTGTCGCCCGTCAGCGTGGCGCCATCGCTTTTCCAGGTGAACAGCGCCGGTGGGCGCTCTTCGCCGAGCACGATCTGTTGGTTGCGCTTGTCCCAGGTCACGCCTTCGAAGGCTTTGTTCTGGTCCTTGGAGGGGCCCAGGTCGTAGCTTTTGAAGTCGGCGATATTCAGTTGTTGGGTGTTTGCGTCGACCTTCACCACGGTCAGGGTGTGCATGCGCTCATCGACGATGGCCATCAGGCCGTTTTCCATCACCGTCACGCCTTCCGCGTTGTTCCAGCCGTTGAGGGGCATTTTGCGCAGCACGTCACCTTGCAGGTTCAGCTCGACCAGGAAAGGGTTTTTGCCCATGACGGAAAACAGGGTTTTGGTCTGCGGGTTGTAGGACAGGTCGGAAGCCTCGTCCTTCTCCATGCCCGGCAGCAACTTGGCGTCGATGACGACGTGGTAGTTCGGCAGCCACACGCTGGCTTGTCGCTCGGCCGGCGATTCAAAGCGCTCCGCCACCCACAGCACGCCACGGTCGTCCCAATGCATCAGCCAGGCAACGCCATACACAATCGCACCGGCCAGAAACAGCCAGGAATACCAGCGCAGGGCAAAGCGTGAACGGGGCTTGGGTGCAGCGGAGGGCAAAGTCACGGCCATTGAGCGCTTTTCCGGGAAGTCAGCGTTAGGTGATAGCACAGGATCAACGGGCCCGCGCGCAGGAGGCTGAGGATTATCCGGATGGCGTGTGAAAAAAATGCAAAAGCAGGGATCCAGAACGTACTGATCGTTCCTACGCTCCGCGTGGGAATGCCTCTTGTGACGCTCCGCGTCACGAACTCAAGGGCGGACGCGGAGCGTCCAGGGCTGCATTCCCACGCAAAGCGTGGGAACGATCGGCGCTGTATACAGCCTTTAGCGAACGCTGCTTTCGAAGCGGCTCACGCCCGCCAATTCCAGCACCAGCTCATCACCCACATTCAACGGCCCAACACCGGCCGGTGTGCCGGTGAGAATCACGTCGCCAGCCTGCAGCGAGAAGCAGCCGGACATGTGCTGGATCATCGGGATGATCGGGTTGAGCATCTGTGAACTGTTGCCGTCCTGACGCACTTCGCCGTTGATGGTCAGGCGAATGCCGATGTCGGTCACGTCGGCAAACGTGCTGCTGACCACAAACGGTGCAATCACCGCCGCGCCGTCGAAGGACTTGGCGATTTCCCACGGCAGGCCCTTGGCTTTCAGCTCGGCCTGCTTGTCGCGCAGGGTCAGGTCCAGCGCCGGGGCGAAGCCGGAGATGGCGTCCAGCACTTCTTCACGGCTGGGCTTGGTCGACAACGGCTTGCCGATCAACACCGCGATTTCCGCTTCGTAGTGCACCGAACCGCGCTCGGTTGGGATGGCAAAGCCGCCTTCCAGCGCGACCACGCAACTGCCCGGTTTGATGAACAGCAACGGCTCGGTCGGCACCGGGTTGTCCAGTTCCTTGGCATGTTCGGCGTAGTTACGCCCGATGCATACCACTTTGCCGAGGGGAAAGTGAATGTTGGTGCCGTCGACATACTTGTGCTGGTAGCTCATGAAACGACTCCTTCAGGGCGGTTAAACAGCGAAGATCTTGCCAGGGTTCATGATCCCGTTAGGGTCGAACACCGCTTTCACTGCCTTCATGTATTCGATTTCAACCGGCGAGCGGCTATAGGTCAGGTAATCGCGCTTGGTCATGCCCACGCCGTGTTCGGCGGAGATCGAGCCGTTGTACTTCTCGACGGTTTCAAACACCCACTTGTTCACAGTGGCGCACTTGGCGAAGAACTCGTCCTTGCTCAGGTTTTCCGGCTTGAGGATGTTCAAGTGCAGGTTGCCGTCGCCGATGTGGCCGAACCAGACAATTTCGAAATCCGGGTAGTGTTCGCCGACGATCGCGTCAATTTCCTTCAAGAACGCTGGCACTTTGGAGACAGTCACCGAGATATCGTTCTTGTAGGGCGTCCAGTGGGAAATGGTCTCGGAGATGTACTCGCGCAGTTTCCACAGGTTGTGCAGTTGGGTTTCGCTCTGGCTCATCACGCCGTCCAGCACCCAGCCCTGCTCGACGCAGTGTTCGAAGGTTTCCAGCGCGTGGTTGGCGACTTCTTCGGTGGTGGCTTCGAATTCCAGCAGTGCGTAGAACGGGCACTCGGTTTCGAACGGCGCCGGTACGTCGCCACGGCCCATCACTTTGGCCAGGGCTTTGTCGGAGAAGAATTCGAAGGCGGTCAGGTCAAGTTTGCTCTGGAATGCGTGCAGCACCGGCATGATCGAGTCGAAGTCGGTAGTACCGAGCACCATCGCGGTGAGGTTTTTCGGCGCCCGGTCCAGGCGCATGGTGGCTTCGACCACAAAGCCCAGCGTGCCTTCGGCGCCGATAAACAGCTGACGCATGTCGTAGCCGGTGGCGTTCTTGATCAGGTCGCGGTTCAGTTCCAGCACGTCACCTTTGCCGGTGACCACTTTCATACCGGCCACCCAGTTGCGGGTCATGCCGTAGCGAATGACCTTGATCCCGCCGGCATTGGTGCCGATATTGCCGCCAATCTGGCTCGAACCCGACGACGCGAAGTCCACCGGGTAGTACAGGCCTTTTTCTTCGGCGACGTTCTGCAATTGCTTGGTGACCACACCCGGCTGGCACACGGCGGTGCGGTCGGTGAGGTTCACGTCGAGAATCTGGTTCATGTAGTCGAACGACACCACCACTTCGCCATTAGCCGCCACAGCAGCAGCCGACAGACCAGTACGGCCACCGGATGGCACCAGCGCGACCTTGTGTTCATTGGCCCAACGCACGATGGCTTGCACCTGCTCGGTGGTCTTGGGGAACACGATGGCGCTAGGCGCGGGTGCGAAGTGCTTGGTCCAATCCTTGCCGTAAGCCTCCAGGGAGTCTGCATCGGTCAGCACTTTACCGGGCTCAACCAGGGTCTTTAGCTCATCAATCAGGGCAGGATGGGTCATCGACAGAACTCTCGAACAATTCATGGTCATCCTGAGAACGCTTCACGTCGCAGGAATAGGTGTTTAGCGGGGCGCGTATGCTAGCATACCGCCCCCGCAGGACAGAGCCCAAGGGCGTTCTGCGGTGACGGCTTTCCTGCCGTCCGGGTCAGCTCTTGTGCACTGGTTCAGGGCACTAACTGCTCGATTCCCTGCCATTTTTCTCCGGGATACAGGTTTACGCAGATGAGCAAGACTTCTCTCGATAAGAGCAAGATCAAGTTCCTTCTTCTGGAAGGCGTCCACCCATCGGCTGTCGACGTACTGAAAGCCGCTGGGTACTCCAGCATTGAGTACATCACCAGTTCTCTGCCGGAAGCCCAGTTAAAGGAAAAGATCGCCGACGCGCACTTTATCGGCATTCGCTCCCGCACTCAGCTGACCGAAGAGATCTTCGACCACGCCAAGAAACTCGTGGCTGTCGGCTGTTTCTGCATCGGCACCAACCAGGTCGACCTCAACGCAGCGCGCGAGCGCGGCATCGCGGTGTTCAACGCCCCGTACTCCAACACCCGTTCCGTTGCGGAGCTTGTGTTAGCGGAAGCCATCCTGCTGTTGCGCGGTATCCCTGAGAAGAACGCTTCCTGCCACCGTGGCGGCTGGATCAAAAGCGCGGCCAACTCCTTCGAAATCCGCGGCAAGAAGCTGGGTATCGTCGGTTACGGCTCGATCGGCACGCAGTTGTCCGTCCTGGCCGAAGGCTTGGGCATGCAGGTGTTCTTCTACGACACCCTGACCAAGCTGCCATTGGGCAACGCCACCCAGGTGTCGAGCCTGACCGAACTGCTGGGCATGTCCGACATCGTCACCCTGCACGTGCCGGAAACCGCTGAGACCCAGTGGATGATCGGCGAGAAGGAAATCCGCGCCATCAAGAAAGGCGGCATCCTGATCAACGCGGCACGCGGCACTGTGGTTGAGCTGGACGCCCTGGCCGACGCGATCAAGGACAAGCACCTGATCGGCGCCGCCATCGACGTGTTCCCGGTAGAGCCACGCTCCAACGACGACATCTTCGAAAGCCCGCTGCGTGGCCTGGACAACGTGATCCTGACCCCGCACATCGGCGGTTCCACCGCTGAAGCCCAAGCCAACATCGGCCTGGAAGTGTCCGAAAAACTGGTCAAGTACAGCGACAACGGTACGTCGGTGTCCTCGGTCAACTTCCCGGAAGTGGCGCTGCCGGCTCACCCTGGCAAGCACCGTTTGCTGCACATCCACCAGAACATTCCTGGCGTGATGATGGAGATCAACAAGGTCTTCGCGGAAAACGGCATCAACATCTCCGGTCAGTTCCTCCAGACCAACGAGAAGGTCGGCTACGTGGTGATCGACGTCGACGCCGAGTACTCGGACCTGGCGCAAGAGAAGCTGCAGCACATCAACGGCACGATTCGTAGCCGCGTGTTGTTCTAAGGCTTCAACGCTGCACAAAAAAGGGAGCCCTTAGGGCTCCCTTTTTTTCGTCTCAACGACGCTTACTTGACGTTAACCGTGATGACTTTCGAGGCTACGGTCGGGTTGAACTGCATGTGCAGTTTGTCGCCCGCGACCAGTTGCAGCGTGTGCTTGCCTGGGGTGAGGGTCAGCTCGGTTTCGGTCTGGGCCTTGCCGTAGTGAATCACGGTGTCGGTGGCCGGGATCGGTACGCTGGCGTCAGGCAGCTCTTTCTGGTCGATCAGCAGGTGATGGTGACCAGTGCCTGGGTCCTGGCTGGTAGCCGGGGCCAGTTTGAGGCCTTCCATGCCGAATTTGACGGTGAAGGTTTTATCCACGGTGGCGCCGTCTTTTGGCGACACGATAAAGACTTTGGCACCTTCAGGTGGCGCGCTGCGCGGAATACCGTCAGCAGCAGTGGCCAAAATCGAGGCACCCAGCAGCAGGCTGGCAATCGTTGCACGGGACAATAGAGCTTTCATTCACTTCTCCAGTTTCTGCAGGAAATCTGTTGGGTTATGACAACTTCGCGACAAATTGCTGTCCAAGGCACTCAACACCATAGCAAAGCGATGCTGAATGGCGCCTCGCATTACGAATTCTTTAGGAGTGACCATGCGCTTTTCGCCTGGCCTTGTACTGTTGCTACCCCTTCTGAGTCCTTTGGCTCACGCCGAATTGATCGATGATGTGTTTGATCGCGGCGAACTGCGCATTGCCCTGGAAGCCAACACGCCGCCGTTCAACTTCAAGGACGGTGACAAGCTCACCGGGTTCGAAGTGGAACTGGGCGAGCAACTGGCGAAGGAAATGGATGTGCGCCCCTCGTTCATCACCACCGATGACACCGATTTGCTGCCAGGCGTTGAAACCGGCAAATACGACGTAGCCATCAACCATATCGCTATGACTGCCGAGCTACGGGATCGTTTCGATTTCAGTGCACCCTATAAGGAAACACCTGAGCTGGCGATTCCATTCCAAAAGGGTAACCCAGCGTTCAAAAGTAGCCTGGACAAGGCGTTGCAGCACATCAAGGCCGATGGCCGACTGAAGGCGTTGACGCAGAAGTGGTTCGAGTCTGAGTAAATGCGGTCAATGTGGGAGCTGGCTCCCACACTCGATTCAGGTTCGGCCAGAGAGTTGCGTCAGCGCCTGCACCGCCTCAGGCAACTCCAGCTCACTGAACACCAACACCCCATGGCGCTTGAGCAACGCCGCCGTCACCCCTTCGCCGCTGACCTTCACACCGCTGAACGTGCCGTCATAGGTCAGCACGTTGCCGCAGGACGGGCTATTGGCCTTGAGAATGGCAATGCGGATGCCGTGGCGCTGCACCAACGCCAACGCATGGCGAGCGCCGTCGAGAAAGGCGGCACTGAAATCTTCGCCCTCGGCCGTCAGCACCTGGGCGCGGCCTTCCCACACATCAATGCCCTGCCCGCCAGGGATCTCGGCGGAGGGCCGCGGCGTAGGCAAACCGCCCGACACTTCCGGGCAGATCGCAACCACACGGCCTTCAGCCTGCCACGCCGCCAGTTGGTCGAACGGGCCGCTGGCCCCGCCGTCGTAGCGCACTTTGTGCCCGAGCAGGCAGCGGCTGATCAGAATCTTTTCCATGTTTAAAACGGCTCGTTACCCCGCCGGCGAAACCAGCCGGTCAAGGACAGGCGTTCGCGCGTGGCGGGCAGGACTTCGTGGGGCACTTCACCCGACAGGAACACCACCAGGCAACCGCCCGTGGGCACCACATCGTATTCGACGCCGTCCTTGAGGTACATGCGCAGTTGGCCGCCGTGTTCGGGCAGCCACGCGTCATTCAGGTACACCACCGCCGAGACCATGCGCCGGTCATCGTCGCGAAAACGGTCCACGTGCTTGAGGTAAAACGCACCCGGCGGGTACATCGCAAAGTGGCTTTCAAAGTCTTCCAGGCCGAGGAACAAACCACGATTCATCGCCTGGCGCAGGCTGTCCATCACGCCCATGTAGGTCTCGCAGACGGCCGCATCGCCTTCTTCCAGCCACTGGATATGGTCACCGCGAATGCCCTCGCGGATCTCCTGGGCCGGGCCGCGTCCTACAGCAGCAGGTGCCAATTCCCCCTGCGCCGCACGTTTACGGCACTCAGCCGCCAGTTCCAGGGTCAGAGCCTGGGGCAGGAAGCCGTTCTGCTGCGACCAACCTTTTTCGGCCAGGTCGTCGACAATGCGTTGCAGCAGAGGATGATCGAGGGGTATTTGCATGGCGCGCATAGTATCCATACGCCTGTAAATCCGACAGAGCCGCCGAGCGTCTGAATACACTTTAGTCAGGTGACCGATAGGATTTCTCGACAAATCCTACGCCCGACACGGACAATAGTGGCCGACTGACAGGAGTCCATATGCGTCGTTTGTTTTTTTCCATGCTGATGTTCTGCGTTTTGCCCGCTTGGGCAGACGGCCATGACCAGTTGTACAAGGTCGCCGGCTGGGCCGAACAACGTGCGCATTTCAATGACGCCCTCACTGCCGCCCAGCAACGCTACCGCAATAGCCTGCCGCCGGCGGTGTACCAGGCGCTGGTGGACAATAGCAATAAACGCTTCGCCGCCCAGGCCGTGGACCAGCGCGCCGAGGCGCAATTGCGCAAGAACCTCGCAGACCCGAAACCCGCCCTGGCGTTTTTCCAGTCGCCGCTGGGCCGCAAGATTGTCGCCGCCGAGTTGCTGGCCACGCGCCGCGACCAGTTGGCGAAAAACGCCCAAGGCCTGCCACACATCGAGGCCGACGCCACCCGCAGCCTGATCATCGGCCACCTGGCCCAAGCGCTGCCTGCGCGCGAAGCCGGTGCGGAGGTCAGCCTGGCGATTGCCGGCGTGGCCGCCGACAGCTTGAGCCAGATGATTCCCGGCCTGTTGGGCGGCGGTCAGGCGCAAGGCATGTTGAATGGTCAGCGTGAGCGGCTGATGCAGCAGATTGGCAATGACCTGAATAACACGCTGCTGTACGTCTATCGGGATTTGTCTGACCCGGAGCTGGAGGAATTCGCCACCTTTGCGGAGTCGCCGGACGGTCGGGCGTATTACAAGGCGGCGCTGGCAGCGATTCGCGCTGGCCTTGCCGTCGGCCAAAGCACCTCAAGCC
>NZ_JACAPL010000009.1:0-99905 GCF_013385735.1 Pseudomonas sp. D2002 | reverse complement strand
AAGCCAGCTCCCACAGTTGAAGCGTGCTTACTTCAGATGGTCGGTGAGGTACTTGAAATACTCCTGGCGAATCTCCGCAATCTCATTCGCCAAATGATGCCTGCCACGCGGGATCATCAACACTTCAGGCTGATCAAACTTGCCCCGCAGCACCTGCAAGTTGTGCTGCCAGTCCACCGTCATGTCTTCCTCACCCTGCACAATCAGCGGCCGCCGCGGGCTGCGCGGTGCGGCTTCGATGCGCTTGATCCAGCGCGCCAGCGCACCCACCCAGGCCGTGGGCAGTTGGCGCGGCTGCAACGGGTCGGCTTCCAGGAACGGCTTGAACGTGGGGTCATGGGTGTTTTCGCTGAAACGTCGCGCGATGCCTTTGACGAACGGCCGCAGCAAGTAATAGCTGACCTGCGACCAACCCCACGCACGCGGGCGCACCAAGGGTGACAACAGGAAGGTCTTGCCCTGCGCCGGGCTGTCGGCGCCGTGATGGAGCAAATGGTCGACCACCACCGCGCCGCCGGTGCTTTGCCCGAACAAGTGCCAGGGCTGCGGCAACTGCAGCGCCTCGGCCTGCGCAAACAGCGCCTGCACCACGTGCTGATACACCGCAAAATCGTCGATGCTGGCCCGTGCGCCGCTGGACAGGCCATGGCCGGGCAAATCGCAGGCAATCACCACGAAGTTCTGGTCCAGTGCCCAGTCCACCACGTTACGGTACAGGCCCATGTGGTCGTAGAAGCCGTGGAACATGAACAGCGTCGCCACAGGCGCAGGCGGCCACCACACCTGGGCGACCACTTGGAAGCCATCCACCTCAAAGCGCCCCAGACGGCTCACGGCAGGTACTTTGCGCGCGGCCAGGTCCAGCCCGTAGAAACGCTGGTAGACCCGCGCCTCGGCGCTGAGCGGTTGCACATCCACAAGTGGCCGCAAGCTGTCGCGCAGATGATCGGGGTCAAAGCTCACAGGCATAAAGGGTTCCAGACTGACGGTGAAGATGAATATCGAGCGGTGATATTCATCTGTCAGGGCAAGCATGGCAAGCTACGCGACCTTCGAGGATTGATCTGAATGCGACAGCCCTACCGTTCCGCCCTGTTCGCCAGCCTGATCCTGGTCATCTGCGCCGGCGTGCTGTGGGCGGCGTACGACTGGTTTCAGGGCCGCTACTTGCGCGCATTCAGCGAACACACGGCGGTGTTCTCCGGCGATGCCCTGCGCCTGCCCGCCGAACTCGCCGGCCCCGGCCCGATCCGCCTGGTGCACTTCTGGGACCCGGCCTGCCCGTGCAACGTCGGCAACCAGCAACACCTGGGCGAGATGATCGAGCATTACGCGCCCCAAGGCGTCGAGTTCTACGCCCTGCAAAAGGCCGGCAGCCACGGCCAACTGCCCGACAACCTGCGCAAAATGAAAACCCTTAATTCCCTGTTCGGTGCCGACCACGTGCCGGCGACTCCGGCTGTCGGGATCTGGGACCGCACGGGCAAACTTGCGTATTTCGGGCCATACAGCGAAGGGCTTACGTGTAACTCCAGCAACAGCTTTATCGAGCCGATCCTGCAAGCCCTTCAGGCCGGGCGCGAGGTCGATGCCACTCATACGCTGGCGGTGGGCTGCTATTGCGAGTGGAGCAAGGCACCAAACTGAACACAGCCTGTTCAACCGGCAAACTCCAATCACCCGAGCATTGGGCTGCTGTATCGTACGTTTTCAGCAAGATTGTAAGCGTAGGAATACATGAGCCAGTTAACCATCATCCTCTGGATGCTCAACGTTATCGTTGATACGTCCGGCCAGTTGGCTTTTAAAGCCGCCGCCTCGGCCAGCGCCGAGCATGATGGCATCGCCCACTGGAAGCACATGCTCAAGCGGCCGTGGATCTGGCTGGGGGTAATCTGCTACGTCTTCGAATTCGTGTTGTGGCTGGCGTTCCTGACCCTGGTGCCGCTGTCGGTGGGCGTGATGCTGGGCTCGATCAATATTGTCGTGATCATGATTGCCGGACGGTTCCTGTTCAAAGAGAGCCTGAGCAAATGGCGCCTGATCGGCATCATGCTGATCGCCTGTGGTGTGACTGTCGTAGGGTTTGAATGATGAAACGCTTTTACATCCTGGGTTTTCTCGCGCTGATCATTTTCGACACCTTGGCGCAGGTCAGCTTCAAATTCGCCTCGGTGCATGCCGAGCCGCTGACCATGGACGCCGCCTGGCTGGTTCGCGTATTTGGCGCGCCGTGGATCTACGGCGCCTTTGTCGGCTATATCGGCGCCTTCTTCACCTGGATGACGCTGCTCAAATACGCCCCGGTGGGCCCGGCATTTGCGGCCTCGCACTTGGAGCTGATCAGTGTGACGCTGATCTCTGTCTGGCTGTTCGATGACACCTTGACCCTGCCTAAAATCATCGGTGGCGCACTGATTATCGCGGGCATTCTGTGCCTGGCACGCAGCGAAGACAAAGAGAGCAAACCGGCCGAGGTCGAGCCGTTGCAGGCCCCGGTGTCATGACACGCCGATGGGAGATTCCGCCGACCGCAGGGCTGCCTTTGCGCTGGCGGGATTTGCTCGGAAGCTCCGCAGACCTGGCCGATTCGCTGGCCCGCCAATTCTCGATTCCAACGCCTGCGCTGCCCTGCTCAGGCACGGCGGCGCTGGTCATCGCGCTGCGCTCCTTGCAGCAGCGCATGCCCGGCCGCACCCAACTCATCGTGCCCGCTTACACCTGCCCGTTGGTGGCATTGGCCGCGCATTACTGCCCGCCGTTGCGGGTGGTGCCCTGTGATTTGCAACCGGGCAGCATTGACCTGGACGAACAACACCTCAAGCAGCTGTGCGATGAAAGCACACTGGCCGTGGTGGTTACCCACTTGGCGGGGCGCGTGGCAGATGTCGACACCGCCAAACTCATTGCTGACTCAGTCGGCGCGGCGGTCATCGAGGACGCCGCGCAAGCCATGGGCGCACTCGACGATGGCCACAGCGTCGGGCTCAAAGGCGATGTAGGTTTTTTCAGCATGGCGCTGGGCAAAGGCCTGACGACGGCCGAAGGCGGCGTGCTGTTCAGCCGCGACCCGGTGTTGCATCAGGCATTGCACCGACAGTGCCGCCACGACTTGCCTTTCAGCCTGCGCTGGGAGCTGCAACGCAGCGCCGAATTGTGGGGTTACGCCCTGGCCTACCAGCCGCGGGGTTTGCATTACGTGTATGGGATTGCGCTGCGCAAGGCGCTGGCCCAAGGCGATGAAGTGGCGGCCGTGGGCGACGACTTTTCGGTCAATGACATCCCGCTACACCACCTCGGCGCCTATCGCCAGAAGGTCGGCGCCGCCGCGCTGGCGCGCTTGCCCGATCACTTGCAGCAAGGCCGCAACCGGGCACTGCGCCGCGCCGCACGCCTGAATGCATTGCCCGGCGTTTCGGTCGTGATGGACCGGCCGGGGCAGCAAGGCACCTGGCCGTTTCTGATGGTGATAATGCCGTCGGCAACGATGCGTGATGCAGCAATGGCGCAGCTGTGGACCTCAGGGCTGGGCGTGACCCGCCTGTTTATCCACACCTTGCCGGACTACCCGGCCGTGGCCCCGCTGTTGCAGCCTGGCAGCGACATGACCCAGGCCCAGGCCTTCGCCACGCGCACGCTGTCGATCAGCAACAGCCACTGGCTGACGGACGCCCTCTTCGAGCAAATACTGGCCCGGCTAAAAGCTATCGTCGCCAGCCCTCGTTGATACGCGCCACCAAACGGCTGTTCAGCTCGTTCTGCTGCTGTTGCCAGATCTGCACTTGCGCCTCAGGCAGTTCCTCCTGGCCATCGGAGGCACTCAACCAGCGCTTGAATTTGCTTTCGTAGTGGTAGGCCGACACATCACCGGTGACATCCGCGCCGATGATCCGGCCCTGGCAGGCACTGATCAGGTCATTCAAATGCTGCTCGAGGAATTCACCCTGGTCCCAGTTGGTATTGACCACTTCGGGGCTCAACACGTCTTTATCGATGGACAAGTAAACCGGCAGCGAACGGTCTAACTGCGCCAGGAACGCGCGCATCAGCTCATCCGGGTGGCTGAACGCGCGGTTGCTGCGGCCGGCGCCGATCCAGTTAATCCAGCGCGTGTCGACGTTGACGTTCCAGTAGGTCAGCTTGCGCTTGAGCAGCGGCGACCAGTGATTCTCCCAGGCGTGGCCCAGGCCGATGTCCTGCGAGCCGATGCCCAGCACATGCACGTGCTCGACCTGCGGCAAACGGCTGGCCCAATAGACCCACGAGCCGCAATGAATGCCGAACGGGTAGCGCATGTTGTCCGGGTGGTTGTCGCAAATGATCAGCTGGAACTTCTGCTGGCTGGGCAGTCGGTTCAACAGCAGCTGGCTGAGGTGGTGATAGTCGCCGCTGCCGGTAAACACGCAGCCGTAGTCGCTAGGCATCTGCGCGTGCAGTGCGGTCTCCAGCTCTTTGAACTGCGCCCAGCGGCAGCCGAAGCGGATTTTTTCCTGCCAGGCCTGCAACGGCAAGGTGATCGCGCCGGGAATGTCGCTGACGGCGCCATCGAAATCCAGAATCAGCGGTGCTCGATCCTGGCTCATGACGCCTGCTCCTGTTGCCACTGGGCATCGCTTTCGAAGTGATGACGGAATCGATTGCCCAGCTTGCGCAACAGCGGGTTGCGCACCCAGACCAGATGGCGGGTAAAGGTAAAGTCGGCGCCGAGGCTGGCCTTGACCTGTGGGTCGGTCCAACCGGCCACGTAAAACTTCAGGCCGTTGGCGACGGCGTACTCCAGGTTTACAAACCAACTGACGAAGTACAGGTTGAACTCCAGCGCCTGCGGGTAATTCAGGCCGATGTACTTGTCGAGCAGCTTGTCGCCCTCCACGTAGCAGAGGTTGTAGCCGATCAACCCATCGCAGTGCCAGTAGCAAAAGACCCGCCCAGTGCTGGCGGCGTCCCTCAGCAAACCGCTGAAAAACTCCGGCGTGAGCAGGTCAAAATGGATCTCGCTCTGGTCGTAGACGGCCCGGTACAGCGCGTACAAGTGCGCCAGCCAGGCGTCATCGTTGAAGCGTGCGTCGCCGGTGTCCAGGACTTCCACACGCAATGCCTCGCGACTGCGCAATTTGCGTCGGATATTGCGCCGACGGCTGTGGGACAAACGCGCCAGGTATTCGTCGATGGTGGTGAAGTCGATTGGCACATACGCCAGCGCCTGGCCTTCCAGGCTGATGAAGCCACGCCGGGTGCAGTCATCGATCAGGTCTTGCGCGTAGCGGTTATCGGCGTCGCTGAGCAGCGGCGAGTTGCACGGCACGTCTTTGATCACGGTGAGTTTGCGCTGCGGCGCACATTCATATTGCAGCCACTGCGCGAGGTCCTGCGGCGACACGCCTTGGGGCAACGGCGAGTATTCGCTGACCGTGGTGCCGACAAAACAGCTGTCGATGCGCAGCCACGTATGCCAGAAACGATACCCCGGCCAACCACGCACGCGTTTTTCGAACTCATCGTCGGCGGTGGTCAGCAGGTCGAAGGGCGTGAAGAAGTACGGCAGGCCCTGTTCGGACAGGTGCACGTCGAAACCCACCGGCGGGTGCTGCAAAAAACGCTCGATCAGCGATTGTGCCTCCAGGCAGCACGCGTAGGTAGCCTCGGGGCGGCTGGAGTCTGGCAGGGGTTGCGTGGCGCAAGTCATGACAAAAAGCTCAAAGATGACAGGTGGAATAATACTGCCTATGGGGTGTTCTCCACTTGAACCTCGGCTGTCGACAAGGCACATCAGCATTTCCCTCAGCCCTCGTCAAAAACCTATTAGACTCCGCTGACTTGAAAGGTGAATGACCAAGGACCGTCCATGAAACGCAGCCTGACCGTGCTCGCTATCCTGATTGCCGCCCTCATGGCCGGCGCCGGCTGGTATGTCTACAGCAAGCAGCCCACTCGCCAGGGCACCGAAACACTGGCCAACCTGCAGGGCACGGTCACCGTGCGTTATGACGACCGTGGCGTGCCGCACATCCGCGCCGAGAACGAGACCGACCTGTACCGAGCCTTGGGCTACGTGCACGCCCAGGACCGGCTGTTCCAGATGGAGATCATGCGCCGCCTGGCCCGTGGCGAACTCGCCGAGGTGCTGGGGCCGAAAGTGCTGGAGACCGACAAGCTGTTCCGCAGCCTGCGCATCCGTGAACGCGCCTTGAGTTACGTGGAACACATTGACCACGACTCCAAGGCCTGGAAAGCCTTGCAAGCCTACCTGGACGGCATCAACCAATATCAGGACAGCCACGCCAGCCCCATGGAGTTCGACGTGCTGGGCATCCCCAAGCGGCCGTTTACCGCCGAGGACACCATCAGCGTCGCCGGGTACATGGCCTACAGCTTTGCTGCCGCGTTTCGTACCGAGCCGTTGCTGACGTACGTTCGCGACCAGTTGGGCAGCGATTACCTGAAAGTCTTTGACCTCGACTGGCAACCCAAGGGCGCGCTGAACCTGGCCGCCAGCGACTGGAAAACCCTCGGTGCCATCGCCTCCCTGAGCGATCAGGCCTTGGCCGACAACGGTCTGCCGCAGTTCGAAGGCAGCAACGCCTGGGCCATCAGCGGCAGCCGCACCAAAAGTGGCAAGCCCTTGCTGGCGGGCGACCCGCATATCCGCTTCTCGGTGCCGTCGGTGTGGTACGAAGCGCAGCTCTCGGCGCCTGGCTTTGAGCTCTACGGTTATCACAACGCGTTGGTGCCGGTGGCGTTCCTGGGCCACAACCTGGATTTCGGCTGGAGCCTGACCATGTTCCAGAACGATGACCTCGACCTGATCGCCGAAAAGGTCAACCCGGACAACCCCAACCAGGTCTGGTATCACGGCCAGTGGGTCGACATGACCAGCAGCGAGCAGCAGATCGCGGTCAAAGGCCAAGACCCGGTGATACTCACCCTGCGTCGCTCGCCCCACGGACCGATCATCAATGATGTGCTCGGCGAAAGCGCCGGCAAGACACCGATTGCGATGTGGTGGGCGTTCCTCGACACCGAAAACCCGATCCTCGAAGGTTTCTACCAACTCAACCGCGCCGACACCCTGGCCAAGGCACGCGCGGCGGCGGCCATGGTGTCGGCGCCGGGGCTGAATATCGTGTGGGCGAACGCCAAGGGTGATATCGGCTGGTGGGCGGCCGCGCAGTTGCCGATTCGCCCGGCAGGGGTCAACCCCGGCTTTATCCTCGACGGCAGCACCGCCCAGGCCGACAAGCTCGGTTTCTACCCGTTCAGCGCCAACCCGCAGGAAGAAAACCCGGCGCGCGGTTATGTGGTGTCGGCGAATGCCCAGCCGGTGTCGCCCACCGGCATGGAAATTCCCGGTTATTACAACCTGGCCGACCGTGGCCAACAGTTGAACACGCAGCTGAGCGACAAAAGCGTGAAGTGGGACGTGAACAACAGCCAGGCCCTGCAACTGGGCACCACCACCGCCTATGGCCCACGCTTGCTGGCGCCGCTGTTGCCGGTGCTGCGTGAGGTGGTCAAAGACCCGGCACAGCTGAAACTGGTGGAGCAGCTTGCCGCCTGGAAAGGCGACTACCCACTGGATTCCACCAGCGCCACAGTGTTCAACCAGTTCCTGTTCAACCTCACC
Organism: Pseudomonas sp. D2002; assembly: GCF_013385735.1. Lineage (NCBI taxonomy): Bacteria > Pseudomonadati > Pseudomonadota > Gammaproteobacteria > Pseudomonadales > Pseudomonadaceae > Pseudomonas > Pseudomonas sp. D2002. The sequence goes on along the minus strand of NZ_JACAPL010000009.1, from coordinate 92,281 downwards.
GACGCGGCCTTTCACCCGAAACTGGGCGACGCGATGTTCAAGACCCTGCTCACCACGCGGGTGATCGATGCGGCGCTGCCGCGCCTGGCGGCCTCAGCGGACTCGCCGTGGTGGGACGGCAAGCGCGCCGACACGGTCAAGCTCGCGTGGGACAACAGCCTGGCGCATCTGAAAGCCACCTTCGGCGACGACCCGAGCCAGTGGCAATGGGGCAAGGCGCACACCCTGACCCACGGCCACCCGCTGGGCATGCAGAAGCCGCTGGACAAGCTCTTCAACGTCGGCCCCTTCCCCGCCCCCGGCACCCACGAGGTGCCGAACAACCAGTCCGCCATGATCGGCCCCGCGCCGTGGCCAGTCACCTACGGGCCATCGACGCGCCGGCTGATCGACTTCGCCGACCCGGCCCACGCCTTGACCATCAACCCGGTGGGGCAAAGCGGCGTGCCGTTTGATTCGCACTATGGCGACCAGGCGGAAACCTACATCGAAGGCGGGTATGAGCAGGCGCATTTCAGTGATGAGGAAGTGACGGCGAATACGCGGGGTACGTTGAAGTTGTTGCCAGCGCGGTAATAGCCCTGAAGAAATGCGGTTCAATGTGGGAGCGGGCTTGCTCGCGAATGCGGTGGGTCAGTCGAAACATCGGGTGACTGATACTCCGCATTCGCGAGCAAGCCCGCTCCCACATTTGCCTTGTGTTGTAGCCACTATCGTGTGCGCATTCGCCCCGGCGCCTCGCCATAGGTTTCCTTGAACTTCTTGCTGAACGCCGCCTGGGACTGATAACCCACCTGGGCGGCGATATCCAGCAGGCTCAGGCGCGACTGGCGCAGCAGGTTGAACGCCCGCTCCATGCGCAGCTGGGTCAGCAGCACCCACGGCGACACACCCGCCACTTTCACAAACGCGCGCATGAAGGTCGCCCGCGACATGCTCGCCGCAGCCGCCAGGCTGTCGATGGTCCACTCGTGGCCGGGCTCGGCCAGCATCGCCTGCCAGGCCTTGCCCAGGCGCTTGTCGGCGAGCAAAGCGAAGGTGCCTGCCACGGGTGCCTGGCAGGTCAGCCAAGTGCGCAGAATAAGGGTGAACAAGGCCGACGACAGCGCGTCGATAAACGAGCGTGCGCCCAGTTGCTGGCCGTCCGCTTCACTGCGCAACAGCGCGATCAGTGCCGCCAGTTGCCCGTCGCCCTGCCATTGGCGGCTGGACACCACCAGGTACTCCGGCAACGCGCCGAACAGCAGCGACTGGCGGTTGTAGTGAAAGCTGCCACAGAGCATGTCCACTTCCGTTCGCTCGCCGCCCAGGCGATACACCGGCAGCACACCACCTTCGATCACCGTTGGCTGCATCGGCCGGATACGCGCGCCCTGGCTGCGCAACAAATGCGTAGCGCCACCGGGCATCAGCAGGATATCGCCCTCCTCCAGCGTCACCTGCTGCCCGCCCGACAGCTCGGCACGGCACGTGCCGCTGAGCACGATGTGGTACGGCGCCACGCCGAGGTGCTCTGGCGGGTGATCCAGTGCCCAGTCGCCCTGGAACTGGCAACGCAAATCCAGACTGCCGCGCAGGTTGGCCAGCGCAATAAGGGTGTCGATCGAATTCATTTGCGAGCATCGGTCAAAAAGATGAGCGGATTGAACAATAACGCCAACACCGAACAGCAGACACTGGCTTCACACCTCACCTGTTCAGGAGTTACCGCGATGTTCAATAACTGGTCCGACTTGCTGCCTACCGTGAAAAAAGCCTTTGGCGCGCTGGGCAAGAGCAACCCGAAGCTGGTCAAAGCCTACATGGCGTTGGAAGAGGCTGCCGAAGAAAACGACGCACTCGACGCCAAGACCCGCGAGCTGATTTCCATCGCCGTGGCCATTACCACGCGTTGCGACGGTTGCATCGGCGTGCATGCCGACGCAGCGATCAAGGCCGGCGCGACCCGCGAAGAAGTGGCGGCAACGCTGGCCACGGCAATCTCGATGAATGCCGGCGCCGCGTACATCTACTCGCTACGCGCGCTGGAAGCCTACGACACGCTTAAACCGGCGCCGCAAAGTTAAGCCGGAACTGTTGCGGCGTCACGCCCAGCCGGCGGCTGAACACACTGCGCATGTGCTGGGCGTCGCGAAAGCCGCATTGATAGGCCACGGTTTTGAGCGGTGCGGGGCTGCTTTCGAGCATCACCCGCGCCGCATCCACCCGCGCCCGCTCAACAAACTCCGCTGGCGTTATGCGCGCCTCACGGGCAAACACCCGGGAGAAATTGCGCGCACTCATATTGGCCGCCTTGGCCAGGTCGGCGATGGTCAAATCCCCGGTCAGGTTCGCCAGCACGTACAACTGCACCAACGCCACCGCCGAGGTGCTTTCGGCGTGGGGTGTAAGAAACGGGCTGAACTGCGATTGCCCGCCCGAACGCTGGGTAAATACCACCAGGCGCTTGGCCACGCTCAGCGCGACTTCCGGGCCGTGGTCCTGGGCCAGCAGGAACAGCGACAAGTCGATACCCGCGGTGACCCCAGCCGAGGTGTAGAGGTTGCCGTCCTGCACGTAAAGGCGGTCGGCGTCGACCTGGGCCGAGGGGCACAAGCGCGCCAGGTCGGCGGCGTCGTTCCAATGGGTGGTGACGGTTTTGCCATCCAGCAAGCCGGCACGGGCCAGCATGAAGGCGCCGTTGCAGATCGAGCCGAAGCGTTGCGCGCGGGCGGCGGCGGCGCGCAGCCAATCATCAAATGGCGCGCCGAAATCTTCGAAGGGCAGTTGCGGGCCACCGGCGACCAGCAGCAGGTCGTAGGCTTGCAGGGCTTCGCTGTAATGTGTGTGAGCCTGCAACGACAAGCCGTTGGAGGCCGCCATGCTGCCGTGGCCCAGGCCAAGTACTTCAAGCCGGTAATGGTCGTGCGGCGGCAAAAAACGGTTGGCCTCGCAGAACACATCCATGGGGCCAGTCACGTCCAGTGACTGAACGCCGGGGAAGATCAGGATGGCGACGGTTTTGCCCATGCTGCAAATACCTTTTCTAACTGAATAAATGCAAAACCCCTGTGGGAGCGGGCTTGCTCGCGAATGCGGTAGTTCAGTTGACACATGCATTAACTGACATACCGCTTTCGCGAGCAAGTCGAATCGTCGCACCGCCGCTCCCACATTTGATCCTCTTAGACTTCAAGAGACTGTTCCAACTGGCACGATGTGAAGCCACATTGGCCGACATCGCACCCTCGCCGCGATAGCCCCGTCGCGGGCGCGCGACCAGACTGGACTCATCGGCGCCACCCCCGGCGCTTTGTTGAGGAGAACGACCATGAGCACCACCATCGCCGGCATCCAGATCCCGGACAGCGCCTTGGCCAAGGCCACCACCGAATACATCCGTGACGTCGAATCCGACCTGCTTTACCACCACTCCCGCCGCGTATTCCTGTTCGGCGCATTGAGCGGTGAGCGCAAGCAACTGGCCTACAACCCTGAGCTGCTGTACGTCGGCGCGATGTTCCATGACCTCGGCCTGGTCGAAGGCCATCGCAGTGACAACGAGCGTTTCGAAGTGGACGGCGCCAACGCCGCGGTGGCGTTCCTCAAGCCTTACGGGCTGAGCGATGACGATATCGAGCAAGTGTGGCTGTCCATCGCCCTGCACACCACGCCCGGCGTGCCGCAGCACCTGCGCCCGACGGTGGCGCTGGTGACTGCCGGCGTGGAAATGGACGTGCTGGGCATGGACTACGCCGCGTTTTCCAGCGTGCAGCGCGAAGCCGTGGTGCATGCGCACCCACGCGGTGAAGGGTTCAAGGAATGCATCATCTGCGCGTTTGCCGACGGCTTGCGCCATCGCCCGCAGACCACGTTTGGCAACGTGAAGACCGATGTGCTGGTGGATCAGGAGTCGGGGTTCAAGCCGATGAACTTTGTCGAGGTGATTCGCAAGTCGCCGTGGGCCTGACCAGATCATTCCCACGCTCTGCGTGGGAATGCAGCCCTGGACGCTCTGCGTCCGCTCTTGGAAGCATGACGCGGAGCATCACAGAAGGCATTCCCACGCGGAGCGTGGGAACGATCAGTGCGGGTTAGACCGGAGCAGGCGCCCGGCGCTTGTCCGGCTGTTGCCAGCCATCCGCAGCGGCTTCTTCAATCGCTTGCTGGATGGCTTTCTTGCGGTGTTCTTCGGCACGGCGGCTGAAGAACCACACCAGAAAGGTCACCAGCGACACCGCCAACAGAATCAGGCTGGCCACGGCGTTGATCTCGGGTTTAACCCCAAGACGCACGGCCGAGAATACTTCCATCGGCAAGGTGGTCGAGCCCGGGCCGGACACGAAGCTGGCCAGTACCAGGTCATCCAGCGACAGCGCGAACGACATCATGCCGCCCGCCGCCAACGACGGCGCGATCATCGGGATGGTGATCAGGAAGAACACCTTCCACGGCCGCGCGCCCAGGTCCATCGCCGCTTCTTCGATCGACAGGTCCAGCTCACGCAAGCGCGCCGACACCACCACCGCCACATATGCCGCACAGAATGTGGTGTGGGCGATCCAGATGGTGACGATGCCACGCTCCTGGGGCCAACCGATCATCTGCGCCATGGCCACGAACAGCAGCAACAGCGACAGACCGGTGATCACCTCGGGCATTACCAGCGGCGCCGTCACCAGGCCGCCGAACAGCGTGCGGCCCTTGAACTGGCTGATACGCGTCAGCACGAACGCCGCCAACGTACCCAACGCGACTGCGGCCACCGCCGTGTAGCAGGCGATTTCCAGGGAACGTGCCACCGAGCCCATCAACTGGGTGTTGTCCAGCAGGCCCACGTACCACTTGATCGACCAACCGCCCCACACCGTCACCAGTTTGGATTCGTTGAACGAGTAGATCACCAGGATCAGCATCGGCAGGTAGATGAACAACAACCCCGCCACCAGCATAAAACTCGAGAAACTGAAGCGCTTCATATCTTGCCCTCCATCTCTTTGGCTTGGCTGCGGTTGAACAGGATGATCGGCACGATCAGGATCGCCAGCATCACCACCGCCAGGGCAGACGCCACCGGCCAGTCACGGTTGTTGAAGAATTCTTGCCACAACACTTTACCGATCATCAGGGTTTCCGGGCCGCCGAGCAGTTCCGGGATCACGAACTCGCCCACCACTGGAATGAACACCAGCATGCAGCCGGCGATGATGCCGTTCTTGGACAGCGGCACGGTGATTTTCCAGAAGCTGTTGAAAGTGCTCGAACCCAGGTCGGACGCGGCTTCCAGCAGGCTCTGGTCGTGTTTGACCAGGTTGGCGTACAGCGGCAGGATCATGAACGGCAGGTACGAATAGACCACGCCGATGTACACCGCGATGTTGGTGTTGAGGATCTGCAGCGGCTCGTTGATCAACCCCATGGACATCAGGAAGCCGTTGAGCAAGCCGTTGTTGCTGAGGATGCCCATCCACGCATACACGCGGATCAGGATCGCGGTCCAGGTCGGCATCATGATCAGCAGCACCAGCACGGTCTGCATCTCTTTGCGCGCGCTGGCAATCGCGTAGGCCATCGGATAGCCGATCAACAGGCACAGGATCGTGCTGAAAAACGCCATCTTCAGCGAGCCCAGGTACGCGGCGATGTACAACTCGTCGTCGCCGAGCATCGCGTAGTTGCCCAGGTTGAGCACCAATTGCAGCTTTTGCTCAACGAAGGTGTAGATCTCGGTGTAAGGCGGGATCGCGACGTCGGCTTCGGCGAAGCTGATCTTCAAGACGATGAAGAACGGCAGTGCGAAAAACAGGAACAGCCAGAGGAAAGGGATCCCGATGACCACATGCCGGCCACCGGGTGTTATTCGTTGCAGCTGGCGTTTGAATTTCTTCATGTTCATGAGCGAAGTACCACGCCGCTGTCGTCTTCCCACCACACATAAACCTGGTCACCCCAGGTTGGGCGCTGGCCACGGCGTTCGGCGTTGGCGACGAAGGACTGCACCAGCTTGCCGCTAGGCAGTTCCACGTAGAATACCGAATGGCCGCCGAGGTAGGCGATGTCGTGCACCTTGCCGCTGGACCAGTTGTGCTCGCAGGTCGGCATTTCGGTGGTCACCAGCAGCTTTTCCGGGCGAATCGCGTAGGTCACCGACTTGTCTTCCACCGAGGTGGCGATGCCGTAGCCCACGTAGATGTCGCGGTCCAGGTCCGGGCACTTGAGTACCGCGTGGCCTTCGGCGTCGTCCACCACTTGGGTGTCGAAGATGTTCACGTTGCCGATGAACTCGCACACCAGGCGGCTGGTAGGCGTTTCGTAGATGTCGATCGGGCTGCCGATCTGGGCGATCCAGCCCAGGTGCATGATCGCGATGCGCTCGGCCATGGTCATGGCCTCTTCCTGGTCATGGGTCACCATCACGCAGGTCACGCCCACGCGCTCGATGATCTCCACCAGCTCCAGTTGCATCTGCGAACGCAGCTTCTTGTCGAGGGCGCCCATCGGCTCATCGAGCAGCAGCAGTTTCGGGCGCTTGGCCAGCGAGCGCGCCAGCGCCACACGCTGACGTTGACCGCCCGACAGTTGATGCGGCTTGCGCTTGGCGTACTGGCTCATCTGCACCAGCTTGAGCATCTCGGCCACGCGGGCGTCGACCTCGGCCTTGGGGATCTTGTCCTGCTGCAGGCCGAAGGCGATGTTCTGCGCCACGGTCATGTGCGGGAACAAGGCGTAGGACTGGAACATCATATTGATCGGCCGCTCGTAGGGCGGCATGTCGGTGATGTCCACACCGTCGAGGTAAATGCGACCTTCGGTTGGGCGCTCGAAGCCTGCGAGCATGCGCAGCAAAGTGGATTTGCCCGAACCCGACCCGCCGAGCAAGGCGAATATCTCGCCTTTCTTGATTTCCAGGGACACATCGTCCACGGCAATCGTCTCGTCGAACTTCTTCGTGACCCGGTCGATTTTGACCAACACCTTTTTCGGTGTCTGGTCGCCCTCGAGGGCTTTCTTATAGGCGCCGGAGGCAACTGCCATTTACGAAACTCCCAACAAAATTTGAGGTTCGCCCAATACAGGCGAAACCTTGGATAGTTTGAGCCTTAAGCCTTACTTGCCCGTCTTGACCTTGGTCCAGCTACGGGTCATTAAACGTTGCACGTTCGGGGGTAACTCGAAGTTGACAAACGTCCGGTCGAGAACCGCCTGCGGTGGGTAAACCGCTGCGTCGGTGCGTATCGATTGCTCCATCAGTTTGTCCGCCCCTGGGTTAGGGTTGGCGTAACCGACGTAATCACTGACCTGAGCGATCACCTCAGGTTGCAGTAAATAGTTGATGAAGGCGTGGGCCTCTTTGACGTTGGCCGCGTCCGCCGGGATGGCCAGCACGTCAAACCACAAATTGCCGCCTTCTTTCGGAATCGTGTAGGCGATGTTCACGCCCTTGCCCGCCTCGGCCGCACGGGCCTTGGCCTGGAACACATCCCCGGAAAAGCCTGCTGCTACGCAGATGTTGCCGTTAGCCAGGTCCGAGATGTACTTGGAAGAATGGAAGTAGGTCACATAAGGACGCACTTTCAGCAGTTTCTCTTCGGCTTTTTTGTAGTCAGCCGGGTTGGTGCTGTTGGGGTTCAGGCCCATGTAGTTGAGCACTGCCGGCAGCATTTCATCTGCCGAGTCCATGAACGAGACGCCGCAGGTCGCCAGCTTCTTCATGTTCTCCGGCTCGAACAGCACGGCCCAGGAATCGATATGGTCGATGCCCAGCACTTCTTTGACCTTGTCGACGTTGTAACCGATACCGTTGGTGCCCCACAGGTACGGCACCGCGTACTGGTTGCCCGGGTCGTTCCTTTCCAGGCGTTTGAGCAGCGCCGGGTCAAGGTTGGAATAGTTAGTCAGCAATGACTTGTCGAGCTTCTGGAACGCCCCGGCCTTGATCTGCTTGCCGAGGAAATGGTTGGACGGCACGACCACGTCGTAACCGGTATGCCCGGCGAGCAACTTGCCTTCCAGGGTTTCATTGGAGTCAAACACGTCATACACCGGCTTGATACCGCTGGCCTTTTCGAAGTTGGCCAGGGTCTCGGGGCCGATGTAATCCGACCAGTTATAAATATGCACAGTCGGCGCGGCCTGCACGCTGACAGCCAGCGTGATACCTGCACCCACCAGCACCGCTTTGCGAAATAAAGAAATTGGCAAGTGGAGGTCCTCTTAAATAGTTGGGCCTTAAAGTTGTTGCCCGGCAACAAAACCGGCGCGCAACTTACCCTCGATAAACCGATCCGGCAAAACTTTCTGTCATTTAATTTGTGGGAGCGAGTCCGCTCCCACAGGTTTAAGGCTTATTTGCCCGATTTGATTTTGGTCCAGCTGCGGGTCATTTCACGCTGGGTTGCAGCCGGCAAGTCAGCAATGGCGTAGAGCTTGGCTTGCACATCGGCGGACGGGTAGATGCCCGGGTCGCTGGTGATGTCTTTGTCGACCAATGGGGTCGCCTTCTCGTTACCGTTCGGGAAACGTACGCTGTTGGTGATGGCCGCCATCACTTTTGGCTCCAGCAGGTAGTTCATGAACTTGTAGGCAGCATCGACGTTTTCGGCATCTTTAGGGATAGCGACCATGTCATAGAAGCTGCCGGCGCCTTCTTTCGGAATGTCGTAGGCAACCTTGACCTTGCCACCGGCTTCAGCCGCGCGGGATTTGGCCTGCTGGATGTCACCCGAGTAACCCACGGCGACGCAGATGTTGCCGTTGGCCAGGTCGGAGATGTACTTGGACGAGTGGAAGTAGCCGATCGATGGGCGCAGCTTGAGGAACAGGTCCTCGGCTTGCTTCAGGTCAGCTTTCTTTTGCGTGTCGGTCGGCAGGCCCAGGTAGTGCAATGCCACCGGCAGCATTTCGGTTGGCGAATCAAGGAAGCTCACGCCGCAGCTTTTCAGCTTGGCGATGTTTTCCGGCTTCATCAGCACGTCCCAGGAATCGATCTTGTCCACGCCCAGTGCAGCCTTGACCTTCTCCGGGTTGTAGCCGATGCCGATGGAACCCCACATGTACGGGAACGCGTGCTTGTTGTCCGGGTCGCTGACCGACACGGCTTTAAGCAGGGATTTGTTCAGGTTGTCGTAGTTCGACAGCTTGGACTTGTCCAGCTCCTGATAGACGCCCGCCTTGATTTGCTTGGCCAGGAAGTTGTTCGACGGTACGACGATGTCGTAACCGGATTTGCCTGCCAGCAACTTGGCTTCGAGGGTCTCGTTGCTGTCGAAAACGTCGTACACCACTTTAATGCCCGACTCTTTTTCAAAGTTGGCGATGGTGTCCGGAGCAATGTAGTCGGACCAGTTATAGACATGCAGCACTTTGCTGTCTGCCTGGGCCGCGCCCGCCATTGCGCCCATCAGGGACAAGGCGAGGAGTGTCTTGCCAGCGTTCTTCAAACCTAATGCCTTCATTTGGTGATGCTCCAATTTTTTCTTTTTTGGGCCACGTTCTTTAGTCGTCTCACGGCCCTTCCAAAGGGCAACAAAACAGGGCGACAGTCTGGCAAGTTCAGGGGCCGGCTTTCAACCAAAGCCCCCTTTAATACTGCTATTTGTAACTGTCCAGACGCAGCGCCCGAAGCCGCTGCGCACTGAGCCTAGCACTTAGCCCTGCAATGCCGCCAAAGTCAGGTCCAGGCACTGGCGAGCCTTGGTCACCAGCTCGTCGATTTCCGCCTTGCTGATCACCAGCGACGGCGAAATGATCATGGTGTCGCCCACGGCGCGCATGATCAGGCCATTCTCGAAGCAGAACGTGCGGCAGATCATGCCCACACCACGGCCTTCGTAACGTTTGCGCGTGGCCTTGTCCTGCACCAGCTCAATCGCACCGAGCATGCCCACACCGCGCACTTCACCCACCAACGGGTGATCAGCCAGTTCCCTCAGACGTTTCTGCAAATACGGTGCCGTTTCGTCGTGCACACGCTTAACGATTTTTTCATCGCGCATGATGCGGATGTTTTCCAGGGCTACCGCTGCCGCCACCGGGTGACCGGAGTAGGTGAAGCCGTGGTTGAAATCGCCACCTTCGTTGAGCACCGCGACCACGTCGTCATGCACAATCAGGCCGCCCATCGGGATGTAGCCCGAGGTCAGGCCTTTGGCGATGGTCATCATGTGGGGCTTGAGGCCGTAGAAGTCGCTACCGAACCACTCACCGGTACGGCCGAAACCGCAGATCACTTCGTCGGCGACGAACAGAATGTCGTACTTGGCGAGGATTTCCTTGATGCGCGGCCAGTAGGTCTCAGGCGGCACGATCACGCCACCGGCGCCCTGGATCGGCTCGGCAATAAAGGCACCGACGTTGTCCACGCCCAGTTCCAGAATCTTCTCTTCCAACTGGTTGGCGGCCCACACCCCGAACTCTTCCGGGCTCATGTCGCCGCCTTCGCCATACCAGTACGGCTGGGCGATGTGGGTGATGCCCGGAATCGGCAAGTCGCCCTGCTCATGCATATAAGTCATGCCGCCCAGGCTGGCGCCGGCCACGGTGGAACCGTGGTAGCCATTCTTGCGGCTGATGATGGTTTTCTTGTTTGGCTGGCCCTTGATCGCCCAATAGTGGCGGACCATACGCAGCATGGTGTCGTTGCCTTCCGAGCCCGAACCGGTGAAGAACACATGGTTCATGCCGGCCGGCGCGATGTCGGAGATGACCTTGGCCAGTTCCAGTACCGGCGGGTGCGCGGTCTGGAAGAACAGGTTGTAGTACGGCAGTTCTTTCATCTGTTTGGCGGCGGCGTCAGCCAGTTCATCGCGACCGTAACCGATCGCCACGCACCACAGGCCGGCCATGCCGTCGAGGATCTTGTTGCCTTCGCTGTCCCACAGGTAAACGCCGTGGGCTTTGGTGATGATCCGTGGGCCTTTCACTTTCAATTGCTTGAAGTCGCTGAACGGCGCCAGGTGGTGATCATTGCTCAAGGCTTGCCATTCACGGGTTTGCGGGTTGTTGCTGGACATACCAATCTCCTAGACTTTTTCAGGTGAGGGCGCGCCTTTCCTACGGCGCGCCCGGCGCATCAGACGGCGAAGAGCAGGAATTCCCGCTCCCACGAACTGATCACGCGCTTGAAGTTTTCATGCTCGGCCCGCTTGACCGCGACGTAGCCTGTGATGAATTTTTGCCCCAGGTATTTCTCGATGGTCTTGCTGTTTTCCATCCGCTCCAGGGCGTCTTCGATGGTCAACGGCAGGCGCAGGTTGCGGCGCTCATAACCACGGCCCACCACCGGCGCGCTCGGGTTATGGCCTTCGACCATGCCGATGTAGCCGCACAACAGGCTGGCGGCAATCGCCAGGTACGGGTTGGCGTCGGCGCCCGGCAGGCGGTTTTCCACGCGACGGTTCTGCGGGCCGGCATCCGGTACGCGCAGGCCGACGGTGCGGTTCTCTTCGCCCCACTCCACGTTTACCGGCGCCGAGGTGTCGGGCAGGAAGCGGCGGAACGAGTTCACGTTAGGCGCAAACAGCGGCAGCAATTCAGGGATGAATTTCTGCAGGCCGCCAATATGATTAAGGAACAGCTGGCTCATGGTCCCGTCTTCATTGGAAAAGACGTTCTTGCCGGTGGCGATGTCGATGATGCTCTGGTGCAAGTGCATCGCGCTGCCGGGCTCGCCGGTCATCGGCTTGGCCATAAAAGTGGCGGCCACGTTGTGCTTGAGCGCGGCCTCACGCATGGTGCGCTTGAACACCAGGATCTGGTCGGCCAGGGACAGGGCATCGCCGTGACGGAAGTTGATTTCCATCTGCGCCGTGCCGTCCTCGTGGATCAGCGTGTCGAGGTCCAGCTCCTGCAGTTCGCACCAGTCGTAGACGTCTTCGAACAATGGGTCGAATTCGTTGGCGGCTTCTATAGAGAAGGACTGGCGACCGGTTTCCGGGCGGCCGGAACGGCCAATCGGCGGTTGCAGCGGGAAGTCCGGGTCTTCGCAGCGTTTGGTCAGGTAAAACTCCATCTCTGGCGCCACGATGGGCTGCCAGCCTCTGTCGGAATAGAGTTTCAGAACCTTCTTGAGCACGTTGCGCGGCGACAGCTCAATCGGGTTGCCTTGCTTGTCGTAGGTGTCGTGGATCACCTGGGCGGTAGGCTCGATGGCCCATGGCACCAGGAACACCGCGTTCTGGTCGGGGCGGCAGATCATGTCGATGTCGGCCGGGTCGAGCAATTCGTAATAGATGTCGTCTTCGACATAGTCGCCGGTCACGGTCTGCAACAGAACGCTCTCGGGCAGGCGCATGCCTTTTTCGGCGATGAACTTGTTGGTCGGCGAGATCTTGCCCCGGGTGATGCCGGTGAGGTCGCCAATCATGCATTCGACTTCTGTGATCTTGTGGTCTTTCAACCAATCGGTGAGCTGGTCGAGGTTGTTACTCATAAATGCCTCTGGGCTGGGTTTCCTGGCATCCGTTAAAGGCCAGGCGTTGGTGGACGCAGCATCCGCGTCGTCTTTTCGTTCAGGGTAGGAGCTTACCTGCCATTTGCTGCAGCGTTGCATTCCTCACGCCAAAGTCGTGCAGAATCATGAGCAGCACCCCGCACGGGAGCCGCTCAGTGACAGGCACGAAGGAAATGAGGGAGCAGAAAAGAGGTCAGCCAAGGCGTCAAGAATATTGGCCGGGGCGCGGTCATTCACGAGGGAAAATTGAACGGGTGACAAGACTTGTCTGAAACAGGTTGAAGCGCCGAGTAGCGGCAGGCGAGACATGAAGCACCCCGGTATTATTGCTGTTATGGGTTTGAATCGAGCTTAGCCTTGTTCATTTTTTTACACAACACCCCCGTAAAAAATACAACACGGCCCGCTCAAGCCTGCTAGTCCCAAGGCCTTCAATCCCAAAAAACCGCCCCAAAAAGCCCCAAAAAAGGCCTCACGGCGCTTTTTTAGGGCAAAAAAGCCCTCGCTTGACTTCGGCATGCCGTTCGGGTTGACTGAAACCAGAAAAGATCAATGATTGATATTTTTAACAACAAAGGTGTTGCATCATGTCGGTACCCCCGCGTGCCGTTCAGCTTAACGAAGCGAACGCGTTCCTTAAGGATCATCCTGAGGTTCTGTACGTAGACCTTCTAATTGCGGATATGAATGGTGTGGTGCGCGGCAAGCGCATCGAACGCACCAGCCTCCACAAGGTTTACGAGAAGGGCATTAACCTGCCTGCCTCTTTATTTGCCCTGGATATCAACGGCTCGACGGTGGAAAGCACCGGCCTGGGTCTGGACATCGGTGATGCTGACCGAATCTGTTATCCAATCCCCGATACCCTGTGCAATGAACCCTGGCAAAAGCGCCCAACCGCGCAACTGCTGATGACCATGCACGAACTTGAAGGTGAACCTTTCTTCGCCGATCCTCGCGAAGTGCTCCGCCAAGTTGTAAGCAAATTTGACGACCTCGGTCTGACCATCTGCGCCGCCTTCGAGCTTGAGTTCTACCTGATCGACCAGGAGAACGTGAACGGCCGCCCACAACCGCCCCGCTCGCCGATCTCCGGCAAACGCCCGCACTCGACACAGGTCTACCTGATCGACGACCTCGACGAATACGTCGACTGCCTCCAGGACATTCTGGAAGGGGCCAAAGAGCAAGGCATCCCGGCTGACGCCATCGTCAAGGAAAGTGCCCCGGCGCAGTTCGAAGTGAACCTGCACCACGTGGCCGACCCGATCAAGGCCTGCGACTACGCGGTACTGCTCAAGCGCCTGATCAAGAACATCGCCTACGACCATGAGATGGACACCACCTTCATGGCCAAGCCTTACCCAGGCCAGGCAGGCAACGGTTTGCACGTACACATTTCGATCCTGGACAAAGACGGCAAGAACATCTTTGCCAGCGAGGATCCCGAGCAGAACGCCGCATTGCGTCACGCGATCGGCGGTGTGCTCGAGACCCTACCCGCCCAAATGGCGTTCCTGTGCCCCAACGTCAACTCCTACCGCCGTTTCGGCGCACAGTTCTACGTGCCGAACTCGCCGTGCTGGGGCCTGGACAACCGCACCGTGGCGATTCGCGTACCGACCGGCTCGTCCGATGCCGTACGTATCGAACACCGCGTGGCCGGCGCCGACGCCAACCCTTACCTGCTGATGGCTTCGGTCCTGGCAGGCGTGCACCACGGTCTGACCAACAAGATCGAACCGAACGCACCGGTGGAAGGCAACAGCTACGAGCAGAACGAACAGAGCCTGCCGAATAACCTGCGCGATGCCTTGCGCGAGTTGGACGACAGCGAGGTGATGGCCAAGTACATCGATCCCAAGTACATCGATATCTTCGTCGCCTGTAAGGAAAGTGAGCTGGAAGAGTTCGAACACTCCATCTCCGACCTTGAGTACAACTGGTATCTGCATACTGTGTAAGCAGTTGCTGCTTTAAAAAATGCCGCAGGCTTAATGGCCTGCGGCATTTTTTTGCGCTGTTGTGGCGAGGGAGCTTGCTCCCGCTGGGCTGCGAAGCGGCCCCAATAAGATCACCGAGTTCCTCCAGGCAGAACCGGGGCGATGGTTTTGGGTCTGCTGCGCAGCCCAGCGGGAGCAAGCTCCCTCGCCACAAGTTATGGATCATCCAGTGGCTCTGCGTACAATGCGCTCTGCCTTGTAGGAGACTTCCATGACCACCCGCCCCGCCGCCCCTCGCAAACCCCGCGCCCGCAGCCAGGCCCGGATCGATGCGATCCTCGACGCCGCCCGTACCTTGCTGGCGACCGAAGGCGTGGCCAGTTTGTCGATCTACAGCGTGGCCGAGCGCGCGCAGATTCCGCCGTCATCGGTGTATCACTTTTTCGCCAGTGTGCCGGCCTTGCTGGAAGCGCTGACTGCCGATGTACACGCGGCTTTCCGCGCTGCGATTCAGGCGCCCATCGACCATGATTCACTCAAACACTGGCGCGACCTGTCCTACATCGTCGAGCAGCGCATGCTGAGCATCTACAGCAACGACGCGGCCGCGCGGCAGTTGATCTTGGCGCAGCATGGCCTTACCGAAGTGACCCAGGCGGACCGTCAGCATGATCTGGAGTTGGGGGATTTGATGCTCGAAGTGTTCAGCCGCCATTTCGACGTGCCGACGCTGCCAGCGGATGTGGACGTGTTTGCCTTGGCGCTGGAGTTGAGCGACCGCGTGTACGCGCGCTCAGTGCATCAGCACGGGCAGATTACGCCGCGCATGGCGGAGGAAGGCATGCGGGTGTTTGATGCGTATGTGGGGCTTTATTTGCCGGCGTATTTGCCTAAGCGCTGAGCCTTGTGGTGGCTGGGACGGCCTCTTCGCGAGCAAGCCCGCTCCCACATTTGAATGCATTCCACAGTTGGAACTCGGTCAAATGTGGGAGCGGGCTTGCTCGCGAAGGCGGCATCAAGAGCACCGCAGAATTCGATCACAACTTGGCGATCGACACCTCAGTGGATTTCACAAAGGCAATCACTTCGCTGCCAATCACCAATTCCAGCTCTTTGACCGAGCGAGTAGTGATCACAGACGTCACGATGCCGGACGCCGTCTGCACGTCGATTTCCGACAGCACGTCGCCTTCGACGATTTCCTTGATGGTGCCCTTGAACTGGTTACGCACGTTGATGGCTTTAATAGTCATGGTGTTTTTCCTTCGTGGGACAAGTGAGTTATTGAGCCCAACGCAATTGCGTAGGCAGCGGTGAAACAGGTTCGGGTTCCGGTGGCGAGCCGGGCAACGACAGCACACGGTTGAGCACTTCGGCTTCCAGCGCCGCCAGGCGATGTGAGCCCCGGGCGCGTGGGCGCGGCAGGTCGACGATCAGGTCGAGGCCAATCTCGCCGTCTTCGATCAGGATCACCCGGTCGGCAATCGCCACGGCTTCGCTGACGTCGTGGGTGACCAGCAACACAGTGAAGCCATGCTTCTGCCACAGGTTTTCGATCAGTTGCTGCATCTCGATGCGGGTCAGGGCATCCAGCGCGCCCAGCGGTTCATCCAGCAATAGCAAGCGCGGTTGGTGGATCAGCGCACGCGCCAAGGCCACACGTTGCTTCTGGCCACCGGACAAGGCCGCTGGCCACTCATTGGCGCGCTCGGCCAGGCCAACCGCTTCCAAGGCTTCCAGCGCTTTAGGGCGCCAGTTGCCCTTGAGACCCAGGCCCACGTTGTCGATGATTTTTTTCCACGGCAGCAGGCGCGCTTCCTGGAACATCAACCGCGTGTCTTCAATGGCTTCGCTCAGCGGCGCGGAGCCGGCCAGCAATTCGCCGCCGCTGGCTTTGTCCAGCCCGGCGAGCAGGCGCAGCAAGGTACTTTTGCCGCAGCCGCTGCGACCGACCACCGCCACGAACTGGCCGGCCGGAATGTGCAGATCAATCTCTTTGAGGACTTCCCGCGCACCAAAGGCCTTGCGCAATTTGCGCACCGCCAGCGGAATGCCCTTGAGCAGACGCGGAGGTTGTTGAGCGGTCATGCCGCACCTCCTTTATTCACTTGGTAAGCCGGGTGCCAGCGCAGCCACACACGTTCCAGGCCACGGGCAGCCAGGTCGGCCAGTTTGCCGAGGATGGCGTACATGACGATGGCCAATACCACCACGTCGGTTTGCAGGAATTCGCGGGCGTTCATCGCCAGGTAACCGATACCGGAACTGGCCGAGATGGTTTCCGCCACGATCAGCGTCAGCCACATAAAGCCCAGGGCAAAGCGCACGCCCACCAGGATCGACGGCAGCGCGCCCGGCAGGATCACCTGACGGAACAGGCTGAAACCGGACAAGCCGTAGCTGCGCGACATTTCCACCAGCGCCGGGTCGACGTTGCGGATGCCGTGGTAGGTGTTCAGGTAAATCGGGAACAGCGTGCCGAGGGCGACCAGGAAAATCTTCGCCGTCTCATCAATGCCGAACCACAAAATCACCAGCGGGATCAGCGCCAGGTGCGGCACGTTGCGGATCATCTGCACCGAGCTGTCCAGCAGGCGCTCGCCCCATTTCGACAGGCCGGTGATAAAGCCCAGGGCCAGACCGATGCTGCCACCGATCACAAAGCCCAGGCCGGCACGCCAGCCGCTGATGGCCAGGTGTGTCCAGATTTCCCCGGTACGAACCAGGTTGATCCCGGCCTCGATCACGGCGCTCGGCGCCGGCAGGATACGGGTCGACAACCAGCCTGCCGACACTGACAACTGCCACACCGCCAGCAACAGGATCGGCAGCACCCAAGGCGCAACGCGATGGCTTAATTTTTCAAAATTCATGACTACGCCTCAGCTCTGCGACGCAGCTTTGGGAAGGATGTCGTTGGCGACCATTTCGCCGAACGGGCTGACGTAACCGGCGCTTTTCGGCAGCTCGGGACGTTCGATATCCAGGTGCGGGAACAGCAGCTCAGCGACGCGATACGACTCTTCCAGGTGTGGGTAACCCGAGAAGATGAAGGTGTCGATGCCCAGCGCCGCGTATTCATTGACGCGTGCCGCAACGGTTGGCCCATCACCCACCAGCGCGGTGCCTGCACCGCCACGTACCAGGCCGACGCCGGCCCACAGGTTGGGGCTGACTTCGAGGTTGTCGCGGTTGCCGCCGTGCAAGGCGGCCATGCGTTGCTGGCCGACGGAATCGAAGCGCGCCAGGGAAGCCTGGGCACGCGCGATGGTGTCGTCGTCCACGTGGGAGATCAGTTTGTCGGCAGCTTTCCATGCCTCTTCGTTGGTTTCGCGCACGATCACGTGCAGGCGAATACCGAAGCGCACAGTGCGCCCAAGTTTCGCGGCTTTAGCGCGTACCTGTGCGATTTTTTCCGCGACCGCAGCCGGTGGTTCGCCCCAGGTCAGGACCATTTCCACCTGTTCTGCTGCCAGGTCCTGGGCCGCTTCGGAGGAGCCGCCGAAGTACAGCGGCGGACGCGGCTGCTGGATCGGTGGGTAGAGCAATTTGGCGCCTTTGACGCTGATGTGCTCGCCGTCGTAATCCACGGTTTCGCCTTCCAGCACACGGCGCCAGATACGGGTGAATTCCACCGAGGCCTGGTAGCGCTCTTCGTGGCTGAGGAACAAACCATCACCGGCCAGCTCTTCCGGGTCACCGCCGGTGACCAGGTTGAACAACGCGCGGCCTCCGGACAGCCGGTCCAGGGTCGCGGCCTGACGCGCGGCCACCGTCGGGGAAATGATCCCGGGGCGCAGGGCGACAAGAAATTTCAAACGCTGGGTCACTGGAATCAGCGAGGCGGCCACCAGCCAGGAGTCTTCGCAGGAGCGACCGGTAGGAATCAGCACGCCGCCGAAACCCAGCCGGTCAGCGGCCTGGGCCACTTGCTGCAGATAACCGTGGTCGACGGCGCGAGCGCCTTCGGCGGTGCCAAGGTAATGGCCGTCGCCGTGGGTAGGCAGGAACCAGAAAATATTGAGGCTCATGGAGTTGTCTCCTGAAGAAGTCGGATTACGGCGCTTTGGCAACGGCGGCGGGTGGCGTCCAGATCACGTCCTTGATGCTCAAGGGTTTGGGGATCAATTTGAGTTGGTAGAAGGCGTCGGCGATTTTCTGCTGGGCAGCGACCACTTCCGGGGTCAGGAACAACGCGCCGTAGCCTTGGCGTTTCACCGAGGTCAGGGTGATATCAGCCGGCAAGCCAAGCAGCGGCGCGACTTGTTCGGTGACGTCCTGCGGGTTGGCCTTGGACCATTCGCCCACCGCGCGCACTTCTTCGACCAACGCCTTGATCACTTGCGGGTGCTGTTCGGCGTACGGCTTGGTGGCCAGGTAGAACTGGTGGTTGTCGGCAATGCCGGTGCCGTCACGCAGGGTGCGCGCCTGCAGTTGTTTCTCGGCGGCGGCCTGGTACGGGTCCCAGATCACCCACGCGTCGACGCTGCCACGTTCGAACGCGGCGCGGGCATCGGCGGGTGGCAGGAACACGGTTTGCACGTCGGTGTATTTCAGGCCGGCATCTTCCAGCGCACGCACCAGCAGGTAGTGCACGTTGGAGCCTTTGTTGAGCACGATTTTCTTGCCCTTGAGCTCGGCCACGGATTTGATCGGCGAGTCTTTCGGCACCAGGATCGCTTCACTGGTTGGCGCTGGCGGCTCGTAGGCGACATACAGAAGATCGGCGCCGGCAGCCTGGGCAAACACCGGTGGGGTTTCACCGGTGACGCCAAAGTCGATGGAGCCGACGTTCAGGCCTTCGAGCAGTTGCGGGCCACCGGGGAACTCGGTCCATTGCACCTGCACGCCTTGGGCGGCCAGGCGTTTTTCCAGGGTGCCCTTGGCTTTAAGCAGCACCAGCGTGCCGTACTTCTGATAACCGATCCGCAGGGTTTCGGCGGCCTGGGCTTGAACAATGGCGCCGAAGGACACAGCCGCAGCAAACAGTGCGACCAGACCACGACGCAAGATGACAGTGCGCATGGCGCTCTCTCCAAAAATGCGATGAGGGGGTTGGCTGCACCTGCTTGGCCGTTGGCGGCTGAGTAAGGTGAGTACTACAAAATCCGGTACGGCTTAAATGCTCCAGCGAGCACTCAACAAACGTTCATTCAACACATGGGGGTCAAGCGGTTTCGGGCGACGAGCCATGGCGCCGTAGAGCGTTTCCAGAGCCTCGTGCAAACGCTGCTCGAGCACTGGCACCAGTTGCGCCTGGGCGCTGCCTTCGGCGTAAGCGATCTGGCTGTCTTCGGCAAAAATCCCGTGGAGCAATTCCTGGGCCTTGAGCGCCGACAACACCGGCTTCAAGGCGTAATCCACCGCCAGCATGTGGGCGATGCTGCCGCCGGTGGCCATCGGCAATACGATCTTGTGTGCCAGGGCGCGCTCGGGCAGCAGGTCCAGCACGGTTTTCAGTGCGCCGGAAAACGAGGCCTTGTACACCGGCGTGGCGATAACCAGGCCGTCGGCGTTGGCGACTTGTTGCAGCAGGTCGATGACTTTGGGGCTGTCGAAGCGCGCGTGCAGCAAGTCTTCGGCCGGGAAGTCCCGTATCTGATAACTCACCACTTCCACGCCTTTGTCTTGCAGCCACTGACGGGTTTTTTCCAGCAAGACCCCGGAGCGGGAACGCTGGCTGGGGCTGCCTCCAAGTGTTACGACCAGCATGCAGGTATTCCTTGAGCAAGTGTCGGCGGTTCGCTGTGTGGCGATGGCGCCAAGATGGGACAGACCATATCAGGTGATTTATATATCTATAAATCTTATTTTTTCATTTGTTTATTCTATAAATGCATATGAGGATTATTAATCTCAAGGCGAAAAAAAAGGCCGTCGAAACGGCCTGAAAACCCCTGCTATGTGAGACTGGAAATGCCGACAAATGTGGGAGCGGGCTTGCTCGCGAATGCTGACTTTCAGTTGATGCATCTTTGAATGACACACCGCTTTCGCGAGCAAGCCCGCTCCCACATTTAGTTCTGTGTTAACGGTTAGGTTGTGGGGTGAGGCGCAGGTACGGCTTCACAGCGCGATAGCCCTTCGGAAAGCGTTTCTTGATCTCTTCCTCGTCCTTGAGCGACGGCACGATCACCACTTCATCACCGTCCTGCCAGTTGGCGGGCGTGGCGACCTTGTGGTTGTCGGTCAGCTGCAGCGAGTCGATGACCCGCAGGATTTCATGGAAGTTGCGACCGGTGCTGGCCGGGTAGGTAATCGTCAGGCGAATCTTCTTGTTCGGATCGATCACAAACAAGGAGCGCACGGTGAGGGTGTCACTGGCGTTCGGGTGGATCAGGTCATAGAGGTCCGAGACTTTACGATCGGCATCGGCCAGGATCGGGAAGTTGACGATGGTGTTCTGGGTTTCGTTGATGTCTTCGATCCACTTGTGGTGCGAGTCCACCGGGTCTACGGACAGGGCAATGGCCTTGACGCCGCGCTTGACGAATTCGTCCTTGAGCTTGGCGGTGAAGCCCAGCTCAGTGGTGCACACCGGGGTGAAGTCAGCCGGATGGGAAAACAGCACGCCCCAGCTATCGCCCAGCCATTCGTGAAAACGAATCTTGCCGGCGCTGGAATCCTGTTCGAAGTCGGGGGCGATGTCGCCCAGTCTTAGGCTCATGGTGTGGCTCCTGATGAGTGCTTATGGAGCCCACTGTGCATGGGTTGCGGATTATTTAAAAAGAATAAATATCGATTTATTTAGACGATAAATGAATATTAAAAATCAATTCATTGGACGCGGGAAACGGCGAGGGTCAACATCCACTTCAAGGTTCGAGAAGGCCTTGAGACGCTGTACAAAGAGGGGATTCAGGAAGGGCTTGCGGGGGTTGAGCCCGACTTGAAAGTAAAACACCCTGCCCGGCGTTGCGCCGGGCAAGGTTTTACACAGTTACTTGAACGCGTACGAGTAGCTGACGATTACACGGTTTTCGTCTTGATCGCGCGCGGAAGCAACATCGTTGCGCCACATAGCGTTTTTCCAAGCGACGCCGAGGTTTTTGAACGGGCCTTCTGGAATGACGTAAGCAACGGTGATGTCACGTTCCCATTCGGACTGGCCGGTGAACTCGGCACGCGAAGCGTTGACGGTGTCGATGTCAGTACCTTTGAGGTACACAACACCAGCGGTCAAGCCAGGGACGCCAACTTGGGCGAAGTCGAATGCGTAGCGAGCTTGCCAGGTACGTTCACCAGCACGGGCAAACTTGGCGATCTGCATGTCGGTAGTCAGGTAAGCCGACGAACCGTCACCTTGGTTCAGCCAAGGGAAGTCGCTGCTACCGTTGCTGACTTGGTAACCACCACCGAAGGTGTGACCGGCAACGGTGTACAGGAACAGGCCGCTGTACAGGTTGTTATCGACCTTGCCACGACCTGAAGCGAAACCGTTGTAGTTGCCCGAGGAGTAGTAAGCCGACTCGCTGCCGTTTTTACCGTCATCAGTGCTGTGGAAGTAACGCAGGTCAGATTTCAGTACGCCCGGGCCGATTGCCCAGTTGTGAGTCAGACCCAGGAAGTGTTGCTTGTAGAAATCTTCCAGATTGCCGTAGTAGTACTGGGCCGTCAGGTCCTTGGTAATTTTGTAGTCACCACCGGCGTAGTAGAACTTGTTGCTGTCACGCCAGTTGACGCCACGGCTGTTGGCACCAGCGATCGACAGGTTGTCGACGTTGCTGGAGTTACGGCCTTTGGCCTTTTCGATCTGGCCGCCAACGAGCGTCAGGTCTTTAATATCGTTGGAGGTAATCTGGCCACCTTGGAAAGTCTGCGGCAGCAGACGACCGTCGTTGGTCACAATAACTGGCAGCTTAGGTTGCAGGGTACCCAGCTTCAGTTCGGTCTGAGAAATCTTGGCTTTAGCCGTCAGGCCCAGGCTCGAGTAGTTGTCAACGGCTTCGCCATTGGACTTGCTCGGGAACACGGTGCCGCCGTAAGACGAAGCGGTCGCGCCGTTGGTGCCTCCGCCGGAATCCAGGCGAACACCCAGCAGGCCAATAGCGTCAAGACCAAAGCCTACGGTGCCTTGGGTGAAACCGGAGATGAAGCGCAGATCGAAGCCTTGGCCCCATTCTTCGTTCTTGCTCTGAACACCCGCGCGCTTGTTGGCAGCAGTGCCAGCAGCCGAGTCACGGTTGTCGGTGTTGATGTAAAAGTTACGCAGACCCAGTGTTACTTTGCTGTCATCGATGAAACCGGCGGAGTTTGCCTGTTGGGCAATCGCAGCTACAGCCACGGCCAACGCCAATGTTGACTTCTTCATGTACCGCTCCTCTCATTTCTAATTTTTGTATTTCTTAGGTCCTGGGTCTGACGCCCCGGATCCACAGATGCGCGATTAGCGCCAGATAGTGACTACCAAGTCAATCGTAACTTTGTATGTCTACTACCTTCGTCTAACCGCAGTTGATTTGGTCCCTGCAGGGTAATGAGTTTTTCATACACCCAAAAAGAATTGTTTCATTCTTTTTCATACGATTCAGGAATAAGCCTTTGCATGAGGCGAGCCGATCAGCGTAGACCAACCGCTCCATAAGCTAATTCCTAAATGGTATTTACTCGCCTTTTTTTAGATCGATTAGTGTGGCCGTACTGTTGCATACGTCACCCACGATCAAAAAGGCGACGCCATCATGGCCAAAGGCACATCCTCCCGTCAATTTGTTACAGTTTTTGTGTCACTAATTCTTTCTTTTGGTGTCAAAGCGGCCGATTTAACCATCGGCTACCAAACCGGCATCGACCCCAGCAAGGTTCCGCAGGCCGATGGCCTCTACGAAAAGGCCATCGGCGAGAAGATCGCCTGGCGCCGATTCAACAGCGGACCCGAGGTTGTAACCGCGATTGCGTCCGGCGATGTGCAAATCGGCAACCTGGGCTCCAGCCCCCTCGCAGCGGCGGCTTCACGCAATCTACCCATTGTGGCCTTTATCGTATCGGCGCAGATCAATGCTTCTGAAGCCTTGGTGGTGCGTAACGGCAGCGGTATCGACAAACCGCAGGATCTGGTCGGCAAAACCATCGCCACACCGTTCGTCTCAACCTCTCATTACAGCCTGCTCGGCGCGCTGAAGCATTGGGGGCTGGACACCAGGAAAGTCAAAGTGGTGAACCTGCAACCCGCCGAAATTGCCGCCGCGTGGAAACGTGGCGATATCGACGGTGCGTTCGTGTGGTCACCGGCCCTGGGCGAAATCCGCAAGACCGGCAAAACCCTGACAGACGCGGCCCAGGTGGGTCAGTGGGGCGCGCCGACATTTGAAGTGTGGGTGGCGCGCAAGGATTTTGCGGAAAAACATCCTGACTTAGTGGCCAAGTTTGCCAAGGTCACGCTGGATTCTTTCGCCGACTATGCCGCGCATAAAGACAGCTGGACGGTGGAGTCGGAGCCGGTGCAGAAAATCGCCAAATTGACAGGTTCAAATGCCGCCGACATTCCAGAGCTTTTGGCCGGCACCACTTTCCCGGATGCCCAGGCACAACAAACCGATGCCCTGCTTAAAGGGGGCACGGCGAAGGCGATTGGGGAGACGGCGAAGTTTTTGAAGGAGCAAGGGAAGGTTGAAACGGTGCTGCCGGATTACTCGGCCTTTGTGACCGATAAATTCATCAAAGACTAAACGCGATCAAATGTGGGAGCGGGCTTGCTCGCGAAAGCGGAGTGCCAGTCACTGAATTTGTTGACTGATCCACCGCCTTCGCGAGCAAGCCCGCTCCCACATTTAGACCTGCTTCACTTCCGAAATCGGCTTACAGCGCCTTCTCAAAAATCTTCGAGTTACGCTGATAGTTGTACAGCGACGCCCGCGCCGATGGCAGGCGGTCTACGCTGCTCGGCTCAAACCCGCGCTCACGGAACCAGTGCGCTGTTCGGGTGGTGAGTACAAACAACGTCTTCAACCCCTTGGCCCGAGCACGGGTCTCGATGCGCTCCAGCAACACATCACCGCGTGCGCCATGACGATACTCCGGGTTGACCGCCAGGCACGCCAGCTCACCCGCATCCGAATCGGCGATCTGATACAACGCCGCACAGGCGATGATCATGCCTTCGCGCTCGACCACGCTGAACTGTTCGATCTCACGCTCCAACACCTCACGCGAACGCCGCACCAAAATGCCCTGCTCTTCCAGCGGGCTGATCAGGTCAAGCAAACCGCCGACGTCTTCAATCGCCGCTTCGCGCACCAGTTCGAATTGCTCCTGGGCCACCAGCGTGCCGCCACCATCTCGGGTGAACAGCTCAGTGAGCAAGGCGCCGTCTTCGGCGTAGCTGACGATATGGCTGCGCCCTACTCCGCCACGGCACGCTTCGGCGGCGGCATCGAGCAGTTCAGCTTGATAGTTGCTGCCCAGGCGTTGCAGGTGCGCCGGCACTTGTTGCGGGCGCAGCTCACGGACCAGGCGACCATGTTCGTCGATCAGGCCCAGGTCCGCGCCAAACAGCAGCAGCTTGTCGGCGCCCAAGTCGATGGCGGCGCGGGTGGCGACGTCTTCGCAGGCCAGGTTGAAAATCTCACCGGTGGGCGAATAACCCAGCGGCGACAGCAATACGATGGAGCGCTCGTCCAGCAGGCGGTTGATGCCCTTGCGGTCGACCCGGCGCACTTCGCCGGTGTGGTGGTAATCCACGCCTTCGAGCACACCAATCGGCCGCGCCGTGACCAGGTTGCCGCTTGCCACCCGCAGGCGCGAGCCCTGCATCGGCGAAGAGGCCATGTCCATCGACAGGCGCGCTTCGATAGCAATGCGCAGGTGCCCGACCGCGTCGATCACACACTCCAGCGTTGCCGCGTCGGTGATGCGCAAGCCTTCGTGATAAGCCGGGGTAAGGCCGCGCGCTTCAAGGCGCGCTTCGATTTGTGGGCGCGAACCGTGCACCAATACCAGCCGCACGCCCAGGCTGTGCAGCAGCACCAGGTCGTGGACGATATTGCCGAAGTTCGGGTGTTCCACACCATCGCCGGGCAACATGACTACAAAGGTGCAGTCGCGGTGGGCGTTGATGTAAGGCGAAGCGTGACGAAGCCAATTGACGTATTCGGGCATAAAACCTGGGCCTGTAATAAAAAGCAGCCAAAAAAGGATGAATCGCGAAAGCGCACAGCGGGCTGATGGTTATCGTCGGAACAGGCTTGGCGACACGCTCGCTCTCCTTATGTACGAATGGGCGGGGGTTAATTTATGCAGGTTTCAGGCAGTAATGTTCGATCAGTTCCCGCAATAGACGCACTGTAGGCGTCAAGCGTGACATTTCGAGGTACTCGCCCGGCTGGTGGGCGCAGGCGATATCACCAGGGCCAAGCACCAGGGTTTCACAACCAAGGCGCTGAAGATAAGGCGCTTCGGTGCCAAACGCCACTGCTTCGGCACGATGACCGGTCAATCGTTCCGCAACCCGCACCAGCTCGGCGTCTTCGGCCTGCTCGAACGGCGGTACTTCGGGGAACAGCGGCGCGTAGTCGATCTTGACCTTGTGGCGCTCAGCCAAGGGTTCGAGCTTTTGCCGGATGGCATCGCGCAGCACCTGCGGGTCCATGCCCGGCAAGGGTCGCAGGTCGAATTCCAGGGAGCATTGACCGCAGATACGGTTGGGGTTGTCGCCGCCGTGGATGCAGCCGAAGTTCATGGTCGGTTGCGGCACGCTGAATTGCGGGTTGCGGTACTCGCGCTGCCACGCCAGGCGCAGACCGCGCAGCTCACCGATCGCATCGTGCATGGCTTCGAGGGCGCTGTGGCCCAGGCTTGGGTCCGACGAATGGCCGCTTTGGCCCAGGATGTCGATGCGCTCCATCATCACGCCTTTGTGCAGGCGGATCGGCTTGAGGCCTGTCGGCTCGCCGATCACCGCCGCGCGGCCCAGCGGGCGCCCGGCCTCGGCCAGCGCGCGGGCGCCGGACATGGAGCTTTCTTCATCGCAGGTGGCGAGGATCAGCAACGGTTGTTTGAAGGGCTGGTCCAGCAAGGGCAGCACGGCTTCGATGGCCAGGGCGAAAAAGCCTTTCATGTCGCAACTGCCCAATCCTACCCAGCGACCGTCGACTTCCGTCAACTTAAGCGGATCGGTCTTCCACAGCGCGGCGTCATAGGGAACGGTATCGCTATGGCCGGCCAACACCAGGCCGCCAGGGCCGCTGCCGAAGCTGGCGAGCAAGTTGAACTTGCCGGGGCTGACTTGCTGGATGTCGATGGCAAAACCCAGGTCGCCCAGCCAACTGGCGAGCAGGTCGATCACCGGGCGGTTGGTCTGGTCCAGAGACGCTTGGGTGCAACTGACCGACGGCGCGGCAATCAATGCGGCGAACTGCTCTTTCATAGTAGGTAACGGCATGCGCGGCCTCTCAACGTCCCGGATAAGCCCCACTATAGAACCATCTGCACGACACAATAAACCGTTGCGGCGCGTTGCCGGGCTCAGTCCTGTACACTGCACGACCTTGGCAGCCACTCTTTTCCCCGGCTGCGCTCCCGATCCTGGATTTTCCGGCCATGCAGAAAGAAACCGAAATCAAGCTCCGCGTCAGCCGCGAAACACTCGCCGCGCTGCGTGAGCACCCGCTACTGAAAAAACGCAACAAAAGTGGCTGGGAACGCCGTGAGTTGATGAACCAGTATTTCGACACCCCCGAGCGCGACCTGGCCCAGGCCAAAGTCGCCCTGCGCTTGCGCAAGGACGGTGATGAAATCATCCAGACCCTCAAGACCCGTGGCCAAAGCGTCGCCGGCTTGTCGGAACGTAACGAATACAACTGGGACTTGCCCAAAGCCAAGCTCGACGTGAAGAAGCTCGACGGCGAGTGCTGGCCAGAGCAACTGGCCGAGCTGGACAAAAAGACCCTCAAGCCGATCTTCACCACCGACTTCGTGCGTGAACGCGCCGAAATCGCCTGGGGTCGTGGCAAGGCCAAAGTCGTGATCGAAGCCGCCCTGGACCTGGGCCATGTGGTGATCGGCAAGCAGAAAGAAGAAATCTGCGAGCTGGAACTGGAATTGCGCGAAGGTGAACCGGCTGCCCTGCTGGAACTGGCCGCCGAGCTGGCCGCCACCCTGGCGCTGATGCCGTGCGATATCAGCAAGGCCGAGCGTGGCTACCGTCTGTATGACGCCAGCAGCTACTCGCTGAGCCTGCCGGCGCCGCAGATCCACGCCGAAATGCCGCTGGATGACGCCTTCGCCGCGATCATGTGGCACCTGCTGGGCAGCAGCCAGCGTCTGGCCGAGCAATACCGTTTCAACGGCCACTGGCGCCTGTTGCAGGACTGGGTCGACAACCTCGGTGAACTGCGCGCATTGATCGGCAGCCTCGGCCAGGCCGCTCCGCGTCAATCCACCAGCGAACTGCGCAGCGCACTCGACGCGTTGCTGGAAGACTGGCGCCCACTGGTGCAGGCCGGTGACGACGACGAAGACATCCGCAAAGCCGCACCGGAACAATTTGTCGAAGAACTGGAAGACGTGCGCTGGGGCTTGTTCTCGCTGAACACCTCGCGCTGGCTGCTGGCCCGCACCTGGACCGCCGACCGCAACGTGCGTGGCAACCGGCAGGGCGCTGCGCAAATCACCAACTGGCTGCCACGCCTGCTGGCTGACGACGCCGTTGCCCTGCAGCTGTCGCGCTATCAGCAGCAGCCGGAAGACCTGGCCGAGCAACTGCCGCGCATCGAACGCATTCAGGCCTGGCTGCACCACGCGCGTCAGGTGGTGGACATCCCGGAGCTGGACCGTTTGTATGGCGAGCTGAACAAGCTGGCCGTATTGGCTAACCAGCCGATCACCGACGAGTCGCTGGATGCGCGTATGCATCAGGCGATTGCGGTGTATCAGAACCGCGCGTGGAAGACCCTGCTGCGCCTGTAATACCGGGCAACTCGGTCAAATGTGGGAGCGGGCTTGCTCGCGAAAGCGGTGGATCAGTCGACTTCTTAGTAACTGACACACCGCATTCGCGAGCAAGCCCGTTCCCACAGTCAACGCAACACTGGCAAGCTGGTGGTGGACTTGATCTCCGACAAGGCCACAATCGAATTCACCTCCTGAATCCCCGGCACCATCGACAACTTCTCGAAGAAAAACCGCTCATACGCCTCAATGTCCGAGGTCACGATGCGCAGCAGAAAGTCCACCGCCCCCATCAACACATAACACTCCAACACTTCCGGAAACCCGCGAATCGCTTCGGTGAACTCTGTGAAGTTGGATCGGCCGTGGGCGTTGAGTTTGACCTCGGCAAAAATCTGCGTGTTGAGGCCGATCTTCTTGCGGTCCAGCAGAGTGACCTGGCCGCGAATCACGCCTTCTTCCTTTAGCCGCTGGATACGCCGCCAGCACGGCGATTGCGACAGGCCGACCTGCTCGGCGATCTGCGCGCTGGAAAGCGAAGCATCCTCTTGCAGTAACGCCAGGATGCGGCGGTCGTAGGCGTCTAATTCGCTGTGCATAAAAATACCCGTGATGATGCTTAACTTGAATTGTTTTAGTCTATTTTCTGTTGATATGGCCCATCTTAGATAAGAAATCTCCCCAGGCGAATGTAAAAATTTCTCCAGTCGAATTTGGAGAGTCAGCATGCACGCCGTCGAAACCAACCACCCTGCAACCCGCGTCGATGCGTGGGCCGTCAACAGCGCCCAGTGTCAGGCGCATTATCAAATCATCGCCGAGGCAGAACCGGATGTGCTGTGCCGGGTACTTAACTATTTCGCGCTGCAGTTCCTGACGCCGCAACAGGTCAATGTGAACCGCGAAGATGACCTGTTGAACATAGAAATTGTGATGGACGGTTTGAGCTGGCACCGCGCCCAAGTGATTGGTGAAAAGATTCGAAACCTGATCAGCGTGTGTTCGCTGGAACTGTGGCCAGCTGATTCTTTGCGGCCTGCGGCGGTGGCGGCGGCCAGTCTGTAAAAGGCTGAAATACACCCTGGGCCGCGTTTTTTCAGGGGCTGACTAGCCTGGGATTACGCCCGACGCCAACCAGGAAATCCGCATGCCCGCCGCTTTGCACGATCACCCGCTGGAACTGCATAGATTGCTGCCTGACCTGGTTGAACAAGGGCTGGTGACAGCGGACATGGCGCAACGGTTGGCGACGGAGCCCTCTATTCAACATCCTTTGGAATGCATCGCGGCGCTGGGGCCTTGCCTCGAAACGCTGACACAATGGCTTGCCGGGCATGTCGGGCAGCCTTATCTGCGTATCGACCCGCTGAATATCGACGTGGCGACGGTGGTGCCATTGATGTCCCATGCGTTTGCGCAACGCCATGCCATTCTTGCGGTGGCTGTGGATGCGCAGACCGTCACCGTCGCCAGCGCCCAGCCGTATGTCTGTGGATGGGAGGCTGGGTTGGCGCAAGTGCTCAAGCGCTCGATCAAACGCGTGGTCGCCAACCCCAAGGACATCCAGCGTTGCATCGACGAGTTTTACCGGTTGGCCAAGTCGGTCAGCGGCGCGGATCAAAAGGTGGCGGTGGCGGGCAACGTCGACCTGCTCAACCTCGGCGCCGGTGACAAGGAACCGGACGCCAATGACGCGCATATCGTCAATATCGTCGACTGGCTGTTGCAGTACGCCTTTGGCCAACGGGCCAGCGATATCCATATAGAACCGTGTCGCGAACAGGGCCGGGTGCGTTTTCGCATCGACGGTTTGTTGCATGACGTCTATCAATTCCCGCCACAAGTCACCATGGCGGTGGTCAGCCGCCTGAAAAGCCTGGGCCGGATGAATGTGGCGGAAAAACGCAAACCCCAGGACGGCCGGGTCAAGACCAAAAGCCCGGCGGGCGTCGAAGTGGAACTGCGTCTTTCAACCTTGCCGACGGCGTTTGGCGAAAAACTGGTGATGCGGATTTTCGACCCACAGGTGCTGCTCAAGGATTTTGACCAGCTAGGCTTGTCGTCTGAAGACCAGCAGCGCTGGCATGCCATGACCCGTCAGGCCAACGGCATCATCCTGGTCACCGGGCCGACCGGCTCGGGCAAAACCAGTACGCTCTACACCACACTCAAGCGGCTGGCGACCCGCGAGGTCAACCTGTGCACGGTGGAGGACCCGATAGAAATGGTGGAGCCCGCCTTCAACCAGATGCAAGTGCAGCACAATATCGACCTGACCTTCGCCAGTGGCATCCGCGCCCTGCTGCGCCAAGACCCGGACATCATCATGATCGGTGAGATTCGTGACCAGGAAACCG
This sequence comes from Pseudomonas sp. D2002, assembly GCF_013385735.1. Lineage (NCBI taxonomy): Bacteria > Pseudomonadati > Pseudomonadota > Gammaproteobacteria > Pseudomonadales > Pseudomonadaceae > Pseudomonas > Pseudomonas sp. D2002. The sequence continues at coordinate 61,664 of NZ_JACAPL010000009.1, read as the reverse complement.
CAGAAATGGCGATCCAGGCCGCACTTACCGGGCACTTGGTGCTGTCGACGCTGCACACCAACGATGCACCCAGCGCCATCAGCCGCTTGCAGGAGCTGGGCATTGCTCATTATTTGATCAAAGCTACGCTGATAGGGGTGATGGCGCAGCGCTTGGTGCGGCTTTTGTGCCCGCACTGCAAGCGTGCGGTGAATACTCCGGGCGATGCGCATGAGGCTGTCGGCTGCGCGCAATGCCGTGACAGCGGTTATCGAGGCCGGGCCGGGCTCTACGAAATCATGGTGGTGGACGAGAAGCTCAAGGCGCTGATCACCCCTGGCGCCGACGTGCAAGCTCTACGCCGTGCGTCGCTGGCGCAAGGCATGCAAAGCCTGCGCATGGCCGGCATCGACAAAGTCAACGCCGGGCTGACAACCCTGGCGGAAGTATTACGGGTAACGCCTGGGGATTCAGATACAAATGCTTTTATTGTTGGGCCGTGAAACCGTCCTTATCTGTGACCAGACCGTTACAATCGACCGAACGTTGTTTCACTGACACCATCAGATAGGGAATCGCAATGCAGATCGGAACCGTACTGCTTCTTTTCGTGGGTTTGGCCGTGGCCATCCTGTTCATGGGTTTTAAAGTGGTGCCCCAGGGCTACCAATGGACAGTCGAGCGTTTCGGCCGCTACACCAACACCCTCAAACCCGGCCTCAACATCATCATCCCGGTCATGGACCGCATCGGTCGCAAGATCAACGTGATGGAAAGCGTGCTGGATATCCCACCCCAGGAAGTGATCACCGCCGACAACGCCACCGTGCAGATCGACGCCGTGTGCTTCTTCCAGGTGGTCAACACCGCCCAGGCCGCCTACGAGGTCAACAACCTCGAGCATGCCATTCGTAACCTGCTGCAAACCAACATCCGTACCGTACTCGGCTCCATGGAGCTGGATGCGATGCTGAGCCAACGTGACGGTATCAACGAAAAACTGCTGCGCACCGTCGATGAAGCAACGGCGCCGTGGGGCATCAAGATCACCCGGATCGAGATCAAGGACATCAGCCCACCTGCCGACCTGATGGCCGCAATGTCCGGCCAGATGAAAGCCGAGCGGATCAAACGCGCACAAATCCTGGAAGCTGAAGGCCTGAGAGCCTCCGCAATCCTGACTGCCGAGGGCAAGAAGCAGGCGCAGATCCTCGAAGCAGAAGGTGGCCGTCAAGCCGCGTTCCTGGAGTCTGAAGCCCGTGAACGTCAGGCAGAGGCGGAAGCCCGTGCAACCCAGGTGGTCTCCGAAGCAATTGCCACCGGTAACGTGCAGGCCATCAACTACTTTGTTGCGCAAAAATACATCGACGCCTTGGGTAAACTGGCCTCGGCCAACAACAGCAAAGTCATCTTGATGCCGCTGGAAGCCAGCCAAGTGATTGGTGCCGTCGGCGGTATCGGCGAAATCGTCAAGGCAACCTTCGACAACAAGAAAGGCTGAGGCCATCGCCATGTGGGATTTCCTGCAGCATCTGTCGTTCTGGGATTGGCTGGCACTGGGGACGGTGCTACTGATTCTTGAGGTGTTCGGCGCCGGTGGCTACCTGCTGTGGATGGGGATCGCCGCCGCCGCCGTGGGCGTGATCAAGTTCCTGGTTCCACCGCTCGGGCTGGAATGGCAACTGCTGCTATTCGCCGTGCTATCGATCCTGACCGCTGTGTACTGGTGGAAACGCCAGCGTAGCAGCGCCAAGGTCAGTGACCAGCCGGGGCTGAACATGCGTGGCTCTGAGCTGATCGGTCGCACCTTTATGGTGCATCAGGCGATCATTGATGGCCGGGGCAAGATAAAAGTCGGTGATAGCGTGTGGATGGCGACCGGGCCGGACAGTCCAGTAGGCGCTCATGTACGTGTCACTGGTCAGGACGGCGTAATTTTACAGGTCGAAACTGTTTAGTCAGTGATGGAACTCGGCTGGGCTATCTACAATCAAACTGTTCAGATAACCCAGTCGGAGTCACCCATCATGCGTCTCAAATATGCTGTCGCAACCCTCGCTGTGCTTTCCCTTCCTGTCGGCTCAGCCATGGCCGACAGCTTCTGGCGCAATGTCATCTCGTCCGGCGCCACTACCGGCTCGACGTACCTGACGTTCAAGGACCACAAGCTGGTGGTCGCCGCTCAAGACGACGCAGGCAGCTTTGTTGCCAGCGACGGCGGCATCCGTGGCCCATACCTGGAAGCCGCCATGCAGAAAGTACGCGCCGATAACCCTGGCTTGCAAGCCACTGACATGGAATTGGCCAACGCCATCCTCGCGAAAAATGCTGTGACCGAGTAACACCGCCCCACAAAAAATGCCGCTCCCTGGGAGCGGCATTTTTTTTGCGCTTTTTCCTACGATGACAGGAAGAGAGTTGCTGGCTGAACAGGAAAAGTCCTGTCGATCACTATGCGCATCGAACAGCATTCTACCGATTCCCTTTTTACCCGGTGAATCGACTCCCATGCGCAAACTCTCTTCCATGCTGCTCCTCGCCGCTATCGCGACACCTTATGCTCAGGCAGAAGGCTGGTATGGCTCGGCCAAGCTGAACAGTGCCCGCCAGAACCTTTCCAGCGCAGAACTGACCAGCCCACGGGTGACTGATCGCGTGGAGGCACCTGATAGCAACAAAGCATTCACTGGCTCATTCGCCGCAGGTTACGCCTTTGCTGATGGCTGGCGCCTGGAAGGTGAATACACCACACGCAACAGCTCGACGTTCGACTCTTATTGGGCGCCCTTCAATGCCAACGTCAATCGCCTGGAAGTCGACAGCCAGCGCTTGATGCTCAACGGCTATAAAAACATCCCGCTCAACGACTGGCTGTCGTTCTACGGTATGGCTGGTATAGGCATGGCGCAAATTGATGCCGAAGGTTATCAGGGCAACCCTAACCGTCAGTTCGCCAGCAACCGCCAATACAATTTCGCCTACAGCGTTGGCTTGGGCCTGGATGCCAAGGTCAGCGAAAAAGTCACCCTGGGCACCGGTTGGCGTTACGTGGACATGGGCAAGGTGGAGACCGGCTACAACACCTTCGCTAACCGCATAAACGCCCGCGATGAACAGCTCAAAGGCAAGCTCAAAGAGCAAAATGTGTTTCTTGAGGCTCGCGTCGCCTTCTGACCTGCTGCAAAAATGCCGCTGATAAAGCGGCATTTTTTTGTGCGCAACATGACGATTCATTCACAGGCGACAGGCTATATTCAGTCGAGCCGTGCAACCATGCCGGTACTGATACGCCCTTACTCATCGCCTACCTGAAACGGATGCCTTCGTCGTTATGAGCCAACAGCCCTTTCTGCCGTTCTCCAAACCTACCATCGATGAAGCCACCATCTCGGCGGTCGGCGATGTACTGCGCTCGGGCTGGATCACCAGCGGGCCGAAAGTGCAGGCATTTGAAGCGCAACTGTCGGAATACTTTGGCGGCCGCCCGGTGCGCACCTTCAACTCCGGCACCTGCACCATGGAAATTGCCTTGCGCATCGCCGGTATTGGCCCTGGCGACGAAGTGATCACCACGCCGATCTCCTGGGTCGCCACGGCCAACGTGATTCTCGAAGTAGGCGCCACGCCGGTGTTTGCCGATATCGACCCGGTCACCCGCAATATCGACCTGGCCCAAGTGGAAGCCGCGATTACCCCGCGTACCAAAGCAATCATCCCGGTCTACCTGGCAGGCCTGCCTCTGGACATGCCGATGCTGTACGCACTGGCCAACAAGTACAACCTGCGCATCGTTGAAGATGCGGCTCAGGCCTTGGGATCCAGCTGGGATGGCGAACGTATTGGCGCCACCGGGGACTTCGTGTCGTTCAGCTTCCAGGCCAACAAGAACATCACCTCCTCGGAAGGGGGTTGCCTGGTATTGAACAATGCCGAGGAGGCCCGCCTGGCGGAAAAATATCGCCTGCAGGGCGTTACCCGTACCGGCTTCGACGGCTTGGACGTGGATGTGTTGGGCGGCAAGTTCAACATGACCGACATTGCAGCGGCCATCGGCCTGGGCCAGTTCGCCCACATCGAGAAGATCACGGCACATCGCCAGAACCTGGCGCGGCACTATTTCAAGTGCTTCGGCAGTGACTTCGAAGAGCAATATGGCGCACAACTGCCGCCAGCGGATTTCGAGAACAGCAACTGGCACCTGTTCCAGCTGGTGTTGCCGGAGCGTCAGGACGGCCTGCCCGCCCGCGCGACGTTCATGGAGCAGATGCAAGCCCATGGCGTCGGCATTGGCTATCACTACCCGCCGATCCACCTGCTGAGCCTCTATCGGGCGCAGGGTTTCAAGGAAGGCATGTTCCCAGTGTCGGAGCGTGTAGGGCGCTTGATCGTGTCGTTGCCGATGTTCACAGCTATGACAGAGGCGGACGTGGAGCGGTCGGTGGCAGCGGTAAAAGCGGTGTTGAAAGCAGACTGATCATTTAAGGCTGGCACAGCACAATGTGGGAGCGGGCTTGCTCGCGAATGCGGTGTATCAGTCAGGACATCCGTTACTGACAGACCGCATTCGCGAGCAAGCCCGCTCCCACATGGGTTTTGCGTTTATTCGCCGATGGCAGCTTTGTAGCCAGCAGCATCCAGCAGCTTTTCCAGATCAGCCGGGTTGTTTGGCTTGAGCTTGAAGATCCAGGCGCTGTAAGGGTCGGAGTTCAGCAGCTCAGGGCTACCACTCAATTCCTCGTTGACCGCAATCACTTCGCCAGCTACCGGGGCGTAGATGTCCGAAGCCGCTTTCACCGATTCGACCACACCAGCCTGGCCTTCAGCTTCAAACTTGGCGCCAACCTCGGCCAGCTCAACAAACACCACATCACCCAACGCTTCCTGAGCATGGTCAGAGATACCGACGGTCACGGTGCCGTCAGCTTCCAGACGGGCCCATTCGTGACTTTCGGCAAAACGCAGGTCGGCAGGGATATCGCTCATAGTCTGTTTCCTCAAGAAGAAATGTCAGCGGCCTCAGGCCTGCCGGAAATAGTTAGATCAAGGTTTTGCCATGACGCACGAAGGTCGGTTTGACCACTCGAACCGGATACCACTTGCCACGGATTTCCACTTCGGCCCGATCAGCAGTTGCCGTCGGCACGCGCGCCAGTGCAATGGATTTGCTTAGCGTAGGAGAGAAACTACCACTGGTGATCTCCCCTTCGCCAACATTGGCGATACGAACCACTTGGTGAGCGCGTAAAACCCCACGTTCTTCCAGCACCAGCCCGACCAGTTTGAACTGCACACCGGCAGCCTTTTCCGCCTCCAAAGCCGCGCGGCCAATGAATTGGCGCTCGGCAGGCTCCCAGGCAATGCTCCAGGCCATGTTGGCCGCCAGGGGCGAAACATCCTGGTGGATATCCTGGCCATACAGGTTCATACCGGCCTCCAGGCGCAGGGTATCGCGTGCGCCCAGGCCGATGGGTGAAATACCGGCACCGACCAGGTCGTTGAAAAACCCAGGCGCCTGATCAGCGGGAAGGACAATCTCCAGGCCATCTTCACCGGTATAGCCCGTGCGGGCGATAAACCAATCGCCGTCGGCCTGGCCTTCAAAGGGCTTGAGCTGGTGGATAAGCGTGCCGCGAGACTGGGTGACCAGCTCGGCGATTTTCTGCCGGGCGTGCGGGCCCTGGATAGCGAGCATCGCCAGCTCGGGCCGCTCATGCAGTTGCACCGCGTAATGGCCCAACTGCGCCTGCATCCAGGCCATATCCTGATCACGCGTAGCCGCGTTGACCACCAGCCGGTAACCGGCTTCGGTGCGGTAGACGATCATGTCGTCCACCACGCCGCCCTGCTCGTTGAGCATGGCGCTGTAAAGCGCACGGCCGCAGCCATGCAAACGATCGACATCATTGGCCAGCAGGCGCTGGAGCCATTCCTTGGCCTGAAGGCCTGTGACATCGATCACGGTCATATGAGATACATCGAACACCCCACAGTCGCGTCGCACCTGATGGTGTTCTTCAACTTGCGAGCCGTAATGCAAAGGCATATCCCAACCGCCAAAATCGACCATTTTCGCGCCGAGGGCGAGATGCAGGTCATACAGAGGCGTACGCTGTCCCATGGGTTTCTCCTTCCGGGCTTGGCGAAGATGCGCAGAGTTGCTGTTTGCGCTGAAAGCCCTGGATTACAAGGCCTGCAGCTGCATACAGCGACTCGCTCCGAAAGACGGAGCGCACCGAATGCCGCGCATTGTAGCCGCAAGCTGTAGGACTGGCACCTAACCGATTTGTCGTGCCGAGCGTCGGATCAAGCCGATCACTGGCAACAGCCCCACCAACACCAGCGTCAACGCCGGCAACGAGGCGCGCGCCCATTCACCTTCACTGGTCATTTCAAAGATCCGGACCGCCAGGGTGTCCCAGCCAAACGGGCGCATCAGCAGGGTCGCGGGCATTTCCTTGAGCACATCGACAAACACCAACAGCGCCGCGCTCAACGTGCCCGGCAGCAAGAGTGGCAGATACACTTTGCAAAACAGTCGCGGCCCACTCACCCCAAGGCTGCGGGCTGCTTCGGGTAACGACGGGCGGATTCGCGCGAGGCTGTTTTCCAGCGGCCCATAGGCCACCGCCAGGAATCGCACCAGATAGGCCAGCACCAATGCCGACAGGCTGCCCAGCAACAAGGGCTTGCCCGCGCCGCCGAGCCAGCCCGACAACGGCACCACCAGCTCACGGTCCAGGTAGCTGAACGCCAACATGATCGACACCGCCAGCACCGAACCCGGCAAGGCATAGCCGACGTTGGCCAGGCTGATGCCGGAGCGAATCGCCCGGGTCGGCGCCAAGCGGTTGGCAAAGGCCAATATCAACGCCACGCTGACCGTGATCAGCGCCGCGATGCCACCCAGATAAAGGGTGTGGACAATCAAGCCGGTATAACGCTCATCCAGATCAAACCGCCCACGCTGCCAGAACCAGGCGACCAACTGCAGCATCGGAATGACAAAGGCGCAGGCGAATACCAAGCCACACCACGTGCTGGCTGCCGCTGCCTTGACCCCACGCAGGTGATACAACGCCTTGCCCCGTGGCCGCTCATTGCTCGGGCGGCTGGCCCCGCGAGCACGCCGTTCGCCATAGAGCACCAGCATCACCACCAACAGCAACAGACTGGCCAGCTGGGCGGCGCTGGAAAGGCTGAAAAAACCGTACCAGGTTTTGTAGATGGCCGTGGTGAAGGTGTCGAAGTTGAACACCGAGACAGCGCCGAAATCCGCCAGGGTCTCCATCAACGCCAGGGCTACACCGGCACCGATCGCCGGCCGTGCCATGGGCAACGCCACGCGCCAGAACGCTTGCCAGGGCGATTGTCCCAGCACCCGCGCCGCTTCCATGAGGCCTTTGCCCTGAGCCAAAAACGCCGTACGCGCCAGCAGGTAGACGTAGGGATAGAACACCAGCACCAACACGATGATCACGCCGCTGGTGGAACGCACGCGTGGCAGGCGCAGGCCGTTGCCAAACCACTCGCGCAGCAAGGTTTGCACTGGCCCCGAAAAATCCAGCAAGCCGACAAACACAAAAGCCAGTACGTAGGCCGGAATCGCGAAGGGCAACATCAACGCCCAGTCGAGCCAGCGCCGCCCAGGGAATTCGCAGAGGCTGGTCAACCACGCGAGGCTCACGCCCAATAGCGTGACGCCAACACCGACGCCCAGCACCAGCGTCAAGGTGTTGCCCAGCAGGCGTGGCATCTGGGTTTCCCACAGATGGGACCAGATCTGTTGATCGATGCTTTGCCAGGACAGCAACAGCACGCTCAGCGGCAGCAGCACCAGGGCGGCGACGGTGAAGACCGGCAGGTACCAGCGGCGTTGGGCGGGGTGGGCCAAGGAAAAGCTCTCTAAGAAATGATGATTTAGACGTCACCTCGAACCAATGTGGGAGCGGGCTTGCTCGCGAAAGCGGTGTATCAGTCACACATGTATCGACTGACACGACGCATTCGCGAGCAAGCCCGCTCCCACATTTAGATCGGCGGCGTCTTACAAATTGTACTTAGTTCCAGCCAGCGCGATCCATCAACCGAATCGCCTCGGCCTGGCGCTTGCCCGCCACTTCCACCGGCAAGGTGTCGGCCACGAACTTGCCCCAGGTTGCCACTTCCGCCGACGGCGGCACGGCCGGGTTGGCCGGGAATTCCTGGTTCACATCGGCAAAGATCTTCTGCGCCTCAGGCGTGGTCATCCATTCCACCAAGGCCTTGGCGGCTTCCGGGTGCGGCGCGTGCTTGGTCAGGCCGATGCCCGACAGGTTCACGTGTACGCCACGGTCGCCCTGGTTCGGCCAGAACAGCTTCACTGCCAGGTCCGGTTTCTGCTTGTGCAGGCGGCCGTAGTAGTAGGTGTTGACGATACCCACGTCGCACTGCCCGGCGTTGATGGCTTCGAGCACGGCGATGTCATCGGAGAACACATCGGTGGACAGGTTGTTGACCCAACCCTTGACGATTTCTTCGGTCTTGGCCGCGCCATGGGTTTCGATCAGCGTGGCGGTCAGCGATTGGTTGTAGACCTTCTTCGCTGTGCGCAGGCACAAGCGGCCTTCCCATTGCTTGTCGGCCAGGGCTTCGTAAGTGGTCAGGTCACCCGGTTTTACCCTGTCGGTGGAATAGGCGATGGTCCGCGCGCGCAGGCTCAAGCCGGTCCAGGCGTGGTTCGAAGAGCGGTATTGAAGGGGAATGTTCTTGTCGATCACCTCGGAGGTGAACGGCTGCAAAATGCCCATCTGTTCGGCTTGCCAGAGGTTGCCGGCATCAACGGTGAGCAGCAGGTCAGCCGTGGCGTTTTCGCCTTCGGCCTTGATCCGCTGCATCAACGGGGCTTCCTTGTCGGTGATGAACTTGACCTGCACGCCGGTCTTTTTGGTGTAGGCGTCGAACACCGGCTTGATCAGTTCATCGATGCGCGAGGAGTAGACCACGACTTCGTCGGCTGCCTGCACGGTGGTGCTGCCGATAAGGGTGAGTGCCAGGGCAGTCAGGAGGCGTTTGGGTGCCAACATGGGTGCGGTCTCTCATATGCAAATTGAAAGCAAATGATAGGGACTCACATTTGGTGGCGCTCGGTGCAGGCGTTACCAGATGTTGCACAGCTCTTTCCCACAAGGGTTGGTATTTCAAGTTCAGGGTTTGGCCAGCTCCGGGAGATCGCCTGTCAAACCCAAGGCCTGCCGGACGAAGACGGCTTTGGCTTCCGGCATCTGGTCGACCAGTTTCAACCCGGCATTACGCAACCAGCGCAGTGGCAGCTGATCGGCCTGGAACAACCGTTCAAAACCTTCCATCGCGGCCATCAGCGCGAGATTGTGCGGCATGCGCCGACGCTCGTAACGGCTCAGCACCTTCACATCCGCCAGGCGCTCGCCGCGTTCGGTCGCCGCCAGCAGCACTTCGGCCAGCACCGCCGCATCAAGGAAACCCAGGTTCACGCCCTGCCCCGCCAACGGGTGGATCACGTGGGCGGCGTCGCCGATCAGCGCCAGGCCTTCGGCCACATAGCGTTTGGCGTGACGTTGACGCAAAGGCACACACACACGCGGGTCGGCGCTGATCACCGTGCCGAGTCGCCCTTCAAAGGCGCGCTCCAGTTCACGGCAGAAGCTGTCGTCATCCAGCGCCATCAGGCGTTCGGACTCAGCCGGTGTGGTCGACCAGACGATCGAGCACCAATCCTCTTGCCCATCGCGCACCAACGGCAGAAACGCCAGCGGCCCGGTGTCGGTAAAGCGTTGCCACGCCGTGCGCTGGTGCGCCTGGCTGCTGCGCACGCTGGTGACGATGGCGTTATGCAGGTAATCCCACTCGCGCGTGGCGGTGCCGGTCAGGCGGCGTACGGCGGAGTTGGCACCGTCGGCAGCCACCACCAGCGGCGCGCGCAATTTGCGGCCGTCGGCCAGGGTCAGCAGCCATTCATCGCCGGAGCGGCGCATCTGTTCCAGGCGTGCATTGGCCAACAGGCCCAGGTCGCAATCGTGCAGGCGGTCGAGCAAGGCATCCTGAACCACGCGGTTCTCGACGATATGCCCGAGCACTTCGGCATGCACGCTGGCGGCCGAAAAGTGGATCTGCCCGGTGCCGCTGCCGTCCCACACTTGCATGTCGCCGTAAGGGCTGGCGCGCCGCGAGACGATGCCGTCCCACACGCCGAGGCGCTCAAGAATGCGCTGGCTGGCAGCCGACAAGGCGCTTACGCGGGGTTCGAAGGCCGCATCCTGGTCGAACGGCTTGACGCTCAGCGAGCTGCCATCGAGCAACAACACCTGCAGGCCACTGCCCTGCAACGCCAGCGCCAGGGCGCTCCCGACCATTCCGGCCCCGACAATCAGCACATCTGCGCGCATGTCCATGCTTTAAGCCTGCTTTGCTGGCGGCTTGCGCCGCACGTAAAGGGTTTTGTCGACCCGCGCCACCAAGGTGCCGGAGCCGTCATGAATCTGCACCTGGAGGTGAGGCAAGTATTTCTCGCCACCTTCGGTCTGCCTGCGGATCTCATCCAGCAAGGCCTCGTCGATGGAGAACTCGGCATACACCGGACCTTTGCCCGGCGACACGAAGTCGATGCTCGCGGCTTTGTCCCAGACGATGTAGTCGCGGCCCAGGTTCTCCATCAGCAGCAACATATAGAACGGGTCGACCATCGAATACAGGCTGCCGCCGAATTGCGTGCCGACGTAGTTGCGGTTGTACCAGCCCAGGCCCATGCGCACCTTGACATGGCGGAAGTCGGCGCTGAGTGTCTGCACCCGGATTCCAGCGCCCAGGTACGGCGGGTACAAGGACATAACCCAGCGCAACAGCCGCGCCTTGCCCAGGCGCCGGGTCAGCCAGTTACGCATCGGGGCGCGTGCCCAGGCCCATGGCCTGACGGGCGAACCAACGTTTGGCCGGCGGCAACAGGTCCAGGCCGAGCAGGCCCATGTTGCGGCCCAAGGCCACCAACGGCTGGGCACTGCCAAACAGGCGCGTGACTTGATCGGAGAAGCCCACGGTGAGCTTCTGGTCCAAGTGCTGACGCTCGCGATAGCTTTGCAGGGTCGCCAAATCGCCCGGCACCGCTGGCCCGGCCAGCAAGGCTTCGGCCAAGGCGTTCGCGTCACGCAGGGACAGGTTGAACCCCTGCCCGGCAATCGGGTGCAGGCTGTGGGCGGCGTTGCCGAGGACGGCCAGGTGCGAGCGTACTTGTTCTTCGGCTTCCACCAGCGTCAGCGGGTACAGGTGCCGCGCGCCGACTTGTTTCAAGGTGCCCAGGCGGTAGCCGAACACGCCCTGCAATTCACTGAGGAAGCTGCGCTCATCGAGGTTGGCCAGGCGCTGGGCGTCCATGCCGATGCGCGTCCACACCAGCGCGCAGCGGTTGTCCGGCAGCGGCAGCAAGGCCATCGGGCCTTCATCGGTAAAACGCTCGAAGGCCTCACCGTTGTGGGCTTCGCTTGGGGTGATGTTGGCGATGAGCGCGCTTTGGTTGTAGGGCCGGGTTTTCACGCCGATGCCCAATTGCTCGCGCAAACCGGAGCGGCCGCCGTCGGCCAGCACCGCGAGGTCGCACTCCAGCACGGTTTCATCGTTGAGAGTCAGGCGATAGCCATCGGGCAGCGGCTCCATGCGGGTGACTTCCGCCGGGCAGCGCCAACTGACCACTTCTTTGTCCAGGCCTTGCCACAGGCACTGGCCGAGCCAGGCGTTTTCCACCACATAGCCGAGGGCTGGCACGCCCTCTTCCATTGCGGACAGGCGCGCGGTGGAGAAGCGGCCACGGTCCGACACGTGAATCTGTTTGATCGGCTCGGCGCGGCGGGAAATGTCCTGCCACAAACCCAAGCGCTGATAAATCTGCCGAGCGCCGTAAGACAACGCCGACGAACGCGCGTCGTAGCTCGGCTGGTAGCTGTCACCCGGCGCAAACGGTTCGATCAGCACGATCTTCCAGCCACGCGCCTTGGCGCCTGCCTGCAACGCCAACGCCAGGCTGGCGCCCACCAGGCCGCCGCCGATAATGGCCAGGTTGACCCGGCTCATCGGGCAGCCGCCATCAGCGCTTCAATCTCGGCGACGGTCTTGGGCACGCCGCCGGTCAGAATTTCACAGCCTTGCTTGGTCACTACCACGTCGTCCTCGATGCGTACGCCAATGCCACGCCATTTCTTCGCCACGTTCTGGTTATCCGGCGAAATATAGATGCCGGGTTCCACGGTCAAGGCCATGCCGACTTCCAGCACCCGCCATTCGCCGCCTACCTTGTACTCGCCCACATCATGCACATCCATGCCCAACCAGTGGCCGGCGCGGTGCATATAGAAGGCGCGATAGGCTTCGCTGGCGATCAACTCGTCGACGTCGCCTTGCAACAGCCCCAGCTTCACCAGCCCGGCGGTGATGACACGCACCGTCGCCTCATGGGCCTGGTTCCAATGTTTGTTCGGCGCGATCTCGGCAAAGGCGGCTTCCTGAGAGGCCAGCACAATCTCGTAGATCGCCTTTTGCTCGGGCGAAAACTTACCGCTGACCGGCCAGGTGCGGGTGATGTCGCTGGCATAGCAGTCGATCTCGCAACCGGCGTCGATCAGCACCAGATCGCCGTCCTTGAGCACGGCGTCATTCTGCTGGTAATGCAGGATGCAGCTGTTGCGCCCGGCGGCGACGATGGAGCCATAGGCCGGCATCTTCGCGCCGCCCTTGCGGAATTCGTAATCCAGCTCGGCTTCCAGGCTGAACTCATACAACCCGGCGCGGCTGGCCTGCATCGCCTTGACGTGGGCCGCACAGGAAATTCGCGCAGCCTCGCGCATCACCTTCACTTCTGCCGCCGATTTATACAGGCGCATGTCGTGAAGCAGGTGATCCAGGGCAACAAATTCGTTCGGTGGCTGGGCGCCGAGGTGCGCTTTAGAGCGGATCACGTTGATCCACTCCATCACATGCCGGTCGAATTCGGCGTTGCTGCCCATGGCCGAGTACACCCGGTCACGGCCTTCGATCAGGCCGGGCAGGATGTCGTCGATATCGGTGATGGGGAACGCGTCGTCGGCGCCAAAGTCACGGATCGCGCCTTCGGTGCCGGCGCGCAGGCCGTCCCACAATTCGCGTTCGGCATTGCGCTCGCGGCAGAACAGCACGTACTCGCCGTGCTGGCGACCGGGCATCAGCACGATCACCGCTTCGGGCTCGGGGAAACCGCTGAGGTACTGGAAGTCGCTGTCCTGGCGGTAAACGTGCTCGACATCACGGTTGCGGATCGCCACGGCGGCGGCCGGCAGGATCGCGATGCTGTTGGGTTCCATCTGCGCCATGAGCGCCTTGCGGCGACGGGTGTATTCCGCTTTCGGGATATGGATCATGGGCAGATGGGCTTCCTTACTTAGTGCAGCGACGGCTTGGGTGCGGCGGGCTCAGCAGATTTCTTGGTCTCGGTGAACAGCAGCAGCGGCGCGACGCGCAGGTATTCCATCACTTCCATGTAGTCGCCTTCGCCGTCTTCGGATTCTTCCAGGGCGTCTTGCACCTGGGAGATCGCTGCCAGGTCCTGCAGCACTTCCTTGGCGTCGGTGCTCAGTTCCAGGCCGCCGGCGTTCACGCCGAAACCGTGGAGGAAGCCCTGGCACCATTGGCCCAGCGCGGCAGCGCGTTCGGTGAGCGGCGCGTCGTCGGTCGGCAGCAGCAGGACCACGGTGACGTCATCACCGGTCAGCTCGCCTTTGACCATTTCTTGCAGGCCGATCAGCGCATTACGCACGTTCTCGGTCGGCTCGGTTTCCAGCAGCTCGGCCACATCCGCCAGCCAGTTGTCGGCATCAAAGCCAACACCGGTGCAACTGCGGCCCAACAGCACGCCGTGCAGTTCGGCGGGCGAGCAAGGATGACCGCTGGAGCTCAGCAATTTGGAAAAAGCGTCGTACGGGGAGTTCTGAATAGGCATGGTGAGCTAGGCGCCAGACGGCGCAATGTCTAGAATGAAGCGCTGTATCCTAGCACCGGCAGACGTACCAAGACTATCGAGGGCGTCAGATCGTTTATCCTGCAGTTGCCATTCATCAGACAAATCCAGTGGAACCCAATGGAAGACACCGACCTGCAAGCGCTGATGGCCAGACTCGAGTTGCTAATTGATCGGGTCGAGCAACTTAAGAGTCAAAACGGACTCCTATTAGCTCAGGAAAAGACCTGGCGCGAGGAACGCGCTCACCTCATTGAAAAAAACGAAATCGCCCGGCGTAAGGTCGAATCGATGATTTCGCGCCTGAAGGCCCTGGAGCAAGACTCATGAGTTCAAGCAATAGCGTTACCGTGCAGATCCTCGACAAAGAATATTCGATCATCTGCCCCCAGGAAGAACGCAGCAACCTGGTGAGTGCTGCCCGCTACCTGGATGGCAAGATGCGTGAAATCCGCAGCAGCGGCAAAGTCATCGGCGCCGACCGCATCGCTGTGATGGCCGCGCTGAACATTACCCACGATTTGCTGCATAAGCAGGAACGGCCTGACGTGCAGGCCAGCGGCTCGACGCGCGAGCAAGTGCGTGACCTGCTGGAACGCGTCGATCTGGTACTTTCTACCGATCCAGAGCCACCCAAGGGCTGATTGCCGAGACTGTTTAAGGTATACTCGCCCCACTCCCTGGCGTGTTTGCCAGTCGGCGATGTCCCTGAGCCGATTCGCACTACCCTGGAAGTTGCACGTTGGGCTGGTGTGCATGTCCGCTAGACGGAAAGCCTTAAAGCCTACTGCATCTTCCACCTTGAACTTTCGGGTTCAAGGGCTAAGTCGACAGCGGCTCTGTCGGGGAGCCTGAATTCCCAAACTCAATGCCAGTCCCAGGACTGGCATTGTTTTATGAGCCGAAAAACCATGACCGAACCTGCGCCGCTTTCCCGTCCGCAACTTCGACGCATGTTGCGCAAAGCCCGCCGCGCCCTGACGCCCAGCGAGCAGCGCCAGGCCGCCCATGGCCTGTATCGGCAACTGGCACAGCACCCGCTGTTTCGCCGGGCCAAACATATCTCTTTGTATCTACCGACGGACGGTGAAATCGATCCGCGCTTGCTGCTGCGCGCTGCTCAGCGTCGGGGCAAGGCGACCTATTTGCCGGTGCTCAGCGCCTGGCCCCGCACCAAGATGGTATTCCAGCGCGTACGGCCTGGGGATAAGTTGCTGCCCAACCGTTTTCGCATTCTGGAGCCACGCGTGAACGCCAATCGCCAACGCCAAGTATGGGCGCTCGATCTGGTGCTGCTGCCACTGGTGGGGTTCGATGATGTGGGTGGGCGTTTGGGCATGGGCGGCGGTTTTTACGACCGCAGCCTGGCCTACCTCGCTCGGCGCCAAAGCTGGCGCAAGCCGACGCTGCTGGGGCTGGCCCATGAATGTCAGAAGGTCGAGCGCTTGGCGCAAGCGAGCTGGGACGTGCCGCTGGCAGGCACTGTCACCGATAAGCAGTGGTATGTCGCAGAAACGTCGCTGCAGTCAGCGACGCCTTGAAAAGGTGTTAACGCTTGAACGGTTGTGACTGCTGCTGAGCCAGTTCAACGGGCGCATCGGTCTTGTTCGACCACAAGCTTTGCGCATACCCGGTGGTCACGACGCCCAGACCAAACAAAATAACCAAAATCCATAGTAAATCCGGTTTACGTTGCATCGATTGCCCCCCTTCAGGCACCTCGTACACGATGACAACAACGTTCCAAAGTAGTCCGTTGCAGCTGCGTCAAGCTTAAAAGCGGGCATTCTGCGGTAACGTGAACCAACACGCAAACCTTGGCGCCAACCGACTGTCGGTTTGTCATGGAATTGCCTGACAACTTGCCCAATGCCTTTTTCAGGAGCCCAAAAATGGCCTACTGGCTGATGAAATCCGAGCCCGACGAACTCTCCATCAACGGCCTGGAAAAGCTCGGCGAAGCCCGCTGGGATGGGGTTCGCAACTACCAGGCGCGCAATTTCCTACGTGCCATGGCCGTTGGTGATGAGTTTTTCTTCTACCACTCCAGCTGCCCCGAGCCGGGCATTGCCGGTATCGGCAAAATCATAGAGGCCGCCTACCCGGACCCGACTGCGCTGGAACCTGAAAGCCACTATTTCGACGCCAAGGCCAGCACCGAGAAAAACCCTTGGAGCGCAATCAACGTGGCGCACGTCGAGACGTTTCCAAAAGTGCTGGGCCTGGGGTATTTGAAACAACAAACCGCGCTCGCCGAGTTGCCTTTGGTGCAAAAAGGCAGCCGGTTGTCGGTGATGCCGGTGACCGCCGAGCAATGGGCAGCGGTGCTCGCCCTGCGCTGAAAAGGCAGAACCCTGCGGTCACACTTCTGGCGCATGCATCTGCGTGCCAAGCGGGTTAGGCTTGCGCTTCATTTGACCGGTATCAACGGCCCCTCGGGCGATACCGGTCAAACTAGGATGCTAATGCCGCAGGATGCAGCCATGTCTACCAACCGTTCTATGTCACGCCTATTTGCCGTTGCCCTGATCGCCCTGTTGCTGGGCGCCGGCGGCTTCGGTTATTGGCGGTCCACCCAGGACCGCCTGCCCGCAGGCTTGAGCATGGGCAACGGGCGCCTGGAATCCACCGAAGTACAGATCGCCGCCAAGATCCCCGGGCGCCTGGCCGAAGTGCGTGTGGATGAAGGCGATAAGGTGCTCAAGGGCCAATTGCTTGCGCGCATGGACACCCGCACCCTCGAAGCCCAACGCGCCCAGGCCGAAGCCGAAGTGCTGCGCGCCAAGGAAAACTTCGCCGCCGCCGAGGCCAACGTGCAATTGCGCCAAAGCGAGCAACTGTTGGCCAACCAGGAACTCAAGCGCACCCAGGAGCTGTACAAGCGCGGCTTCGCCAGCAGCCAGTTGATCGACCAGCAGCAAGCGCGCCAGAACACCGGCAATGCTGCGGTGATTGCCGCGCAGGCCCAGGTCAACGCGGTAAAGGCCGCCATCGGCGCCGCCCAGGCCCAGGTGGCGCAGCTCACCAGCGAAATCGACGACAGCAGCCTGCGCGCGCCCATCGACGGCATCATCCAGTTACGCCTGGCCGAACCGGGCGAAGTGCTCGGCGCGGGGGGGCGCGTGTTGTTGCTGATTGATCCGAATGATCAATACATGAACCTTTACTTGCCCGCCTCCGTCACCGGTCGCCTGACCGTCGGCAGTGACGCGCGCATCCTGCTCGACGCCCTGCCCCAGCAGCCGTTGCCGGCCAAAATCAGTTTTGTCGCGGCCAAATCGCAGTTCACCCCCAAGGAAGTGGAAACCCGCGACGAACGTCAGAAGCTGGTGTTCCGCGTCAAACTGCGCCTGACCCAACCCAGCGCTGTGCCGCAAGCCAAACCGGGCATGCCCGGCGCCGGTTATGTGCGCACGGCGGATATCGACTGGCCGGCCAACCTGCAATGACCGGCCTGGCGCTGCACGCCACCGGGATCAACCACCGCTACGGCAAGCAACAGGCACTGGTCGACATCGCCTTCAGCCTGCCCGCGGGTACGCGCTGCGGACTGATCGGCCCGGATGGCGCGGGCAAGTCGAGCCTGCTGGGGTTGATCGCCGGGGTTAAAAAGCTGCAGGCAGGCCAGCTTGAGGTGCTCGGCGGCTCCATCGAAGACCGTCGCCATCGCAACAGCCTTTACCCGCGCATCGCCTTCATGCCCCAAGGCTTGGGCGGCAACCTGTATCCCGAATTGTCGATCAGCGAGAACATCCGCTTCTTCGCCACGCTGTTCGGCCTGTCGAAAGCCGATTGCGAACAGCGCATGCACAACTTGCTGCTGGCCACCGACCTCGCGCGCTTCGCCGAGCGCCCGGCCGGCAAGTTGTCCGGCGGTATGAAACAGAAGCTCGGTTTGTGCTGCGCGCTGATCCACGACCCGGACCTGTTGATCCTCGACGAACCCACTACCGGCGTCGACCCACTGTCGCGCCGGCGCTTCTGGGAATTGGTCGACAGCGTACGCCGCGAACGCCCGCAACTGACGCTGCTGGTGGCCACGGCCTACATGGAAGAGGCCGAACAGTTCGAGCATTGCCTGATGCTCGATCGCGGCAAGCTCATTGCCGACGGCCTGAGCAGTGAGCTGGCAGGCGCAACACCCAGCGGGAAACTGGATGAAGCCTTCACCCACTTCCAGGGCGACAGCGCCCATAACAACCAGCCACTGGTGATTCCGCCACGCGAAAGTGGCAATACCGACATCGCCATCGAAGCTCACGACCTGACCCTGCGCTTTGGTGATTTCACGGCAGTGAACAAGGTCAGCTTCGCGATTGGACGCGGCGAGATTTTTGGTTTTCTCGGCTCCAACGGCTGCGGCAAAACCACCACGATGAAGGTCCTCACCGGCCTGATGCCGGCCACCGAGGGCAGTGCCACGCTGCTCGGCAACCCGGTGAATGCCAAGGACCTGGCGACCCGCAAGCGTGTGGGGTTCATGTCGCAGAGTTTCTCGCTGTATGGCGAACTCAGCGTTGTGCAAAACCTGGTACTGCATGCGCAACTGTTCGACTTGCCCAAGGCCGATAGCCGCGCGCGTATCGACGAGTTGATCCAACGCTTCGACCTCGGCAGCGTGGCTGAGCAACCTTCCGGCGAATTACCCCTCGGCCTGCGCCAGCGCCTGTCATTGGCCGTGGCGGTGCTGCATCGCCCGGAAGTGCTGATCCTCGATGAGCCCACCTCGGGCGTCGACCCAGCGGCGCGGGATGATTTCTGGCGGCTGCTGATTGAACTGTCCCGCGAACAGGGCGTGACGATTTTCCTCTCCACCCATTTCATGAACGAAGCCCAGCGCTGCGACCGCATTTCCCTGATGCACGCGGGCAAGGTGCTGGCGTGTGACACACCCGATGCACTGCAACAGCAATTCAATGGCGACACCCTGGAAGCTGCGTTCGTCACCTGCCTGGAGCAGGCACAGGGCGAACCCGAGCCCGCCGCGCCGAGCAAAACCGTCAGCGAAAGCAGCCCGCCGCCCGTCAGTAAACGCGGCTTCAGCCTCTCACGGCTATTAGCCGTGGCCAGCCGCGAAGGCAAGGAGCTGCTGCGCGACAAAGTGCGCATGGCCTTTGCCTTGCTCGGGGCGATGTTCATGATGGTGATCTTCGGCTACGGGATTTCCCTGGACGTGGAGAATCTGGCTTTCGCCGTCTATGACCAGGACCAGACCCCACAAAGCCGCGCCTACCTCGAAGCCTTCCGCAGTTCGCGCTACTTCGCCGAGCAGGCGCCGATTCGCGATGCGAGCGAACTGCACCGGCGCCTGCAACGCTCGGAAATCAAATTGGCCCTGGAAATCCCGCCGGGTTTTGGCCGCGATCTGTACGCCGGCCGCCAACCCACGGTGGCCGCATGGATCGACGGTGGCATGCCGTTTCGCGCGGAAACCAGCCGTAACTATGTGGAAGCCGTCCATCAAGGCAACCTTCAGCAACTCGCCGAACTGAGCAGCCTGCCCCACAGCAACCAAGCCGCCGCCAAGCTGGAAACACGTTTTCGCTACAACCAGGACGTGGTCAGCGTGAATGCCATCGGCCCCGGCGTGATGGCGCTGATCCTGGCGTTTATTCCGGCGATGCTCACTGCACTGGGCATCGTGCGTGAAAAAGAGCTGGGCTCGATCACTAACTTCTACGCCACGCCACTGACCCGCCTGGAGTTCCTGCTGGGCAAACAAGCGCCGTACCTGGCCGTGAGCCTGGTCAACCTGGCGTTGCTGGTGGCGATGAACCGCTGGCTGTTCGGTGTGCCGTTCAAGGGCAGCGGCCTGGCGTTGGCATTCGGCGGCCTGCTGTATGTGCTGGCCACCACCAGCATGGGCCTGTTGATTTCGGCGTTCACGCGCACGCAGATCGCGGCGATCCTCGGCACCATGATCATCACTAGCCTGCCGACCATCCAGTTCTCGGGGCTGATCGTGCCGCGCTCATCCCTGGAAGGCGCGGCCGCAGCGATGGGCATGCTGTTTCCGGCCGGGCATTTCCTGGACATCGCCGTGGGCACGTTCACCAAGGCCCTGGACCTGCGCCAGTTATGGCCGCAGTGCCTGGCGCTGTTCGGCTTTTTCGTCGGGTTCACCGGGCTGAGCCTGATCATGCTCAAGAAGCAGGAGGCCTGATGCACAAGCTCGCTCATATCCTGCGCCTGGGCCTCAAGGAACTCACCAGCCTGCGTCACGACAGCGTATTGCTGCTGTTTCTGGCCTACGCCTTTACGGTCGCAATCTATATGCCCGCCGCCGGCTCGGTAATAGGGGTGCACAACGCCAGTGTGGCGTTTGTCGATGAAGACCACAGCGCGCTCTCGCGGCAGATGGCCGAGGCGTTGCAACCGCCCGAATTCCAGCCGCCTGCGCCGCTGGCCTACGACCAACTGGACAAGGTCATGGACAGTGGCGAGTACACGTTCGTGATCAATGTGCCGGCGAACTTCCAGGCTGACCTGTTAGCGGGTCGCCAGCCGGGTGTGCAGGTCAACGTGGATGCCACGGCGATGAGCCAGGCGTTTATGGGCGCGGGGTATATCGGCCGGATTTTCCAGCGCGAGTTGCTCAACTACAGCGGCCAGGCCGACGCCAGCCAGAAGGCACCCGCACTGCTCACCACCCGCGCGCTGTTCAATACCAACCTGGAAGGCGGCTGGTTCCTGGCGGTGATCCAGATCGTCAACAACATCACCATCCTCGCCATCGTGCTCACCGGCACCGCGCTGCTGCGCGAACGTGAGCACGGCACGCTCGACCATCTGCTGGTGCTGCCGCTGACCGCACTGGAAATCATGCTGGCGAAAATCTGGAGCAACATGCTGGTGGTGGTGCTGTGTACGTGGCTGTCGCTGGAGCTGGTGGTCAAAGGCTTGCTCGGTGTGCCGTTGGCCGGATCGCTGAGCCTGTTTCTGTTTGTGACGGCACTGTATCTGTTTGCGAGTACCGCGCTGGGGATCTTCCTCGCCACCCTGGCGCGCTCGACGCCGCAGTTCGGGCTGCTGGCGATTCCGGTGATTATTCCAATGCTATTGCTGTCGGGTGGCAGCACGCCGCTGGACAGCATGCCCGAGTGGTTGCAGTGGGTGATGCAGGGCTCGCCGTCGACGCACTTTGTGAGTTTAAGCGCGGCGATTCTGTTCAGGGATGCGGGCGTGATTGTGGTGTGGCCGGATTTGCTGGCGCTGGCGGGGATTGGGTTAGTGTTTTTTGCGGTGGCGTTGGCTCGGTTCAGGAAGAGCCTGGCTTCTTGAGGCGCCTGCAGAGGCCCCTTCGCGAGCAAGCCCGCTCCCACATTTTGACCGAGCTCAACGAGAGGAATGCGGTCGAATGTGGGAGCGGGCTTGCTCGCGAAAGGCGCGAAGCGCCCGCTTTACTGGATGATCAGGTTATTGAAGAGCAGATCTTCCACCATCGGCTTGCCGGTTTCGTCGTTCATCACTTGCTGCGTTTGCTTCAGGGCTTCCTGGCGCAGTTTTTCTTTGCCTTCAACGGTGCTCATGGCCTCGTTGGTCTGCTGGGTAAACAGCGCCACCAGTTGGTTCCGGATCAACGCATCGTTGGCTTTGACCGCGGCAGCAGCTTCAGGCCCGGTCACGCGCAGGGCGATGTCAGCCTTGAACACCTTGAGCTTTGCGCTGCCATCCAGGCCGTAGTTACCCACGAATGGCGGCGTCAGGCTGATGTAGCTGACCTTCGGCGCTTCGCCTTCTTTCGCTTCTTCGGCCTGGGCTGCCATCGGCAAGGTCAGGGCGAGCATCAACAGGATCCAAGCTTTCACGGTTCATTCCTCAAATTCGGTTGCCGGCTAGCATAACGCTAGCAAGGCTGAGCACAAGCTTATGGCGACTTATCAGGCCCGGGCATGCTCGTTGACCCACGGGCGTACCCTCCTACACTTATCGGCCACGACACCAAAAGGAATAGCCCGATGAAAGCTGTGCTGTGCAAAGCCTTCGGCCCCGCCGAAACCCTGGTGCTGGAAGAGATCGCCAGCCCCGCGATCAAGAAGAACGAAATCCTGCTGGACGTGCACGCGGCCGGGGTGAACTTCCCGGACACCCTGATCATCGAGGGTAAATACCAATTCAAGCCGCCCTTTCCGTTTTCGCCGGGTGGCGAAGCGGCGGGCGTGGTCAGTGAAGTGGGCGAGAAGGTCAGCCACCTGAAAGTCGGTGACCGGGTCATGGCGCTGACCGGCTGGGGCAGCTTTGCCGAGCAGGTCGCGGTGCCCGGCTATAACGTGCTGCCGATCCCGCCGAGCATGGATTTCAACACCGCCGCCGCCTTCAGCATGACCTACGGCACCTCGATGCATGCGTTGAAGCAACGGGCCAACCTGCAACCCGGCGAAACCCTGTTGGTGCTCGGAGCCTCCGGTGGCGTAGGCCTGGCCGCCGTGGAAATCGGCAAAGCCATGGGCGCCCGCGTGATCGCCGCCGCCAGCAGCGCCGACAAACTGGCCGTGGCCAAGGCCGCCGGTGCGGATGAGCTGATCAACTACAGCGAAGCCAGCCTGAAGGATGAGATCAAGCGCCTGACCGACGGCAACGGTGTCGATGTGATCTACGACCCGGTCGGCGGCGACCTGTTTGACCAGGCCGTGCGCGGCATTGCCTGGAACGGCCGCCTGTTGGTGGTCGGTTTCGCCAGCGGACGCATTCCCGAGCTGCCGGTGAACCTGGCGCTGCTCAAGGGCGCGTCGGTGGTTGGGGTGTTCTGGGGCTCGTTCGCCCAGCGCCAGCCGCAGGACAATGCGGCGAACTTCCAGCAGTTGTTTACCTGGTACGCCGAGGGGAAGTTGAAGCCGCTGGTGTCGCAGGTGTATCCGCTGGAGCAGGCGGCACAGGCGATTAATGACTTGGGGCAGCGCAAGGCTGTCGGAAAGGTTGTCGTCCAGACCCGCTAACCGCTTTGAAATGCAATCCAATGTGGGAGCTGGCTTGCCTGCGATAGCGGTGGGTCAGCCAAACCCACTTAGCTGGCAGACCGCAATCGCAGGCAAGCCAGCTCCCACAGTTGATCTGCATGGGCCTTAAGCACTGATACCGACCCACACTTATCTATTCGCGACATGTTCATAAGAGAACATGCAATTGCTCCCATTTCCTGTGTTTGCGGATAAGAGGCGATGCTATTTTCGGTAACGAAACTGTAACATTCGCATCCGCAGTCAAAACAAGAAATTTGGAGCTCTTGAATGTTTGCTTTCTTTCGTCCTGCCGCACACCAGGCGCCTCTGCCTGAAGAAAAAATAGACAGTACTTACCGACGCCTGCGCTGGCAGATTTTCGCCGGTATTTTCTTCGGCTACGCCGGTTATTACCTGCTGCGCAAAAACTTCTCCCTGGCCATGCCCTACCTGATCGACGAGGGTTACACCCGAGGTGAGCTGGGCCTGGCGATGTCGGCGATTGCGATTGCCTACGGCCTGTCCAAGTTCCTTATGGGCCTGGTGTCCGACCGCTCCAACCCGCGCTATTTCCTGCCCTTCGGCCTGCTGATCTCGGCCGGGGTGATGTTTATTTTCGGTTTCGCACCTTGGGCAACGTCCAGCGTGACCATGATGTTCATTTTGCTGTTCATCAACGGCTGGGCCCAGGGCATGGGCTGGCCGCCAAGTGGGCGGACCATGGTGCACTGGTGGTCGCAGAAAGAACGCGGCGGCGTGGTGTCGGTCTGGAACGTGGCGCACAACGTCGGCGGTGGTCTGATCGGCCCGCTGTTCCTGCTCGGCATGGCCTGGTTCAACGACTGGCACGCAGCGTTCTATGTGCCGGCGACCGTAGCGTTGATGGTGGCGGCGTTTGCGTTCATCACCATGCGTGACACCCCGCAATCGGTCGGCCTGCCGCCGATCGAGCAATACAAGAACGATTACCCGGAAGGCTACGACGCCAGCCACGAAGACGAATTCAGCGCCAAGGAAATCTTCGTCAAGTACGTGCTGCGCAACAAAATGCTGTGGTACATCGCCTTTGCCAACGTCTTCGTTTACCTGCTGCGCTACGGCGTATTGGACTGGGCACCGACGTACCTCAAGGAAGCCAAGCACTTCGACGTGGATAAAACCTCGTGGGCGTATTTCTTCTACGAGTGGGCCGGTATTCCAGGCACGCTGCTGTGCGGCTGGATGTCAGACAAGATCTTCCGCGGCAACCGTGGCCTGACCGGCATCGTGTTCATGGCCTTGGTTACCGTGGCGACCCTGGTTTACTGGCTCAACCCGCCAGGCAACCCGATGATCGACATGATCGCGCTGTTCTCCATCGGTTTCCTGATCTACGGCCCGGTGATGCTGATCGGCCTGCAGGCGCTGGAACTGGCACCGAAAAAAGCCGCGGGCACCGCAGCCGGTTTCACCGGGTTGTTCGGTTACCTGGGTGGTTCGGTGGCAGCGAGTGCGGCCATGGGCTACACCGTTGACCATTTCGGCTGGGATGGTGGTTTTGTGCTGCTGGTGGGCGCGTGCCTGTTGGCGATTGCCTTCCTGATCCCAACGCTGTGGCACACCAACAGCGTCAGCACGGCGCGTTAATCGCCGGAACAATCCTTCTTACACCGCTTGAGCCGCGCCTCCAGATTTTTATCTGGCATGGCGTGGCTACGCAGGGCGTTAACGGTTTGCTCGACATAATCGCGCGTAGTGCCGTAACGCCCGCAAGCGCTTTCCAACACGTGGTTAAGCACGATATCGGGCAAGTTGCCGGCGTAGCTGGGCAAATGCCGCTCCAACACAAACCCCAACGCCTGCACCTGAGTGCCATCTTCCAGACGGCAGTTGAGCCAGTGTGGCCGGTAAGAAGGGTAAGGCATCTCGCGCTGCCATAAGGCGTAAAGCGAGGCCTCCAGTTGATCGTCCGGCAAGCGGTAGGCAAACCCGCTGCAGGAACCGCCGCGATCCAGCCCGAACACCAAACCCGGCGACTCCGGCGTGCCCCGGTGCTCGTGGGACCACAAGTACAAGCCCCGATGATAGCCATGAACCCGTGCGCGCATGCGCTGGGTCGACGAGCATTCGGGGCGCCAGATCAGCGAACCATAAGCGAACAGCCAGACCGGCCCACCCTTATGCTTGGCCATGGTGGCCTGCATCGAACTCATCAATTGCTCGTGAGTAAGTTGCGGCCCCAAATCGAGCCGCGGAGGGTAAGCCAATTGCAAAAGATCGGTTTCAATAACGGTCATGGCGGATCGCTTAGGTCTCCTGTGTGACTGCAAATGTTGCTATGAGAAGCTATTACCAGTTGTAAGCAACTTTACCGTAATAGAACGCGCCGCTGTAACCGTACGGCGAAAAAGTGCTATAGGCGAGGTTGCCGCCGCTGCTGGCGTAAGCATTGACCTTCTCGGGGTATTTGTCGGTAACGTTGTCGCCGCCCAGGGTGAAGGTCCAGTTCTTCAGCTTGTAGTCCGCCGACACGTCCAGCACCCACGCGGCCTTGAAGGTCTGGTCGTTGACCTTGTCGGCCTGGTAACTGGTGAACTCACCATAGCGCACCAGGTTGCTGTGCAGTGCCCAATTGCCATAGGTGAAATCGTTGCCCAGGCTGAGTTTGTGCTGCGGGGTGGTGTCGCCGAGCAAACCGATCCGCTCGCGACGGTCCACTCGCACCAGGTTGGCACCGAGGCTGTCCAGAATGGCCGGGTTGGCCTTCACGTCTGTCACTTTGGTGTGGTTGTAGTTGTAGCCTACGGTGCTGTTCCAACGAATGCCGTTATCGAACTGGTAGCGATAGTTGGCCACCAGGTCGACGCCGTCGGTGCTGGTGTCTGTGGCATTGGTGAAGTAGCGCGCGCTGGTGTAGTTGATGTTGCCGACACCGTTGGCTTGCAGGTACGCAACGGTCGCCGGGTTCAAGTTGAGGTTGGAGGACAGGCTGATGCGGTCGCGGATGTCGATGCGGTAGACGTCGAGTGTCACGGTCAGGTCATCCGCAGGCTCCAGCACCAGGCCAAGGCTGTAGTTGCGCGACTTCTCGGCCTTCAGGTCTTCGGCGCCGAGCAGACGGGCGACCTTGCTGTTGGCCGGGAACGTGCCCGCTTCCTGAATGGTGCTGCCAATCAACTGCGACGAGGTGTAGGCAAAGTTCTGCTGGGCCAGCGACGGCGCGCGGAACCCGTTGGAAATACTGCCGCGCAACGCCACTTGCGGGGTGAAGTCATAACGCGCCGACAGCGAGCCACTGACGTTGGAGCCGAAGTCGCTGTAATCCTCATGCCGCACGGCCGCCGAGGCGCTGAGTTTTTCGGTGAAGTTGGTTTCCAGGTCGAGGTACTGGGCCCAGTTGTGCCGCGAGCTGCTGCCGGCGTCGGCATCCCGGAAGCCGCCCAGGCCCGAGCTGCCGGTCTGGTAGTAGGACGCCGGGTCGCCGGCTTCGATTTCATAGCCCTGGCGCAGGTATTCGCCACCCAATGCCACGGACACCGGATACGGCAGGAAACCCACGTCAAATTCACGGGACAGGTCCAGGCTGATTTGCTTCTGGTCGTTGCTCAAGGTGCCGTTGTCGAACTTGCGCGGCGTGGCCAGGCCGAGTGAGGTGTTGATGGTTTCGGTACTCAGCTCGTACTGGTTTTTGCCGTAGTTGGCCGACAGATCGTAATGCCAGTCGTAGGCCAGCAAGCCGCGCAGGCCGACCACCAATGACGTGTCTTCCAGGTTGCCCTTGATCAGCGGCAGGTAGCCATTGGGGTTGAGCGCGGGGATGTTATTGGACGCATTGCTCGCCCGGTAGAACGCCGCCGTCTCGCCGCGCCGTTTGCTGTAGCCGCCAAAGGTGTAGAACTCGGCTGCATCGTTGAAGGAATATTCGGAGTTGAACTGGAACTTGCCTTCGTTGGTGGCCGGTTCACCCTGGCGGAATACACGCTGGCCATAGGTAGTGGAACCCACGCTGCCTGGGCGCAAATCATCGCCGGCGCGGTTGGTGTAGTCGTTGTCGGCACCTTCGCCCGACACGTTGATAAAGCCGTTGTCGCCCAAGGCAAACCCGGTATTGCCGCTGACATTGCGCTGGATGCCGTCACCCTTTTTGTATTCGCCGAACTTGGTCGAGATCGAGCCGCCATGGTCGGCGTGCTTGAGGATCACGTTGATCACCCCGGCAATTGCATCCGAGCCATAACGCGCGGAGGCGCCATCGCGCAGCACTTCAATATGGTCGACCGCCGACAGCGGGATGGCATTCAAATCCGCCGGCGCCGAGCCACGGCCCACGGCGCCGCCAAGGTTGACGAAGGCACTGGTGTGACGACGTTTACCGTTGACCAGCACCAGTACCTGATCCGGCGACAGGCCGCGCAACTGCGCAGGGCGCACCAGTTCGGCACCATCTACCAGGCTTGGGCGCGGGAAGTTGATCGACGGAATCAGGCGCGCCAACACCGCACCCAGCTCATCGGAGCCGGTGCTGCGCAAGGTATCGCCGGAAATCACATCGATGGGTGACAGCGAAGCACTGGCGGTACGCTCTTGGGCGCGGGTGCCGGTGACGATCACGGTGTCGAGTTTTGGTGCGTCGGCGGTGGCCGTTTCGGCCGCCAGGACTGAGTTGAATCCCACAGCGGTCAGCAAATTGGCCGACAAAATCGCTGTGTACAGCGCGTGTTTCTTGTAGCTCCCCATACCGCTCCCCTTTTGAATCAACAATCAGAACTTCAATGCTCTGAGTTCGTACGATCGATCCGGCTGGCGGCGGTGGCGGTCATTTATTGGTTATTGGCTGATAGTCGGTAGTCCGTTGCCTTATAGCTTAATGAGATTATTCCTACATCTAAAATACCCAAAAAGAATAAGCATAGGCAGCCATGTTTT
Organism: Pseudomonas sp. D2002; assembly: GCF_013385735.1. NCBI lineage: Bacteria > Pseudomonadati > Pseudomonadota > Gammaproteobacteria > Pseudomonadales > Pseudomonadaceae > Pseudomonas > Pseudomonas sp. D2002. The sequence continues at coordinate 33,851 of NZ_JACAPL010000009.1, read as the reverse complement.
CAGCGCAGGTTCAGGCCGCGCAGAACGTTAGCCGCCAAACTGTAGAAGTTTAGCGACCCCCATTAGCCGCCCACTCAAACGACTATCGAGGTCGGACCATGAAGTACTTTTTTTCTGGCTTACTGCTGATGGCACAAGCCGCTGCCGCCCTGGCCTCTGAGGCCGCCGCCGAAGACGATAAGGGCTTCTGGTACGCCCAGACGAGCGTCTACACCCGGCACTTTTCGCCAGACCCGCAGCACAACAACAATCAGGATTTGATCAACCTGGAGCGTAATGAAGCCTCCGGGCTGGTGTATGGCGGGGCGACGTTTCGCAACTCGTTCAGCCAACGTTCATATTACGTTTACGCCGGCAAACGCTATGACATTGGCGAATCGCCGTTCTATATGAAAGTGACTGCAGGCGCGCTTCAGGGCTATCGCGGCAAGTACCGCGACAAAATCCCACTCAACCGTTTTGGCGTGGCACCGGCGATCATTCCCTCTGTGGGCGTGAACTTCGGCCCGGTGGCCAGCGAGTTGGTGTTGCTGGGTTTCAATGCGGCAATGCTGACGGCGGGTGTGCGTTTCTGACCATCAGGCAAGCTGAATAAGCTCCCACAGTTTGATGGGATACAAAATCAGGGACGCGGCGCGTAGGCGAACACGTCGGCGCGCATCTGGTGCGCATCCATGCCGGCGTCGACCAGCGCATCCAAGGTGCCGTAGATCATCGCTGGCGAACCGCTGGCATAGACATGCACGGCCTTGAGGTCGCTGATGTCTTCACACACCGCCTCATGCAGCAGCCCGCAGCGCCCTTCCCAACCGCACAGGTCGCTGACAACTTTGTGCAGGAACAGGTTGGGCAATTGCTGCCACTGGTCCCAGTGTTCGATTTCGTAGAAATCTTCCGGGCGACGCACGCCCCAGTACAGGTGCACCGGGTGCTTGAAGCCGGAAGCGCGGCAGTGTTCGATCAGGCTGTGCATCTGCGCCATGCCGGTGCCGGCGGCGATCAATACCAGCGGCCCGTCGGGTAGTTCGGCCAGGTGTGTGTCACCAAACGGCAGCTCGACACGCGCCATTTGATTGCGCTGCAATTGCTCAATCAGGTTGCGGGCACTGTCTTCGCGCACCAGCACATGCAACTCCAGCTCACGCCCGGCGTGGGGCGCCGAGGCCAGGGAGAATGCCGACTTCTCGCCATTGTCCCGCTCGATCATCAGGTATTGCCCGGCGTGGTAGCGCACGGCCTTACCGGCCGGAGCACGCAGGCGCACGCGCCATACATCGCCACCGACTTCCACACACTCACTCAATTGGCACGACAACTTGCGCAACGGCAACTCTCCCGGCGCCAGCACGCCATCCCACAACACAATGCAATCTTCCAACGGTTCGGCGATGCAGGTGTAGAACTCACCATGGTCGCGTACTTCACCGGCTTGCTGCACCCGGCCTTCGACCAGCAGCGCCGCACACACATGGCACACGCCATTGCGACAGGCCTGCGGGCACTCGTAGCCCAGGCGCCGTGCGCCTTCGAGGATTCGCTCGCCAGGGACCAGTTCCAGTACCGCGCCGGAAGGTTGCAGGGTTACACGCATCAATCTATTCCCAATTCTTTCCAGATCGCATCCACGCGCGCGGTCACGGCTTCATCCTTGACGATCACCCGGCCCCACTCGCGGGTGGTTTCACCCGGCCACTTATGGGTGGCATCCAGGCCCATTTTCGAACCCAGGCCCGACACCGGCGAGGCAAAGTCGAGGTAGTCGATCGGCGTGTTATCGATCATCACCGTGTCGCGCTTGGGGTCCATGCGCGTGGTGATGGCCCAGATCACGTCGTTCCAGTCCCGCGCATTGATATCGTCGTCGGTGACAATAACGAACTTGGTATACATGAACTGTCGCAAAAACGACCACACACCCAGCATTACCCGCTTGGCGTGGCCCGGGTACGACTTCTTCATGGTCACGATGGCCATGCGGTACGAGCAGCCTTCGGGCGGCAGGTAGAAGTCGGTGATCTCCGGGAACTGCTTTTGCAGGATCGGCACGAACACTTCGTTGAGCGCCACGCCGAGAATGGCTGGCTCATCCGGCGGACGGCCGGTGTAGGTGCTGTGGTAGATCGGCTTGATCCGATGGGTGATGCGCTCGACGGTGAACACCGGGAAGCTGTCGACTTCGTTGTAATAGCCGGTGTGGTCACCGTAAGGGCCTTCATCGGCCATTTCGCCCGGATGAATCACGCCTTCGAGGATGATTTCGGCGGTGGCCGGCACTTGCAGGTCGTTGCCACGGCACTTCACCAGTTCGGTGCGATTGCCACGCAGCAGGCCGGCAAAGGCGTATTCGGACAGGCTGTCAGGCACCGGCGTGACGGCACCGAGAATGGTCGCCGGGTCAGCGCCCAGGGCCACGGACACCGGGAACGGCTTGCCGGGGTGTTTTTCGCACCACTCACGGAAGTCCAGCGCACCGCCACGGTGGCTCAGCCAGCGCATGATGACCTTATTGCGGCCGATCACTTGCTGACGGTAGATACCGAGGTTCTGGCGATCTTTGTTCGGGCCTTTGGTGACGGTCAGGCCCCAAGTGATCAATGGGCCGACATCGCCGGGCCAGCAGGTCTGCACGGGCAGCATGCCAAGGTCGACGTCATCGCCTTCGATGACCACTTCCTGGCACACGGCGTCTTTGACCACCTTGGGCGCCATGGCAATGATCTTGCGGAAGATCGGCAGCTTCGACCACGCGTCCTTGAGGCCCTTGGGTGGCTCGGGCTCCTTGAGGAAAGCCAGCAGCTTGCCGATCTCGCGCAGCTCGCTGACCGACTCGGCGCCCATGCCAAAGGCCACACGGTCCGGTGTGCCGAACAGGTTGCCGAGCACCGGGATATCAAAGCCGGTCGGGTTCTCGAACAGCAGCGCCGGGCCCTTGTTGCGCAGGGTACGGTCGCAAATCTCAGTCATTTCCAGCACCGGGGAAATCGGCACCTGGATACGTTTCAACTCTCCGCGCTGCTCAAGTTGCTGCACGAAATCCCGAAGATCCTTGAATTTCATTAACCATGCCACCCGTAAAATAGGCGTACATCCTACCTGCTCTTACGAGCGCTGACAGCTTATTGCACGTCATTGCGGCTCATGGCTGAGTCAGCAGATGTATTGCGCAGCGTGCGGAAGAACGGTTCAAGGAACCCTTCCACAAGCCGCGAGCCCGCGATTGAAAGGTGATTGTCATCGGTGTAGAGCGCGTGACCATCAAGCTCGACCCTGCACCAGCTGTTGACCTCACACAGCTTGGGCGCCGGGTCCAGCACCCGAACGCCTGGGTCAGCCGCTGCCAGTCGTTCAAAGGTGGCGCTTATATAGGCCTGTCGCTCCAAGTGTTCGGCGAGTGGCAAGCCCTCCTTGTCGGTCGGACGCCCCAACATCGCCAAACGGGCGAGCCGGAAAGGCACGTTGAAATCCTGCAGCGGCACTTCCTTGACCAGCCATACCCGGTGACCGCTGGCGCGCAGTTGCTGCACCTGCGCATTCAAACCCTCGGCGAACAGCTGCTGCGCGATGGCTCGGTCATATTTCCCCGTCGCCGGGTCATGGATGGAAGCCCCGGTATCGCCGGAGCGCTCCCCATAAACGTAGAGACTCCAACGTGCGACCAGCACCACATCGCTGAAGTGCTCGCGGCTCAACAACGCTGCGGTGCGTTCGTTGAAAGCTCTGCATCCGGGCGTATTTTCTTCCCGAAAGAAAGGCAGGCAGCCGGCGTAACCCGCTTGAGTGATGCTGAAGTCGTATTTGATTGACCCATCTTTCAACGCCGGAATCAGCGCTGACGCATGGCTGTCACCCCACACCAGCGCCCGCGCCGTGCTCGCTTGCGGGCCAAAATGGCAAGGTTCACGGTGATTGTTTTTCTTGTCATCCCCCAGGCAGCTCATGAGCTTGGGGCTCCAGGTGTGCGTCTGGGCAAACTGCAATGCCTCAGGCGACAGCCGCTGCGCAAACCCATCCGACCACACCAGGCCTTTTCCGGCCAGGCCCAGGCTGGCGAGGGCAATGACACCCGCCACCAGGATCGCTCGGCTCCCTGCCAGCAGGCGCCGCTCACGAAACGGCCCTTCGATAAACCGCCAGGACCCATAACCCAGCAGCAGGCTCAAGAAGAACAGCGCCGTCAGCTCCAAAGGCGTGAGGCCAAAAATACTGGCGTACTTGCCAAACACCAGCACCGGCCAGTGCCACAGGTACCAGGAATAGGAAATCAGCCCTATGCCCACCAACACACGACTGCCCAACAGGCGCCCGACCAGGGTTGTGTGTTGGCCGTTGGCCCAAATCAGCCCCACCACACCCAATACCGGCAACAGGGCCGCCGCCCCTGGGAAGGCCGTATCGGCGTCATAACGGAATACCGCGACCAAAACCAGGCTCAGGCTGATCAAGCTGACGGCCTGTGCCAACCCCAGGCTTACCCGCTCAGCGCGTACCGGCAACACCGCCAGCATGGCGCCTGCCAACAGCTCCCAGGCACGCATAGGCAGCAGGAAAAACGCCTTTTCGGGTTCATGGGACACCGCCCACACGCTGGCAGCAAATGACACCAGCAACAGCACAAACAACGCGCTGCGCCAAGGCTTCAGCCAGCGCGACAGCACCGCCAGCAACAGCGGAAATGCGATGTAGAACTGCTCTTCAACCGAAAGCGACCACGTGTGCAGCATCGGCTTCATATCGGAGGCGGTCTCGAAGTAGCCGTCCTGACGCATGAAGAACAGGTTGGAGATGAAAATCACCTGATTGTGAATTGAGCGTCCCAGCTCTTCGTAGTCCTTGGGCGCCAGCAGAAACCAGCCGACCACCAATGACGCAAGCATCATGACAATCAGCGCCGGCAGGATACGCCGGGCCCGCCGGGCCCAAAAATCCAGAAACCTGAAATGCCCGGCCTGACGTTCGCGCCAAATGATCGAGGTGATCAGGAAACCTGAAATCACAAAGAACACATCAACGCCGACAAAGCCGCCAGTAACGCCTGGAACCCCGAAATGGAACAGCACGACAGCCAGTACAGCGATGGCACGCAAGCCGTCAATGTCTCTTCGGTAAGCAAGAGAGGTCATAAATGGTAGTCAGTCTGGGACGGTTTGAGGTGAGCGTAGGCGCGCCCACCTTTGTTGTTTATTTACTGACAACCCTGCCGAACAAACCTCCCTTAATGTGACGCAAAAAAAATGGCGCCCCAAAGGGCGCCATTTTTTCGGACCTGAAGCGTCGTATTACTTACGTTTCATCGACAAGAAGAACTCGTCGTTGGTCTTGGTGGCTTTCAACTTGTCGACCAGGAACTCGATGGCGGCGACTTCGTCCATCGGGTGCAGCAATTTGCGCAGGATCCACATACGCTGCAGTTCGTCATCGGCGGTCAGCAACTCTTCGCGGCGTGTGCCGGAGCGGTTGATGTTGATCGCAGGGAACACACGCTTTTCCGCGATACGGCGGTCCAGAGGCAGTTCCATGTTGCCAGTACCCTTGAACTCTTCGTAGATCACTTCGTCCATCTTCGAGCCGGTTTCAACCAGCGCGGTGGCGATAATGGTCAGCGAGCCGCCTTCTTCGATGTTCCGCGCGGCGCCGAAGAAACGCTTTGGTTTCTCCAGGGCGTGGGCATCGACACCACCGGTGAGGACCTTGCCGGAGCTCGGGATCACGGTGTTGTAGGCACGGGCCAGACGGGTGATGGAGTCGAGCAGGATCACCACGTCCTTCTTGTGCTCGACCAGGCGCTTGGCCTTCTCGATCACCATTTCGGCAACCTGCACGTGGCGGGTTGGCGGCTCATCGAACGTCGAGGCAACCACTTCGCCGCGCACGGTGCGCTGCATTTCGGTTACTTCTTCCGGACGCTCATCGATCAGCAGCACGATCAGGTGAACTTCAGGATTGTTACGCGCGATGTTCGCTGCAATGTTCTGCAGCATGATGGTCTTACCGGCTTTCGGCGGTGCGACGATCAGGCCACGCTGGCCTTTACCGATAGGGGCGCACAGGTCGATGACACGACCGGTCAAGTCTTCGGTGGAACCGTTACCGGCTTCCATCTTCATGCGCACGGTCGGGAACAGCGGCGTCAGGTTCTCGAAGAGAATCTTGTTTTTCGCGTTCTCGGGACGATCGAAGTTGATCGTGTCGACCTTGAGCAGGGCGAAATAACGCTCACCTTCCTTCGGAGGACGGATCTTGCCAACGATGGTGTCACCGGTGCGCAAGTTGAAGCGACGGATCTGGCTCGGCGAGACGTAGATGTCGTCTGGGCCGGCGAGATAGGAAGCGTCAGCGGAGCGGAGGAAGCCGAAGCCGTCCTGGAGAATCTCCAGCACGCCATCACCGGAGATTTCCTCGCCGCTTTTCGCGTGCTTTTTGAGCAGGGAGAAAATCACGTCCTGCTTGCGCGAACGGGCCATATTTTCTATGCCCATTTCTTCGGCCAATTGGAGCAGGTCGGTAATCGGCTTTTGCTTGAGTTCAGTCAGATTCATATAGGAATGACGTAATCATTTATGGAGGGGGGAAATTAAGCTTTTGGCTTAATGAGGCCGCGCCGCAGAGAAGGCGACAGGATCGCGTACTAATCGAAAAGGAATGCGTCGGCGACGGCTTGCAGGGGGCAGTGGAGAAACCAGTGCGGGGCCGAATGTACCACCTGAATTTCGGAGCGTCTAGCCCTGTTTCACGAAAAAGCCCCGCAATTTGCGGGGCTTTTTTAACGACGCTTAAATGTTCGCGTCGAGGAAAGCTTGCAACTGAGACTTCGACAGTGCGCCCACTTTAGTGGCTTCGACGTTGCCGTTCTTGAACAGCATCAGCGTCGGGATACCACGCACGCCGTGCTTGGCCGGGGTTTCCTGGTTGTCGTCGATGTTCAGCTTGGCAATGGTCAGCTTGCCTTCGTAGGTGGTCGCAATATCGTCCAGAACAGGGGCGATCATTTTGCAAGGGCCGCACCATTCAGCCCAGTAGTCAACCAGCACCGGGCCTTGAGCCTTGAGTACTTCGGCCTCAAAGGTCGCGTCGGTGACGTGCTTGATAAGATCGTTGCTCATGGATGTCTCCGGATTGTAAGCAAAAAAAACGTGGCCCATCATAGCCGCCCTTCCCCCGTTCAGGAAGCCGCCTCTGATTGACTCTTGCTATGGTGGTGCATGAGTTTGGGTATAGCTCAACTCATGACGACACGGGAGTCACGAATGCGATGCCCGTGCGCAATGCCGCATTGCGCACGTGTTCCTGCATGGTTTTCTGCGCCGCCGCACTGGCGCGTCGGGCCAGGGCACGCAGGATCTTGCGGTGCTCCTGCCAGGTTTCCATCGCCCGCTCCGGCCGGATGAACGGTAGTTTCTGGCTCTCCAAAAACACCTCGGCACTCGCACTCAAGATGCTCACCATCGCCTGGTTACCGCTGGCCAGCAGGATCCGCTGGTGAAATTCGAAGTCCAGCCGGGCAGCAGCTTCAAAGTCGCCAGCCTTGAGCACCTTGCGCATGGCCTCAACGTTGTCTTGCAGGCTGTCCAGCTCATCGACGCTCAGCGTCACCGCCGCCAGCCCCGCCGCAAAGCCCTCCAGGGCGTAACGTAATTGGAAGATATCCAGCGGCGTCGCCTGGGCCGCAAAGGGCCAGGCAAACCCGGGTGACTCGTCAACCGCCTGCACAAACACGCCTTTGCCGGGTTGCACACTGACCACCCCCAAGGCACTCAAGGACGACAACGCCTCACGCAGCGACGCCCGACTGACCCCCAACTGCACCGCCAGGTCGCGCTGGGACGGCAATGCATCGCCCGCTGCAAAGCCCTGTTCCTTGATCAGTTTGCGGATGGCCTGCAGGGCCGCTTCCGGTACGGCTTGGGCGATGGAATTCATAAAAAACTCATAGTTCCAGACAACTGAGCGGCTAGTTGTAAAGCTATTCGAAGCCGGCGGCAAGCCACGACCCAAAGGGGCTCGCGGGGTTTTGTCGACGCTCGAAAAAGGTGCGAAAAGCGCGACCACTGTTCAGACCAGTAAGACCACCGCGCCTCAACAAATCCCGGCGTTGCAGGCGATTCGAGCGGTGATGGCATGGGCTGTGCACTGAGCAAACTCAGAAAATCCCTTCGCCTTTTTCGGAGAGTTGCCATGACCAAGCGCTACAGCGCCCTGCTCACTGCCCTGTTTGCCAGCCTGATGCTGAGCCAGGCACCCGCCCAGGCCAATGGTCTGGACGACATCGTCGCCCGTGGCACCCTCAAGGTCGCCGTGCCCCAGGACTTCCCGCCGTTCGGCTCGGTCGGCCCTGACATGAAACCCCGCGGCCTGGACATCGACACCGCCAAGCTGCTGGCCGACCAGCTCAAGGTCAAGCTGGAGCTGACCCCGGTCAACAGTACCAACCGCATTCCGTTTCTCACCACCGGCAAGGTCGACCTGGTGATTTCCAGCCTGGGCAAAAACGCCGAGCGCGAAAAGGTCATCGACTTTTCCAAGGCCTATGCACCGTTCTACCTCGCTGTATTCGGCCCGCCTGAGGCAGCCATCCACACCACCGATGACCTCAAGGGCAAGACCATCAGCGTGACGCGCGGCGCCATCGAAGACATCGAGCTGACCGCCGTTGCGCCCAAGGAAGCCACGATCAAACGCTTCGAAGACAACAACTCGACCATCGCCGCCTACCTGGCCGGCCAGGTTGACCTGATTGCCAGCGGCAACGTGGTGATGGTCGCGATCAGCGAGCGCAGCAATAAACGCGCGCTGGAACTGAAAGTGAAACTCAAGGACTCGCCGGTGTACGTGGGCGTGAACAAGAACGAGCCGGCGCTGCTGGAAAAGGTCAATCAGATCCTGGTGGCGGCCAAGGCCGACGGCAGCCTGGAAAAGAATGCGATGCAGTGGCTCAAAGAGCCGCTGCCTGCAGATCTTTGAAGCGACGGAGCTGATTCATGGCGTATCAATTTGACTTTATGCCGGTGCTGGCCAATACCGACCTGCTGCTGCGCGGCGCCCTGTTCACGCTGGAGCTGACGGCAATCGGCGCGATCCTGGGCGTTGCCCTGGGCACCGTCGGCGCGGTGGTGCGAGCGTGGAAGATCCAGCCGTTTGCCTGGTTCTTTGGCGTGTATGTCGAGTTGATCCGCAACACGCCGTTTCTGGTGCAGCTGTTCTTCATCTTCTTCGGCCTGCCATCCCTGGGGCTGAAAATCACTGAATGGCAAGCCGCTGTGCTGGCGATGGTGATCAACTTGGGGGCCTACTCCACCGAGATCATCCGCGCCGGCATCCAGGCAATCCCTCGTGGCCAGCTGGAAGCCGCAGCCGCACTGGCGATGACGCGTTTCGAAGCGTTCCGCCACGTGGTGCTGCTGCCGGCGCTGGGCAAGGTGTGGCCGGCCCTGAGCAGCCAGATCATCATCGTAATGCTCGGTTCGGCCGTGTGTTCGCAGATCGCCACCGAAGAGCTGAGCTTTGCCGCCAACTTTATTCAGTCACGCAACTTCCGCGCCTTTGAAACCTACGCGCTGACCACCCTGGTGTACCTGTGCATGGCGCTGATGATTCGTCAGTTGCTCAACTGGATTGGCCGCCGCTTCGTGATGAGGAACAGCCAATGAGTGATTTCTCCTTCTGGGACATCGTGCGCAACCTGGCCACCGGCCTGCAATGGACCCTGCTGCTGTCGCTGGTGGCGTTTGTCGGCGGTGGCCTGATCGGCTTGCTGGTGATGACGATGCGCATCAGCCGCAAAGCGTTCCCGCGCAATGTCGCGCGCACCTATATCGAACTGTTCCAGGGCACGCCGCTGTTGATGCAGCTGTTCCTGGTGTTTTTCGGCATTGCCCTGCTCGGCGTGGATATTTCACCCTGGCTGGCGGCAGCCATTGCCTTGACCCTGTTTACCAGCGCCTACCTCGCCGAGATCTGGCGCGGCTGCGTTGAATCCATCGCCCACGGGCAATGGGAGGCGTCAGCCAGCCTGGCCCTCAACCCGCTTGAGCAACTGCGCTACGTGATCCTGCCCCAGGCCCTGCGCATTGCCGTGGCGCCCACCGTGGGGTTCTCGGTGCAGGTGGTCAAAGGCACCGCCGTGACCTCGATCATCGGCTTTACCGAATTGACCAAGACCGGCGGCATGCTCGCCAACGCCACCTTCGAGCCCTTTATGGTCTACGGCCTGGTGGCCCTCGGTTACTTCTTGCTCTGCTACCCCTTGTCCCTCAGTGCCCGTTACCTGGAAAGGAGACTGCATGCCTCTGCTTAGAATTTCCGCCCTGCATAAGTATTACGGCGATCACCACGTACTCAAGGGCATCGACCTGACAGTCGAAGAAGGCCAGGTGGTGGCGATCATCGGCCGCAGTGGCTCGGGCAAATCCACCTTGCTGCGTACCCTTAATGGCCTGGAGTCGATCAACGACGGTGTGATCGAAGTCGATGGCGAATACCTCGACGCCGCGCGCGCCGACTTGCGCAGCCTGCGGCAGAAAGTCGGCATGGTGTTCCAGCAGTTCAACCTGTTCCCGCACCTGACCGTGGGCGAAAACGTGATGCTCGCACCGCAAGTGGTGCAGAAAGTGCCCAAGGCCAAGGCGGCACAACTTGCCAAGCAGATGCTGGAGCGGGTCGGGCTGGGGGAAAAGTTCGATGCCTTCCCTGATCGCCTGTCCGGTGGTCAGCAGCAACGCGTGGCTATTGCGCGCGCGTTGGCCATGTCACCCAAGGTGCTGCTGTGCGACGAAATCACCTCGGCCCTGGACCCGGAACTGGTCAACGAAGTGCTCAGCGTGGTGCGTCAACTGGCCAACGACGGCATGACGTTGATCATGGTGACCCACGAAATGCGCTTTGCCCGGGAAGTGGGCGACAAGCTGGTGTTCATGCACCAGGGCAAAGTGCATGAAGTGGGCGACCCGAAGACGCTGTTCGCCAACCCTAAAACGCCGGAATTCGCCAACTTCATTGGCTCGGTGGAACAGCCGAGCTGAGCAGTTCGAAACTGCCCTGCCCCTCCAGGCGCGTTTCGTCGCGCACGTGCATGTCACCTGCGGGCAGGTCGGTGTCGATATCGACTTGAGCGGTCAATCGCCGACCTATCATTGGCATTCCTGCGACTCGTGCCATCAACGTCTGGCCGGGCAGCAACTGCCCGCTGGCAGGCTCGCCGGGCAAATGCGCAGCCACCCACCCGACAGCATGCCCGTCCACCTGGGCATGTTTGAGGCTCAGGCGAAAACGCCCTTGGCGGCCAAACCGAAAGCCCTGACCATCCGCTGCGACGCCGATAAAGCGCAACGTCATTTGCGCAGGTTCCACGCACAGTACATTCAACTGCAAAGAACGGGTGCCAAGTGTCACGGCGGCTCTTTCAACAAGCGCCTCTGTGCGAATAGCGCCGTAGTCAATGCGCGGCTGGCTCACCGACAACCGGCAATTCTCAGACCAGGCGTAAGGCGCTGTCAGCAGTGTGCACAGCAGCGCCAAAGACAGGCTTTTAAGCGTCGCGGCCATGGCACACCGCCGAGGTGGTTTCATAGAACTTGTCATTGTTTGGCTTGGCCTCGAGGTTAAAGCGCAACAGGCAGGTGGAAGAGTCCGGCAACGAAACCCGCAGGTTTTGCACCTCGTCGACGTCGTTCAGGAAAATCATGCCCTCACCCACAACACTGGTCAGGAAGCGATTGGCTTTGCCGAACACGGCGGCTCCCTGAGGCAGGGGCTGGCCCTGCTCATCATTCGCGGTGAGCAACACACGACGCACTTTCACCACATCGAAATTCACGGTGTTGAACGACCCACGGCCCGCAGCGAGCACCTGGGTGCCGTTTTTCAGGTCGACACGCTTGGGCAGCGACTGGGTCTGCACTTCGACTCGGCTGTTGGTGTAGGCCGGCAAACCTGCGATCACCGCTTGCCCGCTGTAGTCGGTCCACACCGGGCCTTGGGGTGTCTCGACTTTTGCAGCGCCTATGTCGCCTACCGAGACAATGCCGAACGTGTCCTGCACGGTATAAGGCGAGAAGGTTAACCCACCCTCGTGAGCCACTACGCCGCCCTGCAACTGTCCGGTGTAGCTGGTGCCGCGAGGGTCACGACTGACACCCAGCCCCACCTGGGTATAACGCGGCAACACGTCCACCTGCCCGCGAATCGATTGCTCCCGCGCCCTGAGGTCGCGGTCGAATCCCACCTCATAGTTCACATACTCATTGACCCGATCCCTGAGTGCTGTACCCGTGGTAAAGCGGTCGCCGCGACGACTGGTGTAGCTCGTCACACGACGATCACCGCCCAGGGGCACGCTGACCTGCAACCGCAGCGACAGGTCGTTCTCCTGGGCGCTGTCCCGTCGCCTGTCGGCAGACGGGGTGTCGCGGCCCAACCGAGTGCCGCCTACCTGCGAGTCCGCGATCAACGCAACCTCGGCGTGACTGAATGACTTATTCCACGAGGCCGACACATGTTCGCTCGTTCGCCCGTCAAATTGAGCACTGCGGGTAAAACCCGTTGAGAAAACGCCCAACGTGGGATCGGCCCAGCTGATGCTTGCCGTGTACTGGTTTTTGGAACGCGAACCCAGCTCATCGGCCCTGTATGACCGGCCGGCTTCAACGACCTCGCGATAACCGCGGGTTTGGGTAGTTGCGCTGAGGCTCACATCGATGCCGCCAGCTACCGGGCTGCTCACGGACACGCTGCTACGCACCCCGGACACTTGGTTTTTGCTGTCTCGTGACAGGTTTTGCCGCGTGCCCACGGAAACCCGCTGGAAAAATATGCTGCTCAGGGTGCCACCGGCCGCCCAGTAGTCATCGGTGCTCAACAAACCAAAGCCCGCAGACGAATCGCGCCCCAACCCCCAAGTGCCGCCGCCCATGGCGACCAACGGTGTCGGGCCTTCCTCATTCGCGTTCTTGCGCAGCTTGCCGGCAGAAAAATAGTAACCAGGCACCGCTGGCACAGCCCCCGCGAAGGAAGCGGCCGGCACTACGAAACTGCGCCTTGCGCCACGCACATCGATCACGCTGACTTGCAGGTCACTGGTGCCATTGAGCAATGGCAAGCCCGTCAGCCGAAAAGGCCCCTCGGGCACCAACGTGCTGTGGATCAATACACCGGACTGACGCACTTCAATGCGTGACTGGCTCTGCGCAAGCCCTTCGACGACCGCATGGTTGCTGCTCGCAGGCGTGCGTGATTGGCCATCGGGGAAAAACTGCAGCCCGGATAACTGGACGCCATCAAACAGCGGATTATTACTGGAGATCTGGCCCACCTGGAAAGTCGATTGCAGGGCGGCCAGATCCCGCTGGGCATAGGCGTTCAGATGCTCGGTACGGACCTTGCCGTTGTCGGCCACATAAAACTGGCGACTGCGCAAAATCCAGTCATCCAGGTTAAACCCTGCCTCGGTATAGGCTGAAACGAACCGACTGGACCCACTGCGCGAACGGCTGTCGAAACCCAGTACGTTGTAGTTGAATATCGCCGCCGAACCGCCTTTGGAGAAATGCCCGGCCTCCCACTGTGGGTCACGCAATGACTGGGTCGGAACCACCAGCGCCACCTCGTCAATGCCGGGACGCAACCGCACCATGGTGGTTGGGAACTCCCCGAAAAAGTCATGACAGGCCTGATCCGGGGTGAGGCCTTGCTGAATGATCGTGCGGGGCTTTACCAAGCCGGCTTTATCCAGCAATCCGGGCGTGAAACACAATCGGCCTTCATGATCGAACCGTGCGTCCACCAACCCAAGCGGGTTTCCATTGACGCGCAACCCGACCACCTGGACGCCTTCGCGAAAACGCGCCGCGCCACGGAAGTAATCCGACACTTTCGGGTCGATACCGTGGGCCGTCAGCGCCGCAACGTCGAAACCTTCGCCAAGCTCCAGCGCAGAAACAAGACCGGGTGCCCCCCACAGCGTCGCAAACCCCATGAGCAGCGTCGGCCGGCAAAACAAAAACGACGCGGGGGCGACGTGATTCGAAGGGCGTGCCATGAGCCGGTCAACTCTCATCAGCATTGATTGCGGCCCGATATTCGTCTACCGCAAACCCATAGACAGTCGCCGGCTGAAACTCGACTTCGGCCACACCGCCCAAGGGGCTTGCGGCTGACACGGCGAGCGCTTCGCCCGGCAAAATATAGGCACGCGGTAACGCTGCCTTGATGCCTTGTGGAAGCAACTGCACATCCGCCGCCATGCGCACCACATAGGCACTGTCGTTATGCACGGTGAGACGCTCACCCACCCGCTTCCACTTCAGTAACTCCCAGGGTGTTTGATGCCGGGGCAGGCCTTTTGGGTGCAGGATCAGCGGCAAATTCTGGCGGATGGTGATACCAATCGTGGCCCCCTGTTCGGCACGCGCCTGGGGAATGCCCTCGAATGACACACGCTTGAGCCGCTGAGTCTTGAGCGGCTCCTTCAAGGTACTGATGAAGCGTACCAATTGCGTGTCGCCCGCCTCCACGCGGGTAATGGGCGGTGTGACAATCAACAGCGGCTCCAGGTCCTCGGGCACATTCTCTACCACTGAATGAAGCAACGCCGGGCCTGCATCCGTATTCTTGATGTTTATTGTGGCTTCGCCCTCTTCTTCATAGAGCAGTACCACCGTTGTTTCAGGCTGCATACCGTCCGCCGCAGCAACTGCAGTAAACAACAGGCTAAAAAACAACGCTCGACTTAGTATCGAACAACACCGCATTGAATGTTCCCCACAACGTATAAATTTGATTTCCGGCAGACAAACGCCCACAAAAAAACAACCGACCAGAACGCGTTAGTTTCCGGATCGGTTGTTTTATATTGCTTAGGTGTAGTTCAGTACAATCGTCGCACGCCCATTAAGGGAGACGTCGTTCCTCAAGTCCAACTCCGCCGCCCTGTTGATAACAGCTTTGACTGCAATAGTGCCGGTCAATTGACTGATTGAGGCGGGCGTCAGGGCCGAGCCATTGCGCCACGAGTACTGGGTCAGGTGTGCAACTTTGCCGTCACTGTGCTGCCACGAGGCGCCAGTACGCATGATGGGATACAGCGTTGTATTGGATGCCCGCAGGTTGGTGAGCGCAACCGAGTAGCCGCCGGTTCGCCGGGTACCCACAGCGCCCAAGCCAAAGCTCTGCGCTTCGGTATAGCCCGCACCCAGGATGCCCGGCACCTTGGAGCCCGCTTGCAAATCGGTGAAGGTGACCCCGAATGTGGTCGGCGCATTGCAAAGGATGTTCAAGCCAACGGTCTTCTCCGTGAGCGGGTTGAACGCCGTCTGGGACAATTCGCCCGAGCGAATATTGCCGTAGTTGATTTCACCGTTGCCAGTAAGATTAAGGCTGCACGCTGCAGGCTTGATCGTGCCGATGACGGTCAATGTCGCACTGTTCGTGTTTGCCTGGGCACTTAAAGCCGCAGCCAGGCAGGTAATACCGAGAGTCAAACCAACAATTTTTTTCATGCTCATCCTGTCACTAAAATAAGTTATCAGGTGTTCTTTATTTGTGTTTGGCGACTCCATCGCCCAATCATTTATCTTCCGGGACATGCATAACAATAAATAAATACCACCAGGCAAAATTGCCGGG
This sequence comes from Pseudomonas sp. D2002, assembly GCF_013385735.1. Classification (NCBI taxonomy): domain Bacteria; kingdom Pseudomonadati; phylum Pseudomonadota; class Gammaproteobacteria; order Pseudomonadales; family Pseudomonadaceae; genus Pseudomonas; species Pseudomonas sp. D2002. The sequence continues at coordinate 18,236 of NZ_JACAPL010000009.1, read as the reverse complement.
TGACAGTCTGTCGCCTTGGCACTTGATTAATGAATCAGACAACACAACAGTCGCTGTAGGAGGCATATAAACAAACTGTCCCTCTAACTCGCTGATCGGGTAGTACAAAAGCAAATAACGCCGAGTCCATTTACTCGCTTACTGTAAGCAAATTCTGAGCAGGTCTTACAATGGAGCGTGGTTATCTACTCCTACAGCCTCGAAGGCCCTATTCAACTATTGCTTACAAACCCGCCCTACATTTCCCACAAGAATTCCCTACAGCCAGCCTCACAAAAATTACTGAAGCACAACGCGTTGGCGCCAGCGGTCGATCGTGGCACGATGGTCGGGTTATCGACCGAGACCCCCAAACCATGCCGCAATCCCAAGCCAAGAATCTGTCCCTGATCGCCGCCATCGACCTGGGCTCCAACAGCTTTCACATGGTCGTGGCCAAGGCCCAGAACGGCGAAATCCGCATCCTTGAGCGGCTCGGCGAGAAAGTACAACTGGCTGCCGGGATCGACGACGAGCGCCAGCTCAATGAAGAATCCATGCAGCGCGGGCTCGATTGCCTCAAGCGTTTTGCCCAACTGATCAACGGCATGCCCTTGGGCGCTGTGCGAATCGTGGGCACCAACGCCTTGCGAGAAGCCCGCAACCGTGGCGACTTCATCCGCCGCGCCGAGGAAATCCTCGGGCACCCGGTAGAAGTCATTTCCGGCCGTGAAGAAGCGCGCCTGATTTACCTCGGCGTGTCCCACACCCTGGCCGACACCCCCGGAAAACGCCTGGTGGCGGACATCGGCGGTGGCAGTACCGAATTCATCATCGGCCAGCGTTTCGAGCCACTGCTGCGCGAAAGCCTGCAGATGGGTTGCGTCAGCTACACCCAGCGTTACTTCAAGGATGGCAAGATCACCCCGGCGCGCTATGCACAGGCCTACACGGCGGCGCGCCTGGAGATCATGAGCATCGAACACGCTCTACACCGCCTGACCTGGGATGAAGCCATCGGCTCGTCCGGCACCATTCGCGCTATCGGCCTGGCCCTCAAGGCCGGCGGCCATGGCACCGGTGAGGTCAACGCCGAAGGCCTGGCGTGGCTCAAGCGCAAACTGTTCAAGCTGGGCGATGCCGAGAAGATCGACTTTGACGGCATCAAACCCGACCGCCGCACCATTTTCCCGGCCGGCCTGGCGATTCTCGAGGCGATCTTCGACGCCCTCGAACTACAACGCATGGACCACTGCGACGGCGCCCTGCGCGAAGGCGTGCTCTACGACCTGCTGGGCCGTCATCACCACGAAGACGTGCGTGAGCGCACCCTCAGCTCGCTGATGGAGCGTTATCACGTCGACCTGGAACAGGCCGCCCGTGTGGAGCGCAAAGCCCTGCACGCGTTCGACCAGGTGGCCGAGGACTGGGACCTGGAAGACGGCGTGTGGCGCGAGCTGCTCGGCTGGGCCGCCAAGGTGCATGAAGTGGGCCTGGACATCGCCCACTACCATTACCACAAGCATGGCGCCTACCTGATCGAGCACTCGGACCTCGCCGGTTTCTCCCGTGAAGACCAACAGATGCTCGCCCTGCTGGTGCGCGGCCATCGCCGCAACATCCCCAAGGACAAGTTTGCCGACTTCGGCGGCGAAGGTATCAAGCTGATTCGCCTGTGCGTGCTGCTGCGCTTTGCGATTCTGTTCCACCACATCCGTGGCACCCAGGAAATGCCCCAGGTGACCCTGCGCGCCAACGGCGACAGCCTGGACGTGGTGTTCCCCAAAGGCTGGCTGGACGAAAACCAGCTGACCCAGGCGGACTTCGCCCAGGAAGCGGAATGGCTGACGCGGGTGGGGTTCACGCTGAACCTGCGTTAAGCCGATCTAAAGAACACTGCAAAACAAATGTGGGAGCGGGCTTGCTCGCGAAAGCGGTGGATCAGTCGATGAATCTGTTGACTGAAACTCCGCTTTCGCGAGCAAGCCCGCTCCCACATTGTTGAACCCTGTCGGGTTTTAATTCACCGCCAGAATCGGGCTACCCAACTTCTCCAGCAACGTCGCCTGCGCACTGCGCGGGTTCTGGTTGCCGGTTGGTGTGTTACGCACGTAACGGCCGTCCGATTGCAGGCTCCAGCTGTGGGTGTTGTCGGTCAGGTAGCTTTCCAGCTCCTTCTTGACACGCATGATCAGTTTCTTGCCCTCCACCGGGAAGCACGTTTCCACCCGCTTATCGAGGTTGCGCTCCATCCAGTCGGCACTGGAGAGGAACATCTGCTCCTCGCCGCCGTTGAGGAAGTAGAACACCCGCGTGTGCTCCAGGAAGCGACCGATGATCGAGCGCACATGGATGTTGTGCGACACGCCGACAATGCCCGGGCGCAGGCAGCACATGCCGCGCACCACCAGGTCGATGCGCACACCGGACTGGCTGGCCTTGTACAGCGCGCGGATGATCTTCGGGTCGGTCAGCGAGTTGAACTTGGCGATGATGTGCGCCGGCTTGCCGTCGAGGGCGAACTGGGTCTCACGGGCAATCATGTCGAGCATGCCCTTCTTGAGCGTGAACGGTGCGTGCAGCAGCTTCTTCATGCGCAAGGTCTTGCCCATGCCGATCAACTGGCTGAACAACTTGCCGACGTCTTCACACAAGGCGTCGTCGGAGGTCAGCAGGCTGTAGTCGGTGTAGAGCTTGGCGTTGCCGGCGTGATAGTTGCCGGTGCCCAAGTGCGCGTAACGCACGATCTCACCGGCTTCGCGGCGCAGGATCAGCATCATCTTGGCGTGGGTCTTGAAGCCGACCACACCGTAGATCACCACCGCACCGGCCGCTTGCAGGCGGCTGGCCAGTTGCAGGTTGGACTCTTCGTCGAACCGTGCACGCAACTCGATCACCGCGGTGACTTCCTTGCCGTTACGCGCGGCGTCGACCAGTGCATCGACGATTTCCGAGTTGGCGCCGGAACGGTACAGCGTCTGGCGCACGGCCAGAACGTGCGGGTCTTTGGCGGCCTGGCGCAGCAGGTCGACCACCGGGGTAAACGACTCGAATGGGTGCAGCAGCAGAATGTCCTGCTTGCTCACCACACTGAAGATGTTCTCGCTGTTTTGCAGCAGTTTCGGGATCTGCGGCGTGAACGGCGTGTATTGCAGCTCGGGGTGACTGTCCAGGCCGGTGATGCTGAACAGGCGCGTCAGGTTGACCGGGCCATTGACCTGGTACAACTCGGACTCGGCCAGGTTGAACTGCTTGAGCAGGTAGTCCGACAGGTGTTTAGGGCAGGTGTCTGCCACTTCCAGTCGCACCGCGTCGCCGTAGCGGCGTGAGAACAGCTCGCCGCGCAGGGCACGGGCCAAGTCTTCGACGTCTTCGGAGTCCAGTGCCAGGTCGGCGTTACGGGTCAGGCGGAACTGGTAGCAGCCTTTTACCTTCATGCCCTGGAACAAGTCGTCGGCATGCGCGTGGATCATCGACGACAGGAATACATAGTTGTCGCCAGCGCCACCCACCTCTTCCGGTACTTTAATGATCCGTGGCAACAGGCGCGGTGCCGGGATGATCGCCAGGCCGGAGTCGCGACCGAAGGCGTCGATGCCTTCCAGCTCGACGATAAAGTTCAGGCTCTTGTTTACCAGCAGCGGGAACGGGTGCGTCGGGTCGAGGCCGATCGGCGTGATGATCGGGGAAATCTCGTCACGGAAGTAACGGCGCACCCAGGTCTTGATCTTGGTGGTCCAGTGACGGCGACGGATGAAGCGGACCTGATGTTTTTCCAGTTCCGGCAGCAGGATGTCGTTGAGGATCGCGTATTGGCGGTCCACATGGCCATGCACCAGCTCGCTGATGCGCGCCAGCGCTTGATGCGGCTGCAGGCCGTCGGCGCCGGCTTGTTCGCGGGCGAAGGTGATTTGCTTTTTGAGGCCGGCAACGCGGATCTCGAAGAACTCGTCCAGGTTGCTGGAGAAGATCAGCAGGAATTTCAGCCGTTCCAGCAGCGGATAGGACTCATCCAGCGCCTGCTCAAGCACGCGGATGTTGAATTGCAGTTGCGACAGCTCGCGGTGGATGTACAGGCTGCTGTCATCCAGGTTGGTCACCGCCGCTACCGGGGCCGGCGCGGGCGCCTCGGCTACCACGGCAGGCGGTGCCGGCTCCATTTCAGGCGGCGTTTCGGTGACTTGTTCCACCACCGGGTGAGCGTCTTTTACGGCAACTTCTGAGAGTCCTTCGGTATTCATCGAGTGTTCCTGTGAGGGCTATTGTTGCTCTCTAAGCAATTGGGCAGCGCGGGCGGCGAAGTAAGTCAGAATGCCATCGGCGCCAGCACGTTTAAAGGCAGTCAGGGATTCGAGGATCACCCCTTCACTCAACCAACCATTCTGGATCGCGGCCATGTGCATGGCGTATTCACCGCTGACCTGATAGACAAAGGTCGGCACCTTGAATTCCTCTTTGACCCGGCAAAGGATGTCCAGGTACGGCATCCCGGGCTTGACCATCACCATGTCGGCGCCTTCGGCCAGGTCGGCCGCCACTTCGTGCAGGGCTTCATGGCTGTTGGCCGGGTCCATCTGGTACGAAGCCTTGTTGGCCTTGCCCAGGCTCAGCGCCGAGCCCACCGCATCGCGGAACGGGCCGTAATAGGCGCTGGCGTACTTGGCCGAATAGGCCATGATCCGCACATTGACGTGGCCGGCCAGCTCCAGGGCTTCGCGAATCGCCTGGATGCGGCCGTCCATCATGTCCGACGGCGCGACGACCTGGGCGCCTGCGGCTGCGTGGGATAACGCCTGCTTGACCAGCGCATCGACGGTAATGTCGTTTTGAACATAGCCGTCTTCGTCAAGAATGCCATCCTGGCCGTGGGTGGTGAACGGGTCCAGCGCCACGTCGGTGATCACCCCCAGTTCCGGGAAGCGCTCACGCAGCGCGCGGGTGGCACGCTGGGCAATGCCTTGCGGGTTCCAGGCTTCGGCAGCGTCAAGGGACTTGAGTTCAGACGGTGTCACCGGGAACAGCGCCAGCGCCGGAATCCCCAGTTCAACCCAATTCGCCGCTTCTTCAAGCAGCAGATCAATGGTCAAACGCTCCACACCCGGCATCGAAGCCACCGCTTCCCGACGATTTTCACCGTCCAGCACAAACACCGGCAGGATCAGATCGTTCGTCGTCAGCACGTTTTCACGTACCAGGCGGCGAGAAAAATCATCACGGCGATTGCGGCGCAGACGGGTGGCGGGGAACAGGCGATTGGCAGGGGTAAAGCTCACGACAGACTCCTGAGCCCGCGTTTACGGGCGAGCGTTGCAGTTATAAGCGGCCATTATGACGAAGGAATGACAGTTGTGCTTATCGATGCGACCTGTAGTCGCATTCGTCGTTTATGTAGGAATTGTTCACTTCGTGACACATCTCGATACTTTCATGAATGTTCACGAAGGCGTAGGCTGCGCGTTCATTTCGCCAGCACCCCAGACCATGCTTCAACAATTTCTGCATGACTTCGGCTACTTTGCGCTCTTCCTGGGCACCTTCTTCGAAGGCGAGACCATCTTGGTTCTCGCAGGCTTCCTGGCGTTCCGTGGATACATGGATATCAACCTGGTGGTGGTCGTTGCCTTTTGCGGCAGCTATGCCGGCGACCAGCTGTGGTACTTCCTGGGGCGCAAGCACGGGCGCAAACTGCTGGCACGCAAGCCGCGCTGGCAGTTGATGGGCGACAAAGCGCTGGAACATATCCGTAAGCATCCGGACATCTGGGTGCTGAGTTTCCGATTCGTCTACGGGCTGCGCACCGTGATGCCGGTGGCGATTGGCTTGTCCGGTTATCCGCCTTTGCGCTATTTGCTGCTTAACGGCATTGGCGCGGCAGTATGGGCAGCAGCGCTTGGCGCTGCGGCGTACCATTTTGGCGCAGTGCTGGAAGGCATGCTCGGCAGCATCAAGAAATATGAGCTGTGGGTGTTGGGCGCGCTGTTGTTGCTGGGCTTGGCCCTGTGGCTGCGTCGCCGCTTCAAGAACGCGCGCATTGCCCGCCAGGCTTGCGAGGATGCAAAGGCCCGGCTGGCCGCAGAGCAACTCGCCGAGCCCGCCAAGATCGACGCGCCTAAGACGCCAATCGAGTAATCCGGCCCCTGCAACAGTAGAGTCCGATTACGCTGAGCAAGCTGTAACTCACCAGACCCAGCCAGCCCAAACTGCTGGCCGGCCACAGCCCGACCAGCGGCGCCAGCCACACCAGTGGCACATTCAGCCCCAGGCGCACCAGCTCGGCCTTCAGCGCCCAGGGGCGGTTTTCCAGGGCGACGCCCAACGTGAACAACCCCAGTGCCATCGCACTCCAGCCCAAGACCAAGGCCGCCGTCGGCAGCCCTTCGCCGAAATTCATCAAATAGCTGCCAAACCCCACATACGCGGCAAATTGCAAGGCAATGTAAACCTGCTGGCGCGCATCCAACGGCACTTCGAATTTACGGAACTGGCTCAAGTCGGGCTTGGCCAGCGGGTACTTGGCCTTCACGTCCGCCGGGCGCCAGCCGGTGCGCATGAACCAGATGCGCAGCTTGTCCCACCAACGCTCGGTACGTCGCGCGTCACTCCACAGCTGGGCATAAAACTGCAGGTTGGCCCACAGCGGGTTCCAGCTGGCCAAGGGCGTGGTCACGCCAAAGATCACCGGTTCGTTTTCGTCTTCTTCCTGGAAGCTGCCGAACAGACGGTCCCAAATAATGAACACCCCGCCGTAGTTGCGATCCATGTAGAGAGCATTCTGTGCATGGTGAGCCCGATGATTGGACGGTGTGACAAAGAACCACTCGAACCAGCCGAGCTTGGGCACATGGCGGGTGTGCACCCAGAATTGATACAGAAGATTGAGCGACGCCACGCTGATAAACACCACCAGCGGCACACCGAGCACGGCCAGGGGCAAGTAGAAGACCCAGCTCAGCAGAAACCCAGTGCTGGTCTGGCGCAAGGCGGTGGTGAGGTTGTAGTCCTCACTTTGGTGATGCACCGAGTGCGCGGCCCACAGAATGTTGCGCTCATGGCCGCAGCGGTGCAGCCAGTAGTAGCAGAAGTCGTAGAACACAAAGGCGAACACCCAGGTCCACACACTCTCGGCGGGCAGCTCGACCAGCGCCAGGTGCTTGAGGGCGAATGCGTAAGTCAGCAGCCCCACGCCTTTGGTCAACAAGCCCGTGGTGGTGGACAGCACACCCGTGCTGAGGCTGTTGATGGCATCTGCGACCCGGTAATTGCGCTCGCCGCGCCAGCGGTCTGCCAGCAACTCAACCACGATCAAGGCGATGAAAAACGGTACCGCGTAAGGCACGAAGTCCATGGGCTAGTCCGGTCTATTTTTGTTACATCAAGATTAGGGGCAGCGGCGTGATATCCCATTGGCAACAGGTGACAAATTAGTAGACATTTAACGCCACGAAATAGGGAGAAATATTCATGAGCAAAAAAATTGCAGTGATCCTTTCCGGCTGTGGCGTGTACGACGGCGCAGAGGTCCACGAAAGCGTAATCACCTTGCTTCGCCTGGATCAGCGTGGTGCTCAGGTCCAATGTTTTGCGCCGGATATTGCGCAACACCACGTGATCAACCACCTCACCGGCGAAGAGATGCCCGAGTCACGCAATGTGCTGGTGGAATCGGCGCGCATTGCTCGCGGCGAAGTGAAGGATATAGCGCAGGCGAGTGCCGAAGACTTCGACGCGCTGATCGTGCCCGGCGGGTTTGGCGCGGCGAAGAACCTGTCGAACTTTGCCGTGGAAGGCGCGCGTTGCAGCGTCAACCCGCAAGTACTGGCGCTGGCCGAGGCCTTTGCCGAAGCGGGCAAACCGGTGGGACTGATCTGCATCTCGCCGGCGCTGGCCGCGAAGATCTACGGCCCCGGCGTGACCTGCACCATTGGCAACTGCGCCGACACCGCCGCGGCCCTCGACAAGATGGGCGCCACTCACCAGGAATGCGGGGTTGAGGATATTGTCGAAGACACCGCGCGCAAACTGGTGAGCACCCCGGCCTACATGCTCGGCAAGCGCATCAGTGAGGTGGCGTCAGGTATCAATAAGCTGGTGGATCGCGTGCTCGAGTTGACTCACGAGAATGACTAAGCGGTGATAAACGCGCGGCTGTGGCGAGGGAGCTTGCTCCCGCTGGGCTGCGGAGCGGCCCCAAACCTGCAACCGTATTTTCACTGAATAACCGCATCGTCTGGGTTGGGGCGGCTTCGCCACCCAGCGGGAGCAAGCTCCCTCGCCACAACAAGCCCGCTCGCCACAAAATCAGGCCTGGCGCATCAACCGCGTAAGAATCCGATCCAGAGCATTGGCAAACGCCTGCTTGTCCTTTTCCCCATGGGGCGGCGGGCCGCCGCCCATCTGGCCTTGCTCTCGCAGGTCGGTGAACAGGTTACGCACCGCCAGCCGCTCACTCATGTTCGCCGGGCTGAATTCCTTTCCCCGAGGATCGAGGGCCGTCACGCCCTTCTTCACCAGCCGGTCGGCCAACGGCACGTCGCTGCAGATCACCAACTCACCGGGCACCGCGTGCTCCACCAGGTAGTCATCCGCCGCGTCCAGGCCGCTGGGCACCACGATCAGTTTCACACAGGCAAAACTCGGCTTGATCTGACTCTGCCCCGCCACCAGCACCACGTCGAACTGGCGCTTGAGAGCGAACTTCACGACTTGGTCCTTGGCTGCGCGCGGGCAAGCATCTGCATCGATCCAAACGCGCATCGTCATGCTGCCACGCGGCGTTTTTCCGCCAGGCGGCTGCGGCCATACAGCACCACAATTGCCAGGATCGCCAAGGCCTGCGCACTCAACGAATAGGCATCGGCGTGAATACCCAGCCAGTCGAAGTCAAAGAACGCCACCGGTCGCGTGCCGAAGATGCCGGCTTCCTGCAACGCCTTCACGCCATGCCCGGCGAACACCACCGACAGCGCACACAACAGCGCCGCGTTGATGCCGAAGAACAACGCCAGTGGCAACTTCGCCGAACCGCGCAGGATCACCCACGCCAGGCCCACCAGCAGCACCAGCGCCGTGGCGCCACCGGCCAGCACCGCGTTGTGCCCAGCGGGGCCTGCCTGCAACCACAGGGTTTCGTAGAACAGGATCACTTCGAACAACTCGCGGTACACCGAGAAGAACGCCAGCATCGCGAAGCCGAACCGCCCGCCGCCGCCCACCAGGCTGCTCTTGATGTAATCCTGCCAGGCCGCTGCGTGGCGTCGGTCGTGCATCCACACGCCCAGCCACAGCACCATCACACTGGCGAACAGTGCCGTGCAGCCTTCGAGCAATTCGCGCTGGGCGCCGCTGACGTCAATCACATACGCCGCCAATGCCCAGGTCGCCAGGCCAGCCAACAGCGCCAGGCCCCAGCCGACGTTAACGCTGCGCACTGCCGACTGCTGGCCGGTGTTGCGCAGGAACGCCAGGATAGCCGCCAGCACCAGGATCGCTTCCAGGCCTTCGCGCAACAGGATCAGCAAGCCGGAGATGTAGCTCAACGACCAGCTCAAGCCATCACTGCCCAGCAAGCCGGCCGATTCAGTGAGCTTGCCCTTGGCCACGTCCAGGCGCTGCTGCACCTGCTCGATCGGCAGGCCGTCCTGCAATGACTGCCGGTAAGCCATCAGGGCTTTCTCGGTGTCCTTGCGCACGTTGGCGTCGACGTTATCCAGCGAGCTTTCCACCAGCTCGAAACCTTCCAGGTAAGCCGCTACCGACAAGTCATAAGCCTGTTCGTGGTCACCGTTGCGGAAGGCGGCGAGGCTTTTGTCCAGGGTCGTCGCGGTGTAGTCGAGCAACTGCGCCGGGCCACGCTTGACCTGCGGCGGTTGTGCACGCTGGGCGCGGAATGTGGCGGCCGCGGCCGGGCCGTCAGCGGCCAGCACTTCATTGGGGGTTTGGCGCGCCAGGTCGGCGAGGTTGAAAGGTTGTGCGCTGTTTGCTGCGGCCGGGTCGGCAGTGAAGCCGGCGATATAGGTTGCCAGGTCCCAGCGTTGACGATCATCCAGTTGATCGGCAAAGGACGGCATGTCGGTGCCTTCGACGCCCAGGCCAAGGGTGTTGTAGATCGCATAAAGACTGAGGCGATCAAGGCGCACCGCGTCGCGCAGGTTAGCAGGCGGCGGCGTCATGCCCGTTGACGCAGGACCATCACCCGCGCCGGCAGTGCCATGGCACACCGAGCAATGCTGGGCGTAGAGCGGCGCGCCACGCGCGGGGTCTGGTGTGATCGCCGGAGCCTGGCTGACTTCATACGCCACCGCGAGCTTGGCGCCCAATTGGCGGGCTTGGCGGGCGACTGTCGTGCCCTCCTGGCGAGCGGTTACCGCCGCTAACAATTCATCGACGCCCTTGACCAGCTCCACACGCTCCGGCCTTTGCGGCAGTTCAGCCACCAGGCCCTGCAACACCCCGAGAAACTCTAATTGTTCGCGGTATTCAGACTCATCGACCACCTCGCCCGCCTCCACCGTCGGAGGGTAGTCAGCGCCGATGTAATCCAGCAAATGCAGGGCTTGCGGGGCGCCCTCGGCAGTCGCAGCCAGCAGGTTGACGCTGCACGACATCAACGCTGGCAGCAGCAGCCAGGCGAGAAAACGGTAGGGGGCAGTCATGAATGAATCTCAAGTGGAAATGCGAAGTAACACATTGTTTATCGTTAAAAGGTTTGACTCAAGGCGTTAATGATTTCGCGTGGAAAGGATGACTCATTTCGAAAACAGCGATGGTGGCACTTGACGATCACATCAGAGCAAAAAGCCATTGTTTTGCCAGTCTCGGTGCCTATAATGCCGCGCCCTGTTATTGCGAAAGGGAATTTATTTCCTCTTTCTTATGAGGAATTAGAGCATCAGCTGATTACTTTCAGGGAAGACGTTTAAATGGCTTTTCGCGCCCTAACCCCGCTCGCACTCGCGGTGGTGACCTTATTATCCGGTTGCTCGATGTTCCGCAGCTACGACACTGAGCTGCAAGCCACCAACCAGCAGTTGGCCACCGGCAATGTCGAAGGCGCCCTGACCCTGTTGGAAAAAAACAACACCAGCGAAGACAAGGACTTGCTCTATTTCTTTGAAAAGGGCGAGCTGTTGCGGGCCAAGGGCGACCTCACCGGCAGCCAGACCGCCTGGCGCAGCGCCGACCTGCAAGTCTACAAGTGGGAAGAGTCGGTCAAGTTCGACAGCGAGAAATACCTCGCCCAATTCGGCAGCTTCATGGTCAACGACAAAGTGCGTCGTTACGAAGGCTATGACTACGAAAAAGTCATGCTGACCACCCAGATGGCCTTGAACCTGCTGGCCCTGAATGACTTCGACGGCGCCCGCACCGAGATCAAGAAAACCCACGAACGCGAAGCCGTGATCGCCGACCTGCGTGACAAGGAATACCTCAAGCGCGAAAACGAAGCCGAGCGCCAAGGCGTCACCACCCAGCTCAAAGACCTGCGCGGTTACCCGGTTGAAACCTTGAACGCGCCGGAAGTGATCGGCCTGAAAAACAGCTACCAAAGTGCGTTCAGCCATTACCTGGCAGGCTTTGTCTACGAAGCCCTGGGCGAAAAAGACCTGGCTGCACCCGGCTATCGCAAGGCCGCCGAACTGCGCCCCAACACACCGCTGCTGGAACAGGCATTGCTCGACCTGGACAAGTCCACGGTCGGCGCCGATGAGACTGACGTGCTGATCGTGGTCCAGAGCGGCCTGGCACCGGCGCGTGATTCGATTCGCCTGCCACTGCCGATCCCGATCGACGGTCACTTTGTGATTACGCCACTGTCGTTCCCGGTGATCAAGGCCGACACTTCCACCGCGCCATTTGCCCAGATCGGCGTGGATGGCAAGCAGCAGAACCTCACCGCACTCAACAGCACCACCGCCATGTCGCGCCGCGCCCTGCGTGACGACATGCCGGGGATCATCCTGCGCACCACGGTGCGTGCCGTCAGCCGAGGCATCGCGCAGAACAATCTGAACAAGACCAACCCCATGGCAGGCCTGGTGCTGGGCATCGCCTCGGCCGTGACCGAAGGCGCCGACACCCGCACCTGGCGCACCCTGCCGGACATGACCCAAGTGACGCGCCTGCGCCTCAAGCACGGCGACCATCAGGTCAGCCTGCCCAACGCCCTGGGCGGCACGCTGGTAACGGTCAAGGCCGACCAGCGCTACCAGGTGATCACCCTGCGCGTGGTCGGCAACCAAGTATTCGCTGGCGGCCTCGCGGCCCATGTAGTGCCGAGCACTTCCACTCAAGCCATCGCCCTCAAACAACCTTAAGGAACACGCTATGCGTCATTTCATCCTCGGCGCCCTGGCGCTGGTCCTGCTCGCGGGCTGCGCCACCCCACCGCCGCCAGAGCCCGGCAGCGCCGCCAGCAAAATCGTGGTGATGGGCAAATTCAAAGGCATCGCCGTCGGTGCCATTCGTGTCGCCCGTGAAAACGGCTTCCTCACGGCCAAGGTGCAGTTGAGCAACATCACCAGCAGCAACCAGATGATGTATTACCGCTTCGCCTGGCTGGGTGCCGACGGCTTCCCGGTAGGCGATGAAGAAACCTGGAAAGTGCTGAACCTGTACGCCAACCAGGCGACCTTCCTGCCGGCAATCGCCAACCTGCCCCAGGCCGCAGACTTCCGCCTTGAAGTGAAAACCCCTTGAGCCGCGGCTCAATCCGTATTCAGAGAGATTTCCCCATGTTTGCACGCTTTTCGATTATCGCCGTCGTTGCCCTCCTCGCCAGCGGCTGCTCAAACACCTCGCCGGTACTCGGCGGCAAGAACATCAGCTATGGCGACACCAAGGCCGTGGAACTGGTGACCAACGAGTTCGGTTCCACCGACCTGCAGATGATCGCCGAAAGCATGACCCGCTCCCTGGCCCAGTCCGGCATCTTGCAAGGCCGCCCGGTGGTGCAGGTGTACGACGTGAAGAACAAGACCAGCGAGTACATCGACACCCGCGAGATCACCACGTCGATCAAGACCCAGCTGATGAAGACCGGCACCGCGCGCTTCGCCAGTGACAACACCGACATGCAGAGCCAGGTCGACCAGTTGAAGCTGCAGAACCAGAGCGGCTTGTACAAGAAGTCGACCGTCAGCAAGACCGGCAACATGGTGGCCGCCAAGTACCGCCTGGAAGGCTCGATCAGCTCCATCGTCAAGCGCAGCGCGGACTACAAGGACGTGTTCTACAAGTTCAGCCTGCAGCTGATCGACGTCGAGAGCGGCCTGGCCGAATGGATGGACGAGAAAGAAATCCGCAAAACCACGGAGCGCTAAACAATGCGTGCATGGATCGGCATGATCGGCCTGCTGTGCGCCTTTGGCGCCTCGGCCGCCCCGAAGATCGCGGTGACTGACCTTGCCTACGAGGCGCGGGTTGAGGAATACATCCACGCGGTCTCGGCCAGCAACAACTTCCAGGCCAGCGCGTATCACGCCAGTGGTGCGTCGAACTACAGCGAGTACGAGAGCCGCACCAGCTACATCGAACAGACCGAGCTGCGTAAATTCAGCGGTGATATCAAGGGCGAAATTCTCAAATCGCACCAGTTTCAGCTGGTGCAAGGCACGCCCTATACCGCCGACGCCAAGGGCGACGTGTATGACGTGATCAAGCGCATCAAGGCCGGTAACTTCAAGGGCGCAGACTACGTGCTGTTCGGCACGCTGTCAGACATCGACTTCACCCAGGACATCAACGCCCTGGACCACACCAACAGCTACTCGGCCGTACTGGGCCTGACACTGGTGGCGGACTTCAGCCTGATCAACACCCGCACCTTCGAGATTACCTCGGCGTTTACCGCCATGGGCGAAGGCCAGGACACCAAGCTGGTGAACAGCCGCGATGTGCGCGTGAGCCTGAACCGGCCGCGCGTGGTGAAGGAAGTGTCGAAAGCCTTGGGTGAGGATGTGGCGCGGCAATTGGCGGAGCAGCTGGGCGGCGGCTATCAAGACCCCGGCAAGCCTGCGTTGCGCAATAACCTGCCGAGGGATGAAGCGCCGAAGATTTTGCGCTGACCCAAAGCGTTCACAGACAACGCAAAACCAATGTGGGAGCGGGCATGCTCGCGAATTCGGTAGATCAGTCAATACAGCCTGTGATTGACACTCCGCTTTCGCGAGCAAGCCCGCTCCCACATTTTGGATTGGGTTCCTTCAGTTCAATTGCGGCTTACGTCGTTGCGCGATGCAAGCTGGCCAGGAAACCCGCAGCCCCGACGAACAAGCCGGCAAACGTACGGTTCATGCGTTTTTGCTGCTTAGGCGTACGTAACAGGCGCAAGACCTTCGACGCCAGCCCGGTATAACCCGCCATCACGATCATATCGACGCTGATCATGGTCGCACCCAGGATCAGGTACTGGATCAGCAGCGGCGCGTGCGGGTCCACGAACTGCGGCAGCACCGCCAGCATGAACACCAGGGCTTTAGGGTTGCTCGCATTGACCAGGAACCCGCGGAACATCATCGCCAGCGGTTTGCCGATCGGACGAATCGCCGCGTCCTCGCTCATGTCCATGGGTAGGGCACGCCATTGCTTGACCGCCAGGTACACCAGGTACGCCACGCCAAACCATTTGATCGCATAGAACGCATTCGAAGACGCCGCCAGAATGGCACCCAGGCCACCCGCGACCACGGCAATTTGCATCGCCAGGCCCAGCTGCAGGCCAATGGCGTTCCAGTAACCGCGCAGGAAACCGTATTGCAGGCCGCTGGACATCGAAGCGATGGCCCCGGCGCCGGGGGAAAGGGAGATGATCCAACTGGCCAGGAAAAAGGCCAGCCATGTGTCGAGTGCCATTACACACCTCTGAGGGAGAGTTAGCGGTTATGCCTAAAGCTAACTCCACCGCCCAAAGGCTGGCTATCTATTTTTAATCGCGCGGGATGTCAGCGGTCGCCCGGAAACACGTGGGTGCCGGGCCAACGCCGTACTGAGCGCTGGAAGAACAAGCTGTTAGGCACCTGCACCATCGCGCTGTCGGAACCTGCTTCTTCGACTTCAATCAACGTGGTGTAGAGCAGATTGATTGCCACCACCCGGCCTTTTACGCCGGGTTTGTCGACGGTATCCACCAGTTCGACGATGTCACCGAGGCGGAATGGCCCGACAGTGAAAATCAGAATGGCGCACAACAGGTTGGACAGCACCGACCACATGGCGAAGAACGCCACGGCGGCGACCGCGACAAACCCCGACAGCGCCGTCCACAACACTGTGGCGGAGACACCGAGGCGACCCAGCACGAAGATCAGCGCACTGCCCATGATCAGCCAGCGCAGGCCGCCACGCAGGGGCATCAGCAGTTGCGGCGGGAACGGGTAACGCTCACCCAGGCGAGTGAGGCCCTTGGCGACGAAGCGTTGAGCGAGGTAACCGGCCAGCAGGATCAGCAGGATTTGCACGCCAACCCAGGCAGGCTCGACCCACTGGGTGGGCAACGGCAGCTGCAGCGCCTCCATCAGGACAGCGCCTCCAGCTCCGCTTGCAGGCTTTCGAGCAGTTCGAGGGCTTCCATCCAGGTTTCCTCCAACTGCCCTTCACGCACCTTGAGCTTGGCTTGTTCGGCCAGCAGGTCGCGCAGCTCGTCCTTGCGCGCGGCCTCGTACACGGCGCTGTCGCCCAGGCTGGCTTCGATCTTGGCCAGGCGCTCGTGCACCTTGCCCAGCTCGGCTTCCAGCTTGTCGGCTTCGCGCTTGTGCGGCGCCAACTGCTGGCGCAGTGCGGCGGCGGCTTGGCGCTGGGCCTTCTTGTCGGTTTTGTCCGGGTTGACCGGCGTGTTGCTGGTCGGCGCGTTGCGCAGGCGGTAATCCGTCAGCCAGCGTGCGTAGTCGTCCAGGTCGCCGTCGAACTCTTCGACTTTGCCGTCAGCCACCAGCAGGAAGTTATCGGTGGTGCTCTTGAGCAAGTGGCGATCGTGAGACACCACCAGTACCGCACCGCTGAACTCTTGCAGGGCCATGGTCAGCGCCAGGCGCATTTCCAGGTCCAGGTGGTTGGTCGGTTCGTCGAGCAGCAACAGGTTCGGCCGGTCCCAGGCGATCAACGCCAGGGCAAGTCGGGCCTTTTCGCCACCGGAAAAATTCAGCACCGGCTCATCGATACGCGCGCCACGGAAGTCGAAACCGCCGAGGAAATCGCGCAGGGTTTGCTCGCGCTCGGTCGGCGCCAAACGTTGCAGGTGCAACAGCGGGCTGGCCTTGGAATCGAGAGAGTCCAACTGATGCTGGGCAAAGTAGCCCACCACCAGGTTCTCACCCCGGGTCAGGCGGCCGGCCAGGGGTTGCAACTCACCCGACAGGTTCTTGATCAGTGTCGACTTGCCCGCACCGTTAGGGCCGAGCAAACCGATGCGCGCACCCGGCGTTAGCTGCAGCTTGACCTTCTCCAGGATGGTTTTGTCGCCATAACCCAGGCGCGCATCCGACAGGTCCAGCAACGGGCTGGAGATCTTCACCGACTCGCGGAACACAAAGTCGAACGGCGAATCGACGTGGGCTGCCGACAGCTCTTCCATGCGCTCCAGCGCCTTGATTCGGCTCTGGGCCTGACGGGCCTTGGTGGCCTGGGCCTTGAACCGGGCGATGTAGCTTTCCATGTGCGCACGCTGCGCCTGCTGCTTCTCGAAGGCCTGTTGCTGCTGGGCCAGACGCTCGGCACGCGCGCGTTCGAACGCGGTGTAGCCGCCACGGTAGAGCGTGATTTTCTTTTGTTCGACGTGGGCGATGTTGTCGACCACGGCGTCGAGGAAATCCCGGTCGTGGGAAATCAGCAGCAAGGTGCCCGGGTAGCTCTTGAGGAAATCTTCCAGCCACAGGATCGCATCGAGGTCCAAGTGGTTGGTCGGTTCGTCGAGCAGCAACAGGTCCGACGGACACATCAGTGCCTGGGCCAGGTTCAGGCGCATGCGCCAGCCACCGGAGAAGTCGGCGACCGGGCGATCCATCTGCTCGTTGGTAAACCCAAGGCCGGCGAGCATCTTGCGGGCACGCGCGTCGGCGGTGTAGCCGTCGGCGCTGTCGAGTTCGGCGTGCAGGCGGGCCTGGGCGGCGCCGTCCTGGGCTTTCTCGGCCTCGGCAAGGTCGTGTTGCACCTGGCGCAGACGCAGGTCGCCATCGAGCACGTAGTCGATCGCGATGCGGTCCAGGGTGTCGATCTCCTGGCGCATATGGGCGATGCGCCAGTCGGCCGGCAGCAGGCAATCCCCGGAATCCGGGGTCAGCTCGCCCAGCAACAGCGCAAACAACGTGGATTTGCCGGCGCCATTGGCACCGATCAGGCCGGCTTTGTGACCGGCGTGCAGGGTCAGCTCGGCGTCTTCAAGAAGACGTTGCGGGCCACGCTGTAATGTTAGGCTTTGAAGTCGGATCATAATGGCGGCGGAGTCTACCAGCTTCGTTGGCCGCTGGCTTGGGTGTGAATATGTGCGCTGACCTGTGGAGCTTTGCCCTCTCGACTTACGCCCGCCCAGGGTGCGAAGCCGCTTGCCTGCGCCTGCAGGCGCAAGGCGCGGATGTATGCCTGTTGCTCTGTGGCGCGTGGCTTGAACAGCGCAGTGTGGCGTCGACACCCGAACGCATGCAGGCGCTGCAGCGCATTGCCCAGCCGTGGCAGAAAGAAGTGGTCGAACCCTTACGGCAGGTGCGCGTGCAATGGCGAGCCATGGCGCAACAGGATGCGCAATTGGCGGCGTTACGCGAACGGCTCAAAGCCCTGGAATTGGAAGCTGAACGGCAGTTGCTGACGCGCCTGGAAGCGCTGGCGCACACATGGCCGATCGGAGAAAGCGAGGGTCAACAAGGATGGCTTGAAGGCTTGGCGACCGAAGCCGCCAGCCTTGACCCTGACGCGCTGCAGTTGCTGCGCGTCATGGCCACCAGCACTTAGGAAGCGCTGGTTGGGGTGGTGCTTGGCGCTACCGGTGCAGGTGTGCTGCTGGCCGATGCGGTTGGAGCGGTGGAAGCTGCGGGGGTAGCAGCCGGAGCTGCTGGAGTTGCTGGCTTGGCCGGTGCAGGCTTGGCGGCAGCTGGTTTTGCGGCCGGCTTGGCGGCTGGTTTCGCAGCAGCTGGTTTTGCGGCTGGCTTGGCAGCTGGTTTTGCAGCAGCGGTTTTAGCGGCTGGCTTGGCAGCTGGTTTTGCAGCAGCAGTTTTAGCGGCTGGCTTGGCAGCTGGTTTTGCAGCAGCGGTTTTAGCGGCTGGCTTGGCAGC
>NZ_JACAPL010000008.1:225719-238057 GCF_013385735.1 Pseudomonas sp. D2002 | reverse complement strand
GCGAGGTGCCGAGTGGTGGGGCGAAGACTTTTTGGTTACTTTTGTGTCTTTACAAAAGTGACCCGCCGTAAGGGCGGAACCCTAAGCCGCCGTAACCGCAGCAACGGATATGTACACAACACACCAACCAGCCTGGTCGGCCCACAGGCCGCCACGACTAAAAAGCCCGAGCCATATGCTCACTTATACGCAACCGCAACCACCGCTCCGCCGGGTCATTGTCATGCACCCCACTCCACACCATCGACAACTCCGCCGCCTCGATCTCAAACGGCGGGTCCTCAGCCCGCAACACCGTGCCCTCGGTCAACGCACAAGCCGCATAATCCGGCACGGTCGCAATAATCTGCGTGCCCGCCAACAACGCCCGCAACCCACTGAATTGCGGCACCGCCAGCACCACCCTGCGTGCCCTGCCGATCCGCGCCAAATCCAGGTCGATGTTGCCGCTCAAATCCCCCGAAAACGACACCATCGCATGGGGCCGCGCGCAGTAGTCATCCAGGGTCAACGGCGCCTCCCCGTCGTCCCCACGCAGCACCTTGCAGGGAATATCCCGCAGCTTCTTGCGCTTGGCATTCGCCGGCAATTCCGTGGTGTAACTCACCCCCACCGAAATCTCGCCGCTGGCCAATAACGCCGACATCAACAGGTAATTGGCCCGACGCACCACCACCACAATCCCCGGCGCCTCCTCACGCAGTTGGCTGAGCAGCGGCGGAAACAAGCCAAACTCCGCATCGTCCGACAGCCCGATACGGAACACCGCGCAACTGGTGGAAGGGTCAAAATCCTTGGCACGGCTGACCGCGCCGGAGATGGTGTCCATGGCCGGTTGCAACTCCTTGAGTATCGCCAATGCCCGTGGCGTGGGTTCCATGCCCCGCCCGTTGCGCAGCAGCAACGGGTCGTCGAACAAATCCCGCAGCCGCCCCAACGCCGCACTCACGGCCGGTTGGCCCATAAAGAGTTTTTCGGCGACGCGGGTCAGGTTCTTCTCGAACATCAGCGCTTCGAAAATCACCAGCAGGTTCATGTCGACGCGGCGCAGGTCGTTGCGGTTCATGGCGGTTTCCACAGGGTTTCCAGGCCGCCAGATAAGCACACGCCCCCACCTGCCGATTGCACGCCTGTGCTGTCTTTTCCACGCCCTGAGCTGGCGAAATTAACAACGATTAACTCGTCAGCCAGACGGTCCGGCGCCAAGAATGAGGCGGTCTACACTGGATCCATTCACCGGGAACGCTCCCATCGACTACGGATATTTGTCATGGCCCGACTTGAGTACTGTGCGCCACGTTTTAGCGCGACCGGCGGCCTATGCCCCCGGCGCGAACGCATTGCCAAACAGCTGATCCTCGCCAACCTCGGTGAAAGCCTGGCGATTGCCGACCTGGCGCAGGCGTGCGCGCTGTCGCGCAGCCACTTTTCCCGGGCGTTCAAGTGCACCACCGGGCTGTCGCCGCAGGAGTGGATTCGCCAACAGCGCATCCAGCGCGCCAAGGAGTTGATCACCGGGTCGTCCTTGAGCCTGACGCAAATCAGCCTGGAATGCGGGTTCTGCGACCAGGCGCACTTCTGCCATATATTCACCCGCAGCGAGGGCGTCAACCCGATGACCTGGCGAAACCACCAGTTGCGTCACAAGCCGCAAGTGATTGCGGCCTAGTGGTCGGCACACGCCTGGAATATGCTGGCCAGACCCTTTTCCCCGAGCATCGGCCACCATGAGTGACCCCAGCGAACAGGCCGTGCACTTCGGCCCCTACCGCATCCACCCGCGCCAGCGCCTGGTGCTGGAAGCCGGTCGCCCGTTGCGCCTGGGGCGGCGCGCGGTGGATATTTTGCTGATCCTGCTGGAGCAGGCCGGCAAGGTGGTGAGCAAGCAGGAACTGATCGCGCGGGTGTGGCCGAAAACCGTGGTGGAAGACGGCAACCTGCGCGTGCACATGGCCGCGCTGCGCAAGGCGCTGGGCGATGGTCAGGCGGGGCAGCGCTATATCGTCACCGTGGCCCAGCGTGGCTACAGTTTTGTCGCACCACTGAGCATCGAACCGATGACGCTTGCCGCCGACGGCATTCCCCACAGCCAGGGCCATAACCTGCCGCTGCGCCGCACCCGCATGCTCGGCCGCCAGGCGCTGATCGATGCGCTGGTGCAGCAATTGCCGCAACAACGCTTTATTACCCTGACCGGCGCGGGTGGCATCGGCAAGACCACCGTGGCGCTGCGGGTGGCGGAATTACTGATCGGGCACTACCGCGACGGCATCCGCCTGCTGGACCTGGCGCCGCTCAGCGCGCCGGCGATGATCCTGCCCAACCTCGCCGCATTGCTCGACCTTACGCCCACCGAGCATGAGCCCCTGCTCGCCCTCGCCCGCAGCCTGCACGCGCGTCAGTTGCTGCTGGTGATCGACAATTGCGAACACCTGCTCGACGACATCGCCCTGATCAGCGAAACCCTGCTGCGCCATGCGCCCCACGTGCACATCCTGGCCACCAGCCGCGAAGCCCTGCGCGCCGAAGGTGAACACGTGCAACGCCTCGAACCGCTGGCCTGCCCGCCAGCGACGGGCAACCGTGCCCAGGCCCTGGGCTACCCGGCGCTGCAACTGCTGATCGAACGCGCGCTGTCGCATCAAGACAGTTTTGAACTCAGCGAAGCCGACTTGCCGCTGGCCATCGACATCTGCCAACGCCTGGACGGGATTCCGCTGGCGATTGAACTGGTCGCCGCGCAGATCCAGCGCTTCGGCCTGCAGCGGCTGCGGGTGCAGATGGAAGACAACGTTCGCCTGTTGACCCGTGGCCGGCGCAGCGCCCTGCCCCGCCAGCAAACCCTGCGGGCCACGCTGGACTGGAGTTTTGCATTGCTGACCGCGTGCGAGCAGATTTGCCTGCGCCGCCTGGCGGTATTTCGTGGCGGGTTCAGCCTGGCCAGCGCGGCGGCGGTGATCGCCGGTGAGCAGATTGCGCCGAACGAAGTGCTGGGCTCGATCACCCAGTTGGTCGCCAAGTCGCTGCTCAATGTAGAGGCTGGCGACGATGAAGTGGCCTACCGCCTGCTGGATATCACCCGCACCTATGCGCTGGAAAAGCTCAGCGTGGCCAATGAGCTTGAGGCCACCCGTGAGCGCCATGCGGCGCGGTGCCTGGCGCTGATGGAGCAGGCGCAGGAGGACTGGGAACTGATCGCCACGCAGGCGTGGATCAACCGTTATGCGCCGCTGCGCGAGGACATCCGCGCCGCCCTCGATGGGTGTTTGGGCGACGGGGGCGCGCACCTGCTGGGCATTCGCCTGACCGTCAGCGCCATGCCGCTGTGGCAGGAATTATCCCTGCTGCGCGAGCACGGGTTGTACGTGAACAAAGCCCTGGCGCGCCTGGCGCAGTCGCGTGCGCCGAGCCAGCGCCTGCACATGGCCTTGCAACTGGCGCTGGGCAGTTTTTCCTATCACACCCAGGGCGGCACGCCGCAGACCCTTCAAGCATTTGCCTGCGCGCGGCGCCTGGCCGAAGCCGGCAAAGACTTGGGCGGCCAGCTGCGCGCGGTGTCGGGCCATATGGCGGTCAACCTGTGCAGCGGCAACTACCGTGAGGCCTTGGCGCAGAGCCTGCAGTTTGATCAGCTTGGCCCACAATCCGAGCCCTTGCTGGACCTCAGCGCCCAGCGCCTGCGCGTACTGGCGCAACACTTTGCCGGCAACCAGGCACTCGCCCTGCACAACGCCGAACAAGTGATCCAGCGCATGGCCCACAGCGGCCACCTGAATCGGTTTACCCATGGCTTCGGCGTGCAATACGACCAGAGTGTGGCGTCGTTGACGATTCTCGCGCGCACCCTGTGGCTACGGGGTTTTCCCGAGCGTGCCTGGCGCACCGCGAACCAGGCGCTGGAACTGGCGCTGCAAATCAACCACGGCACCTCGATCTGCTACACCCTGGCCCTGGCCGGCGTGGTGATCGCCCGCTACAACGGCGACAGCGCGGCGGCGCGTTCGCTGCTTGACCTGTTGCTGCGACAGGCACACAAACACTCGGTGCAGTTGTTCCACACCTGGGCGCGGCACTACGAGGGCACGGCGACCGACAAGGATTTGCAAGGGCTGGGCCTGGTCCGGGACACGCTGGTAACCTTCAACGCCCTCGCCGTGGATGACGCCTTGTTCGAGCGCGCCCGAAGCGGCGCGGCCGGTTGGTGTACGCCGGAGATTCTGCGCGTGCGCGCCGAGGCAATCCCTGATCTGCGCAAGCGCGAATCACTGCTGCTGGAGGCGCTGGGCCTGGCCAACCAGCAAGGCGCGCTGGCCTGGGAATTACGCAGCGCCACGTCACTGGCACAACTGTGGCAAGGCCAAGGGCGCGTGCAGGCGGCGCGCGACCTGCTGAATTCGGTCTACACGCAATTCAGTGAAGGGTTTGCCACCCACGACCTACTCCGCGTGCGCCGCCTGCTCGACGAGTTGCAAGACAAACGGCCGGCCTGAAAACGGCCCCAGGTAATGCCCATAACCTTGCTGCAAACGCGCCACCTGCACCGGGTCACGCAGGTGCGCCAGGGCGTAGCTGCGCAGGCTGTTGAGCAGGCGGTAGCGCGCAGGGCCCGGGCCCGGCTCCACCGTCAGCATCGACGTGGCCGCCAGACGTGTCAGCAGGTAGGACAAGTCGGCGTGTTCCAGCTCGGTGCCGGCCACCAGCTCGCTCAACAGCGGCAGGGTCACGGCCATTTTGAACAGCGCCAACTGCAAAAACAGCCAGCGCTGCGGCAGGCTCAGGCGCTCGTAACTCCAGTCCAGTGCAGCGGTCAGGGATCGATGACGTTCTATCGCCGTGCGTCGGCCACGGGTCAACACCTGCACGCCTTGTTGCAACTGCGCCTGCAAGCCGCGTAAGCCCAGGGCCTCGACCTGTGCCGCCGCCAGTTCCAGGGCCAGGGGAATGCCGTCGAGGCGCCGACAGATATCGCGCAATGGCGCCAGGTCCTGCGGGCGCAGCACAAACCCTTGCTGACCGGCACGTACCCGCGCGACAAACACATGCACCGCCGGGTAGACCATCGCCTGCTCGACACTGCCCCAGGCCGAGGGCGCAGGCAGCGCCAGCCTGGGCACGCGCTGCACCCACTCGCCGGGCACTTGCAAGGCTTCGCGGCTGGTCAACAGCACCGTCACCTGCGGCGCTTTTTCATGCAGCACGCGCACCAGATGGCGGCAGGCGCCGAGCAGCACGTCGGCGCCGTCGAGCACCAGCAACAGGTGGCGCGCAGCCAACTGCTCGCACAGTGCGTGGGCGCTGCTACACGGTTGCAGGTTCAGGGTCGCGGCCAGATGGCGCAGCAGTTGGCTCGGCGCGTGGACCGTCGCCAAATCCACCCAGCCCACGCCGTCGCGATAGCGCGGCAACACCCGTTCGGCCAGGGCCAGGGCCAAGGTGCTCTTGCCCACGCCGGCGCAGCCAGTGAGCATGATCAGCCGCTGGCCGGACAGCCGCCGCACCAGTGCACCCAGCAGCTCATCACGGCCCAGCATCGGGCTGAGCCGGGCGGCCAGGTTGTGCCAGGGCCGCGCCGACGCAGCGGTCGACGGTGCGACAAAACAGTAGCCACGCGCAGGCTCGTTGAGGATATAGCGCTGCCCGTCCAGCGCACGGCGCAGGGCCGCGATGTGCACGCGCAAGTTGTTCTCTTCGACCACGCTGCACGGCCAGACCCGCGCCAGCAACGTGTCCTTGGCGACAAATTGGCCTGGCGTTTCCAGCAGCACCGCAAGGATATCCAGCGCACGCCCACCCAGCGGCACCGGCAGGCCAGCCTTGCTGACCAGACGCTGTTGCCGGTGAAAGGTGTAGGGGCCGAAGCTCACTGTGTGTGGGTTGTTCATCCGGTTAGCGGCGCTGGAACACCCGGTCTTGGGCGTTTGCGCATCCTTTTCCATGGGCCTGTCGCTATCTTGCCAGCTCGCCGTGACAGGACAATGCTGGCACGGGGAGCGACACGGACAATCAGGTGCGCGAAACAGCCATGCTGGCGTTAACTGAACTGCTGGCGGTATTGCGTCGGGTTAAGGCCGAGCTTTTCACTGAACAGAAAACGCATGTGTCGCACGCTGCCGAAGCCTGCGTGAAACGCCACGGTCTTGAGCGGCAGGTCAGTGGTTTCCAGCAAGTGCCGGGCGCGGTCGATGCGCGCGCCTTGCAGGAACGCCATGGGCGTCATCTGCACCTCCTTGGCGAACACCCGCGCAAAGTGGCGCGCACTCATGCCTGCCAACGCGGCCATAGCGTCGATAGTGAACGGCTGATCGAGTTGCGCCAGCACTTGGTTCTGCACGCGGGTGATGGCCGTTTCCAGCGGCGCCACCGCAGCGGTCATCGGGCTGAACTGGGCCTGGCCGCCCTGGCGTTTCATCACCACCAACAACACTTTGGCCACGTCCACCGCCACCTGTTTGCCGTGGTCCTGGGCGACAATCGACAGCGCCAGGTCGATACCGGCGGTCACCCCGCCGGAGGTGATCAAGCGGCCATCCTGCAAGTAGATGCGATCGGTCTCGACAATCGCCTTGGGGAAGCCCTTGATCAAGCGCTCGGTGTAATGCCAGTGGGTGGTGACGCGGCGGCCGTCGAGCAGCCCGGCATGCCCCAGTACAAACGCGCCGGTACAGATCGAGCCGTAGCGCCGCGCCCGTGGGGCGGCGGCCTGCAGCCAGGGCAGCAGCGCTGGGTGACATTCGTTATAGGCGCCGGGGCCGCCCGGCACCAGCAACAGGTCATAGGCGTCGTGGGCCTGATCCAGTTGCAGGTCGGGCTGCACGTGCACGCCATTGGACGCGCGCAGCAGGCCCGGCTCAGTGCCAATCGTCAGGATCTGATAGTGCGCGGTCGCCGGCAGGTAGCGGTTGGCGATGGAAAACACTTCAAGTGGCCCGGCCATGTCGAGCAGGAGGAAGTCCGGAAACAGCGCCATGGCCACGGTTTTCATGCGGGGATAAGTCCATTGAGAAGGAAGTCGAGGCGGCATTATGGCACGGCTTTTACTGTCAACTTTAAAGAGACAGTTATTCAAATTTCAGCTTCTTAATGAATTTATTGGTAACCATTAATCTTCTTCTCAACGCAAGCGCCCTGCATCACGCAGCCCGCGCTCACTTGAGGACAAGACCATGCTGACCCTTCGCAAAGCTTCGGACCGCGGCGCCGCCAATCACGGTTGGTTGAAGTCGTTCCACACCTTCTCGTTCGCCAGCTACTGGAACCCCGCCGAGCAGGGCTTTTCCGACCTGCTGGTGATCAACGACGACCGCGTCGCAGCCGGTAAAGGCTTCGGCCAGCACCCGCACCGCGACATGGAGATTTTCTCCTATGTGCTCGAAGGCGCCCTGGAACACAAGGACACCCTGGGCACCGGCTCGGTGATTCGCCCTGGCGATGTACAACTGATGAGCGCCGGCAGCGGCGTGGCCCACAGCGAGTTCAACCACAGCCAGACCCAGGGCGTGCACTTCCTGCAAATCTGGATCGTGCCGAATGAGGCCGGTGCCGAACCGCGCTATCAACAGGAACACTTCAGTACGGCGCAGAAACGTGGGCGCTTGCAGTTGATCATCTCGCCGGATGGCGCCGAGGGCTCACTGAATGTGCGCCAGGACGCTCGGGTGTATGCCGGGCTGTTCAACGGCGCCGAAGCCGCGACCCTGGACCTGCCGCCGGATCGCCACGTGTACATCCATGTGGCCAGGGGCAGCGTGGACGTCAACGGCCAGCGCTTGCAGGAAGGCGACGGCGCCCGTGTGAGGAATGAACGCCACATTAGCCTGAGCCATGGTGAGGATGCCGAGGTGCTGGTCTTCGATCTGCGCCCTCAGGACCGGCCGCAGATGCCTTGACCGTCGACGCGATGGCCCGCCCCAAAACGGGTCATCGCTGGCATCGATAGTCACCATCAGCCCAATGAAGTTCTCTTAAAAACACCAACGCGTAACATCAACCCCATGCCAAACGGCACCCAACTAAAACACTCGGAGCACACCATCATGAAACGCCAACTCTTGCTTAGCCTCGCTTTCTCGGTACTGGCTGCAAACGCTTTTGCTCACCCGGTTGTCGCTGAAGGCGGCGCGGATCGCCTGCAAGGTAACCACGTAGCGGAAGGCGGTTCGGATCGTCTGCTGGAACGCCGTGTGGCCGAAGGGGGTTCTGACCCTTTGCTGGAACGTCGTGTTGCCGAAGGCGGTGCTGATCGCTTGCAGGAACGAGGCCTGGCCGAAGGCGGTGCTGATCGCTTGCAGGAACGTGGCCTGGCCGAAGGCGGTGCTGATCGCTTGCAGGAACGTGGCCTGGCTGAAGGCGGTGCTGATCGCTTGCATGGCAACAACGCATAACCCCGCACTGTTCGCGGGGCACCCCAAACCGGCCTGATCAGCCGGTTTTTTTTCGTCCCCGATTCAGTCCAGGTTGCGGTCCACCCACATCACCGCCTTGCCGATCTGTTGCCGCGCCTCGATGCGCGCATGCACCTGCTGCACCGTCTCCAGGCTGTAATGCCCTTCGATGTCCACCGTCAGCGAACCCTCCAGCATCGCCGCGAACACCGCATTGGCGCGCCGTTGCACCGTCGCGCCATCGGCCATATGGTCGGCCAGCCGTGGCCGGGTCAAAAACAGTGAGCCCGCCTCGCCCAGTTCAATCGGGTCCAGGTCGGTCAGCGAGCCGGAGACGTTGCCATAATTGACGATCAAACCACCGGTGCGACAGGCACGAAAGCTCTCGCGCAAGGTGTTTTTGCCGACGGAATCGAAGACCACATCTACCCCGCGCCCGCCTGTGGCTTGCAGCACCTGGTCGGCAAAACCGTCATACGTCCACGCCTGATCGGCGCCGCGCGCAAGCGCAATCGCACATTTCTCGGCGGTGCTGCCGGTGGTGAACACCGTGGCACCCAAGCGCCGCGCCATCTGCACCAGCAATTGGCCGATGCTGCCGGACGCGGCGTGAACCAGGCAGGTGCTGCCCGCGTGTAAACGGGCGACATCGTCAACCAGGTAGTGCGCGGTGCAACCCTGAAACATCGCTGCCGCCGCCTGATCGAAGCGGATGGCGTTGGGGATTTGCGCAATTTTGTCGGCGGGCACATGGGCGTATTCGGCATAGGCGCCCCAGGCAATGCACCAGGCCACGCGGTCGCCAACGGCCAAGTGACTCACGCCCGGGCCGACTTCCACCACCACGCCGGCGCCTTCCATGCCCAAGGTGCACGGCAGTCGTACCGGGTACGTGACCGAGTGGGCGTATTTGCCTTGGCGCGTGTGAATGTCCATGAAATTGATTCCGGCACAGGCCACCTTGACCAGCACATGCCCGGCCGTCGCCTGGGGTTTGGCAACGTCGTGGCACAGTTGGGCAACTTCAGGGCCGCCGTAGGCTTGCAAGGTAATGGCTTTCATTGGGGGAACAACTCCGTTTGCACTGGGAAGCGGCCATGGTAAAAGGACAGGCTCGGTAGGAATATTCCCCAATCTTTCCCAGCCTCTGTGCGGAAATAACCCGATGTTTGACTGGCAGGATCTGTATTACTTCACCGTGTTGGCGCGCACTCAGTCGCTGTCGGCGGCTGCCCGCGAGCTGCAGGTGGAGCACGCCACCGTCGGGCGGCGGGTCGACGCGCTGGAAAAAGCCCTCGGCGTAAAACTGGTCGACCGCCTGCCCCGCAGCCGGCCGCTCACCGCGCAGGGCCTGGCGTTGGCCGAATTGGCGGCGGGCATGGGCGACATGGCCACCGAAGTGATGCGCCTGTCGCGCGTGGCCTCCATCGAACTGGCCGGCACCGTGCGCGTCAGTTGCCCGCCGTCGATTGCCAACCACTGCATCGCGCCGCACGTGGCACGGCTGCGCGCGCAATACCCACAGCTGAACCTGGTGCTGATGCCCTCCACGCAACTGGCGGCGCTGGACAAGGGCGAAGCCGATATCGCCCTGCGCACGGTGCGCCCCGACGAGGATGCACTGGTGCGCCGCAAGGTCGGCGTGGTGCGCTTCGGGCTGTATGCCGCGCCCGCGTACACGCAACTGCCCGCCGCCCAGTGGGCATTTATCGCCTACGACAGCAGCCGTGATCACTTGCCGCAACAGGCATGGCTGCACCAACTGCGCGGCCAGCGCCCGATCGTGTTTGCCGCCAGCGAGTTGATCACCCAGCAAATGGCCGCCCGCTCGCAGGTCGGCGCGGTGGTGTTGCCGACATTGGTGGGCGATCACGACCCGCTGTTGGCGCGACTGC
The DNA here is from genome assembly GCF_013385735.1 of Pseudomonas sp. D2002. NCBI lineage: Bacteria > Pseudomonadati > Pseudomonadota > Gammaproteobacteria > Pseudomonadales > Pseudomonadaceae > Pseudomonas > Pseudomonas sp. D2002. The sequence goes on along the minus strand of NZ_JACAPL010000008.1, from coordinate 227,781 downwards.
CCACCGCCGGCGACGGCCCGGCGCGGGATATCTGGCTGACGGTGTACCCGGACATGCGCCGTTCGCCGTCGGTGAAGGTGGTGATGGAGTTTCTGGTGGCGTGCATTGAAGGTGAAGCGCAGCTGCGGCGTTGAGTCAGCCTGCCGTGGCGAGGAATTTCTTGCGATACGCCGCCGGCAGCATGCCGACGCGCTGCTGGAACAGGCGACGAAACGAATTGCTGTCTTCATACCCCACCGCGTAGGTGATGCTTTCGAGGGTCATGCGCGTTGATTCCAACATCTGCTTGGCACGCTCCAGGCGCAAGGTTTGCACATAGGCAATAGGCGTATAGCCCGTCGCCTCCTTGAACCGCCGCTTGAAATTGCGCACACCAAAGCCAAAGCGCCGGGCCACTTCATCAATCACCAGCGCCTGGGCAAACTGCTGCTCAAGCCAATGCTGCACCCGCAGGACCTCGCCGTCGCCGTGGTTCTTGGGCAATGACCACATGGCGTACACCGACTGCTCGGTGCGTACGTTGTCGATCAGCAAGTATTTGCCACAGGTATGCGCCAACTCGGGAGAGCCAAAGCGGCGGATCAGGTGCAGCATCAGGTCCATCGCGGCGCTGGCGCCACCGCAGGTGATCACGCGGTTTTCTTCGCAGAGTATCTGCGCGTCATCCAGCGCGACGCCCGCGTAGCGTTGCCGGAAAAACCCGGCAAACGCCCAGTGGGTGGTGGCGCGCAAGCCCTGCAGCAAGCCGCTCTCCGCCAGCAGAAAAGTCGCCGTGCACATCGACGCCAGCACCGCGCCCTGGGCATGGCGTTCGCGCAACCAGGGCCCGTAGGCGGGAAAGCTCGGCATGGCCTCCTTGAGGGTAAACAGAAAACCAGGGATCAGGACCAGGTCGGTCTGGCGAACCTGCGCGAGCGAACACCCCACCTGCAAACGCTGCCCGCCCCAGGCGTCCACGGCCTGGCCGTCGAGGGAGGCGACCACGATCTCGAACGGCGGGCTGTCGGCGAACAGGTTGGCGGCGCTGAGCATTTCCAGGGCCAGGGTGGCGCTGGCGGCGGAGCATTGGTCGACCAGGAGCAAGGTAATGTGCATGTTTGCGCTTTTCGCATGTAATAAGTCATTTGCGCACCTACCTTAGCCGATTCCTCGCCCGTAGAGTGCGGCCACTGATCAACTGCCTGGCGCGTTTATGAATCTCTGGTTTCGATTGCTCTACATGCTGTCCCGTCGGCCCTGGCGCACCCCGGCCCATGGCCTGGAGACCACCGTGGTGCGCATGCGGGTGTGGCCGCTGGACCTGGACATCAACCGGCACGTCACCAATGGCCGGTATTTCTCCCTGGCGGATGTGGCGCGGATGGATTTTGTACTGCGTACCGGCGCGTTTCGCGTGGCCCTGCGCAACAAGGCCCTGCCGATCGTGGGCGATACCTGGGGCAAGTTTCGCCGCGAACTGAAGCTGTTCGAAGTGTTCGAGGTACACACCCGCATGCTTGGCTGGGACCACAAGTGGAGCCTGATGGAGCACCGTTTCGTCAGCAAAGGCCGGGTGATCGGCGTGGTGGTGATGCGCGGGCTGTTTCGCTCAGCCAAAGGCACCCTGCCCCCGGCAGACTTCGTGCGCGAGCTGGGGTTGGCCGAAACGTCGCCACCGCTGCCGCAATGGCTGAGTGACTGGGCGAAAAGTTGTGATGATATGAGTGTGCAATTGCGCGCAGAGGAGCTGGTTTAAACCACGCGGGCCAGCTTCTTCAAGTTGGCTTCGGCGTCGTCCTTGGGGGTGAAGATGCGCCCCGGATTACCCGCTCCGCGTGGGGAATGCATGCTCTGACGCTCTGCGTCACCTGTACATCGGCCTTGAGATAGAAGCTGGCGCGGGACGCGGAGCGTCCCAGGCGGCGTTCCCACGCAGAGCGTGGGGACGATCAACTCCACCAGACAAGCATCATCGCGACCCTGATCGTTCCCACGCTCCGCGTGGGAATGCATCCTGTGACGCTCTGCGTCACCTGTACACCGGCCTTGAGAAAGAAGCGGACGCGGGACGCGGAGCGTCCCA
>NZ_JACAPL010000008.1:0-225699 GCF_013385735.1 Pseudomonas sp. D2002 | reverse complement strand
AGAGCGTGGGAACGATCAATGTGGGAGCGGGCTTGCTCGCGAAGGCGGTGGGTCAGTGACAGATAAATTGGCTGACAAACCGCATTCGCGAGCAAGCCCGCTCCCACAGTTGGATCTCATCGCATCAGCAAGATCTGATCGTTCCCACAGAGCGTGGGGACGATCAATTACCAGCTGCTCCCCAACCCCAGCAGCCCCAAAATCTCCCGCCGCAATTCCACCAGATAAGCATCATCGCGATGCCGAGGGTACGGCCGATCAATCGTCAACTGCGCCTGGATCTTCGCTGGCCGGTCACTGAACACAATCACGCGGTTAGCCAGCAGCAACGCCTCTTCCACATCGTGGGTCACCAGCAACGCCGTATAGCCCTGGCGCTGCCATAGCTCGATCAGCTCCTTTTGCATGGTGATGCGCGTCAGCGAATCCAACTTGCCCAGCGGCTCATCCAGGATCAGCAATCGCGGCTGATTCACCAGTGCCCGCGCCAATGCCACCCGCTGCGCCATGCCACCGGACAGCTGCCGAGGGTAAGCACGGGCGAAGGCACTCAAACCGACTTTTTCCAAGGCGTCATCAACCTTGCCGGCATGGGTCTTGAGCAACCCCTGGGCCTCCAGGCCAAGCGCCACGTTGTCCCACACGCGCCGCCATGGGTACAAGGTCGGGTCCTGAAACACCACCACCCGGCTCGGGTCCGGCCCGGTGATTGGCTCACCATCAGCCAGCAACCGCCCCGAATCCGCCGGCTCCAGCCCTGCCACCAGGCGCAGCAAGGTGGATTTCCCACACCCCGACGGCCCGAGCAACGCCACGAACTCTCCCGGCGCGACATCCAGCGAAACCCGCTCCAGCACCGGCAGTTGCTGACCGTCCATGGCAAAGCCATGGCTGAGGTTTTCAATACGCAGCGCCAACCCCGCCGGCGCCGTTACCGCGTGTGCCAGGGCTACCATTTCATCGCTCCTTTCTGCCAGGCCAACAACCGATCACGCAGCAAAAACAACCCGGTGATCAACCCCGAACAGGCCAACGCCATGATCAGCAGCGCCGCGTACATATTCGCGTAAGCCGCCCAACCCTGGGCCCATTGCAAGTACCAGCCGATACCGGATTTTACCCCCATCATTTCTGCCACCACCAAGGTCGAGAACGACGCGCCCAAGCCCATGAACAGGCCAACGAACACATGGGGCAGCGCGGCAGGAATCGCCACTTTAAAGATCAGGAAACCTGGCTTGGCACCCAGCGTGCGCGCCACGTCGTAATAGGCTTTATCGACACTTGCCACACCCGACCAGGTCAGCACCGTGACCGGAAACCAGGTGGCCAGGGCGATGAGAAAAACGCTGGCGCTCCAGCTGCTGGGAAACAGGAAAAAACACAGCGGCAACAACGCCGTCGACGGCACCGGGCCGAGGATGCGCAGCACCGGGTGCAGCCAGTAGCCGATGCGCGTGGACCAGCCAATCGCCACGCCGGCGACGAAGCCAGTCGCCGCGCCCAACGCCACGCCCGAGCCCAGCAACAGCGCCGAATGCAGCAGGCTGTCGGCCAGGCGCGGGTAGTCTTCGATATACACCGCAAGCAACGCCTGGGGCGGTGCGAAAAACGGCACCGGCAACAGCGCCAACTTGGCGGTGAGCAACTCCCACAGGCCCAGCACTATCGGTAAGGCGATCAACCAAGGCCCGGCACTGCGCAGGCGCAGGCCCAGCCTGGAAAAGTGCCGACCCAACAGACTCAACACGATGAACACCGCCGTCACGCCGACGCACAGGTTGGCCAGCCCTTGCGTCATCGGCCAATTGCGTACGGCATTGGGCCAATAGCTGATCAGCAGTGCCACGGCCACCCAGGCCGCGACCACGGTTGCGCCCTGCCACCAGACGTTGAAGGTTTTGGCGGGGCTCAGCGTTACCGCATCAACTGAAGACATCGGCGGTGATCTCCTTGGCAAACTCGACCGGGTCGGTACTTTTGCTGATCACCTCCACGGTTTTCAGGTCGGTGACGTAGGTGGTGATTTCCTGCGTCAGCGCCGCGCCGACCGCGTGGTGGCCGTGGGTGTGGTCATGGAGGATCGCCTGCACTTCTTCGGTGGTCGTATTCAGTGCGTAGGCCTGGAAGCCTTTTGCGACGTCCTTCGGGTGCTGCACGGAATAGTCATGGGCTTCGAGGATCGCCTGGGTCAGCGCCGCGACTACGCGCTTGTCTTCGCGCACCAGCTTGCCGGTGACGCCAACCACGCAGCAGCTGAGGTTGGCGTATTCCTCGACCAGGTTGGTGGACAATTCCCGCGCCACGCCGGACTTGATCAGGCGGTACATGAACGGGTCGCTGCCGCTGACCGCCTGCACTTCGCCACGCTCCAGGGCGGTGCCCAACAGGTCGGCCGGGTACAACCGCCACTCCACATCGCGCACCGGGTCGACGCCGTGTTTTTTCAGCAGGATCGAGAAGAAATTGCGGTCCGGGCTGGCCATGTCGGTGACGCCAATGGCCTTGCCCTTGAGGTCTTCAAGTTTGGTCACACCGCCCTTCACCGCGCTGAGCAAACGCAGGCAGCCGCCGTGGGTGCCGGCGGTGAGTTTCACATCAAAGCCCTGCTCCAACGCCTTGAGCCAACGCAACGCCATGCCGATGCCCGCATCGGCCTTGCCGGTGGCGATGGCTTCGAGCAGCACTTCGGTGGAGTTGCCAAAGTTGACCAACTCGACGTCGAGGTTGTGCTTCTTGAAGAAACCCTGCCCGTGGGCGATCACCACCGGGGCCAGGCACACCGCGTTGAGGTTGACTGCCAGCTTGAGCGCACGTGGCGCGTCGAGGCGGATGAACTCGCCGGTGCCGCTGGGTTCCTGAGGCGTGTTGTGCCCGGCGTGCTCGTCAGCGGCCCAGCCCAGGCGCGGCAGCGACAGACCGGCCAGCGAAATACCGGCGATGCCGAGCAGGCGGCGACGGGTTATGTGATCAAAAGCGGCCATGCGCAATATCCTTTTTAAATTGATGTTGATGTGGCCTGTGGGAGCTGGCTTGCCTGCGATAGCGGTGTTTCAGCCAGCAGCGATGCAACTGACCGACAGCCATCGCAGGCAAGCCAGCTCCCACATTGACCGCGTTCAGTGAGTGAGATCGGCCAACCCCAGATGCTCACGCAGCGTCGAACCTTCATACGCCGTACGGAACAAACCCTTGCGCTGCAAATGCGGAATCACGCTCTCGACAAACTCAGTGAACGAGCCCGGCAGGTAGCCCGGCGAAATCACAAAGCCGTCGCAACCGCCCTGCTCGAACAGCTCCGCCAACTGATCAGCGACCTGCGCGCCGGTGCCCACCAGTTGCGGCACGCGCACGCTGCTGGCGAACAGGCGCCCCAGTTGCTCCAGGGTGGTTTCGGGGCCTTGCATCAGCAGTTTTTCGGCGGCGGCCGCAGAAATCAGCGGCGACTGCGCGATCTCGGCCAAGGTGGCCGACAGCGGGAACGGCGACAGGTCCACATTCAGCTGCGAAGCCAGTGTCACCAGCCCCAGCTCGGGCCGCGCCAAGGCATTGTGTTTGTCGCGTTTGGCGCGGGCTTCGGCTTCGCTGCCACCAATAAACGGCATCACCGCCGTCAGCACCTTGCAGCTGTCGGCATCACGGCCTTGCTGCACCACTTGCGCGCGCACGTCATCGCGAAACGCGCGCATGGCCGCCAAATGCGGGTGAATGGTGAAAATCGCCTCGGCCCAGCGTGCGCCAAACCGCCGACCACGCCCGGACGAGCCGGCCTGGATCAGCACCGGTCGCCCCTGGGGCGTGCGCGGGATATTCAACGGGCCTTCCACCTTGAACCACTCGCCCTGGTGCTGCACCGAGGTAATCAAAACCGGGTCGGCAAGCACACCGCTTTCGCGGTCCAGCTTGAGGGCGCCCGGGCCCCAGCTGTTCCAGAGCTTGAGCGCGACTTCGACAAACTCATCGGCGCGGTCATAGCGCAGGTCGTGTTCCAGGTGCTTGGCCTTGCCGAACAGACGCCCTTCGCTGTCGTTCATCGAGGTCACGATATTCCAGGCCGCACGGCCCTTGGACAGGTGATCGAGGGTGGCGAATTCACGCGCGATATGCGCAGGCTCGTAATAGGTGGTGGAACGTGTCGCACCGAGGCCCAGCTTGCTTGTTTGGCCGATCAGGTAAGAGAGGATCGGCAACGGGTCGAGCCGCGTGGCGTCCTGGGCGCCGTAGCGCAAGGCGAATTCGCGCGAACCGCCCATCTGGTCGCCCACGGCCAGGCGGTCGGCGAAGAACAAGAAGTCGAACAGGCCTTCTTCCACCACCTTGGCGATGCGTGAATAGTAGTCAGGGTCGAGGTAGTTACCGACGGTTTCCGGGTGGCGCCACACCGCATGGCTGTGCACCACAGGGCCGCTCAACAGAAATGCCGATAGGTGGATTTGGCGGCGGGTGGTCATGGCAGGCCTTAGCTTTTCGCGTAAAGGGTTCAGCCTTAAAACTTATATTAGTAATCAACCGTTATAAAAGAACGATATATTCCATGGTTATGCCCGATTCATCGAAATGCTGAAAAACCGCCCTAAGCTCAGATCAAAAGGGTATTTATCGAATGCTTTTTAGAACTTTATGCTTGGCCTTATTTCGCTGAAGATCGAGCGTGCCATGCCTATTCGTCGTCCCCTCGCCGTTGTCATCGGGCTGCTGGCGTTTTCTGTCGCCGTGAGCGCCGAAGCCCAGGAAACCCTACGCATCGGTTTTCAGAAGTCCTCGACCCTGATCACCCTGCTGAAAACCCAGGGCACTCTGGAAAAAGCCCTCAAGGCCGACAATATTGACGTGAGCTGGCATGAGTTCCCCAGCGGGTTGCCGCTGCTCGAAGCGCTGAATGTCGGCAACGTCGATATCAGCGCCGACGTGGCCGACACCGTGCCGATCTTCGCCCAGGCCGCCCAGGCCAAACTCACCTACTTCGCCCAGGAAGCGCCCTCGCCTTCCGCCCAGGCCATCGTGGTCCGCAAGGACTCGCCGATCCAGCAGCTGGCGGATTTGAAGGGCAAGAAAATCGCGGTGACCAAGGCCGCCGGCACTCACTATTTGCTCATCGCCGCGCTGGCCAAAGCCGGCCTGGCCTTCTCGGATATCGAACCGGCCTATTTATCGCCGGCCGATGGTCGCGCAGCCTTTGAGAACAACAAGGTTGATGCCTGGGTCACCTGGGAACCCTTTCTCACCAGCGTGCAGCGTCAATTGCCGACCCGCACCCTGGCGGACGGCGCAGGCCTGGCCAGCTACAAGCGTTATTACTTGACCGGCACGCCCTACGCCAAGGCGCATCCCGAGGTGCTGAAGCTGGTGTATGCGCAGTTGGAAAAAGCCGGCCAGTGGGTGAAAACCCACCCGCAGGACGCAGCGAAAGTGCTTGGCCCGCTGTGGGGCAACCTGGACGTGGCCACGGTTGAAGCGGCCAACGCGCACCGCAGTTATGACGTGCAGCCGGTGACGGTTGATCAGTTGGGGGAACAGCAGAAGATTGCGGACGCGTTCTTCAAGGCGGGGTTGTTGCCCAAGGCGGTGGATGCCCAGGATGCGCAGACCTGGAAGCCGTAGCCTAAAGGCTCGTTCCCACGCTCTGCGTGGTAATGCATCACGTGACGCTCTGCGTCACCCTACTCAGCGCTCAAGTTTGCCGGGACGCAGAGCGTCCCAAGGTGCGTTCCCACGCAGAGCGTGGGAACGATCAAACAACACATCAGGTTGTTACGCCTCAGTGCCGCACCACACCCTGGCCGAAGCGGTGTATTGCCAGGCAATAGCCAATCAATGCCAGGGCCGCCAGTGCACCGCCCGCTGCGCCGATCCAGGCGAAGCCGAAGTGGCTGCCGACCCAGCTGCCCATCAGCGCGCCGCCGCCGATGCCGATGTTGTAGATGCCGGAGAACATCGCCATCGCGACGTCGGTGGCGTCGGGTGCCAGCACCAGCACCTTGGATTGCATGGCCAGGCCGAAACCCATGATTGCCATGCCCCAGAACACGCTCAGCCCGACGAGGTACGACTCGGCGCCGCTCAAAGGCAGCATCAGTGCCAGGCACGCGGCGAGCAGGAACACCGCGCTGACCACGAAGAGGTGCGGGTTGAAACGGTGCACCAGGCTGAACAGCAGCGAGCCGATGATGCCCGCGCCGCCGAACACCAGCAGGAACAGCGTCACCACATTGCCGCTCAGGCCGGCGACGCCTTCAACAAAGGGCTCGATGTAGCTGTAGGCGGTGAATTGCGCGGTCACCACCATGGCGGTCAGCACGTACAGCGCCACCAGTGCCGGGCGCTTGAACAGCAGCGGCAGGCTGCGCAGCGAGCCGGAGTTCTGGCTCGGCAGCAGCGGCAAAGTGCGCGCCAGCCAGAACACCAGGGCCGCGGCAAACGCCGCGATCACCAGGAACGTGGTGCGCCAGCCCATGGCCTCGCCCAGCAGACGGCCCAGCGGAATGCCCAATACCATCGCCAGTGACGTGCCGGTGGCCAGCAGGCCGAGGGCTTGCACCTGTTTGCCTTCCGGCGCCAGGCGCACTGCCAGCGACGCGGTGATCGACCAGAACAACGCGTGGGACAAGGCGATGCCGATGCGGCTGACCATCAACAGGCCAAAACTGGTGGCCACGCTGGAGAGGATATGGCTGGCGATAAACAAGCCGAACAACACGATCAGCAGTTTGCGCCGCTCGACGTTACGCGTCAGCAGCATCACCGGCAGCGAGGTCAGCGACACGATCCAGGCATAGATGGTGAGCATCAGGCCGACGCTGGCGATGGGCATGTCGAAGCTGGCACCGATGGCGCTGAGCAGGCCGACCGGCACGAACTCGGTGGTATTGAATACAAACGCGGCCAACGCGAGGGCGATGACCGGTTGCCAGTTGGCTTGGGGCGTTGCGGCTGAAATGCTCATTGACGGGCGAGGTACTCTGGCGATGGTCCAACGGCCGCGCAGAACAGCGCCGCCGCTGGGCATTCTATAGGTTTCTCGGCCCGCTGTTGACGCGGATCGTCGCCCCGTTGCTCAGGGCGAGGTCATGGTGATGACGTAGTTGCCCGACTTGATCGGCTGGCCGGCGTTGTCCACCAACACATAGCGCTGATCGTAGTAACGCCCGCTGCCGCTGTCTGCGACCAGCAGCACATGGGCCGCATTGACACTGGCCACCGGCGCCAGATTGCGCACATCGAAGCGGCTGCCACGGTTGGAAACCGCGCAGCCGGTCAACTCCATTACCGCGCCGCTGCGCGCATTTGTCGCACACCCAGGCTCGACGATGGCACCGGTGAACTGAATGGTGCCCTGCCCGACTGTCTGCGCGGCGCCACAAGCGCCCGCCCATAGGCAAAACAGGCCGGTAAACACTGAAATACCTTTAACCTTCATGCCGACACTCCTTATTGGGCTCTCAATAAGTGAGTCGTCTGGCCGGGCATTAACTTGAGGTGATTCGGCCCAGGGTGTGACCTAGATCACGGATCCACCTGCCCCATCATCTCGGGGATGCTTTCCGGCCGCTTGGCATAACGCTGCGCCAGCGCCGCGCACACCATCAACTGGATCTGGTGAAACAGCATCAGCGGCAGAATCAACACGCCCATGCTCGCCCCGGCGAACAGCACCTGGGCCATGGGTACGCCCGTGGCCAGGCTTTTCTTCGAGCCGCAGAACAGAATGGTGATGCGGTCTTCCTGGTTAAAGCCAAAGGCCTTGCCCAGAACGGTCGACGCCACCAGCACCAAGGCCAGCAACACGCAGCAGGCCACCACCAGGCCGCCGAGTTCCCACAGCGGGATCTGGTGCCAGATGCCTTCGTTGACCGCTTCACTGAACGCGCCGTAGACCACCAGCAAAATCGAGCCTTGGTCGACGAACTTCAGCCAGGACTTGTTGCGGCCGACCCACTCGCCAATCCAGCGGCGGGCGATCTGCCCGGCGATAAACGGCAGCAGCAGTTGCACGCTGATCTTCAGGATTGCGTCGAGGGTCGAACCGCCGTCGCCGTGCACGTTAAGCAGCAACGTCACCAGCAACGGCGTGAGGAAGATGCCAAACAGGCTCGACGCCGCCGCGCTGCAGATGGCCGCGGGGATGTTGCCGCGCGCCAGGGACGTGAAGGCAATCGCCGACTGCACCGTGGCCGGCAGCGCGCAGAGGTAGAGCATGCCCATGTACAGGTCTTTGCCGATCAGCGGCGACAGCACCGGCTTGAGCGCCAGGCCCAGCAAGGGAAACAGCACGAACGTGAGGCTGAACACCAGCAGGTGCAGGCGCCAATGCCCGGCCCCGGCGACGATGGCCTGGCGCGACAGCTTGGCGCCGTGCAGGAAAAACAGCAGCGCGATGGCCAGGTTAGTCACCCAGCCGAAGGCCACGGCGGTCTGGCCGCTGGCGGGCAGCAATGAAGCGAGGATCACCGTGGCTATCAGGGTCAGGGTGAAGTTGTCAGGCAGAAAACGTGGGCGGGTCATAAGCAAATCTTCCAGGGGTTGCCAAGCGCATCGCTGCGACTCTAACGTAACGGCTTGTTACCGACTAACGCCAATGAGCCAGTAAATGCCGCCTAAAGGACATGACAAGACGGTTCGCCGCAGCGTGCCCGGGCTTTCCAGCCTGCCACGGCCGGTGTATGGGCGCACCGAATCACTGCCCAATCGCGCCCTGACCCGCCGCCACAGCCACCCGTGGGTGCAATTGTCTTACGCGATTTCCGGGGTGCTGGAGATCCAGACCAGCGTCGGCCGCTTTGTTGCGCCGCCGCAGCGCGCGGTGTGGATCCCGGCGGGCGTGCCGCACCGGGTGTTCAGTTCGCCGCACACGGAAATGCGCAGCCTGTACCTCGACTGCAGCGTCACCGCCTGGGCGCCCGAGCGCTGCCAGGTGTTGGAGGTGAGCAGTTTGTTGCGCGAGTTGATCCGCAGCTTCAGCGAGCTGCCGGTGGAATATGCCGAGGACGGGCCGGATGGGCGTCTGGCCCAGGTGGTGCTGGACCAACTGGCCGCTGCACCGCAGGTTGACTTGATGCTGCCGTTGCCCCACGACGCGCGGTTGCGGCAGATTTACCGCAGCCTGAGCCTGCACCCGGAGCAGCAGACCACCTTGGGTGACTGGAGCCGCAAGCTGGCGGTGAGTGAGAAGACCCTCAGCCGGTTGTTTCTCAGTGACACCGGGCTGACCTTTCGCGCCTGGCGCCAGCGCTTGCGGCTGCTCAGCGCCCTGCCTGCGCTGGAGCAAGGTGAGCGGGTGACGGATGTGGCGTTGGGGTGCGGGTATGAGTCGACGTCGGCGTTTATCAATGCATTTCGCCAGCAGTTTGATGCGACGCCGGGTGAGTTCTTTCGCTGAATATCAGGTGTAGGAAGTTCAAATGTGGGAGCGGGCTTGCTCGCGAATGCGGTGTGTCAGTTAACAGATTCATTCAATGACCCACCGCATTCGCGAGCAAGCCCGCTCCCACATTTTTGACCGTATTTCAAATTAAGAGAGGGGCTTAGCTGCCGTCGCCACCATGCGCCTCTTCAAAAAAGTAATCCTTCCAACTCGCCGCCTTGTTCTTCAACACGCCCAATTCCTGCAATTTCTGCGCATAGATATAAGTACGCTGCGGCACGATGGTGAAGTCGATTTCCGGGTCCTGGACGATTTTCTCCACCAGGTCCAGTGGCAGCTTGGATTCCTCTACCCGAATATAGGTTTTGGCTGCAGCGGGCTTGTCGGCCTTGATAATCTGCTCGGCCTCGGCCAGCGCGGCGTAGAACGCCTTGTAGGTCTTGGGGTTTTCGTCGTGGAATTTCTCGGTGGTGTAGAGCACGTTGAACGAGGCCTGACCGCCGAGGACGTCGTAGGAACTGAGCACCTTGTGCACGTTAGGATTCAGCAGTTCCTGGTACTGGAACGGCGGGCTGGAGAAGTGCGAGTTGATCTCCGAACCACCGGCAATCAACGCCGCCGTGGCGTCCGGGTGGGCCAGGCTGATAGAGATGTCGTCGAACTTCTTGAAATTGGCGTCGCCGAATTGTTTGGCGGTTTCGATTTGCAAGGTGCGCGACTGGAAACCCACGCCAGCGGCGGGCACGGCGATGCGGTCTTTTTCGGTGAAGTCCTTGAGGGTCTTCACGTTGGGGTTATTGGTCAGCAGGTAGTTGGGCATGGAGCCAAGGGAAGCGATGGCCTTGACGTTCTGCTTGCCCTTGGTGCGGTCCCACAGGGTGAGCATCGGCGGCACACCGGCCGAGACCACATCCAGGGCGCCGGCCAGCAGCGATTCATTCATCGCGGTGGCGCCGGAAATGCTGTTCCATTCCACCTTGATATCCAGGCCCTGTTCCTTGCCGTGCTTCTCGATCAAGTGCTGGTCGCGCACCACGTCGAGGATCAGGTAGCCAATGCCGAATTGCTGGGCAATGCTGATCTTGCCTTCGGCTTGGGCGCCGGGGCTGAGCAAGGCGCTTGCCGCCGCCAGGGACGCGGCCAGGAGAGTCAGGGAGGAACGCTTGAAAGTCATGGGGAATCTGCCGCGTTTTCGAGAAGGTGATGGAGCCTAGCGGCGATTTTTAAGACTTGAAAAGAATATTGGGATCTATTGTTATGCAAATCGCCCCCAAATTGCCGCGCGGCTGGTATTGTGCCGCGCTTTGAAAGACACCTGCCGACCTGCGAGGAAATGGACGTTGAACACTGACGATAAAATGACTGGGGACTTGTTCGAGGTGGATAAGCGCCTGTCACTCAAGCCTGTGGTGGATTTCAACAGCTACCTGCGCAGCGCGTTCGGCGACGGCCCCTGCACTTGCGTGCGCTGCGCCGCCAGCCAAGGCGATGAAAGCGGCTACGCGTTCCAGCACACCTTCAACCTCGACGGTAAACCCACCCACCGCCGCTTCGCCTCCACGGCGGGCAGCGATGTGTTGATGAAGCTCAAGCAAGCGTGGCTGTCGTACACCAAGGCCGAATTGCCGCTCAGTGGCGTGCTGGTGTTGGACACGGTGAAGGAGTTTGTCGAGCCACAACTGCACCGGCGTTTGGCGCCGTTGTTTCTGGCCAGTGAGCTGGTCAAGGATGTGGACGGCGAACTGCAGATCCAGCCGCAGGCCGCTTAATTTCAAATTCGCCACCGAACAAATGTGGGAGCTGGCTTGCCTGCGATGCGGGCGACTCGGTACGCCAGATGCACCGAGCCGATGCCATCGCAGGCAAGTCAGCTCCCACAGGTGACCGAGTCGGTTTTGAGGTGTGTATTCCAAGCAAAAAAAACGGCACCTGAGTGCCGTTTTTTCCGACCCAATGCGCTTACTTACGCGCCGCCTCCCACGACTTGAGCAAATCGCCATATGCCACGGTTTCGCCTTTCGGCTTCTCGTTGGCCAGTTTCGGCTTCGGCGCGCCCGGCTGGTCGAACCAGTATTGGGCATCACGCTCGGGGTTCATTTTCGGGCCACACACCGGTTGCACCTTGGAGCGTTCCAGGCGCGTCATGATCGCGTCCTGCTCCTTGGCCAGGTTGTCCAGCGCCTGTTGCGGGGTTTTCTCGCCGCTGGCGGCGGCGGCGATGTTGCTCCACCACAGCTGCGCCAAACGAGGATAGTCCGGCACGTTGGTGCCGGTCGGGGTCCATTCGACGCGGGCCGGGCTGCGGTAGAACTCGACCAGGCCACCGAGTTTCGGCGCCAGGTCGGTCATGGCCTGGGAGTTGATGTCGGACTCGCGAATCGGCGTCAGGCCGACGATGGTTTTCTTCAGCGACACGGTTTTTGAGGTCACGAACTGCGCGTACAGCCAGGCCGCGAGTTTTTGCTTCTCAGGCGTCGACTTGAGGAAGGTCCAGGAACCCACGTCCTGGTAACCCTTCTTCATGCCCTTTTCCCAATACGGCCCGACCGGCGATGGGGCCATGCGCCACTTCGGCGTGCCATCGGCGTTTACCACCGGCAGGCCCGGCTTGGTCATGTCGGCGGTAAACGCGGTGTACCAGAAGATCTGCTGGGCGATGTTGCCCTGGGACGGCACCGGGCCGGATTCGGAGAAGGTCATGCCCGCCGCTTCCGGTGGTGCGTAGGCTTTCATCCAGTCCACGTATTTCTGCGTGGCGAATACCGCCGCCGGGCCGTTGGTGTCGCCGCCACGGGTGACGCTGGAGCCCACCGGGTGGCAGTCGTCCACGCGAATGCCCCACTCGTCCACCGGCAAACCGTTGGGCAGGCCCTTGTCGCCGCCACCGGCCATGGAGAACCAGGCATCGGTGAAGCGCCAGCCCAGGGACGGGTCTTTTTTGCCATAGTCCATGTGCCCATAAATACGCTTGCCGTCGATTTCCTTGACGTCTTCGCTGAAGAATTTGGCGATGTCTTCGTAGGCCGACCAGTTCACCGGCACGCCGAGGTCATAGCCGTATTTTTCCTTGAACTTGGCTTTGAGGTCCGCGCGCTCGAACCAGTCGGCGCGGAACCAGTAGAGGTTGGCGAACTGCTGGTCGGGCAGCTGGTAGATCTTGCCGTCCGGCGCGGTGGTGAAGGAGATACCGATAAAGTCCTTGATATCCAGGGTCGGCGAGGTGAAGTCCTTGCCCTCATTGGCCATCAGGTCGGTGATCGATTCGGTCTTGCCATAGCGAAAGTGCGTACCGATCAAGTCGGAATCGTTAACCCAACCGTCATAGATGTTCTTGTCGGACTGCATCTGGGTTTGCAGCTTTTCCACCACGTCGCCTTCCTGCAGCAAGTCGTGGGTCAGCTTGATCCCGGTGATTTCGCTGAAGGCCTTGGCCAGCACCTTGGATTCGTACTCGTGGGTGGTGAGGGTTTCCGACACCACGTTGATCTTCATCCCACGGAACGGTTCGGCCGCCTTGATAAACCACTTCAACTCTTCGAGCTGCTGGGCTTCGGTGAGGGTGGACGGTTTGAACTCGCTGCCGATCCATTTTTTCGCCGCATCTTCATACGCATCGGCCCAGGCCGTGGCGCTCAACCCGCTGAGGGCCAGTACGGCGGCCAATGAAATGCTATGTCGCAGCTTATTGTTTTTATTCAACATAGAGACCTCCTGGTGGTTTATTCACGGAGCACTAGCCCCAACGCATCACACACAACAGCCACACCAGGGACAGCGCGGACGCCACCCAGATGCTCCAGTCGGTTACGCCGATCACCAATAAATGCAGGTAGGCGCTGCCGAGAAGACCGATAAACAAGCGATCACCACGGGTGGTGCTGATCGGCAAAAAGCCGCGCCGAGGGATGCTCGGCGAGCGCAGTTCCCAGGTGGTCATGCCTGCCAGCAGCAGGCCAATGGCCGCAAAGAACAACGCGGTGGGGGTGGTCCAGGCCATCCATTCCATCATCGACTCCTCAGACCCGGCCGAGGGCAAAGCCCTTGGCCACGTGGTTGCGAACAAACCAGATCACCAGCATGCCGGGCAGGATGGTCAACACCCCCGCCGCCGCCAGCACGCCCCAGTCGATACCCGAGGCCGAGACCGTGCGGGTCATCACCGCCGCAATGGGCTTGGCGTTGACCGAGGTCAGGGTGCGCGCCAGCAGCAGCTCGACCCAGGAAAACATGAAGCAGAAAAACGCCGTCACACCGATGCCGGAACCGATCAGCGGGATGAAAATCTTCACGAAGAACTTGGGAAAGCTATAGCCGTCGATGTAGGCGGTTTCGTCGATTTCCTTCGGCACGCCGGACATGAAGCCTTCCAGAATCCACACCGCCAGCGGCACGTTGAACAGGCAATGGGCCAGGGCCACGGCGATGTGCGTATCGAACAGGCCAATGGACGAATACAGCTGGAAAAACGGCAGCAGGAACACCGCCGGCGGCGCCATGCGGTTGGTCAGCAGCCAGAAGAACAGGTGCTTGTCACCCAGGAAGCGGTAGCGCGAGAAGGCATACGCCGCCGGCAAAGCCACGCTCAGGGAAATCACCGTGTTCAAACTCACGTAGTACAGCGAGTTGATGTAGCCGCTGTACCAGCTTGGGTCGGTGAAGATCACCTTGTAGTTGGCCAGGGTGAAATCCTGCGGAAACAGCGTGAGCCCGCCGAGGATTTCGGTGTTGCTCTTGAAGGACATGTTCAGCAGCCAGTAGATCGGCACCAGCAGAAACAGGATGTAGATGAGTAAGGGGATTAGCTTGCGCTTGCTCATGTTGGCGGCCTCAGCGGTTGGCGTCGGAGTGGGTCATGGCGGTGTAGAACAGCCAGGACACCAACAGGATGATCAGGAAATACACCAGGGAAAACGCCGCGGCCGGGCCCAGGTCGAATTGGCCGACAGCCATCTGGGTCAGTGTCTGACTGAGGAAGGTAGTCGCGTTACCCGGCCCGCCACCCGTGAGCACAAAGGGCTCGGTGTAAATCATGAAACTGTCCATAAACCGCAGCATCACCGCGATCAGCAGCACGCTTTTCATCTTCGGCAACTGGATATGTCGGAACACCGCCCAGGCCGATGCCCGATCAATCCGCGCGGCCTGGTAGTACACGTCCGGAATCGCCCGCAGCCCCGAGTAACACAGCAGCGCCACCAGCGAGGTCCAGTGCCACACGTCCATCACCAACACGGTGACCCAGGCGTCCATGGTGTTGGCCGCGTAGTTGTAATTGATGCCCATGGCGTTGAGGCTTGAACCGAGCAAACCGATGTCGGCCCGCCCGAAAATCTGCCAGATGGTGCCCACCACGTTCCACGGAATCAGCAGCGGAATCGCCAGGATAATCAGCACCAGCGATGACCAGCGCCCCTTGGTCGGCATGGTCAGGGCGATGGCGATACCCAGCGGAATTTCGATCAACAGCACGCAGGCCGAGTAGATGAACTGGCGCAGTAATGAGTCATGCAAGCGCGGGTCGAGCAGCACCTGCTTGTACCAGTCGGCGCCGACGAAGTAGCGGCTGGACTGGTCGAAAATGTCCTGCACCGAGTAGTTGACCACCGTCATCATCGGGATCACCGCACTGAACGCCACCAGCAAAAACACCGGCAACACCAGCCACCAGGCCTTGTTGTTCTGCACCTTGTTCATGGCTGCACCTCCAGCAGGTAATCGTCGGCGTAGACCATCAGCCATTGCGCGGGAAAGCTGATAGACGCCTTACCCTCGGGCACCGGCTTGTCTTCGGCCAGGCGCACTTTCAGCGGCGCACCGTCGAGGTTGAGGGTCATGATCTTGTAGGTGCCGAGGTCTTCGACGTGAGTGACATCGGCCTGCAGCGCGTCGGGGTTGTACTCGTCCCACACGTGGATAAATTCCGGGCGGATGCCGACCTGCAGCTTCTTGTAGTGCGTCTCGCGCAAGCGTTGCTGCAAGACCTCGGACAACGGCAGCAGCGTGCCGGCAAAACGCACCCCGCCCGCCTCGGCCTGCACCTCGATCAGGTTCATCCCCGGGCTGCCAATGAAATAGCCGACAAAGGTATGGCTCGGCCGCTCGAACAACTCGCGCGGAGTGCCGAACTGGACGATCTGCCCGCCGTACATCACCGCGATCTTGTCGGCGAAGGTCGAGGCTTCGAGCTGGTCGTGGGTCACGTAGACCATGGTGATGTTGAACTGCTCGTGAATCTGCTTGAGCTTGCGCCGCAGTTTCCACTTCAGGTGCGGGTCGATGACCGTCAGCGGTTCGTCGAAGAGGATCGCCGACACGTCGTCACGCACCAGGCCACGGCCCATGGAGACTTTCTGTTTTTCGTCGGCGGTGAGGTTGCGCGCCTTTTTGCTCAGCAGGTTTTGCAGGTCGAGGACTTCGGCGATTTCCTGCACCTTGCTGTGAATTTTCGCCTCGGCCATGCCTTGGTTGCGTAGCGGAAAGGCCAGGTTGTCGAACACCGTCATGGTGTCGTACACCACTGGGAACTGGAACACCTGGGCGATATTGCGGCGTTCCGGGGTGAGTTCGTTGACTACCTTGTGATCGAACAACACCTGGCCTTCCGAAGGGCTGAGCAAGCCAGAGATGATATTCAGCAAGGTTGACTTGCCGCACCCCGACGGCCCGAGCAAGGCGTAGGCGCCGCCCTGCTCCCACACGTGGTTCATTGCCCGGATCGCGTAGTCCTCCGGACCGTTCGGCGTAGGGCTATAGCTATGGGCAAGGTTCTGCAAATGGATTTCGGCCATCAGGCAACCCTCGCAACACGGCGCCCAGGGGCCTGGACCAAGCGGCCCTGGCCATCGAACACAAACAGTTTATGGGTGGGGATATACACGCGGATCGGCGCGTCGACATCGTACTCATGCACCCCCGGCAGGTGCAGCACCAGCAGAAAATGCTCGCTGCGCACGTGCAGGAAGGTTTCCGAACCGCTGATCTCGGCGACTTCCACCGTCACGGCCAGCTCCAGGTCATCGTCGTTGCTCGGCACCAGGCTGATATGGCTGGGGCGCACGCCAAAGCGGAACTCGCCCTCGCCGATGGGGCGCAGGTCAACGTTGAGCGGGAAGTGCACGAAGTTGGCGAAGCTCACTTCATTGCCGCTGATACGCCCCGGCATCAGGTTGATCGGCGGCTCGGAAAACAGCTCGGCGGCCAGCACGGTCTGCGGCTGGTGGTACACCTCGGCGGCCTTGCCACTCTGGATCACCCGGCCCTCATGCAGAATCGTGGTGGTGCCGCCGAGGGCCAGGGCTTCGTTGGGTTCGGTGGTGGCGTAGATAGCGATGGTGTGGCGCGCCTTGAACAGCTCGCGCATTTCCTGACGCAGTTCTTCGCGCAGTTTGTAGTCCAGGTTCACCAGCGGCTCATCGAACAGGATCAGCTCGGCGTCTTTGACCAGCGCGCGGGCCATGGCCGTGCGTTGCTGCTGGCCACCGGACAGCTCCAGCGGGTGGCGCTGGAGGAATTTCTCGATGCGCAGCATTTTTGCGGTTTCGAGCACCTTGCTCTGGATCAGCTCGTTGGACACACCGGCCTGGCGCAACGGCGAGGCGATGTTCTCGAACACGGTCATGGTCGGGTAATTGATGAACTGCTGGTAGACCATCGACACATTGCGCAGGCGCACCGGCTTGTGGGTGACATCCACGCCGTTCATCAGGATGCGCCCGCTGTCGGGCTTGTCCAGGCCGGCCATCAGGCGCATCAGGCTGGTCTTGCCGGACAGCGTGCGGCCGAGCAATACGTTGAAGGAACCGGCTTCGAAACGCAGGTTGGCGTCGTCGATCCAGGTCTGGCCTTCGACGACGCGGGAGACATGTTCCAGGGTCAATGACATGACACGCCCTTTTTATTATTGGAATGAAACTGGCCATTCAGCAGAGCCAGTTTCGTGCCAAACCTGCAAGGGCTTGATCCACAAGGAAACAGGGTCCTGGCGCTGTTCAAGAGTGAACACTGTGCTTGAACACCTGAACAGGTCGGGGTTGACAATGAACAGTTCTGAACAACAATTGATGGGCGACACAGATCAAAGGTGGGAGCGGGCTTGCTCGCGAATGCGGTAGAACAGTCGACATCTGTATTGACTGACCCACCGCATTCGCGAGCAAGCCCGCTCCCACATTTCGACCGTGTTTCTTCAGCCAGATTGTGCCAGCCCAAAAACAATAAAAAGAAGGTCGCCCCCATGGCCGAACCCTTGGCTCACGACACCCTTATCCAGGATTCCTGGCGCCGTTGCCGCGCCTTTGGCCTGGATCACCAGAGCGCCCCCAGCTTTGACCAACTGCCCGCCGAGGGCATCAGCCAATTGCTCGAAAGCCAGCATTCACTGGTGCAGACCACGCACCAGGAAGTGCTGCCCTACTACGAAAACATCCTGAGCAATTCCAACTGCCTGATCATGCTGGCCGACAACCAGGGCCAGGTGCTGACGTCGTGGGGCACCCAGCGGTTTATCGAACCGAAACTGGCGCGGGGTTTCAGCGCCGGCGCCAGTTGGCGGGAGCGCAGCAGCGGCACCAATGCGATCGGCACCGCATTGGCCTGTGCCCAGGCGGTGCATATCGAGCACGACGAACACTTCCTCAAGGCCAACCGTTTCATGACCGGCTCGGCGGCGCCAATCTTCGATGCCCAGCGCGAAATCATCGCGGTGCTGGATGTGTCCAGCGACAGCTATTTGCCGCCCTCCCACACCTTGGGCATGGTCAAGATGATGAGCCAGACCGTGGAAAACCGGCTGATCCTCAACCTGTTTCGCGGCGAGCATTTCCAACTGACCTTCAACACCGGCCTGAACAACCTCGACAGCCAATGGGCTGGCCTGCTGATTTTTGATGAGAGCGGCCAGGTGCTGTCGGCCAACCGCCGCGCAGACAACCTGCTGGGCATCAGTTTGTCGCGGGTGCTGATCGACAGTTTGTTCAAGGTGTCGTTGCTGGAGTTGCTGAATCAACCGGAAGGCTTGCCGTTTTCGCTGCAGGCGGCGGGTCGCAATCGGTTTCAGTGTTTATTGAAACGCCCGAAGAAGATGCCGGTGCAGGCGCGGGTTTTCAGCGAGCCCAAGCCCGCCAAACCGGCGGCGGTAAAACCCGCCTCGGTCAGCCTCAAGACCCTGCATTTTGGTGATGCGCGTGTGGAAAAAGCCGTGCGCCAGGCCGAGCGCCTGTTGGAAAAGGACATTCCGCTGCTGATCCACGGCGAGACCGGCGTAGGCAAAGAAGTGTTCGTCAAAGCCCTGCATCAGGCCAGTTCGCGCAGCGCGCAGGCGTTTATCGCGGTGAACTGTGCGGCGATTCCGGCAGAGCTGGTGGAATCGGAGCTGTTTGGCTATGAAAAAGGCGCCTTCACCGGCGCCAATCAGAAAGGCAGCATCGGCCTGATCCGCAAGGCCGACAAAGGCACACTGTTTCTCGATGAAATCGGCGACATGCCACTGCCGACCCAGGCCCGTCTGCTGCGCGTGCTACAGGAACGCTGCGTGCAACCGGTGGGCAGCAGTGAAGTGTTCCCGGTGGACTTGCGGATCATCTCCGCCACCAACCGCGCGCTGCGCGAATGGGTGCAGGCCGGGCGCTTTCGCGAGGATTTGTATTACCGCATCGGCGGCCTGACCCTGGAGCTGCCGCCGTTGCGCGAACGCACCGACAAACAGGCGCTGTTCCAGCAGCTGTGGCAGCAGCACCGCGAGCCGACCCAGTGGGCCGGGCTGAGCAGTGAGGTGCTGGCGCTGTTCGAGCAACACCCGTGGCCGGGGAATCTGCGCCAGGTCAGCAGCGTGTTGCAGGTGGCGCTGGCGATGGCCGAGGAGCAGCCGGTGCGCCCGGAGCATTTGCCGGATGATTTTTTCGTGGATTTGCAGGTGGCAGTGCCCTCGCCGAACCGCGAGTGCCTGCAAGATGACCTCGATTTGACGCAACGCTTGAAGGCGGCTGGCGGGAATATTTCCCACTTGGCGCGGGAATTGGGCGTAAGCCGCAACACCCTGTACAAGCGCCTGCGCCAGCACGAACGCTGAGCTAGCGCGGCTTGACCACCACCAGCAAGTCGGTGAAGTACTCCACCTGAATCGGCAGGTTGTCGGCGAGGGCCGCGAGCGCGGCGGCGGTGTCGTCGAGCTTGAACACGCCGGACACGCGCAGGTCTTTCAGCGCTTGCGCATCGAAACGCACCAGGCCATGGCGGTAGCCGGCCAGGGTTTGCAGCACGTCGCTCAACGGCTGGTCGTTGACCTTGAGCAAGCCCCGCGTCCACGCGTCGGGGTCGGTGTTGCCAATCGCTTGTGGCGGCCGGGCGCGGCCATGCTCGAGAACCGAGCGCTGGCCGGCGGCAACCTTGACGCCTTCTGCGCCCTCGCCTTTGACCGCCACGCTGGACTCAATCACTGTAACCACGGTGCTGCCGTCCGCCGCGCGCTTGACCAGGTAACGCGTGCCCAGTGCCGTGGCCGTGCCTTGGTCGGTGCGCACCACGAAAGGCCGTTGCGCATCCTTGGCCACCTCGACCCACAGCTCGCCTTGCAGCAACTCGATCACACGCTGGTGGCCATCGAATTTCACATCGACCGCCGAATTACTGTTGAGCTGCAACCGGCTGCCGTCTTCGAGGGCGATTTGGCGGCGCTCGCCGACGCCGGTGCGCTGGTCGGCCATCCACACCGGCGCGCGCTCCAGGCCGACCCAGCCGCAGAGCAATACGCCGAGCAAACCCAGCACCTGTACGCCGCGCGAGCGTTGTGGGGCGAAGGCGCGATTGAGGGCAATGCGCGCCGGTTGCGCGGGCAAGGCATCGAAATGGCCCCAGAGCACGCGCATGCGTTCGATGGCCACGGCGTGGCGTGGGTCGGCCTGGCACCAAGTGTGAAAGGCGTGGCGGTCGGCCTCGGTGACGTCTTCGTCGTGCAGCCGCGTCAGCCAATTCGCTGCTTGCTGGATGATGTGTTCGGTGTTCACGACAGCGGGTCCGACACATGCAGGCTGTGGTAGCAATGCACCAGGGCGGTGGCGATGTAGTTTTTGACGGTGCTGGAAGACACGTCCAGGCACGCGGCGATTTCGCTGTAGGTCAGCCCGTCGAGGCGACTCAGGAGGAACGCTTCACGGGTTTTCGCGGGCAGGCCGGCGAGCATTTCGGCGATGCGCTCCAGGGCTTGCAGCGCCACATGCACCGCCGCCGGGTCGGGCATGCTGGCGTCTTCGCATTGGAGCACCAGGGCGTCCATGTAGGCCCTTTCGATGCGCCGTCGACGCGCCCCATCAATCAGCAGGCGCCCGGCCGTGGTGGCGAGAAAGGCGCGGGGTTCCTTGATGGCTTGCGGCTCGGCGAGCATCAAGACGCGGATGAACGCGTCGTGGGCCAGGTCGGCTGCGTACTGGGAACAGCCGAGTTTTTTGCGCAGCCAGCCGTGCAACCAGCCGTGGTGCTCGCTGTACATTGCCGTGAGGGTCTGCTGACGGGCGCAATCGCCCGGCGCGGCCGGAATGTCATGCATGCGCAAAAACTTCTCAAATGGGAAATATTACCAATTGCGCGAACAATGCCAGTAAAACGGTGTGGGGGCAAGAGGTGCCCAGGCAGGCCCGGATGCTGTTTGCTGAAGAAATGCAGATTTGCAGACGAAGCCGGTTGAACGGGGAGACTGGCTTGTGTGGGAGCTGGCTTGCCTGCGATGCAGGCAACTCGGTGGGTCAGTTACACCGTGGTGATTTCATCGCAGGCAAGCCAGCTCCCACAAAATCCAGCTCCCACAGTCGAGTGGTGGCCGGCTTAACGCCAGCTCCACGACACACCGGTGTAGACGCCCCGCCCATCGGCAGGCGTGGACCTCGCCCCATCCAAGCCCTTGTCGTCATAACCCGGCGTCACCGTGTTGGCATAGCGCCGATTGGTGAGGTTGCGCACATCCACCCACGCTTGCCAGTCCTGCTTGGGCGCGTCGTAGCCGAAGGTGGCGCCCAGCGTGGTGTAGGCCGCTGCGTAGTAGGAATTGGCGTAGTCCACCGCCACGCGTGAGGAATGCTCGGTGTTGAGGCTGGTGTAGAAACCCGTCGGATGGCTGTAGCGCAGTTGCGCCTGGTAATAATGCTTGGGAATGCCCGGCAAGGTGTTGTCGCCGAAACGGTCGTCGTCACGGTAGTGGAAATCGCTGTAAGTGTAAGCCTGGCGCAAGGCGAGCTGGCCGTTGCGCCCGCCCTCCCACAACGGGCTGAGCAGGCTCAGTTCCACACCTTGGTGCACGGTGGGGCTGGCGTTGGCTTCGGCGACAATCGCGTCGCTGGTGGCGGTTTGCGCTTGGGTTTCCACACTGAGCAATTCGTGGCGCACTTCGGAGCGGTACAGCGCCAGGTCCCATTGACCGAACCACTGCTCGCCTCGGCCGCCGACTTCCAAGGTGGTGGCGGTCTGATTGCGCAGGCTCACACCTTCACGTTGCAACCCTGTGGCCGGGCCACTGTTTTTGGGAAAGTACTTGTTGGAACCCCAGATCATCGACCACGCATGCGGCGGCTCGACCGAGCGGCTCAGGTTGCCATAGACCTGCAATTGCGGGGTGAAGTCATAACGCAGGCCGATGCGCGGGGCGTAATCCCAATCGTGCTGGCTGAGTGGCGCCTGGCCTTCGGGATAGGTGACTTGGGTTTCGCGGCGCGTGTAGATGGCGGCCAGGCCGGTGGTCAGCCACAAATCCGGGACCAGTTCCAGGTCGTTGCCGATGTGCAGCACGGTGTCGGAACCCAGGTAGCTGTAGTCGCGGGTTTTGGTGCCGGGGGCATAGCCTGCGGTATTGCCAGCAGGTGTGCGCACATATTCAGAAGCGCCATTATTCGGCATCGCCTGGGTGGTGCGCAGGCCAAGCGTGGTTTTGCTGTCGTGACCAAATAGCCTGTCCTGGCGGATGTAGTTCAGCGTGCCACTCACGTCGGTGTAGGCGACTTTGAGACGGTTGGTGCCTTCGCGCAGGTCCATCGGGTAATCGTGATACGCCAGGCCGACTTCGACGCGGGAATTGTCATCGAGCTGCAAGGTGGTCTTGTTGGCGAGCCAGGTCGAGCCGGGTTGCAGGCGTTTTGAATCGCGGGCGGCGTTGAGGCTGTTGGCGGCCGTTGGGTCATGGCGGATCTGGTAGCGCGTCAGCTTGCCGGGGGTGTCGTTGGTGGTTTCGCGGTAGCGAAAATAGAAGCGCGTCTCCAGGTCCGGGTTGAACCGGTAGCCGAAGTTGGCCGCCACGCCCTTGCCGGTGCCGGCGCTCTGGTGCTGGTAGCCGTCGGATTCCGAGTCGGTCAGGCTGATGTAGTAGTCGGCATCGCCCAGCACCTGGCCGGAGCTGATCTCGCGTTGGGCATAACCACGGCTGCCCGCTTCATAGCGTACTTGCAGCTTGGGCGCGTCATAGCCGGTGTGGGTCACGTAGTTGACCGAGCCGCCCAAGGCCAGCGCGCCCTGATCAAAACCGTTGGCGCCGCGCAGCACTTCAACGCGGCTTTGCCACAGCGGGTCTTTCAGCTCATAAGGCGTGCCACCGGGGCCGGTCAGCGGCAAGCCGTCGAACATTTCATACAGGCCGGAGGCGTGGGCGCCTGGGCTGCGGTTCAAGCCCGAACCGCGGATCGAGAGTTTCACGCCCTCATTGTTCGCCGCCTTGGCGTACACCCCGGCCTGGTACTTGAACACATCTTCGTTGGTGCTCACGCGCCCCTGCTGCACGCTGCTCATGTCGATGTAATTGGTGCCACCGGGCACGCTGTTGAGTTGCGCCTGGGCCACCTCGCCGGCGCTGGCTTCGCTGCTGGTGACCTCGACCGGCGCCAATTCGAGTTCCTCGGCGTGTACCAGTGAACTGAGGGTCAGGGCGGCAAAAAACAGCGGAGGTTGGCGCAACAGCATGGGCAGGTCCTTGGAATTCGGGAGCGTAGAAGGCCTGGGCCAGCACGCGAACAGTGATGGGAAGGCAAGCACGCCGATCAAGTCACGCCTTATTAACGGACCGGACCCTTCCCACAACAGCATCGGACGCAGTTTATTTGTTAAGTCCAAAATCGAATTAACACATGCAAACTCAGTATTTAAAGAAATAACCGCCACGCAGTACTGTGAAGCCTCTGCCTCACCCAAGCCCCAAGAGATCGCCCCCATGCAAACATCTGCCACCGTCATCGACTTCACCCTCCACCGTAAGCGCCGCCAAGCGCGTGCAGCGGCCGAGTTGATGTGGGCGATGTACGCGGCGCGTGCCGGGCTCGCGGTGTTTACTGCACAGGCGGCGCCGTCCAGCGATACGCGCCAGGCGTAAGGCCAATGAATTTCCTGCACGTGCTTGCCGAACCGCCCGAACCGCTGACCAAGCCCGGCCTTGATGAAGACGACACCAGCCTGTGTGTTGCGCAGAACCTGCAACGCCTGCGCAGCAAACGCCACCTCTCACTCGACGGCCTGGCGCGTGCCTGCGGCGTAAGCCGGGCAATGCTGGCGCAGATCGAGTCCGGCCGCAGCGTGCCGTCGATCAAGGTGCTGTGCAAAATCGCCAAGGGCTTGAAGGTGTCAGTCGCGGCGTTTCTGGAAGACCGCGCCTTTGAAGGCGTCGAGGTGTTGCCGGCGCAACAGAGCAAACGCCTGGTGAGTGCCGACGGTGCGTTCGTCAGCCGTGCGTTGTTCCCCTACGACACGGCACGCCAATCCGAATTCTATGAGATCCGCCTGCGCGCCCTCGGCGAGGAAGTCTCCGAAGGCCACGGCCCCGGCATCCAGGAAAACCTGGTGGTGGCCCAAGGCGTGCTGGAGGTCAGCGTCAACGACGAACGCTACCTGCTGTCTACCGGCGACTCGATTCTGTTTTACGCCGACCAGCCCCACCGCTACCGCAACCCCGCGGACAGCGAGGCGGTGGCGTTCCTGGTGATCACCTACCCGGAGCGCTTGGACTGAATGCAAAACGCCCCGAATGATCGGGGCGTTTTTTATTGCGCGAAACCTATCAGCAGGTGCAGCACATCATCGGCATGCCGTTGCAGCTCATCATCATCGGCATGGCGCAGTCGTTCATCAGCTTGTTCATCAGCATGCAGCAGTTTTCCATCATGGCCATGCTCATGCCCGGCATCGGCATCATTTTGCACATCATGCTGTCGCCCATCAGGGTGCATTCCATCATGCACTTCATCATCGGCATCGACATGCCCATGGCCATCATCGGCATGTTCATGTCAGTCATCATTTTCATGGCGTCGGCCGACATGCACATCATGCTCATGTTGGCGCACTGCATCATCATTGGCATGCC
The DNA here is from genome assembly GCF_013385735.1 of Pseudomonas sp. D2002. Classification (NCBI taxonomy): domain Bacteria; kingdom Pseudomonadati; phylum Pseudomonadota; class Gammaproteobacteria; order Pseudomonadales; family Pseudomonadaceae; genus Pseudomonas; species Pseudomonas sp. D2002. Next base: position 201,013 of record NZ_JACAPL010000008.1, on the reverse strand, counting down.
GCAGTTCATCATCATCGCCATCATTTCGGCGTTGGTCTTGAACTGAGCCATGTCCATACCGGCCGCAGGCTTCATAGTGCACATCATGGCGTCGCCGGCCATTTCGCATTTCATCGTGGCCATCATCATCGGCATGCCCATCATCGGCATCATTGGCATGGAGGCGTTCATCGGCATCTGCATTGCATTCATCATGTTCGAAACTCCGTAATCGACAGGAAATGGCTAAGTTCTGGCGCCGATTCTAAGGGCGCCGGGCAACGGCGCAAGACGGCGGCAGAGCAGCAGGAATGGCTGTTCGGGGGCAAGCTTAGTTGAACAGAACAGCTGCGCACGCTGTGATGACGGATGGAGCGACGCAGTGACAGCGATAAAACGCGTCAATTGACGATAAACGCCGTTGTGGATATGCGATTCAGGTCTTGAGACCAATCGTAAGGAAATAAACGATCTAACCGGCGTTAAATAACCCAGGTACTCGGCTAATCAACCCCAAGTTGCAGCGCCTGCATCAAATCATCCGCTTCCGTTCCCGGTGGGAACCTGAACCCCCGCATTTCATCGCATGCCAGCACATCCGCGAGGGCTTCGCGCAACTGCGCCTCCGTCGGCGCGTCACGCAGCAGTTTGTGTGCGGCCAATAATACCTCGGCAGCGGCCCCTTGGGCACTGGCGACATCAACCACCGCAAACAGGATAAATCGCAGGCGGACTTCGCGATCAGTCGGCCAAACCGTTTTTTGCTTACCCAAGGCAGGCGCTCATCGTTAAGAAAAGTCCGAGGCTATGGCCGACCGAGGGTACGTTTCAAGCAGAGGGGGTCAAGATAGGCCGTTTCCTACATATGAAAGGGAAACCCCGCACTGCCTGATCGAGCCACGCATCACTGCACCGGCAAAAAATTCATCAACAGCAAGCTCTGCGCGTAGTTGAGCGCGACGCGCCGGTAGCGTTCGTCGAGCATCTGGGCGAGCAGGTCGAGGCGCGCGACCACTTTGCCGAACTCAACGGCAAAGCTGAGGTTGCTGCCCTCCTCCGATATCTCGTTGGAGAACAGCAGCAAGACGCCATTGGCGTCCTGGCGCTGGCTGAGCAGCCAGGTGGCTTTCTCGATATTGCGCGCAGCATTGCTGACAAATTGCGGGTTGATTGAGTCGGTTATATAGAACTGAGTGCGACCGCCGTGCGCGGTCACGATCATGCTGCCGATGGCATAGATAAACGCCCCGACCCGATCGCCACGAAAGTCCGGGCTCAATGAATAGCTCAGTGCAACCAGGTCCCGACGGTCGCCCAAGGCCGGCAAAGGTTGACGGTTCTCGATGGCCTGGCGGATTTCCCGCGCGGCACTCACCGCGTCCGGGTAACCCGATTGCCGCCACTGGTTGGGGTTGCGCAGGTAGAGCTTGTTCATCAGCAGGTACAGGCTTTTCAGGTTGTCGCGCATGCTTAAGGTGGCCATGCGATCAACGCTGGTCTGGAAGAATTCATCGGGTTTGCCATCGCTGAACTGCCTGGCGATGTCGCGGCTCTGCTGCTGGCTGCAACCGCTTGCGTAGAGCATAAACACCGCTGCAAACAGCAGCGGCCATCGGCTGATAAAAGCTATTAACGTTCGATCCATCGGCACCGGGTCTGGCTGCTGTCCACGCGCAGAATGAGCGCGGTCGTGACAGGGATAGATCAGGAGAATGAAAAAAAGTGCGGCGCGCAGGCTCAGTTCAGCAAAGGCCTACAGGCTGGAACGCCTGCGCAGTGGTGCAATCCTGTCGAATACTTGCCTAATCCTCCGACTTATCGATAACAGGATCGATAGGCCTTGCGCCGTGGTCTAGAGTTCAACGATGGGCGACCAATCGCCTGGCAATTATAAAAAAGCCACACCAACCGATGATAAGCAGGTGAGTCATGGAGCTACGCATTAACCAAAAGGCCTATCAAGTCGACGCCGACGCCGATACGCCGCTGCTGTGGGTAATCCGCGATGACCTGGGGATGACCGGCACCAAGTACGGCTGCGGGCTGGCCCAGTGCGGCGCCTGTTCGGTGCTGGTGGACGGCAACGTGGTGCGCTCCTGCGTCACGCCGGTGTCCGGTGTGGTCGGGCGCGAAATCACCACCATTGAAGCGATTGAGGCCGACGACGTCGGCAAGCGCGTGGTCGCGGCCTGGGTTGAGCATCAGGTGGCGCAGTGCGGTTACTGCCAGTCCGGGCAGGTGATGGCGGCCACCGCGCTGCTCAAGCACACCCCGGCGCCCAGCGATGCGCAGATCGAGGCGGCAATGATCAACCTGTGCCGTTGCGGCACCTATAACGCGATCCGCACCGCCGTGCATGATTTGGCCAAGGAGCGCGTCTGATGAACACACCCAAGGGATTCTTTGACGCGCCCCTGAGCGAGCCGGTCAACCTGTCGCGTCGGCACTTTCTGGCCAGCACCGCCGTGGGCGCGCTGGTGATCGGTTTTGGCCTGCCGCTGGGCTCACCAAGGGTGTACGCCGCCACGAATGCGGCGGCAGAACGCGGCACACAAGTGCCGGCGTTTCTGGAGATTCGCCCTGACGGCAGCGTGCGCCTGCTCAGCCCCTTTATGGAAGGCGGCCAAGGCACCCACACGGCCATGGCGCAGATTGTCGGTGAAGAACTGGACGCCGACCCCGCCACCTTCGTGGTCGAGGCCGCGCCGCCTGGCGATGCGTACGTGGTGATGGAAAACGGCATGCGCATCACCGGCGGCAGCATGTCGGTGCGCATGAGCTACCCGGTCATGCGCCGCCTTGGCGCCCTCGCGCGCGCCATGCTGCTGCAGGCAGGCGCCGAGCAGTTGGGGGTGCCCGTGGCCGAACTGACCACGCAACCCGGCCGCGTGGTGCACACCGCGTCCGGCCGTTCGCTGGGCTACGGCGAGTTGGCCGGCCGCGCCCTCGACATGCCGGTGCCCGACCCGGCCACCATCACGCTGCGTGACCCGAGCCAGTTCCGCTGGATCGGCAAACCGGTGAAACGCCTGGATGCGTACGACAAATCCACCGGCAAGGCGCAATACAGCATCGACCTTAAAGTCGACGGCATGCTCCACGCTGCCGTCCAGCATGCGCCCCGCCTGGGCATGACCGTGGGCAGCCTGCGCAACCAGGCACAAGTGGAGGCCATGAAAGGCGTGCACTCGGTGCATCAATTGCCCGGCGCCGTGGCCGTGGTGGCCGAACGCTGGTGGCACGCCAAGCGCGCCGTGGAAGCGATCCAAGTGGAGTGGCTGGAAGCCGCCGCCGATTCCACCGTACGCGCGATGCCGGCGGATTTTTCCAGCGACAAGTACCGCGACTTCCTCGCCGCCCAGCAAGGCCCGGCGCGTGACGACGAGAACGAAGGCGACGTGGCCGGCACGCTGGCCAACGCTAAAACCAAGGTCGAAGCCACCTACCATAACCAGTACCTCAACCACGCCCAGCTGGAGCCGCCGTCGGCCCTGGCCCGCTTCAACCCTGACGGCTCGCTGGACGTCTGGCTGCCCAACCAGGCGCCGGACATGTTCCGCGCCGACATCGCCAAGCGCACCGGCCTCGATCCCGCAAAAATCACCTTGCACTCGCCGCTGCTCGGTGGCTTTTTCGGCCGGCATTTCCTGTATGACTCGGCCAACCCTTACCCGCAGGCCATCGCACTGGCCAAGGCGGTGGGCCGCCCGGTCAAGCTGATCTGGAGCCGTGAAGAAGAGTTCCTGCGTGATGTGCTGCGCCCGGTCGCGGTGGTCAAGTTCCGCGCCGCGCTGGATGCGCAAGGCTTGCCGGTGGCGATTGAGGCGGTGAGTGCCACCGAAGGTCCGTCTGAAGCCATCGCCGGCAAACAGGGCGAAAAGCTCGACCCAACGGCCCTTGAAGGGCTGTCGGGCAAGTCCTACGCGATTCCCAATAAACGCATCGCGCAGATCTACGTCAAAGGCGCGCCCATGCTCGGCTACTGGCGCTCGGTGGGCAATTCGCTGAACGACTTCTTCTACGAAGCGTTCCTCGATGAACTGGCCGACAAAGGCGGCCACGACCCGTACGAATTGCGCTTGCACCTGCTGCGCGACAACAAACGGCTGACCACGCTGTTGCAGGCGGTGGGCGAGTTGTCCGGTGGCTGGAAACGTGGCCCGTACACCGCCGAAGACGGCAGCCGCCGCGCACGTGGCGTGGCCATGGCCTCGCCGTTCGGCTCACAGGCGGCGGTCGTCGCCGAAGTGTCGATCGAGAACGGCCAGGTCAAGGTGCACCATATCTGGGAAGCCATCGACCCGGGCAGCATTGTCAACCCGGCGATTGTTGAAGCCCAGGTGAATGGCGCGGTGGCTTTGGGCCTGTCGCAAACCTTGCTGGAGGAAGCGGTGTACGTGGACGGCAAGCCACGGGCGCGCAATTACGACCTGTACCCGATTCTGCCGCTGTCGCGGATGGCGCAGGTGCACGTCAAGATCGTCGAGAGTGGTGAAAAAATGGGTGGCATCGGCGAACCGCCGCTGCCCGCCGTGGCGCCGGCCGTGGCCAATGCGGTGGCACACCTGACGGGCCAGCGTATTCGCAGCCTGCCATTAAGCCGATACACCTTCGCCTGACCGACAAGGAACGCCCATGAACAACCGTCGATTCGCAAGAACCGCAGGCTGGCTGGTGCTGGCCGGCGCGGTGGCAGCCGGTGTGCTGGCCTGGTACGTCACCCGCGAGCCCGCCTCGCCTTTTGAGCAACAACCCGCCGCCGGTTTCGACCCGGCACTGGTCAGTCGCGGCGAGTACGTCGCCCGCGTCAGCGACTGCGTGGCCTGCCACAGTTTGCCGGGCAAGGCGCCGTTCGCCGGCGGCCTGGAGATGGCCACGCCGCTGGGCGCGATTCACGCCACCAACATCACCCCCGACCGCGACACCGGCATCGGCGCCTACACCCCGGCCGACTTCGACCGCGCGGTGCGCCATGGCGTTGCGCCGGGTGGGCGCAGGCTTTACCCGGCCATGCCCTACCCGTCTTACGCCAAGCTCAGTGACGACGACATGCGCGCGCTGTACGCGTTTTTCATGAAGGGCGTGGAACCGGCCAGGCAAGCCAACCTTCCCAGCAGCATTCCCTGGCCGCTGAATATGCGCTGGCCCATCGCACTGTGGAACGGCGTGTTCGCGCCGAACGCCACCTACGCGGCCAAACCCAACCAGGACGCGCTGTGGAACCGTGGCGCCTACATCGTCCAGGGCCCCGGCCACTGCGGCAGCTGCCACACGCCGCGCGGGCTGGCGTTTAACGAGAAGGCACTGGACGAAACCGGCGCGCCCTACCTGGCGGGCGGGTTGCTCGATGGCTGGTATGCACCGAGCCTGCGCCAGGACCACAACACCGGGCTGGGGCGCTGGAGCGAGGACGAGATCGTGCGGTTCCTCAAGACCGGGCGCAACCAGCATGCGGTGGTGTATGGCTCGATGACCGAAGCGTTTAACAACTCGACGCAGTTCATGAGCGATGAGGATTTGAATGCCATCGCCCGCTACCTCAAGTCGCTGCCCGGCGACCCGCAGCGCGACGGTTCGCCCTGGCAGTATCAGGCGGCCAATGCACGCGCGGATGCGCCTGGCGCGCACACTTACGCGACCCGTTGCGCGTCCTGCCATGGATTGGACGGCAAGGGCCAGCCCGAGTGGATGCCACCGCTGGCAGGCGCCACCTCGGCACTCGCCAAGGAAAACGCCTCGGCGATCAACATCACGCTTAATGGCTCGCAACGGATCGTGACGGCGGGAGTGCCGGATGCTTACCGTATGCCGGCGTTTCGTGAGCAATTGTCGGATGAGGAAATTGCCCAGGTGCTGAGCTATGTGCGGGGTACGTGGGGCAACAATGGCGGTGCAGTGGATGCCGCGGCAGTGAACAAGCTGCGCGGGCATACCGACCCGGCGAGCAGTAGCCCGATTATTTTGCATATGCGTTGAGGCCCGGGTCGCAGATCGTTCCCACGCACCGCGTGGGAATGCCGCCCGTGACGCTCTGCGTCACCCGTACGCAGAACTGGAAGCGTGCGCTGGCTGGCGGGACGCGGAGCGTCCCAGGAGGCGTTCCCACGCAGAGCGTGGGAACGATCTGATTAGTGGTATTGAGTCATGGTTTGTAAAGGGCCAGCAAGCCGTGTCTCTTTAAATTGCAGGACGTTTCCTAGACAATCCCTGCCGCCTTGTGCCTGTTGGAATCGATGGCTAGTCTGCGATCCGTCACTGCTCATCAGTGATCGGGTTTAGTCGCTCGGGTCTTACGTGGCGCATGGTTCTCCGTGAAGTTTCATGGTGGCTGTGCGTAGGGCACCTTCGGGTGCGCCGGTTTTCCACGTGACCGGTCGACTAACCTGCGTACAGCCGCCACCCAACGTTTAGTCGCGACGGGTGTCAGCTCCAACCATGTGGAGTTACACCATGAGAAAAGTCGTCCCCGATCCGCCCCTCAGTTCCGCCAAAGCCCGCGCCGCGTTCAATCGCGCCATTGACCATTACCTGCCAACCCAAGGTATTCAACTCGAAGACCTGAGCTTCGAAGACGCCCTGCTCTACACCGCCAGTTTGCTCGACAGTGCGTCGGCGACAACACTCAATTGCAGCGAGCTGCTGCCAAGCCCCGAGCGGGCGAAGATCTTGGCCGTGTGGCATTTGCTGGAAATGGCCAAGACCACCGTGGACCGCTCGATCGAGTGCCTGAACCCCGCGAAAACACCGGTCTAAACACGGTAGATCGTTCCCACGCTCCCGCGTGGGAATGCATCCCGTGACGCTCTGCGTCACTCTTACGCAGAACTGCAAACGTGCGCTGGCTGGCGTGACGCGGAGCGTCCCAGTAGGCATTCCCACGCAGAGCGTGGGAACGATCTGAACGGCGCCACAGATTTTTTTCGCCTGGACGTTGCCTGAGATAACTAAAAGTCCATAATGGACAAATTAGTTTATCCACGGAGATAACCATGTCCAGCACGCCCCACGTGATCAACCAGGCCCAGGCCCGTGAATTACTCGCCCAGGTCGATGTGCCCCACATCCTGCACAAGCTGTTTCGCGACCTGGCGGCCGGGCAGGCGGTGCAGCCGGCGCAGCAGTTGGTGGAGTTCCCGCAAGGCGCCGGCGACTTTATCAATTACCTGGGTGTGCTGGCGGAAGATGAGGTGTACGGCATCAAGACCTCGCCTTACATCGTGCGCGAGCAAGGGCCGCTGGTGACCGCGTGGACGCTGTTGATGTCGATGCGCACCGGCCAACCGTTGTTGCTCTGCGATGCCGCTGAGCTGACCACCGCGCGCACGGCCGCCACGACGGCGTTGGCCGTGGATGCCCTGGCACCGGGAGCAGCCCGGCGCTTGGCGATTATCGGCAGCGGCAAGGTCGCGCAGGCGCACCTGCGCTATGTGCAGAACCTGCGCGACTGGCAAAGCATCCGTCTTTATTCGCCAAGCCTTGGCCGCGCCAGCGCGGGCACCCTCGCCCACCTCGATGGCCTGGACCCGCGCCTGAGCCTGGCCGAGACCTGCGATGCCGCGGTGCAAGACGCTGACGTCATTCTGCTCTGCACCTCGTCGGCAAGCCCGGTGATCGACCCGATGCGCCTGAGCCAACCCGCGCTGATCACGTCCATCAGCACCAACGCGCCGCGCGCCCATGAAGTGCCGCCCGCAAGCCTCAAGCACATGCATGTATTCTGCGACTATCGCCAGACCACCCCGGACGCCGCCGGTGAAATGCTGATCGCCGCGCAGCAGCATGGCTGGGACAAGCGCGCGGTGGTCGGCGACCTGCCCGAGTTGCTCAGCGACATGGTTCAGCGCCCGAGCTATGACCGCCACGTGTTTTTCCGCTCCATCGGATTAGGCCTGGAAGACATTGCACTGGCCAATGCCCTCTATCACATCCAGCGCTAAGCACTTTTTCAGGAGAGGTTCATGAGCCACGCAGACTTCATCATCATCGGCGGCGGGATTGCCGGCGCCTCCACGGGTTTCTGGTTGTCGCAGCACGGCAAAGTGCTGGTGCTGGAGCGCGAAAACCACCCGGCCTATCACTCCACCGGGCGCTCGGCGGCGCTGTACACAGCGGCTTATGGCACCCCGCAAGTGCGCGCGCTGACCTTGGCCAGCCGTGAGTTTTTCGACAACCCGCCTGTGGGATTCTGTGAACATCCGCTGCTGACGCCACGCGGCGAAATGACCGTGGATTTCAGCGGCGACCCGGCGGAGCTGCACAGCCAATACCTGAGTGCCAAGGCGACCGTGCCGCAAGTCGAGCGGCTGAGCGTCGACGAGGCGTGCGCGAAGTTACCGATCCTGCGTCGCGAAAAAGTCCACGGCGCGATCTTCGACCCAACCGCCAGCGACATCGACACCGACGCCCTGCACCAAGGCTATTTGCGCGGCATTCGGCGCAACCACAGCGAAGTGCGCACCGACAGCCACGTGCTCGGTTTGAGCCGTGACGCCGACGGCCTGTGGCAGGTGCGCACCCAGGACGCGACCTACACCGCGCCGATCATTATCAACGCCGCCGGCGCCTGGGCCGACCATATCGGCGGGCTGGCGGGCGCGGCGTCCATCGGCCTGCAACCCAAACGTCGTTCGGCGTTTATCTTCGCCGGGCCCGAGGGCGTAGACACCCACCATTGGCCGATGCTGGTGGCGCTGGACGAAGCCTTCTACATGAAACCCGACGCGGGCATGTTCCTCGGCTCGCCGGCCAACGCCGACCCGGTCGAACCGCAGGATGTGCAGCCGGAAGAGCTGGACATCGCCATGGGCATTTACCAGATCGAAGAGGCCACCACCTTGACCATCCGCCGCCCGACCCGAACCTGGGCCGGCCTGCGCAGTTTTGTTGACGATGGTGATTTGCTCTCGGGTTTCGATCCCAAGGTGCCTGGGCTGTTCTGGGTCGCGGCGCAAGGCGGTTATGGCATTCAAACTTCCCCGGCCATGGGCCAGGCCAGCGCCGCCCTGGTGCGCGGTGCGCCGCTGCCGGAGCAACTCACGCGGTTCGGCCTGGACGCTGGTATGCTCTCGCCCGTCCGCCTGGAGCCGCATTGATGAACACCGCCGAACACGACAAGGTCATGCAGAATTTCCGTGCGATTGCCGATGCGATCGCCACGCTGTTCTTCCCCCACGCCGAAGTGGTGCTGCATGACTTGCGCACACAGAAAGTCGATTACATCGCCAACAACCTGTCCAAACGCGCCATCGGTGACGACTCGGCACTTGAGGACATGGTCAGCGATGACGTCAGCGAAGTGAATATCGGCCCGTACGAAAAGCTCAATTGGGACGGCCAGAAAATTCGCAGCCTGAGCACCGTGCTCCACGACCACACAGGTCGCCGGCTGGCGGTGCTGTGCATCAACCTGAATATCTCGCTGTTTGAAAATGCCAAGGCGGCGCTCGACCTGTTTCTGTCGCCCAGCAAGTTGATCCCGCAACCGGATTCGCTGTTTCGCGATGATTGGCAGGAGCGCATCAACACCTTTTTGCATGCGTGGATGCGCGAGCGCCAGTTGAGCCTGAACCTGCTGACCCGTGACCACAAGCGCGAGCTGGTGCTGGCGCTGCATGCCGAAGGTGCGTTCAAGGGCAAGAGCGCCTCGAACTATGTGGCGAATGTGCTGGGGATGGGGCGAGCGACGGTGTACAAGCACCTGAGGGAATTGAAGGGCTGAGCAGATAATCTTCGAAACACCATCGATCAACTGTGGGAGCTGGCTTGCCTGCGATAGCGGTGTTTCAGGCAATGAATGGTTAACTGACAGATAGCTATCGCAGGCAAGCAGCTCCCACATTGACTCAGGCGAGCTCCCCACTCAGTCGCCGTAGATGTCGGACTTGAAGTACTGCTGTGAAATCTTCTGGTACTCGCCACTCGCCCGGATGCCGTCGATGGCTGCATTCAACTTGTCGACCAACGCGGTATTACCCTTGCGCACCGCGATCCCGGCGCCCTCGCCCACGTATTTCGGGTCTTTGAGCTCCGGGCCGACAAAGGCGTAGCCCTTGCCGCGAGGCATGGACAGGAAGTCGCTCAGCGGGATGGTGTCGGCAAAGATCGCGTCCAGGCGCCCTGACGCCAGGTCCATGTAGATCTCTTCGTTATTGCTGTAGCGCTTGACGTTGATGCCCTTGGGCTCGAACACCTCGGTGGCATAGCGATCCGTGGTGGTGGCCCGCTGCACACCGACGGTCTTGCCTTTGAGGCTGGCGTATTGGTCATCCACAACGGCGCCGTCCTTCATCACCAGACGCGACGAGGTGAAGTAATACTTGTGGGTGAAGTCCACTGACTTCTTGCGGTCTTCGTTGATGGTCATGGACGACAACGCCATGTCGATTTTCTTGACCTTGAGGGAAGGAATCAGGCCGTCGAACTCACCTTCTACCCACACGCACTTGGCCTTCATCTGCGCGCACAAGGCGTTGCCAATGTCGTAGTCGAACCCTTCGATCTTGCCGTCCTGCGTCTTGGAGGCGAACGGCGGGTAAGCCGCCTCGATGCCGATGCGCAAGGGTTGGTCGGCCGCCAGCGCGTGGCTGGACGCAATCAGGCTCAGGGCCAGAGCGGAAATGAGCGTGTGTTTCTTCATGATCGTTGTCTCGCAAGTTGTTGTTGGTTTGGCAAGAAGTGAAGAAAGAGAACGGCAAAGATTTTTTATACTTATAATTCCATATTGGACTTTTATGTATTTTCCGTCAATCCACGCCTGCGCTCGCTGAAATGATCGCGCCGGGCCAATATTTTCGCCCGCCTCCATCGTTTCTCCATAAAACCTCCCACGAAAGCGCATTGTCCGTGCGCATAATCACTCACGCCCAAGGCCCTTGGACCTCGCCACTATGAATGACTTCCCCGCTGCATCGCTGCCACGACCGGACAACGCCCGCGACACCCAGGCGCTCGTGCTGATTGCGGAAGACGAGCCAGAGATCGCCGATATTCTGATTGCCTACCTCAAGCGCAGCGGCTTTCGCACTGCCCACGCCATCGACGGTCGACGCGCCCTGGACATGCACCTGGTGCTCAAGCCGGACCTGCTGCTGCTGGATGTGCTGATGCCGCACGTGGATGGCTGGCAGGTGTTGGCCGAAGTGCGCCATCGCGGCAACACGCCGGTGATCATGCTGACGGCGCAGGACCAGGACATGGACAAGTTGATGGGCCTGCGCATCGGCGCCGATGACTACATCGTCAAACCGTTCAACTCGGCCGAAGTGGTGGCCCGCACCCAGGCGGTGCTGCGCCGCTCCCTTGACTACAGCTACCGCGCCAGCCCCACGGTGCTGCGCGTGGATGCGTTTGATATCGACCTGGAAAGCTACGAAGTCACGGTGATGATTGCCGGCGAAAAAGTCCCGCTGGCGTTGACCGTCACCGAGTTCAGGTTACTGGCCCAGTTGGCCAAGGCGCCCAAACGCGTGTTTACCCGTGGCGAGCTGCTGGCCCAATGTTGCCCGGAAAGCGACAGCCTGGAACGCACCGTCGACAGCCACATCAGCAAATTGCGCCGCAAGATCGAAGAGTTGGGGTTGCAGGGTGTGCCGACCAGCATCCGCGGCGTCGGCTACCGCTTTGGAAGTGCCTCGTGAAAATGCTCAACGGCTTGAGCCGCCAGATCATCCTGTCCATGTCTGCCGTGGTGTTGTGCGTGATCGCGCTGGCAGTGATCGGCTCGTATATTTTCTATGCATTGTTGTGGAGGTACTGGCCGCTCACCGACGAAGAAGTGAATGAATGGCTGCCGGCCAACATTGAGTGGATGTGGATGGGACTGACCACCTGCGTGAGCCTGGCGGTAGGCTCCATCGTCGCGATGAAGCTGTCGCGACGGATCCTCATGCCGCTGAACTCGGTGGCCGAGAACCTGCGCAAACTGGCCGACGGCGACCTGGATGTGCAGGCCGTGGCCGGCGACCAGTCCATCGGTGAAGCGGCTATCCTGGTTGACGACTTCAACAGCATGGCCAAACGCTTGCAGCGCATGGCGCAAGAACAGGCGTTCTGGAATGCGGCGATCGCCCATGAACTGCGCACGCCCCTGACCATCCTGCGCGGGCGTCTGCAAGGGCTCGCCGAAGGTGTATTCGAGCCGGACACCGCCCAGTTCTACAGCCTGTTGGGCCAGGTGGAAGGTTTGACGCGGGTGATCGAGGATTTGCGCGTGGTCGGCCTGGCTGACAGCGGCTACCTGGAACTCAATCTGCAGGAAGCCGACCTGGCCGCCAGCATTGAAGACGCTGTGCGGCTGTTCGAACCGAGCCTGGTGGACGCCGGCTTCGTGCTGCAGCTGGACCTGCAACGCCGCACGATGCGCTGCGACCCGGCCAGGATCCGCCAGGCGTTGTTGGCGCTGCTGGACAATATCCGCAGGCATGCGACACCGGGGAACGTTGTCGTGCACCTGAGTACCCGCGATGCCATCAACTACTTGCGCGTGCGCGATGACGGCCCCGGTATCGACGAGGGTTTCGCCAAGCATATGTTCGAGGCCTTCCAGCGCGGCGAAAACTCCCGCTCCCGCGCCCAGGGTGGCAGCGGCCTGGGCCTGGCGGTGGTGCGCGCGATTGCCCTCGCCCATGGCGGGGCCGTGACCTGCCGCCGAATGGACAACGGCGGAACGCTGTTCGAACTCAGCTGGCCTGTGTGATTTAACCAGAGACCGCGATGCGCATTTTTCCTCTGTGGTTCAAGCGAGCCCCCCGTTATCGACACTTTGCTTTGCTGGATACCCAAGGCGTGTGCCGGGCATTCAAGAGCTGTGCTGAACAGCCTGCCGGCGAGCACTGGGTAGAAGTTGAACACATCAACCTGACCTGGCTGGGAAGCACGCTGCCCAAGCGCGCCCGAATCGTTTAGCAACCTACGTGGGCCGGACCTATGTCAACCGCACCACCCTCCTTCGCCAATGCCTACTTGGCCAGCCTTGAAGACGCGTTGAGGCTGCACACCGTGCGGCTGAAGAAACTGCAGCGCTTCTGGGTGCCGCTGCAGCAACGCGCGCCCAAGTGGGTGCTGGCGTTGTGGGTGGTGGGGGTATGTGTGTCGGTCGTCACCCAGTGGTACTGCCATTGGCTGGTGACCGCGCCGCTGATTTGCGGATTGATCGTGGCGGAAATCATCATCGACGAGCGGCAAATGACCCTGCTATTGCGTGCGGATGCAGCACGGGACCTGCTCAGGCAGGCTCGGGAAAGCGGCCGGCGATAACCCGAATACAACACCGGGTAACCGTAGAGGCACAGGAAAACACCCACAAAAGTTGTCGACAGCTCTTGCGAACCTTCCTACATACGATGACTTCTTCAAACCATAGCATTGATCGCTGACCCACCTTATAAGTTTAAAAGGCAGTGATCGCTACCATGTCATCTCTCGGAACATTACACGTGGACGGTGTACTGTGCATCAGTCTTGAAGAGCGCGAAGACCGTCGAAACTTAATTCTAAGAGAATTCGCAGACTGCAACTTTAATATCGAGTTTTATAGTGCAAAACGAGATACTAACCCTGAACGCGGATGCTTTACTTCTCATCAGGCCTGTGCGGCGTTGGCGCTTGAGCGCAGGTACAAAAACGTTCTGATCCTGGAAGATGACGCCACGCTGGTAGGGGTTAAACACTCGACGGTGCAACGCATCAACCATTTTTTGTCCTCCCGGCAGCCTGAACTTTTTTATCTGGGTGTCACGCTGGGCACTATGTGGCTCACGTGGAACTTGAATATCACCCGATGCCGTGCAAAAGGCACTCACGCTTATATACTGTCCAGCTCGGGGTGCAAAAAACTGCTGACATTCAAGTACGCCGACCTGGCCATAGACAGTCTTTACTCCAAATACTTTAAAGCCTATTGCGCCTTCCCCATGATCTGCCAACAACAACCTGAAGAAATAAACCCGAGCGATATAAGTTCAGGTGCCACTGTTGACTTTTGGGAACGTAATTGGAAAAGACAATATCAGGAAGTGTTCCGAAACCTTGGAAAAACATTGATTAGAAAGGGCTTCTAGCGACCGTTGTACGCCCTTGCGGCTCCCCGTCCAGGCGTCGACAGGCTTCAGCCGTCCGAGCAGATCGACGGCTGAAGCCTCTTTGTCTACCGCTACTTGCAGCCGATGCGGCTCGGCAACTGGCCCTGCTTGGCCTTCAGCGCAACCTGCACCGGTTGCGGCAAATTGCTCCAGAACGTCAGCCCCGACCGTTCTTCGATCTGCTTCACCGTCACCTGATAGTCACAGAAATTCGCACCCTTGGGCGTTTCCTGATTCATCACAAACGAGGCGTACACACCGTTTTCAGGTGAGCTGCCGACGAAGATGATTTTCCAGTAACCACTGGGAATGGTGTGCACCTTGTTCGTCCCCGGAAGCGTGCCGACAAAATGCTCATACAGCGGCCCGGTGGTGACGTACACCTGATCGATACCTGCCTGTTTGCTCAGGTTGCGTTCCTGGTCTTCCAAGTGCGCCCAAGGCCCCTGGTTGAGATCGGACTTCTGCGGGGTGATGTTCGACAGGTAATTGAGGGTGTGCCAGTCAGGAACCCCGGCCATCGACGCGAGGTTGGCCTGGTGGCCGCGGTCGACTTTGAGCGCGACATTCGCGCCGTTGTAATCCACCGGGTCGAGGGTTTCGCCAGCGGGAATGTCCGGGTCGGTTTGCCAGTCGCGTGGGCGACCGCTGGCGGGTGTGTCCTTGGTGATTTTGTACGACACCCAGTTGGCAAACTTGGTCGAACCATTGTTGTTCAGGGTGTACGCCTGGCGGTTCAGCGTCAGCGGGCTGCCGCCGCTTGGGCAGCCCACCGAGCAGTTATCGAACGGCAGTGCCTGCTGCGTCTGGGGCTGAGTAGAGACGGCGGGTTCGCGGGTTCTGTCGGGTGTGGTACAGGCCGCCAAGAGCGGGATCAACAGATAGGCCAGCGGCTTTAACTTCATACGTCCTTGCATGGTGTAGCTCCTTGGGTCAATGACAACGGCAGATGCCGGGCCGACGCTTGCGGTTCCATCGCGTGTCGGTCTAAACATTAAACCACTTTAAACATTGCAAAATAACGTTATCGCGCCCAATAAAAAGCCACTCAATGGAGTGGCTTTGGGAGCGGGAATAGCACCTTACTTTCGTTTGAACGCCGCACGCCTTTCTGCACGTTCGGCGGCAAATTGGTCACTCATTGTCGCGTCCAGGTCTTTACGTTCGAGCTGAGCCCCGCATCCAGGGCATACCGCGCTCAGACCAACATCGTGACCGCATTGACGATGGACGAAACGTACCGCGACCGCCTCGCTCTCGTCTTTGGACCAGGTCTCGCCCCATCCACGCAGTGCATAGATGACGGGATAGAACGCCCAGCCCTTTTCAGTCAGTTGGTATTCATGGCGCAAAGGCTTTTCGCTATACGGATGACGCTCGACCATCGCGCTCGCCTCCAGCGCCTTCAGACGTGTCGCCAGCATCTGCGGCGTCGCTCTCGTCTGAATCTGGATCTCTTCAAAACGCGTGGCGCCCATGAACAGTTCCCGAAGGACCAGGACGGTCCATCGATCACCGACGATATCTAACGAACGCGCCACCGGACATACCGTATCGGGTGCCTCTGCATCGTGTGCCACAACGACTCTCCAGAACAGACTATTAATTTCATAGTAACACAGGAAAAATCTGCTGCAGTTGCCTGCGCGCCCCCCCCGGTCGCCGCACGATTCAACACCCGCCAGGCCAGAGTATATTTGACACTATGATTATCATAGTGATAGCGTTTATTGACTGCAATCGAACGGTGAGGCATCACCAAACCTGCGACAACTACGGTTCAAGGTCGACTGCAAACGCGAAATTTCTCGCAAACTTCTGCTGACTGGAGAACGAAATGGCTGATCTCGTATACCGCGCGCAGCGCACTGGGCTGTTGCTGGTCGACCCGTATAACGACTTTCTCTCAGACGGCGGCAAGCTGTTCCCACTGCTCAAGGAAGTCGCCGATGAGGTCCGCCTGCTGGAGAACCTGCGCGCCACCGTCAAAACTGCCCGCGGCGCGGATATACAGGTGTTCTACGTACCGCACCGCCGCTGGCAGCCCGGTGACTACGACAATTGGGATCACCCAAACCCGACCCAGCGCCTTGTGCAGCAACGCCATACCTTCGCCAAGGACACCTGGGGCGGTGAGTGGCACCCCGACTTCGTGCCGCAGCAAGGCGACATCATCATCCAGGAACACTGGGGCCAAAGTGGTTTTGCCAACACCGATCTCGACTTCCAGTTGAAGCAGCAAGGCATCACGCACGTCATCGTGATTGGCCTGCTGGCCAATACCTGCATTGAATCAACGAGCCGTTTTGCGATGGAGCTGGGCTATCACGTCACACTTGTTCGCGACGCGACGGCCGCGTTCAAAAAAGAAATGATGCATGCCGCACATGAACTGAACGGCCCGACCTACGCCCACGAAATCCTGACCACAGCCGAACTTTTGGCTGCCCTCAACACAGGCACCGCCGCCTGACGCTGAAGAGGCCCCACGATGAAACTCACTGGCAACCTGCTGATCGGCGCTCAGGAAGTGTCCGCCACCGCCGGCACCATGAAGGCGCTGAACCCGGCGACGAACGCTGAGATCGAACCGTCTTTCGCGTTCGGCGGCAGCGCACACGTTGATCGCGCCGCTCAACTCGCCGACGACGCATTCGACAGCTACAACCGTACCGGCCTTAAGGCGCGCGCAGCGTTCCTGGAACGCATTGCCGATGGCCTCGATGCGATTACACCCGAGCTGGCGCAACGTCTCTCACTTGAAAGCGGTTTGCCAGTGGCGCAACTCGAGGGTGAAGCGGCGAAATCGGCGATTCAGTTTCGCCAGTTCGCGACGGTCGTCCGTCAGGGGCGCTTTCGACAGGCGACTATCGATACAGCACAACCTGAGCGTCAACCGCGCGCACGGATGGATCACCGCTTGCAAAAGATTGCGCTAGGGCCGATTGCGATCTTTGGCGCCAGCAACTTTCCCATCGCCTATTCGGTGGCGGGGGGCGATACGGCGTCGGCACTTGCAGCCGGCTGCCCTGTCATTCTGAAAGCGCACAACGCCCATCCTGGCGGGTCGGAATTGATGGGCCGCGTGATCCAGCAGGCGGTCAAGGATGCTGGCCTGCACGAGGGCGTGTTTTCGCTGGTTCGCGGCGGCGGCAACGAAATCGGCGAGGCGCTGGTCGATCATCCGCTGATAAAGGGCGTCACATTTACCGGCTCGGAAGTCGGCGGCATGGCGCTGTTTCGGCGCGCGCAGCAACGTCCTGAACCGATTCCCGTCTTCACCGAAATGACCAGCGTCAACCCGACATTTGTACTGCCCTCGGCGCTCGCTGCACGCGGCGCTGTGATCGGTGACGGGTTCGCTGAGCGCATGCTGGTCACCGTCGGCCAGGCGTGCCTGAAGCCGGCGATCCTGCTGGCTGTTGACGGCCCCGGCTATGTCGAATTGAAGCGTGCGATGATCGCTCGCGTCGACGCCATGCACGCGCGCACGATGCTGACGCCCGGCATCAGCAGCGCGTATGGCAGGAGCGTCGAACAGCAAGCTGCGGCAGGCGCCCAGCGCATCGCGGCAGGCGGCGAATCGCGAGGCGCATGGGACGCGCAATCGATGCTTTTCGAAGTCGACGGTGCGCAATTGCTTGACGATGCAACGCTGTCGCACGAAGTGTTCGGCCCGGCTGCACTGCTGGTGCGGGTGAAGGATGTCGAGCAATTGATCACGATCGCAAAGCAGTTTCGTGGGCAACTTAGCGCAACGATGCAAATCGATCAGCCCGATCACGCACTGGCTGCGCGCCTGCTGCCGATTCTCGAACGCCGCACGGGCCGCATCGTTGTCAATGCGTTCGCGCATCCGCAAGAGGTGTCGTATGCGTCGATTCACGGCGGGCCGTTTCCTGCGACGTCTGACAGCCGTTTCACGTCAGTCGGCATGACGGCAATCGAGCGATTCCTGCGGCCGGTCTGCTACCAGGGCTTTCCGGACGACCTGCTGCCTGAAGCGTTGAAACATGACAACCCGAGCGACCTTTGGCGTGTGGTGGATGGCGAGTTGTTGAAAGGCTGATTGAGGCTCACCGGAGCGAACGGCTGGTCTTAGCAGGGCAAGCCCGCTCGCCACAAAAGCGTGTCTGTGACTACTGACCGGCGGTGATGCGCACCATGAACTGGCGCGTCAGGCTGGCGATCTGTTCGGTTTTTTCATCCAGTGCGAAATGGCCCGCCTCCAGGATGTGAACCTCGGCACCCGGTACATCGTCCTTATAGCGCATGGCCCCCGGCACAATGAATGACGGGTCGTATTGACCCCACATCACCAACATAGGTGGCTGGTTGTCTTTCAACCATTGCTGCCATTTTGGATAAGACGCGAGGTTATTCCGGTAGTCCAGCAACAAGGCCGACTGTATCGCCCGCTGGCCCGGTCGGGATAACGCCGCAAACTCGTCTTCCCAGGCATCAGGGTTATAACGCTCGGGATGAGGGCTGGTGCCCAAGTGCCGCTGCTTGGTGCCCTCGTACCCGGTGAACGCATCGACTTGCTCGGCATGTGCGGCTGGCGCCTGCCAATACTTGGCAATATTCGCCCACTTGGCGCCCAGCCCTTCGTTATAGCTATTGGCATTCTGGATGATGATGCCGTGCAATTTTTGCGGCGCGTTGAGAATCATCCGAAAGCCGACCGGGCCGCCGTAATCCTGCATGAACAAGGTGTACTCATCCACGCCCAACTGCGTCAGCAACGTGCTCATGGTGTCAGCCAGATGGTCAAAGGTGTAGGCATAAGCTGCAGGGGAAGGCGCATCGCTTCTGCCGAACCCTGGGTAGTCAGGTGCGATGATGTGATAGCGATCGGCGAGCAGCGGAATCAGCGAATCCCACATACGCGACGAGGATGGGTAACCATGCAGCAGCACCAAAGTCGGCGCATCTTTGCGCCCGGCCTCACGGTAAAAAACCTTGACGCCATCCACGCTGGCCCAGTGATAGCTGGCGGACTCGGTGGTATAGGGAATAGAGGGCACAGGTTCGGCGGCCTGGGCCGGCTCGGTCATCGAAAGCGTCGTCATGAGCGCTCCTAGCAAGCAAAAGGTCGGTATGTTCAAAGAGGTCTGCTTCCTTCATTGCGTATTTCCCGCTGAAATACGGCTGAGATCAGAGTGAACGTCTCTGAGAATGGGCACCATTGGCCCAATGAGCATTTTTCATTAGTATCGGGCCAATCTTGATGAGACCTGCCGCCGTGAAAAAAACGTTAGGCGTTGCTGTTATCGCCTTCAATCACATCAGCCCTTTCCACCTGTCCGTGCCCTGCCTGGTGTTCGGTAAAGATCGCAGAGTGGGGGATTCACCTTGGTTCGAACTGGTGGTCTGCGCTGGCGAGGATGGGGCGCTGGTTACCAACGCCGGCTTCGCCATCCACTGCGATCGGGGCCTGGATCAGGTCGCCGGTGCGGATATTGTGGTCGTACCCAGCTGGCGGGACGTCACCGAAACACCGCCGGCCGCACTCATAGAAGCGCTTCAAGCAGCCCATGCCAGAGGCGCGCTGGTGGTTGGCTTATGCCTGGGGGCGTTTGTACTCGCCCATGCGGGCCTGCTGAACGACAAGCGCGCCACCACGCACTGGGCGTGGGCAACGCATCTGGCGCGAGATTTCCCGAGTATCGACGTCGACCCAAAAGTGCTCTATGTCGAAGCGGAGCAGGTGCTTACCTCCGCGGGCGTGGCAGCGGGTCTCGATTGCTGCATTCATATCGTCAGGCGTGCCTATGGCCGAGGGGTTGCCAACGCGTTGGCGCGTCAACTGCTGGTTTCTCCCCATCGCGACGGAGGCCAGGCTCAGTTCATCAGTCAGCCGGTTCCTCAAGGCGCCAGCGACCAGCGCCTCGGCCAACTATTGGATTGGCTTCGAGCCAACTTGGTCGAACCGTTGTCAATCGATCAAGTCGCGGCAAGGTTGGCGATGAGCAGACGTAGTTTCACCCGGCACTTCAAGCAATTGACGGGCACGACGTTTGGGCAATGGCTGATTAACGAGCGCATCAAAGCAGCCCAACTGCAGCTGGAAACAACCCACCACACCATTGAGCAAATCGCTGACGCTTGCGGGTTTGGTACGAGCCTCTCGTTACGCCAGCACTTTTCCTCGATGGTGGGCGTGACGCCCACCACCTACCGAAAGGCTTACGGTCGCCAGGTTTAGCCATATGCCCTCAGGGCTTGACCCAATTCAGGTCTACCGCGCCCTCAATTCCCTCGACCCGCCCTTTGCTGCTGTGTTGCCACCACTGCCAGCTCTTGCCCTGTTTGCGCCAGAAATGGGAACAAACAACGAAGCACACCGCTCAGAATAGTGTTGCCGCTTTGCATTTATCCGCCGGCAACGCATGAGGAGATAGTGTGTCCACTTCAGAGCTGATTTCGCGTGTTCTCAGCACACCCCGTCATACGACGCACTATGTAGAGTCGGGACCTGTCGACGGGCCATTGATGATGTTCCTGCACGGTTGGCCGGAGCTCAGTCTGATCTGGCGCGCGCAGCTAGAGGCGTTCGCCGCCAAAGGCTGGCACTGCGTGGCACCCGACATGCGCGGCTATGGTGCCTCTTCTGCGCCAGCAGCCATCAGTGCGTACACGATTGAAAATATCGTGGCCGATATGGCCGAACTTCATGACCACCTCGGCGGAGCGCCTGCCATCTGGGTGGGCCACGATTGGGGCAGCGTTGTGGCGGGTGAACTGGCCGCCCATGAACCCCGGCGCAGCCGCGGCGTCGTACTGATTTCGGTGCCGTACTTCCCCACCACGAACGCGCTGGCGACGCTTGTCCCGCTGATTGACCGAGGGATCTATCCGGCAGACCAGTATCCGGACGGCCAATGGGACTACTACCGCTACTACAACACGCACTTTGCGTCTGCCGTGGCGGATCTTGATGCGGACAAAGCCGCCTCACTGGCGTCGATCTATCGACGAGGTGACCCTGCAAGCATCACCAAGGTTGCATCAAATGCCGAGGTGACCCGCAAAGGCGGCCGGTTTGGCCAAGCGCACAAGGCCCCACCCACCGATCCAGACCTCGCGCTGTGGCCGCAAGCGGACTTCAATGCACTGCTGCGCAGTTTCGAAGAGCATGGTTTCCGTGCGCCCTGCGCGTGGTATTTAAACGACGACGCCAACATCGATTATGCCCAGCGAGCGCCCAATGGTGGCCGCTTGTCCTTGCCCGTACTGTTTGTGAACGGCGATTACGACCCGATGAATACCATCAAAGGCAATCAGTTGGGCGATCCCATGCGGGCGGCCTGTGCAGATCTCACCGTGACGAGCCTGGCCGGCGGGCATTGGTTGCCGGTGGAGTGCAAGACGGGACTTGTTGAAGCTATAAGCACGTGGCTACGCAGTAGACAGTTTTGATGAGGATCGAGAGCGTGACTGTCAGGCGTTTCAGTGACTTCCCGTAGAAATAAATAGGGAGGGTCGCCTCGCGCCGGCCTGAATGCGGGGCATGCTTAACTGTTGTGCGCAGTGATCAAATGCACGGCGCCGTCATTCGCACTCCAGTATCCGATGGTCAGGCCCTGTTCTAAGCAATCGACCGGGGCAAACGGCTACGCACTTGAGCCCGGCATTGCCTCCCGTGCAATTATTGCCCCCGGGTACTGAATGACTCGCCCGGCCAGTCGATGACCTTCGGCAGCTGATTGCTGCGGTATGCCTCCTTGCAGCCGACAGGCCAGGTAAGCGGCACTGAACGCATCACCGGCGGCGGTAGAATCAATCACCCTGGCAACCCTGGTCGCAGCGACTTCGTGCAACGCCCCGTGGTACTGAAGCAGGCAGCTATGCCCACCGCGCTTGATCACCACCTCATTCACCCCCATTTGCCGGTAGCGTTTGAAGATCGACTCGACATCGGCCTCCTCGAACAGGGCCTGCTCATCGTCAAGGGTCAACAAGGCCAGATCCAGATGAGGCAGCAGGCGTTGATAGGTATCTGTCGCCTGCTGACGGTCGCGCCACAGGCGGGGCCGGTAGTTATTGTCGAATACCAGTTTGGCACCGCGCGCACGCGCCGCGATCAATCGCGGCAACACGCGATCAAGTCCCGCTTCACCGAGCACGGCCAGTGTGACGCCGCTCAGATAGAACACGCAATAGTCGTCCAGCGCCGTCAATACTTGCGCAGCCGCAGCCTGGGTAAAACACTCGCGGACGGCGGCTTCGTTTCGCCAATACAAAAAACGCCTTTCGCCCTGGGCGTCGGTCTGGATGCAATACAATCCCGGCAGGCGTCCCGGCAGACGCTGCACCAGCGACAGGTCCAGCCCCTCACTGGCCCAGGCGGTACACATGGCATCGCTGAAACTGTCATCGCCCAGCGCCGTGACATAGGACACCTGCCATTTGGCAGCGACCAGGCGACGCAAATAAACGGCCGTGTTCAAGGTATCGCCGCCAAAGCTCTGGTTCAGCTCGCCGTCAGAGCGTTGTTGCAGTTCGATCATGCATTCGCCGATCAGGGCAATACGCAGAGACGCTTGGGGCGGCGCAATGAAAGTCATGACGGTCAATATCCGATGCGGTTCATAAACAGCCCCTCGCTGGGGAAGGGCCGAGGCGTAAAACGGTGTTCAAGCGAAGATCAGTTGCACCTTCGCCGCTTTGCTTTTGTCGCCGGCCAGTTCCAGTGCCTCAACCACCTGGTGCTGATTGAACTCAGCGGACAGCAGCGGCAGCGGATCGATACGGCCGCTCTCCAGCCAGCGCACCGATGTGGTGAATTCGTCGATAAAACGGAACGAGCCGACCAATTTGATTTCTTTGACCAGTAGCAGGCCCAACGGCATCTCGACCGTGTTGTGGCCCATGCCCAATTGCACCACCGTGCCTTTCGGGCGCGTGAACGCTGCCGTGGAGGCGATGGCTGCCGGTGAACCGGAGGCTTCGAAGCAGACATCGAAGTACCCACCCTCCTCGGCCCATGGCGCGGTGCATACGGTGTCGGTCGGGTCCACGGCGAGCGTCGCGCCCATTTGCAGGGCCAGTTCGCGGCAGCGTTCGCTCATGTCGGTGGCAACCACTTCGGCGGCACCCGCCTTGAGCGCGGCCGCCATCACCAGGCACCCGATCGGGCCGGAGCCGGTGACCAGGATTTTTTTGCCCACCAGATCACCTGCCTGATGCACCGCGTGAATGGCGACAGCCAACGGCTCGGCGAACACCATCACGCTGTCTTTGGCACTGTCGGTGTACGGCACGCATTGCTGCTCAGTCACAGCGACGTAGTCGGAAAAACCACCGTTCACATGCGGGTTGAATTGCGCGCTGCCCATGAACTTCATGCTGCGACAGACATTCTGTTTGCCTTCCAGGCACAGTGCGCAGCGGTTGCACGGCTGCGACGGGTTGACTGCGATCCGCTGTCCCACCTTCAGCGTGCTGCCCGTGGGCACGGCGGCAATCACCCCGATGAACTCATGCCCCAGCACCAGCGGGTTCTTGAGGATCGACATGCCCGCCTTGGCATGCTGGTAATAATGAATATCGGAACCGCAGATCCCGCCGCGACTGACCTTAACCAGGACGTGCTCCTCGTCGGAGTACGCCAGGGGCAGCGACGTATGGCGTACGTCCTTGATCCCGTAGGCGACACAGGCGCGGTTTTCGATTGTTTGAATGGCCATTGCGATTTACCTCATGCCTGGGAAGGTTTGCCCAGCGGGCGGTCAGATTCAGGTGCGGATTTGGATTGCTGGTTTGGCAGCTCGACGACTTCGATCTTGCCCACCAGAAAGGTGTAAGCAAGCAGCCCTATCAATGCCACGGCGGCGATGTAAAACATGGCGTACTGAAAGCTGTGGGTGCGCTCCAGAATCACCCCGATAACAATCGGGCTGATGATCCCCGACAAATTGCCGAAGATATTCAAAAAACCGCCCAGCGTGCCGATCAGGTGCCGTGGAATGACGTCACTGCACACCACCCAGCCAAGATTGGAGAAGGCATTGGCGAAGAACGCCACGGACAGAATCGCGATGGCAATCACCGGCTGGTCTTCGAAATAATTCACCAGGCAAATGCTGGTCGTTACCGCCAGCCCGCACATCACCGGAATCTTGCGCGCCTTGGTGCGCGAATGACCGCGCTTGAGCAGCATATCGCTGAGTACGCCGCCACACAGCACGCCGCACATGGCCATCAGATACGGGAACATGGCGCCGATCCCGGCGGTGGCAATCGACAGGCCCAGGCCTTTTTCCAGATAAACGATGAACCAGGTGAGGAAGAAATACAGGGTCGAGGACGCGGCGAACTGAGCGATAAACAACCCCCACACCGTCGGCTGACGCAGCACGTGGCGTACGTCCGGCCAGTTGACCCTGGTGCTGTTGCCTCGCTCGTTCGCCGAACCATAACCACCACCGTCGCGGATCATGTCCAGTTCTGCCTGATTAGCTTTGGTGCTGTCCTGGGGATCACGATAGGCAATCAACCAATAGATGCCGAAGACGATGCCCACTGCTCCAGAGATGTAGAAGGACGCCTCCCAGCCCCAGGTGGCGACGATGTAAGACAGCAGCGGCGTCAGCACCGCCAGGCCAATGTACTGCGCGCTCGAATAGACCGCAGTGGCTCGCGCCCGCTCATGGTCGGGGAACCAGTTGGCGATGATCTTGGTGTTGGAAGGAAACGACGGGGCTTCAGCGACGCCGATCAGAGCGCGGCAGACCAGCAGCATCACAAACGACGCCGACGCGGTGGCGAACAAATGATGGGAAGCGAAGCCCATGACAAATGTGAACACACTCCACAGGATAATCGCGCTGCCGTACAAGCGTCGTGGTCCCACGCGGTCGAGTACGTAGCCGACAGGGACCTGGCTCATGGCGTAGAACCAGGTGAACATCGAAAACAGCAGGCCCAACTGGGTCGGTGACAAGGCGAACTGGCCTTGAATCGCCGAGCCGGCCACCGATAGGTTGGCGCGGTCCATATAGTTGATTGCCGTGACCACAAACAGCATGGCCAAGACCGAAAGTCTTGCGCGTGTGGGTTTCATCGCTCTACCTATTTATTTGTATTTATCAGGTAAGTGCTTGCGCCCGCGGGCATGGCGAACAGGCAATGCTCGCCTTATCGAACGGACCCGATCAGAGCGTGGCCAGCCAGCCTCCATCGACATAAATAATTTGGCCGCTCACATAGTTAGAGGCCTGGGATGAGAGGTAGACCGCCGTGCCGATCAACTCATCGGGGCGCCCCCAGCGTTGGGTCGGGTTGCTGCTTTTAACCCAATGATCGAAGTCCGGATTGTCCACTAGGGCCGCATTCATTTCGGTCAGGATGTAACCCGGCCCGATGGCGTTGCACTGGATATTGAACTGCGCCCATTCAGCGGCCATGGCCTTGGTCAGCATCTTGATGCCGCCCTTGGCAGCCGTATAAGGCGCAACCGTGGCGCGCGCCGCTTCGCTGGTCAGGGAGCCGATGTTGATGATCTTGCCGCCACGCCCAGCGGCCACCAGACGCTTGGCCACCGCCCTGCCGACGATGAAGGCACTGGTCAAGTTGACGTCCAGCACTCGATGCCAATCGGCCAGCGCCAACTCGAGCATCGGCTGACGGTGCTGGATACCTGCGTTATTGATCACGATATCGACCAGCACGCCCTGGCTGTCGAGTTCGCGGAACATCGCCTCCACCGCCACTTCATCCGCGACATTGAACAGATGACCCGTGGCGCGATGCCCCTTGGCAGCGAGCTGGCCGACGGCGTCTTCCAGACGCGCCGCGTCGGTGCCATTGAGGATCACCGTGGCACCCGCTTCTGCAAGCCCAAGTGCGTAGGAGAAACCCAGGCCGCGAGTGGAACCGGTTATCAGTGCGGTGCGTCCGCTCAAATCGAAAAGTGATGACATGATTTCCTCGGTGTTCAGCGTTTTTATTCTTGGAACAAAGCCCCGATACGCCTTGCGACGCCACAACTTAACTAATAAGTTGGCCGTAAATATACGAACTCATGGGATAACCTGAGGCTATCCTGATCTCGGATCAGCGCAATAATCAAGAAAAAAATCCATTTTCTCCCCTTCAATGTATTTACTTCTTCGATTTATTGGCGGAAGGTGCTAAAAGAATCAAGCTTATGTGACGAGTTGAAAACCACAAAAATGAACCGTGAAATCGTCAAAACGCAAAACACCGTCAACGCTGTTTATGAGCAGATGAAGCACAACATTCTGGAGGGTCTATGGCCGCCCGGCAGCAAGCTGCCCTCCGAATCCGAGCTGATCGCCACCTTCGACGTCAGTCGGGTCAGTGTGCGCAGCGCGGTCCAGCGGTTGCGCGGCCTGGGCATCGTGGTGACGCATCAGGGCAAGGGCACCTTCGTCATCAAGGACCTTGAGCAGCACGGCGTGCTCAATGACAGCCAGCCGATCATGCATTTGTCCCAGGAAGAATTCGAAGACATGCGGGTGTTTCGCGAGGCCGTGGAGTTTCGCTGCATGGAACTGGCGGTCAAGCACGCCACCAGCGACGACATCGCCCTGCTGGAAGCGGCCCTGAACCGGATGCTGGTGAACAAGGACGATTACAAACGCTATTCCCAGGCCGACTTTGACTTCCACTACGCCATCGTCAAGGCCTCGCACAACAAGATCTTCATCCATGCCATGGATTCGATCCGGCACATCTATCTGTATTACCTCGAAGAGTTGAATCGCGTACTGGGGGTCACCCTGGAAAGTGTCAATGCGCACATCAAGGTCTACATGGCGATTAAAAACCATGATGCCGTGGCTGCGGCCGAGACCCTCAACGAGGCGATGGCCAACAACGTAGACGCGATCAACGAGGCACGGCTTATCGAGTCACGCAGCAATGCCGGCGACGGATTCAAGACATAAGCAAACGACGGCTCAATGGGAGAGCGAGATGGAATCCATAACAATCACAAATGTAAAAACGATTCTCACCGCTCCAGGCGGCATTGATCTGGTGGTGGTAAAAGTGGAAACCAACCAGCCGGGGCTCTACGGCCTTGGCTGTGCAACGTTTACCCAGCGTATCTTCGCGGTCGAGGCGGCCATCGAGCAGTACATGAAACCCTTCCTGATCGGCAAGGATGCGCTGCGCACCGAAGACATCTGGCAGTCGGCGGCCGTCAGCGGTTACTGGCGTTCCGGGCCGATCATGAACAATGCACTGTCCGGTGTGGACATGGCGCTGTGGGACATCAAGGGCAAAGTCGCCGGGTTGCCGGTCTACCAGATGCTCGGTGGCCGCTGCCGCGATGGCGTGCCGTTGTACCGCCACTGTGACGGTGAAGATGAAGTCGCAGTGGAAGACAGCATTCGCGCAGCCATGGAAGAAGGCTATCAGCACGTGCGCTGCCAGATGGGCATGTACGGAGGCTCTGGCACCGAGGACCTGAAGCTGATCGCCGGCAAGCTGGCCAGGGCGAAAAACATCCAACCGAAAATCTCACCGCGCAACAAGACCCACGGTATCTACTTCGATCCGGATGCCTACTTGCGTGCCGTGCCCAAACTGTTCGATCACCTGCGCGACAAGCTGGGTTTCGGTGTCGAGTTCATCCACGACGTGCATGAACGCGTGTCGCCGATCGCCGCCGTGCAATTGGCGAAGAACCTCGAACAACACCAGTTGTTTTTCCTCGAAGACCCTGTTGCACCGGAAAACATCGAGTGGTTGAAAACCCTGCGCGCACAGAGCTCGACTCCGATTTCCATGGGAGAACTGTTTACCAACGTCAACGAATTCAAGCCGTTGATCCAGAACAATCTGATCGACTTTATCCGCTGCCATGTCAGCACGGTCGGCGGCATTACACCGGCGAAAAAAATCGCCACCTTCGCCGAGTTCCACGGTGTACGCACGGCGTGGCATGGCCCGGGCGATATCTCGCCGGTCGGCGTGGCCGCCAACCTGCATCTGGACCTGAGCACCACCAACTTCGGCATCCAGGAATGGACCCCGCTCAACGACAACCTGCTGGACGTCTTCCCTGGCTGCCCGGAAATCGACCGTGGCTACGCCTACCTCAGTGACCGGCCGGGTATCGGCGTGGATATCGACGAAGAAAAAGCCAAGCGCTATCCGTGCCAGGGCGGCATTCCAAGCTGGACCAATGCACGCCTGCCGGACGGCACGGCGGCGCGTCCCTGAAAGGTCCCGGGGGCGACGTCGGTCACCCCTCCCCTGGCGTCTGCGCCAAGGCCCCGGAGCTGAGCCGCTGTACCTGAATGCGACACCCTCGATTACAACAATAATGAAGGGCTATTCATGAACACCATCAAAGAGACTGCTCTATCGGCAGGAGACACCCGCGGGTTCAGATCCGAACGCTTTGCGATCAAACGCTGGCTCTACCTGATCCCGCTGATCTTTATCACTTACAGCCTGGCCTACCTCGACCGGGCCAACTACGGCTTCGCCGCCGCCTCCGGCATCGAGCAGGACCTGAACATCAGCAAGGGCACGTCCTCGCTGATCGGTTCGCTGTTCTTTCTAGGCTATTTCTTCTTCCAAGTGCCCGGCGCCATCTATGCCCAACGCTACAGCGTGCGCAAACTGGTGTTCTGCAGCCTGATTCTGTGGGGCTTCTGCGCCATGGCCACCGGCCTGGTGACCAATATCCCGATGCTGATGATCATTCGATTCTCACTGGGGGTGGTGGAGGCGGCAGTGATGCCGGCGATGCTGATCTTCATCAGCAACTGGTTCACCCGCAAGGAACGCTCACGCGCCAATACCTTTCTGATCCTCGGCAACCCGATCACGGTGTTATGGATGTCGGTGGTTTCCGGCTACCTGATCCACGCCTGGGGCTGGCGAGAAATGTTCATTATCGAAGGCGCTCCGGCGGTGCTCTGGGCGTTTGTCTGGTGGCGTCTGGCGCGGGATAAGCCCGAGGAAGTCAGTTGGCTGACTCGCGAGGAGAAAGACCGGCTGGCCGCCACACTGGCCGACGAACAAAAAAACATGAAGGTGATGCGCAACTACCGGCAGGCATTCACCTCACCCTTGGTAATCAAGCTGTGTCTGGTGCATGCACTGTGGAGCATCGGCGTGTACGGCTTCATCATGTGGCTGCCGTCGATCATCAAGCAGGCCTCAGCGTCTGACATCGTCACCACCGGCTGGCTGAGTGCCGTGCCCTACGTGGCCGCAGTAGTGACCATGCTGGCGGTCTCTTGGGCCTCGGACAAAACCGGGCAGCGTAAACTGTTCGTCTGGCCGCTGCTGGCCCTCGGCGCCTTGGCCTTTCTGGGTTCTTACTTGCTGGGGTCGACGCACTTCTGGCTGTCATTCAGCCTGCTGACCATTGCGGCGGCGGCGATGTACGCACCTTACGGCCCCTTCTTTGCGTTGATTCCGGAGTTGCTGCCGGCCAACGTATTCGGCGGTGCCATCGGGCTGATCAATGCCTGTGGCGCGCTGGGCGCGTTTCTCGGTTCGTGGATCGTCGGCTACCTCATCGGCCTGACAGGCAATCCGGGAGCGGCCTATATTTTCATGACCGCAGGCATGCTGGCGGCGGCCGTCATCATGGGGTTAGTGGTGGTAAGCGAGAACCGTAGGTAATAAGACCACTGCTCGGACCACCGCTGACTGGCGCTCTCAGTCAACTCTGACCGTTGTGTTCAAGCAACAGCAAAGCTCAAGAATTAAAGTTGAAGCGCCAGGGGAAGCAACCCCAGCTCACAACTCCAATAATAGAGCGACGTCAATGAGACTGAACGCATCCTTGCCAGCGTGCCTGGCTTTCAGCTTCGTATCACTTGCCGCCCAGGCTGCAGAGGGCCCTCCTCCGCCTTCCGTCAGCCAGCCCAGCGGTATCAACCTGGGCGGCACCAGCTTCTACGACGGCTTCGCCGGGCCACCCGGCCTGACGCATCAGACCTATCTGAAGTTCAGTACGTCCAGCAGCATTCGTGACAATGGCGGCAAGGACAACCGCAACTTCGATAACCCGAAAATCAATGTCATTACCCTGATCAACCAATTCAGCTATTACTCACCCAACACCATCGGTGGCGGCGCGCACCTGGGCTGGAGCCTGTTGGTCCCGGTGGTCTCCCTGGACGGCGACTTTGGCGACAACGGTGTGAAGCTCAAGGACAACGGGGTCGGCCTGGGTGACGTCACCGTCGGCCCGCAGATCCAGTTCGACCCGATCGTCAACGCCGAGGGCCGGCCCGTGTTTGTGCAGCGCGTGGCCTTCGATACGATCCTGCCCACCGGCAAGTACGACAAACACAAGGACTTGAACCCCGGCTCCAATTACTTCTCCTTCAACCCCTACTGGGCCGCAACCTTGATGCCAGCACCGCGTTGGGAAGTGAGTTGGCGCTTGAACTACCTGTACAACTTCAAGAACGACGACCCGGCCAGCAGTTCGGCACAGTTCTATGAAGGGCGACCGGTGCGCGACACCCAGGCAGGGCAGTCGGCCTGGGCCAACTTCACGGCCTCGTACGAGGTGTTCCCGAAGGTCTCGGTCGGGATCAACGGCTATTACTTCAGGCAGATTTCGGATGACCAGGCCAACGGCGATCGCCTGAGCAATTCTCGCGAGAAGGTGCTCGGCATCGGCCCCGGCCTGTTCTGGAAAATAACCGAGGACAAGGCCTTCTGGCTCAATACCTATAAAGAGACCGGCGTGGAAAACCGCAGCAAAACCGATTACGCCGTGCAGGTTCGCTACGTTCACAAGTTCTGACTGAGGTGATGTTTGATGAATGCGCTCAACTCCATCGACAGCAAGAAATCACTGGGCGCTATTTGCCTGATGATGGTCATTTCCCTGGGCACGCTGCAGATCCAGCCGATCCTGGGTGGCGCGTTGATTGATCAGCTGGGTGTGCCGCTCAATGCCATCGGCGTGATTTTCGCCGCTGAGCTGATCGCGATGGCCATCGCCTGCGGCGTATGTGCGCTGCTGATGGCACGTGTCGACCGCCGCCGCTTTGCGCTGGTTGCCTTGTTGATATTGGCCGCCGGCAACCTGGTCAGCACCCAGCTTCACAGCCAGGCGTGGCTGGTGGTTTTCAGGGTGATCTGCGGTGCCAGCGGTGGCGCGGTCATGGCGGTGGTGTATGCAACCGCTGCACTGCGCAGGTCAAAAGACGCGACATTTGCCGTGATCAACATCGGCAACCTGCTCTGGGGCATGCTGCTGGTGACGTCCATGCCCCTGCTCTTACAGGCGTTTGGCGTGCAAGGCGCCTTTTTCCTGCTGGCCATCACCAGCCTGCTTGCCGCACTGGGTTGCTGGAGAATACCCAGGCACTACTCAGACGCCCATCGCATTGCCCACGGTGCAGCCCGGCCGTTCGGGCTGACCTCCATGCTGCTGATCGCACTGTTTGCGCTGCTGTTTTTCGGGCATTCCGCCCTGTGGGTGTATCAGGAGCGAATCGGCAAGAGTCTGGGCCTGGAGCCCCAGCAGATCGGCGCCATTCTCGGTGGCAGCATCCTGGCCGGCGCCCTGGGGGCGGGACTCTCCGGGATGATCGGACGACGCCTGGGTTTGTTGTTCCCGCAACTGTTGAGCTTTGGTACCGCATTCCTGGCGACGCTGATCATGGTCTACGGCGACAGTACCGTTGCGTTCGCCACCACGGCTTGCCTGATTCATATGGTGTGGTTTTTCAGCTTGCCGTATCTGCTTTCGATGGCCGCCGAACTGGACCCCTCCGGTCGATTGGCGGGCCTGGGCAACGCCGCGATTTTCATCGGTCAAGGGCTTGGCCCCTTTGGCGCCGCGTTGGTGGTCGGTGATGGACACTTTCGCGCGGTGGGCTGGCTGGCCGCCTGCGCTTATGTGCTGGCCTTGATCATCTCGTGCCTGATGGTGGCTCGCTTCCGTCGAGGCGTGAAGCCTTGTGGGCAGGCGCTCTCGACGCAATCGGCCTGAATGTCATTAACCAAACCGATCCATGAGATGAAGCGATGAATACTCCATTCCCCAACACCCCCGAATTTTCCGGGGCGCTGTACACACCCAGCCGCGTCGAAGGCGAGGTGTATGACCTTGAGGTCGAAGGCGCGATCCCCGAGGCGATCCGTGGCACCTTTTACCAGGTGTCACCGGACCCGCAGTACCCGCCCATGCTGGGCACCGATATATTCTTCAACGGCGACGCCCTGGTCAGCGGCTTTTACTTTGCCGAGGGCAAGGTCTCGCTGCGCCGCCGCTACGTGTTGACCGACCGATTGGTCGCTCAACGCCGTGCAGGACGCTCGCTCAATGGCGTGTACCGCAACGCCTACACCAACGACCCGCTCGCGGCAAAAAACAACACCACCGCCAACACCTCGGTGATCGCGCACAACAACGTCCTGCTGGCACTCAAGGAGGATGCCATGCCCTGGGCGCTGGACCCGCAGACGCTGGAGACCCTCGGCGAGTGGAATTTCGACGGGCAAATCGACGCTGCGACCTTCACGGCCCACCCCAAGCTCGACCCGGTCAGCGGAAACCTGCTGGCCTTCAGTTACGAAGCCAAAGGCGACGGAACACCCGACATGGCCTATTTCGAGATTTCGCCGCAAGGGAAACTGCTGCATGAGATCTGGTTCCAGGCGCCCTACGCCGCGATGGTCCACGACTTCGCGGTCACCGAGCATTACGTGGTATTCCCACTGATCCCCTTGACGGTGGATGTTGAACGCATGAAAAACGGCGGCCAGCATTTCCAGTGGCAGCCCGAGCTGCCCCAGCTGTTTGCCGTGGTGCCCCGCCATGGGCACGTGCGGGAAGTGCGCTGGTTCAAGGGGCCCAAGGACGGCTTCCAGGGCCATACCCTGAATGCCTTCGACAAAGACGGAAAAATCTACCTGGACATGCCGGTCACCGGCGGCAATATTTTCTATTTTTTCCCCCAGGCGGACGGCTTCGTACCACCGCCTGAAACCCTGGCGGCCAGCCTGATGCGCTGGGTATTCGACCTCCACAGCCCAGAGGATGAACTGCAACCCCAGGCACTGACGGACTATCCCTGTGAGTTTCCCCGCTGCGATGACCGCTACATAGGCCGACAGTATGAACACGGGTTCTTGCTCGCTTTCGATCCGCAGCGGCCCTATGACCCGGCGAATGGGCCGATGCCGTTTCAGTTCTTCAACCTGTTGGTGCACCTCAACCTGACATCCGGCGTCACCGATGCCTGGTTCCCCGGTGACAGCGGATGCTTTCAGGAGCCCATTTTCATTCCACGCTCGGCTGAGGCACCAGAAGGTGATGGCTACGTGGTCTGCCTGCTCAACCTGATTGCCGAAGGCCGCAGCGAGCTGGTGGTACTGGACTCGGCTGACATGTCAGCAGGCCCTATCGCACGCATCAAAATCCCGTTTCGCATGCGCATGTCGCTGCACGGCTGCTGGGTGCCACGTTAAGTCGGCCTGGCATTCCCCTCTCCTTCATTAGCCACACCCGTCGCCAGTCCCCCTGGAATGGCACGGGCCGCTTGGCGTTGGAGACCTCGATTCGATGATCGAACACAAAATCCACATTTATTTCGTAATGCAGGATTTACGCAAAAATCCCACTTTACAGGATTAATGCACAAGCCTAGATTAACCCCATTGCCGCCCCGTTCCCGCTCCCCTTTCCGAGAGGACGCTTCATGAAATTCGCAAGCTTCATTGTTCAAGGCCGCACGACTTACGGTGTGGTTGACGGTGATCAGATAATTGACCTGGAATCGGTCAAGTCCACCTTTGGCGCCGACCTCAAGCAGGCGATTGCCGCCAACCGCCTGGGTGAACTGACCCAATCCGTGCTGGCGGCACAGCCACGCGTGGCAGTGGCAGACGTGACGTTCCTGCCGGTTATCGCGAACCCCGGCAAAGTGCTGTGCATCGGCATCAACTACGCCACCCACGTGCGTGAAACCGGCCGTGAAATGCCGACTTACCCGATGATCTTCACGCGTTTCGTCGACAGCCAGGTGGCCCACCTGCAACCGATCATTCGCCCCAAGGCTTCGCACAAACTGGACTTCGAAGGCGAGCTGGCGGTGGTCATTGGCAAAACCGCACGGCACGTCAAAGCGATGGATGCGCTGGACTATGTGGCCGGTTATGCCTGCTACAACGATGGCAGCGTCCGCGACTGGCAGAAGCACACTATCCAGTTCGTGCCTGGCAAGAATTTTCCGAACACCGGCGGTTTCGGTCCCTGGCTGGTGACCGGCGATGAAATCGGCGACCCTCAGGACCTGGAATTGACCACGCGCCTGAACGGCGAAGTGATGCAACACACCCGCACCAGCGACATGATTTTCGACGTGCGCCAATTGATCGAGTACTGCTCAACCTTCACCGAACTGGCGCCTGGCGATGTCATTGTCAGTGGTACCACCGGTGGTGTCGGCGCCTTCCGCGAACCGCCGGTCTGGATGAAGCCTGGCGATACCGTCGAGGTCGAGATATCCGGTATCGGCATCCTGCACAACAGCATCGCCGACGAGCAGTAAGCCATGAAGCCATTGTCTGAATCAGAAGCCCCGCAGGAACAGGACGCCGATAACAAAGGTTCGAGCCTGGAACGCATGCTGCGGGTCCTGGATTTATTTACCGAAGCCAGCCCGATCTGGGCGGTCGACGAAATGGGCGCGGAGCTCGGTTACACCCGCTCGACCATCTACCGCTACGTTCGCGAACTGGCCGAGGCGAGCCTGTTGTTTCAAGTCGAGGCCGGACGTTACGCGCTGGGCGCGCGGATTATCACCTGGGACCGCCAATTGCGCCTCAGCGACCCCTTGGTGCGCGCGGCACAGTCCCTGGAAAAGGACCTGCCGCGCTGGAGCGAGCAGCAAGTGTGGCTGATCTGCCGGCTGTTCAAGGACCAGGTGGTGTGCATCCACCAACAGGGCGAGTTGTTCAGTGAGGTCAGCTATTCCCGTGGTTCACCCAGGCCGCTGTTCCTCGGCGCCACCTCGAAAGCGATCCTCGCCAACATGACTTCGCGCCAGCACAACCAACTGTTCCTGGAAAACCCCGACGAAGTCCGCGCCAGCAACCTGGGTCACACCTGGGAACAGTTCCGCCGCTCACTGCAACAACTACGCCGCCAGGGGTATGTCGCCAGCGCGGCTGAAATTGATCCCGGTGTCTACGGCCTGGCGGCGCCGATCTTCGACAGCGACGGCAAGGTGGTTGGCAGCATCAGCTGCGTTCGTCCGATCCAGGAGCGCGACAACACCCTGGAAGCGCAACAAGGGGCACAGATGCTCAGCCTCGCGCAGGCGCTTTCGCAACGCATGACGGCGCTCACTCAGGGCCCCCGGTAGCCGGACTGAAACCTTTGGAAGGGA
Organism: Pseudomonas sp. D2002; assembly: GCF_013385735.1. NCBI lineage: Bacteria > Pseudomonadati > Pseudomonadota > Gammaproteobacteria > Pseudomonadales > Pseudomonadaceae > Pseudomonas > Pseudomonas sp. D2002. The sequence continues at coordinate 165,600 of NZ_JACAPL010000008.1, read as the reverse complement.
ATAACAATGACAACCCTCAACAGCTTCAGCACTCAAGTCCTGATCATCGGTGCCGGCCCCACCGGGCTGACCCTGGCCAACCTGCTCGGCCAGGCCAATGTCGACACGCTGATCATCGACCGCAAGGCCGGCACCGTGACCGAACCCCGCGCCGTCTCGATCGACGATGAATCCCTGCGCACCATGCAGGCGATCGGTCTGGATGACGCCGTACTGCGCGACGTGGTGCCCGGCTACGGCGTGCATTACTTTACCCGCCCGGGCGGTCGTTGCTTTGGCAAGGTCGAGCCCACCGGCAAGGTGTATGGTTTTCCCAAACGTAACGCCTTTCGCCAGCCGTTGTTTGAAAGCACGCTGAAGAATGGCCTTGAGCGCTTTGCGAGCCTGACAGCACGCTTCAATCACGAACTGCTGGAGTTCACTCAAGATCAACACGGCGTACGTGCCTTGATCATGGACGCCGATGGCCAACTGCTCGACGTCAAGGCCAGATACCTGGTCGCCTGCGACGGCGGGCGCAGCCCGGTGCGCAAGCAACTGGGGATCGAGATGGTCGGGTCCAGCTTCGCCTCACGCTGGCTGGTGGTCGATACCGACCAGGACCACGACCCGTTCTGGCAGACCCGCGTGTACTGCGATGCCAGACGCCCGGTCGTGGAAGTACCCGGCCCGCACCGCACACGGCGCTTCGAGTTCCAGCTCAAGCCTGGGGAAACCGATGCGCAGGCACTGAGCCCCGAGTGCTTGCACACACTGCTTCGTCCATTCAAGGGGGATGCCCCGGTGTCCATCGTGCGCAAGACGGTCTACACCTTTCATGCACGCGTTGCCGAGCGATGGCAGGTGGGCCGCGTCTTTCTTGCCGGCGATGCCGCACACTTGACCCCGCCCTACGCCGGGCAAGGGATGAACAGCGGCGTTCGCGATGCCCACAATCTTGGCTGGAAACTGATCGGCGTCATCAAGGGAAAAATGGCCGCGACCGCCCTGCTGTCCTACGAAAGCGAGCGGCGCGACCATGCCTGGGCCTTGATCAAGTTGGCCCTGAACCTGGGCGTGGTCATGGCCCCGGCCACCGTACTACGGGCTCGTTTGATCAGCGCGGCCTTCGCATTGATAGGCCTGGTGCCACCGCTGCGCGACTATTTCCTGCAAATGCGCTTCAAACCCAAGCCGCGATTTACCAAAGGCCTGGTGCTGCCCGAAGGCAAGGCGGGAAAGCTGGCCTGTGGGCAAATGTTTCCTCAACCCTTGCTGACCGACGCTCAAGGCCATGCCCACCTGCTGGACGCAAGCCTCGGGGACGGCTTTGCCCTTATTCAATATGGCGACCCTACCCACCAGCGTCTTGACCAACTGCACCACGGTCTTTGGGACCACCTGGAAGCCAAGCGCATCCTGATCCTGCCCGCGCACTGGCAGACCCTGCCATCGCTCCCGGGCTGCACCGTGCTGCAAGACCGTGAAGAGACGCTCAAGGGCCTGCTCGGCGACAGCCAACAGTTTTTGCTGCTACGCCCGGATCGCTATATCGCCGCCATCTTCGACATGGCCACCCAGGACCAGACAGCCGAATCATTGCAGGCGCTGTTCGGCATCTCCCTGACAAACAACTGCGCGGCTGAGCCACGCATGGCGCCCGTCTCCCCCTGAACCTTCAGCCCCAGAGGTGTTTATGCAAACCTTGCAGACTTCCACACCCGCACGCCTGTGCTATCTGCACCTGGCAAGCAAAGATCCCCAGCAGCAAGTCGAGTTCTATCGGCGTCTGCTGGACATGGACGGCCTGGCACAAGCCGACGGCAGTTGGCTGCTCCAGGGGCCCCAGCGAGCCATGCTGATTTCGCCCGCCGACCACAGCGGCCTGCTCGCCGCGGCGTACGACCTGGGCAACCAGCCGCGCTTGAGCGAGCTGCACGCGCGCCTGGCAGCCAAAGGGTGCAGCGTCGAACCGCTCGACTCGCCGTTTCTGGAAGCGGGCGCCTTTCAAATTCGTGATCCCCAGGGACGGCAGACCGTCTTCGGCGTCGCTCGCAACACATCCACGACCCACCCCAGGGGCATGCCGGGACGCCTGCAGCACGTGGTGTTCCAGACCACCGAACTGGAAGCGATGATCGACTTCTACGTCAACACAGTGGGCTTCACCGTCTCGGACAATGTCGTGGACGAGCAAAGCGGCCAGCTCACCACCTGTTTCCTGCGCTCGGACGATGAGCACCATTCGCTGGCGTTTTTCCGCGGCTCGAAAAACGAATGGGACCACCACTGCTACGAAACCAATGAGTGGAACGACATTCGCGACTGGGGCGACCGTTTCGCCAAGGAACGCATCACCCTGTTCTTCGGCCCGGGTCGCCACGGTCCCGGCAACAATCTGTTCTTCATGGTGGTCGACGCTGATCGCAACCGCCTGGAGTTCTCGGCCGAGCTGGAAATCACCGAAGCCAGCCGTCCACCCGGGGTCTGGCCACAAGAGGAATACACCCTCAATTCCTGGGGGCGCGCCTGGATCCGAAGCTGAATACGTTCAACCACAGGGCCTGCCCTCTCCTCCCCCTTAAATTGACGCGGCTACCTGCCTCTAAGGTAAGACAATGACAACTCCAATCATCGCGGCCTACGCCATCAACGGCGACCAGTACATCAACGGCACCTGGCGTGCAGGTCGTTCTGCGCGACGCCTGGACGACCGCAACCCCTTCAACGGCGAGTCCTTGCTGGAAATGCCCCTGGCCTCGGTGGCCGACCTGGACGACGCCTACCAGGCCGCCCGGCGCGCGCAAACCGATTGGGCAGCGCTGCACCCGACCCAACGCAGTGCGCAGTTGGAAAAACTCGCCCAGGTCATCCAGAACCGTCGCGAAGAAATCATCGACTGGCTGATCCATGAGTCGGGCAGCACCCGTATCAAGGCGGGCATGGAATGGCAATTCACCCTCAACCTGGTGCGCGAGTGCGCAACCCTGCCGATGCAGGTCGAGGGCCGGATCCTGACCAGCTACAAACCTGGCGAACAGAGCTTCGTGTTTCGCGAGCCACTGGGAGTGGTCGGAGTGATCAGCCCCTGGAACTTCCCGCTGTACCTGAGCATGCGCTCAGTGGTCCCGGCACTCGCGCTGGGCAATACCGTGGTACTCAAGCCGGCCAGCGATACGGCGGTCACCGGCGGCCTGCTGATTGCCCATCTGTTCGAAGAAGCCGGTTTCCCGGCGGGCTCGCTGAACGTGGTGGTCGGCGCAGGTTCGGAGATAGGCGATGCGTTCGTCGAGCACCCGATACCGAGCCTGATCTCCTTCACCGGCTCCACGGATGTGGGCCGCAATGTCGGACGTATCGCCACCGGCGGCAAGCACATCAAGCGGGTAGCGCTGGAACTGGGCGGTAACGCGCCGCTGGTGGTGCTGGCGGATGCGGACATCGAGATAGCGGCACATGCCGCAGTGGTCGGGCGCTTCCTGCACCAGGGCCAGATCTGCATGAGCGTCAACCGGGTCATTGTCGACCGCTCGCTGTATGCCGACTTCGCGGCGCTGGTGGTCGAGCGTGTGCGCAACCTCAAGACCGGTGACCCGGCCCTGGCCGATACAGTGATCGGCCCGGTGGTCAACCAGAGCCAGCTGGATGGCCTGCTGGGTAAAATCGACGCCGCCGAGCGCGCCGGACTCCAGCAATTGTGCGGCGGCCAGGCGCGCGGCCTGGTGCTGCCGGCCCATGTGTTTGGCGAAGTGGGCCCCGATCAGGCATTGGCCCGGGATGAAACCTTCGGGCCGTTGTTGCCACTGATGATCGCCAATAACCAGGCGCATGCCCTGGAGTTGGCCAACGCAAGCGAGTACGGTCTGTCGAGTGCGGTGTTTACCCGCGACATGGCGCGCGGCTTGAGTTTTGCCCGCGGGATTGTGGCGGGCATGACCCACATCAACGACATTACCGTCGATGATCAGCCGAATGCTCCTTTTGGCGGCGAAAAGAACTCCGGCCTGGGGCGCTTCAACGGCCACTATGCTCTGGACGAATTTACCCGTGCACATTGGGTCACCTGGCAAGCCGGGGGCCATCACTACCCGTTCTGATCGCGTGCCAGGATCGGGCAAGGCTCAGCCTTCGCCCGGTCAGCCAACACCCAAAATAAAAAGGGCGAAACAATGAATAATCTAGCCTGTGTGTCCACCGAACAGGTCGTTTGTTCTGACCGGCTGATGAAGTGGAAAGAGTTCATGAGTGATCACCTGGGCCGCACGCCGGAGTATATAAAGCGCCTGGAATCCACCAGCATCGACCCGTTGCATGACGCCAACTTCCAGGGCCGGCTGGAATACGGTGACCTGGGCCAACTGCGTTTTTGCCGCATGACCGCCAGCGCCCATCGTTACTCACGCCACCTGAGCCAGGCGCTCGACGTGCCCGACACGCCGCGCATGCTGATCCTGCAAATCGCCGGGGTCAGTCATTTCGACCAAGGCCAGCAACACAGCACGGTCGCGCCGGACGAAATGCTGCTGGTCGATTGCGGCAAACCCTTTAGCGTCACGAGCCCCCAGGGCTGCGAGCACTTTCTGCTACTGTTCCAGGGCGCCAACGGGCAACTGAAACACCCCGGCGACATGCACCTGAACGCCCGCAATGGGCTGGGCCGCATGCTGATGCACCTGATCAGCGACGCCTACCAGCACTATCCGTTGCTCAACAGCCACTCGGGCGCACTAATCGGCGACAGTATCGCCGGGCTGCTGGACAACGCGCTGAAGAACAAGCAGGACGAAAAACAACTCGAACATGACTTCCGCTTCTTCAAGCAGAACCGCCTCAAGGCTTATATCGAGCGCCACCTGGCTGACCGCGACTTGAGCACCGAACGCATCGCCAACGCGCAGCAGTGCTCGGTGCGCAGTTTGCACCGCGCGTTTCAGGATGAGTTGGGGTGCAGTGTCAGCGAATACATCTGGCAGCGTCGTCTGTCCCGTTGCGCCGAGGACCTGCGCAACCGCGAACAAGCCCATCGTTCACTGACCGAGATCGCCTATGCGTGGGGCTATGGCAGCAGTTCACACTTCAGCCGGCACTTCAAATCGACATTTGGCATGTCGCCCCGATTGTTCCGGGAAACGGCCAGCGAAAGCCGGGTTTAGTCGCCAGCCGTTCGAGATGTGCTCATCCTGCAACGACGGCGGTGCGTTCGCGGCCTGTCGCAACATTTCACGCAGTGGAATGACGCCGGGGCAGAGCGTCACAGCGTGGTCATGCAGGTTGGGGGTCGTTTGCCGAGTACGTCGGTATACACCAGGCCGACCTGAACCTCGTCGCACAGCCGGCGTAACCGTCGTGACCGCGTTCTAGACTCAATCACCTGCCACCGGCAATGTGCAGGTATGTGGGCTCCTCGCTTACTTTATAAACGCCGTATTGCGGCACCTGATCTATAAAGATATTGGCAGGTGTGCCGATAATCGAGAAAGCCCCTCGGGGGGGGTTGCAGTTAGTTTTGGCGATGAGTAAGGAACACGAAATGATGCCTTTTCGTAAGAGCGCCCTTAAAGCATCCGACGTGACCCTTTGCATTCTTGTGTGCCTGGCTGGGGTGGCCGTAACGAGCTTGGTACTGATTCTTTACCACGGGTCAGAGCAGCGCACCGTTGCCGTTGCGTTCCAACTGGAGGTTGACGAACGATTCAGTCGTTTGCAGCGACGTTTTACTGTTCAAGACTTGAAACTGGACACCGTCAGGCGTTTCTTCATCAACGCCGACGATGTCACGGAAAAGGAGTTTATGGGGTTCGTCACGCCTCTCGTCGAGGAGGGCGAAACGTACGGTTGGGTACCGAGGATTCTCGAACAGGATCTACAAGTGTTTCACACCAAGGCGCTGCTCAATGGTACGAGTGACTTTGCGTATCATGAGATCAATCCAATCACCGGTGCCGAAGCCCCCCTCACCCGCCGCCCGGAACACATGGTCTTGCTCTATTTATCCAAGCGCGATGACGTGAAGGTTACCCCTGGCATGGATGTCCTCGCCCGCCCGGATCGCGAGGCCCTGTTGAAGAAGGCACGAGAAACACATCAAATGGTCGTGTCGCAACCGTTGAAAATGAGCAATGGCCAGGCCGGGGTTTTCTTTGTCGCTCCCGTCTTCAAGGAGTCCTCCGAGGCGCCAGTGAACGATGAAAGTTTGCAGGGCTTCATCGTCTCGACAATACGCTTGGCCTCGTTGATGGAACAAGGCATTCCGTTACCCAGCCTGCAACGATTGAACGTGACGCTGTCATTGATCGACACACAGCATCAGGAAGACAACATTTATCAGAGCTTATCGCCGGCTGCCCCATCGCCGCTTAACGCTCAGCGCCTGTTGAAAGTAGCCGACCAAAATTACTTGATGCGGTTTCGGCCAACCTCAACATTTTTGAGCGCCAACAGTCACGCATCGTTTATCAGTCTGATTGCCGTGTTCGGAACAGGATTGACGTTGCTGATGACGTTGATGGTGTACTTGCTGATCACGCAGCGCGCGCGGGCCCTGTCTCTTGTTGAAGAGCGCACGCAAGACCTGCGTTTATTGAACATCACCGACCACCTGACGGGCGTCTATAACCGCAGGCACTTCGAAGAGTTGATGGAACGCCTGCTCATTGAGGCTAACGACCAATACCAGCCTCTATCGCTGATCATGTTCGACGTTGATCACTTCAAACGCATCAACGACAGCTGGGGGCATCAGTGCGGTGACAACGTGCTGAAGGCATTGTGTACACGAATACGCTCGGCAACGCGCAAAGCCGATCTACTGTGCAGAACAGGTGGCGAAGAGTTTGCCTTGATCTGCCCGGGTAGCGAACTGCACGACACAAAGCGGCTGGCGGAAAAGCTTCGAGCCGTCGTCAGCGCCCTGCCCTTTGAGGAGGCGGGTCAGGTAACGTGCAGCTTCGGCGTCGCGGCGTGGATGCCATCGGAGTCATTTGATGCTTTCATGCGGCGTGCGGACAGCGCTATGTACAGCGCTAAATCAAAGGGCCGTGATCAAGTCCAGCTTGCCAATGTGTAACAAGCCGGATGCAGGATTATCACGACCTGGTGGGTCACGTCCGGATCAAAAGTCGTCCTTTACGGCTCCCCCCTTGATCTTGAACGCTCGGGTTTGCAGATAGACACTTCGAATGAAGTTGTACTTATCGCCCGTAATGAGCTTTTCGGACGTCAGGTATTGAGCACGTGCGTCGATCAGGCTCACGCCGTAAAGGCTATTACGAGTAGGAACGTCGCCGATGTAGCGAACCGGATTGGTGTAGGCATCAGGAAGGATGGCAGGCGCATCGCGCAGTGTGCTTGGCCCCAGGAGCGGCAGTACCAGGTAAGGGCCGCTATTTACCCCCCAGTAACCGAGGGTTTGACCGAAATCTTCGTCACTGCGCTGCAGCCCCATGGGCGTCGCGACGTCAAACAACCCCGCCAGGCCAATCGTGCTGTTGAGTAAAAAGCGACTCGTGTCCACGCCGGCACTATGAAACTTGGCTTGAAGTAAGTTGTTGGACAGATTTTTGACCTCCCCCAGATTATTGAAAAAATGATGAATGCCGTCTTGAGCAACCCGGGGAGTGACGAATTGATAGGCTTGGGCGAGTGGTTTGAGTGCATAGGTATCCAACGTGTCGTTGAATGAGAAAACAGGTCGGTTGATACCTTCCCACGGATCTGCGTCGGCGTCCGCACGCGAAGGCGGTGAGATCGTGATGAAGCAGGCGCAGGCAAGCACCTGGACGCAACGGCTTACACTGGAACGAAAGGCACACATGGTTATTCCCCACTCAAAGAAGTCATCTGATTTGATGCGCGCAAGCCGTTCCTTCGCTGCGGTGAAGTGTGCACGTGGCAGGGCCATTAATTCCAACCGCCCCCCAGCACTTTGTACAACGTGATGCGATTACTCTGCTCGGTCAGGCGCAGCGTGATCAGGTCCTGCTGTGCGCTGTAGAGCGAGCGTTGCGCATCCAGGGCTTCGAGGTAGCTTTGCGACCCGCCCCGATACAAGGCATCCGAGAGTTCGAAGCTTTTGCGGCTGGCGTCGGTCAGCGCCTGTTGCGCGGCGATACGGCGATCCAGGGTGCTGCGCACCGCCAACGCATCGACCACTTCGCGGAAGGCGGTCTGCAGGGTTTGCTGATAGGTCTGCACCTGGATCTCGCGTTCCACCTTGGCCGAGTCCAGGGTTGCGCGGTTACTCCCGCCGTCAAAAATCGGCACGCTGATGCTCGGGGCAAAGGTCCAGGCACCGCTGCCGGACTTGAACAGTCCGGCCAATGCCGCACTGGACGAGCCGGCGTTGGCGGTCAGGCTGATGCTCGGGTAAAACGCCGCACGGGCCGCGCCAATATCGATGCTGGCGGACTTGAGCGTATGTTCGGCCGAGAGCACGTCGGGGCGTTGTTGCAGCAGGCTGGAGGGCAGGCCCGCCGGAATCTCCACCAGCACCGCCGCCGACTCCAGGTGCGTCCCCGGCAAGAGCGCCTCGGGCAGATCACTGCCGACCAACAGGCGCAAGGCATTGCGGTCCTGCAGAATCTGGCTCTCGTAGGACGCTACATCGCCCCGTGCCGACTCGACCGTGGTCTGGGCTTGCGCCACGGACAACGCAGAAGCGCCGCCCAAGGTGTAGCTGCGCTGGGTCAGGTCGTAGGTGGCCAACTGGCTGGTCAAGGTTTCCTGGGCCAGCAGCAGCCGTTCGTTATCGGCGGCCAGGGTCAGCCAGGCCGTGGCCACTTCGGCCACCAGGCTGATTTGCGTGCTGCGCCGGGTTTCCGTCAGCGCCAGGTAGTCTTCCAGCGCCTCATCCCGCAGGTTGCGAACCCGGCCAAACACGTCCAGCTCATAACTGCTCAGCCCCAATTGAGCACTGTAATCGTGAGTGGTGGCCGCCGCGCCGGAGTTGGACAGCGACCCCGGTGTACGGCTATGAGTGCCGCTGACGCTCGCGTCGATAGTGGGAAACAGGTCTGCGCGCTTGATGCGGTACTGCGCCTGGGCCTTCTCAACGTTCAGGCTGGCCAAACGCCAGTCGCGGTTATTGGCCAGCGCCAATACCTGCAACTGCGCCAGGCGGCTGTCGGTAAAGAACTGCTGCCATTTGATATCAACCCCAGCCTGCCCTTTTGGCAGGCTGGCTGCTGGCAACCATTGCTCGGACACCGGTGCAGCGGGACGCTCATACTGCGGTGCCAGGTTGACGCAACCGCCCAGGGCCATGGCGGCCAGCAAAGACCAGTGTGACTTGATCATGCATCACCTGTCGGGGCAGATTGGTTAGCGCTGTGCACGCGGCCAAAACGGCGGCGGATCAGCACGAAAAACAGCGGCACAAAGAAAATCCCCAGCACCGTCGCGCTGAACATGCCGCCCAGCACCCCAGTCCCGATGGCCTGGCGCCCGGCGGAGCCTGCGCCCGTACTCAAGGCCAGCGGCAACACGCCGAACATGAACGCCAGGGACGTCATCAGGATCGGCCGCAGGCGTTGGCGCACGGCGATCAGCGTCGCGTCGATCACGCTGTTGCCCTGCTCTTGCAAGTGCTTGGCAAATTCAACGATCAGGATCGCGTTTTTCGCGGCCAGGCCCACGGTGGTCAACAACCCGACCTGGAAATACACGTCGTTGCTCAACCCGGCGACACGGGTCGCCAGAACCGCACCGATCACCCCCAGGGGCACCACCAGGATCACCGAAAACGGCACCGACCAACTCTCATAGAGCGCGGCCAGGCACAGGAATACAAACAACACGGAGATGCCGTAGAGCAGCGGCGCCTGGGATCCCGACAGGCGCAGTTGATAGGACTGCCCGGTCCATTCGTAGCCGATGCCCTGGGGCAATTGCCGGACGATCGCTTCCACCGCGTTCATTGCGTCCCCGGAGCTCACCCCTGGCGCAGGATCACCCACGATTTCCAGGGAGGCGTTACCGTTGTAGCGTTCCAGCAACGGCGAGCCGTAACTCCAGGAGCTGCTGGCGAAGGACGAAAACGGCACCATTTCATTGTTGCTGTTGCGCACAAACCAGTGATCAAGGTCCGCCGCCTGCATGCGCGAGTTTGCCTGGCCCTGTACATAGACTTTTTTCACCCGGCCCTGGTTGAGGAAGTCGTTTACGTAAGTACCGCCAAGCGCCGTCGACAATGTGGTGTTGATGTCACTGGTACTCAAGCTCAAGGCCCCGGCCTTGCGGTCGTCAATGCTGACCTTGAGCTGCGGCGCATCGTCCAGGCCGTTGCTGCGCACGCCCAGCAGGCGTGGATCTTTTCTGGCCAGCTCCAGGAACTGCTCGCGGGCCGCCACTAATGCATCATGGCCCAGGCCACCGAGGTCCTTGAGTTGCAGGTCGAACCCCGAGCTCTGGCCCAGGCCGCGCACGGTCGGTGGCTGCATGACGAACGCATCGGCATCGCCGATGCTCGACAGCGCCATGGTCGCCCGCTGGGCAATGGCGGCTGCACCCTCACCAGAGCCACCGCGTTCGGACCAGTCCTTGAGGCGAATAAACGCCCGTGCGGTATTCTGGCTGTTGCCGCCCATGCCCAGCCCGCTGATGCTGATCATCGCTTCGACTTCGGGCTGTTTCAGGATGTAGTCTTCGAACTGCTTGATCACGGCCTGTGTGCGGCTGTCCGTCGCGCCGACCGGTAACTGGATCTGTGCCAGGAGGATCCCCTGGTCTTCATCCGGCAGGAACGAAGTGGCCAGGCTCATGTAGCCCACCGCCATGACCACCAGCACCACGCCGTAGACCAGCAGACTGCGCGCCCAACGCCGCAGCACCGCGCTCACCCAGCGCTCATATCCGGCACTCGCCCGTTCAAAGGAGCGGTTGAACCAGCCGAAGAACCCGCGCTGAGCCGTATGCGCCTGGCCGCCACGCGCCTTGAGCAACGACGCGCAGAGCGCGGGTGTCAGGGTCATCGCCACCAACACCGACAGGACCATGGCCGAGACAATGGTCACCGAAAACTGCCGATAGATAATCCCGGTGGAACCACCGAAAAACGCCATGGGAATAAACACTGCACTCAGCACCAGGGTGATACCGACCAGTGCGCTACTGATTTCACTCATCGATTGCCGTGTGGCGGCCATGGGCGACAGCCCCTCGCCCATCAACCGCTCGACGTTTTCCACTACCACAATGGCGTCGTCCACCAGCAAACCGATCGCCAGGACCATGGCAAACATGGTCAAGGTGTTGATCGAATAGCCAAACAACGCCAGCACACCGAACGTGCCCAGCAGCACCACCGGCACGGTAATCGCCGGTATCAGCGTTGCGCGCAGGCTCTGCAGGAACAGAAACATGATCAGCACCACCAGCACGATGGCCTCGCCCAGGGCCTTGACCACTTCCTCGATGGACAGGCTGACAAACGGCGTGGTGTCGTAGGCAATCACGTTTTTAAGCTGCATTTGCGTCGGGTAGAACGGCTCCATCTCTTTAAGCTTGGCCTTGACCGCTTCGCCGACATTCAGCGCATTGGCGCCAGCCGCCAACTGCACACCCATGGCCGCGGCGGGCTTGCCGTTGAGGGCCGAACTGATGTCGTAGCTTTCACTGCCCAATTCCAGGGTCGCGACGTCGCCCAGCAACACCACCGCCCCGTCACTGCTGGACTTGACGACGACATTGCGAAACTCTTCGACGGTCTGCAGTTTGCTGCGGGCGCTGATCGTGGCGTTCAACTGCTGCCCCTTGATCGCCGGCAAGGCGCCGAGCTGCCCGGCGGAGACTTCGGTGTTCTGCGCCTCCAGGGCACTGCTGACGTCCGAGGGCATCAACGCATACTTTTCCAACAGGGCGGGATCCAGCCAGATACGCATGGCGTAGCCCGACCCCAACGTCTGCACATCGCCAACGCCATCTATTCGGCTGATGGAGTCCAGCAAGGTGGTGGAAATGTAATCGCCGATCTGGGTACCGGTGACACTGGGGTCATCCGATGCCAGGGCGACAATCATCAAGAAATCCGAGCCGCCTTTGGTCACGGTCAGGCCTTCGCTTTGTACCGTTTGCGGCAGTCTCGACTCCGCTTGTTGCAGCTTGTTCTGCACCTGCATCTGGGCGACGTCCGGGTCAGTGCCGGCAGTAAAGGTCAAACTGATGCTGGCACTGCCTGCCGAACTGCTGGTGGCCGACATATAGGTCAGGTTATCCAGGCCTTTCATCTGCTGTTCGATGACCTGGGTCACCGAGTCCTCCACGGTCTTGGCCGAGGCCCCGGTGTAGGTGGCAGAAATCGTGACCGTGGGCGGCGCGATGTCCGGGTACTGCTCCAACGGCAACTGGCTGATGGACAAGCCACCACCGAGCATGATCACGATAGCGATCACCCAGGCGAAGATCGGTCGATCAATAAAAAAGTGCGCCATGTTCAACCCGCCTTCGCAGCAGTCGGTGCCGTAGCCGCCTGGGTATTGGCGTCTTGCGCGTTTACGGCAGCGCCGACACGAACCTTTTGCCCGCCTTCGACGATCAACTGGTCCCCCGCCTCCAGGCCCGCGGTGACCCACCACTGGTTACCCACCGCGCGATCGATGGTCAGCTCGCGTTGTTCAACCTTGCCGTCAACCACCAGCAACGCGGTGGTCACACCGCTGGCGCTACGGTTTACCGCTTTTTGCGGAATCAGAATGGCCTGATCATTGCGCGCCTGCTCCAGCACCGCGCGCACATACATGCCCGGCAGAAGCAGGTGGTCCGGGTTGGCGAACTCTGCGCGAAGGGTCACGGTGCCCGTGCCCTCGTTGACACTGACGCCGCTGACCTTGAGCCGCCCCTCATGGTTGTAGGCGGTGCCATCGTCCAGCTTCAGGCTGATCCGTGCCTGCCCCTCGCCGTTGGACTGCAAGGCCCCGCTGGCCAGGTCACGCTTGAGCCGCAGCAGTTCCGTAGTCGATTGGGTGACATCCACATAGATCGGATCGAGTTGTTGCACCGTGGTCAACGCGCTGTCCTGATCAGCCACCACCAGCGCCCCGGGGGTCACAGTGGACGTTTCAATGCGCCCGCTGACCGGCGAGGTAATACGTGTGTAAGCCAGGTTAATCCGGGCGGTCTCCACTTCAGCTGCGGCGACTTGCACGTCGGCGGCCGCTGTGAGCAACGTTGCCTGCGCGTCCTCGTTGTCTTGCTGGCTGATGGCATTGATCTTCACCAGTTCGGCGTCGCGCCTGGCGGTGGCCTGCGCCGATTTAAGCGTGGCGCGGTACTTGGCCAGGCTCGCCTGGGCCTGCGCCAGCGCGGCGTTGTAGGACGCCGCATCCAATTGGTACAACGCTTGCCCAGCCTTGACATCCGCGCCCTCGACAAACAGCCGCCGCTGGACGATGCCACCGACTTGCGGACGAATCTGCGCCACCATGAAGGCCTGGGTGCGCCCCGCCAGCTCGGTGGTCAGCACTTGGCTCTGGGGTTTTATGCTGATCACCGAGACCTTGGGGGTGATCGCCTCAGGAAGTGGCTCGCCGCCGGAGCAGCCGCCCAGCATGACCATAATGATCAAGGACAGGAGCACCGCGGCGGTGACCAGGAATTTGGCGATTGTTTTCGTCGACATAGCAGCCTCTGCAAGACGGGATGACTTGAGTCAGCGCCATGCTGCGAGGCAAATGTGCAGGAAAATTGAAGATTGCCCCGCCGGGTTGAATCTTTCGCTCGCCAGGGCCTAAATGGTCACCATCCATTCCCGACGGCCCGCCTCCATGAAGTTGAGTATCTCCACCAAGCTGTTTATTGCGGTGCTGGCCGGTGTATTGCTGGTCATCCTGAGTATGGGCCTGGCGACCAGCTGGAGTTTCGGGCGGGGCTTTCTCGGGTACCTCAATGAGCAGGCGCTGGAGCGCATGGCGCCCGTGCTGCCGCGCCTGGCCAGCGCCTACGCGCGCGAGGGCAATTGGGAGTTCCTGCGCAACCAGCCGGACCGCTGGTTCGACATCATGCGGCCCGAACTTGGTGAGGATCCGGCGAAGAACGACCTGCGCACGCCTTTGGCCTCCGACCTGACAGGTGCGCTATTTCGCATCGCCTTGTTGGATAAACACAAAAAACGCGTGAATGGTTACCCGGATATTGGCGACGACGCGCTGTTGCGCCCGGTTGTCGTGGCCGACGAAACCGTGGGCTGGCTGGCCGTGACCCCGTTCCAGAGCGTGACCGAAGCCGGCGGCGAACGATTCCAGCAATACCAGTTACGCACCAGCTTGGTCATGGGCGCGTTTTCGCTGTTGCTGGCGATGCTGATTGCCTGGTGGATCGCCCGAACGCTGCTGGAACCGGTCAAACGGGTGGCCGCAGCAACCCACCGCCTGGCCAGCGGTGACTACAGCAGTCGGGTGGCGGTGGCCTCCAATGACGAAGTGGGCCAATTGGCCCGTGACTTCAACCAGCTCGCCTATACCCTGGAGCGCAATGAACAGATGCGTCGCGAGTTCATGGCCGACGTTTCGCACGAGCTGCGCACCCCGCTTTCGGTAATGCGTGGCGAGCTGGAGGCCATCGAGGATGGCGTACGCACCCTGACCCCAGGCTCGATGAAGTCGTTGCAAGGCGAGGTCAGCATGCTCAGCAAACTGGTGGATGACCTGTATGAGTTGTCCCTGGCGGATATCGGCGCACTGACCTACCGCAAGAGCGTGTGTTCATTGGATCACCTGTTGCAAGCCAGCGTGTCGATGTTCCAGGAGCGTTTGAATACCCGGTACCTGCGCGTCGAATTGGACTTGCCCTCCCAACCGCTGGAGCTGTTCGCCGACGCCAATCGCTTGCAGCAATTGTTTTCCAACCTGTTGGAGAACGCCGTGCGCTACACCGATCTTGGGGGGGTCATACACATCCGCGCCTCCCAGGATCGCGCCGAGGTGTGCCTCGAGCTGCTCGACTCCGGCCCTGGTGTTTCGGCCGAGCAACTGCCGCGCCTGTTCGAGCGCTTCTATCGTGGCGAATCGTCGCGCAACCGTAGCAGTGGCGGCGCCGGCCTGGGGCTGGCGATTTGTCACAGCATCGCCCTCGCCCACGGCGGCAGCCTTGACGCCGCGCACTCCCCTCTTGGGGGGCTTTGGCTGACCCTGCGCCTGCCAAGGAACATCTGACTCATGAACGACGAAAGCCCGATCCTGATTGTCGAAGACGAACCGAAGCTGGCCGCATTGATGCAGGATTATGTGGTTGCGGCAGGCTACCCGACCCTGTGCCTGGACAATGGCTTGCAGGTGGTGCCGACCGTGCGCGCCCACAGACCGCGCCTGATCTTGCTCGACCTGATGCTGCCCGGCCGTGACGGTATGCAAGTTTGCCAGGACCTGCGTGTGTTCAGTGCCGTGCCCATCATCATGATCACCGCCCGCGTCGAAGAGGTGGACCGCCTGCTGGGGCTGGACCTGGGCGCCGACGACTACATCTGCAAGCCCTTCAGCCCGCGCGAAGTGGTTGCCCGGATCAAGGCCATCCTGCGCCGCGGCCCCCAACTGCTGACCAGCGCCCCACCGCGCCTGCTGATCGACGAAACGCAGTACCGCGCCTCACTCGACGGTATCGCGCTGGACCTCACCCCCCTTGAGCTGCGACTGCTCAGCACCTTTGCACGCTCCGCCGGGCGGGTGTTTTCCCGCGACCAACTGCTGGACAAGATCTACTCCGGTCACCGCGTGGTCACCGACCGTACGGTGGACAGCCATATCCGTAACCTGCGACGCAAGCTGGAGCAGGCGTGCCCTGGGGAAACGCCCATCGAGTCATTGTATGGAGTGGGTTATCGGTTTCAGCTTACCGACGCCTGAGGTCCCGTCGAGGTGACGGCCTTGACGTGGATGCGATGTCTGGGCAAGCCCCTTGGTGCGTCCATTTCGGATCGCGCGCCCACGATTTAATCTTCGACATTTTCAACGCGTAGGGCTTCGAGCAATACCGGTTCCAAGAAGTCAAAGAAGCATCTGATTTCCCCGGCTATCGCCGTTTACCTGGGTATTTATCTGTCGAGTCTTATGGCTGCGCGCGCAGGCGAGGCCGGGCGCCGCAGGCCCTCAGATACTCAGGAGTTCGGCCAGCGGAAAACGCTGCGTGGTCTTCATTTCTCGTAACGACAGGTTCGAGCGGATACTCAAAACGCCCGGGAGCTTTCTCAGCACCTTTTCGACGAATCTGCTGTAACTGTCCAAATCCCTGGCGACGACTTGAAGTAAAAAATCCGCCTCGCCCGTTGTGTTGTGACAACTGAGTACCTGAGGCGCCGAGGCTATGATTTTTTCAAACTGTTCCGTGGCCTCTTCACTGTGATCACTGCAGGAAATCTGAACAAAAGCCATCACCCCCAGGCCCAGCTTTCTGCGATTCAGGATAGCTTGATACCCCTCAATCACCCCGCATTCCTCAAGGCGCTTTTGTTTACGCCAACAGGATGCTTCGCTGAGGCAAAGTTGCTCCGCCAATTTGACATTCGACAGTCGCCCATCTCGCTGCAGTCGCTCTGATATTGCAATGTCCACCTTATCCAAACGCTCGAGCATGGTTGATCCTTTCAATTATGTGCCAGCTCACGGAGATTAATTTCATTTGGCGCAAACTATCAATCGCAATCTGAAAAGCAATTTCAACCCATTCGCACATAATTGATCACCGCTGATTCGACTAGCCCCGCGCAAGAAAGCCATCGAATACAGCGCCGTGTCTATTCAGGTAGAGGTTACTTTCATGAAAGCAGTTGTCTACGAAGCCTTTTCCAAACCGCCGCGCGTGATGGACGTCGAAGACCCGACGCCGGAGCGTCACGGTGTGGTGATACAGGTGAGGGGCACTGGGGTTTGCCGCAGCGACTGGCACGGCTGGAAGGGCCATGATCCGGACATCCAGCTGCCGCATGTTCCCGGGCATGAGCTTGCCGGCATAGTGGTCGAGGTTGGCCGCGACATTACCCGGTGGAAGGTCGGCGACCGCGTGACGGTGCCCTTCGTCGGCGGGTGTGGCGCGTGTCCCGAGTGCAACAGCGGTAACCAGCAGGTCTGCAATACGCAGTTTCAACCGGGCTTCACCCACTGGGGTTCGTTTGCTGAATACGTCGGTATCCATCAGGCCGACTTGAACGTCGTGGCACTCCCTGAGAGCATGGACTTTGCCACCGCTGCAAGCCTGGGTTGTCGCTTCGCCACTTCATTCCGCGCCGTCGTTGACCAAGGCAAAGTCAGCGCCGGACAGTGGGTTGCGGTGCACGGCTGCGGAGGCGTCGGCCTGTCCGCAGTGATGATCGCCAACGCCCTCGGCGCGAACGTCATCGCCATCGATATTTCCCAGGAAAAACTCGAACTGGCGCGCTCGCTCGGTGCCGTTGCAACAGTGAACGCACAAGCCGTTGCGGACGTCACCGAAGCCGTGCTGGAAATCACCCAGGGTGGCGCCCACGTCTCACTGGATGCACTGGGCCATCCCACCACGTGCTTCAACTCCATCAACAACCTGCGCCGTCGAGGCAAACACGTCCAGGTAGGCCTGATGCTCGCCGACCACGCCACACCGGCGATCCCCATGAGCAAAGTCATCGCGCACGAGCTTGAGATCTACGGAAGCCACGGAATGCAAGCCCATCGTTATGACGCCATGGTCCAGATGATCACCTGCGGAAAACTCGCCCCGGAAAAACTCGTGGGTAAAACCATCAGCCTGGAGCAGTCCATCGACGCGCTGATGAACATGGATCGCTTCGAGACGGCCGGCGTAACGGTTGTGACCGAGTTCTAGCTCAGGCAGGACGTAACAGTACCCATTACGTTACGCCGACTATCTGCAGTCGGGCTTCCAGCTCGGCCCAGCGGCAGTGGGTGCGCGGATCCTGACGTTCGGCGCGGGCTTTTTCCTCGCCGCCCTTGGCAGCGCCTTTCTTGGCCAGCGCCAAGGCAAGCCCTGAGCCCTGCTGGGCTTGAGCCTGCAGGCTGCAAGTATGTTGACGGTGGTCCTGTACGTCGGCGGGATGTGCTTTGCCGTGAAAAACCGCCTTCTCGCAGATGTCGGGCTCTCCCAGGCCCTGGACAGAGCTTGGCCAGGCACGACAAATGGCTGGCCAAGCGCCGACGCATGAGTAAATTCCAGGCAAAAAAAAGCCACTCGTTAGAGTGGCTTTTTCTTTGTGTTTGGAGCGGGAAACGAGACTCGAACTCGCGACCCCGACCTTGGCAAGGTCGTGCTCTACCAACTGAGCTATTCCCGCGTCTTGGTGGTGTGCATTCTATAGAATCCAGAACCCCCGTCAACCCCTTGATTCAAAAAAGTTTTATTTCTTTTCAACGGTGGTGCGCAGGTGAGGCCAGGCGGCGCGCAAATACTGGAGCATGGACCACAAGGTCAGGCCGGCGGCGATCAGCAGCAAGGCGTAGCCCAGCAGGACCCAGAAAGAGAAGTCCGACGGGTTGGCCAGCAGGATGACCAGCGCGAGCATTTGCGCGGCGGTTTTCCATTTGCCCATGTTGGAGACCGCCACGTGGGCGCGGGCGCCGATTTCGGCCATCCATTCGCGCAGGGCCGAAACGACGATCTCGCGGCCGATGATCACCGCGGCCGGCAGGGTCAGCCACAGGTTGCCGTGTTCCTGCACCAGCAGGACCAGGGCGACGGCCACCATGAGTTTGTCGGCCACCGGGTCCAGGAACGCACCAAACGGCGTGCTTTGTTCCAGGCGGCGCGCCAGGTAGCCGTCGAGCCAGTCGGTGGCGGCCGCGAAGGCAAACACCGAACTTGAGGCCGCGTAGCTCCATTCATAAGGCAAATAAAACAGCAAAATAAAAATCGGGATAAGCAGGACGCGTAGAACGGTGATCAGATTAGGGATATTCATCGGCACAACTGGCTACGAGGTGGAAAGGCATTCTATTCGCTGTGCAGATTCGCATAAATCAACTCAGCGAGCTTTTTACTGATACCGGGTGCTTTGGCTATTTCGTCAATGCTGGCACGGGATAGCTCTTGCAAGCCACCAAAATGTTTAAGCAGGTCGCGACGGCGTGTCGGCCCGACGCCTGCCACCCCTTCCAGGGTTGAGGTTCGTCGGGTTTTACCACGGCGGGCACGGTGGCCGGTGATGGCAAAACGGTGGGCTTCGTCGCGGATCTGTTGAATCAGGTGCAGTGCGGGTGAATCGCCCTTCAAAGTGAACTCATGGGCGGCATCATTCAAGTACAACGTCTCGAAACCGGCCTTGCGCGTGGCGCCCTTGGCCACGCCGAGCAGGATCAGGTCGGGCACCGCCAGCTCGTTGAGCACGTCGCGGGCCATGGACAGCTGGCCCTTGCCGCCGTCCACCAGGAGGATATCCGGCAGCTTGCCCTCGCCGTCCTTCAACTTGCTGAAGCGCCGCGTAAGGGCCTGGTGCATGGCGGCGTAGTCATCGCCAGCGGTGACGCCTTCGATGTTGTAGCGCCGGTAGTCGGATTTGATCGGCCCTTCCGGCCCGAACACCACGCAGGACGCCACGGTGGCTTCGCCGCTGGAGTGGCTGATGTCGTAGCACTCAAGGCGCTGCGGCGGCTCGTCCAGGTTGAGGACTTCAGCCAGAGCGTCAAAGCGTGCGGCCACATGCTGCCGATTGGCCAGGCGCGCGCTCAAGGCCTGTTCGGCATTCGTCACCGCCAACTGCTGCCAGCGCGCACGGGTGCCGCGTACGCGGTGGCTGATGTCCAGCTCGCGCCCGCGCAACTCGTGAATCGCTTCGATCAGTGTGGGAAAGTCTTCGTGCACCACGTTAACGATCAACTCCGACGGCAAATCGCGCTCGGGGCTGCTGACATAGTACTGGCCAAGGAAAGCGGCCATGACTTCGGCCACCTCCTCGTCGATCCCGGTCTGTGGGAAAAAGTTCTTGCTGCCCAGCACTCGCCCGCCGCGCACGCTGATCAGGTGCACACAGGCGCCGCCTGGGTTGACGAAGGCGGCGATCACATCGACATCGCCGGTGCCGCCCTCCATGCTTTGCTGGTCCTGGACGCGGCGCAGCAGGGAGATCTGGTCACGCAGCTCGGCAGCGCGCTCGAAATCCAGCGTACTGGCAGCCTGCTCCATCGCGCCGGAAAGCTCGTCGGTGAGTGCATTGCTGCGACCTTCGAGAAACATCACCGAATGGCGTACATCCTCGGCGTATTCCGCCGGCTCGACCAACCCCACGCACGGTGCCTTGCAACGTTTGATCTGGTATTGCAGGCAGGGCCGCGTGCGGTTCTTGTAGAAGCTGTCTTCGCACTGGCGCACAAAAAAGGTTTTTTGCAGCAGGCTTAAACTCTCGCGGATCGCGCCGGCGCTGGGGTACGGGCCGAAATACTTGCCCTTCTGCTTCTTCGCGCCACGGTGAATACTCAGCCGTGGGAAGTTGCCGTCGGATAAAAACACGTAGGGGTAGGATTTATCGTCACGCAGCAGGATGTTGTAGGGCGGCCGCCATTCCTTGATCAGCGTCTGCTCAAGCAGCAGCGCTTCGGTTTCATTGGCGGTGATGGTGGTTTCGACTTGGGCGATACGCGCCACCAGGGCGGCGGTCTTGGGCGCCAGCCCGGTCTTGCGAAAGTAGCTCGCCAGGCGGTTCTTCAGGTTCTTGGCTTTGCCCACGTAAAGCAGGCGCGCCTCGCTGTCGAACATGCGGTACACGCCGGGGCGGCCACTGCAGGTTGAGAGAAAGGCACTTGGATCAAACGGTGTGGTCATGTCAGGCGCTGGCGTCCACCATGCCGTGGCGCACCGCGAGCAGGGTCAATTCAACATCACTGCTGATGGCGAGCTTCTCGAAAATGCGATAGCGGTAGGTGTTGACGGTCTTGGGCGACAGGCAGAGCTTGTCGGAGATCGTCTGCACCTTCTGGCAACCGACGATCATCAAGGCAATCTGGATTTCCCGTTCCGACAGCGCATCAAATGGCGAGTCACTGGTGGGCTGGAACGACTTGATCGCCAACTGTTGGGCGATCTGCGGGCTGATATAACGCTGCCCGGCAAACACCAGGCGAATGGCTTGCACCATCTCCGCCAGGCCTGCGCCCTTGGTCAAGTAACCGGCCGCGCCAGCCTGTAGCAGCCGCGTCGGAAACGGGTCTTCCTCGCACACAGTGACGACCACGACTTTTATGTCCGGATGGCTGCGCAACAATTTGGTAGTGGCACCAAGACCGCCGATCCCAGGCATCTTGACGTCCATCAAAACCACATCGGGTTTCAACTCCCGGGCCTTGATCAGGGATTCCTCCCCCGATTCGGCCTGACCGACTACTTGCAGGCCATCGATGTCAGCCAGCATTCGTGTAATGCCTGTACGAACGAGATCGTGATCATCGACTACTAGCACCCTAATCAAGCAGACACCTCGCGATATGGTCTTATAGGTTGCTGAACACCTTAGCAAAAAACCAGGGCGCAGACCTAGCTGCAAGCGTCATATATATAGAGTTAACGCACACTATCGGCGTCCGCCCTGCGGCAGACAGCCGATTTTATTGAGTAAAAGGTCAGCTTTGCGCGGAAGATGGCTTATGTTTTCCGTTCTGCGACACGGAGTGTTCAGCCAGTGAGGAGGTGAGTCGACGGATAGCGTCCTGATCCTCCTTGAACATCGCCCGGTAGTTTTCCAGGATTTTCTCTTCCAGCTGGCTCAGGTTTTCCAACTGGATGGGCGTGGGGCTGCCCGTGAGCACGTATAAAACATCGACACCGCGCTCGGCAACGCGTGACAGATAATCCGCCTTGGGCGCGCGGCCACCGCTCTCGTACTTGCCTTGGGCGTTTGCTTCAACGCCGCCGATTTCACCAAACATTTTCTGCGACAGGCCAAGACGCTCTCTTTCCTGCCTTAAACGCGAACCGATTCCACTCATTTGGATGTATGATCCTATCTGGCACACCCCAAGAGGTGACACACTCATCTCGTTTTACACAAACTTGAACGGTTTTGAACTATGCCCGGTATTCGCACTGCTGCACAAGCCAAGGCTTGGTTGGAACATCAAGGCAAGTCAGTTCAAGCGTTTGCCCGGGAACACGGCGTTGATCCGGCCACGACGTATCAAGTGCTCGCTGGGCGTAAAAAAGGACGGCGCGGAGAAGCCCATAAGGTGGCGGTCCTGCTGGGCATGAAAGATGGGATTATCGTGGATGAGCCCGTTGCTCAAAGCCGCGATACGCAAGCGGTTTACTGACAGCAGTATGCGCTTATTCGTACAGCGTGCCTGTTAATCGTCCGATGAATCCGCGCCACACGCACGCTCCATACACAAAAAGCAGTTCTCTTCCTGGACAATGCTTAGCCCATGCCTCAGGTAGAGGTTTCTGGCCGGGTTGATCTTGAACACGGTCAGGCGCAAAAACCCCAGCCCCTGCGTACGCGCCTTCAGCACCATCTGCTCCAACACCCAGCTGCCGGCGCCTTGCCCGCGACTCGCTTCGATCAAGTGCAGTTCGCGAATAAACAGCGCATCGTCGTCGTAGCTCAGGCTGATAAAACCGATGACCTTATCGTCGCGGCAGATCATCCAGCTTTCTCGACCCGCCCAGGCGGTATCAAAGCCGTCGTTGGACCATATGAACCCGTAGTGCTCGTAATAGCGATCCATCGACTGACGGGTAAGGACGCGTGCAAACGAACAGTCCTGGTCCGTCGCTGCGCGCAAGTGAAAGGTCATTGCCTGCTGCCTCCGATTCAGATTGCCACTTGCCGTCCAGTCCAGCGCCCGCCCTCACGCTGAGCGATGACCAGTGCGCCGCCAACACCCGGTGCCGCGCTGATCAAACCCTGCGCCCCCCAAATCGCGCTGCGCCCTGCACAGGTCCAGCCGCCCGATGGCCCACCGTGATTGGCCATCAGCACGAGCATTCCATGTTCAATGGCGTAGCCCTCGAGCAATGCGGCGTCAGTGGCGTAGCCACCCTCGCTGATCAGCACCCCGGCGGCATAGACGTTAGCTCCCGACTCTGCCGCAGCCCGCGGATGACTGGCATGGGAAAAGTCAGCGCATACCGCCAGAGCAATACGATCTTCACCCCACTCGAGTGCGGCACCACCCTGCCCCGGGATAAATGCCACGTCTTCGCCGGGGTGCAGATGCTGCTTGGTATAGACCGCCAACGAGCCGTCCGCCCCCAACACCAGTGCGCCGATCAAC
Source organism: Pseudomonas sp. D2002 (assembly GCF_013385735.1). NCBI lineage: Bacteria > Pseudomonadati > Pseudomonadota > Gammaproteobacteria > Pseudomonadales > Pseudomonadaceae > Pseudomonas > Pseudomonas sp. D2002. The sequence continues at coordinate 142,450 of NZ_JACAPL010000008.1, read as the reverse complement.
ACACCCGTTTCCGGTGCCAGGCGAATCGGCATCCCCACCACCGCCGTCAACCGCAGCGCTTGCGCTCTCTCGCGCAACGGCGTCAGCACGGCGTCATCCGGCGCTATTGCCAAACCGGCCGCCAACGCGGGTTCATACCCGGTTAACGACAGCTCCGGAAACACCAGCAACTGCACACCGTGCTCCGCCGCGGCCTGCATAAATGCCAGGTGCTGCTGGATATTGGCTGGCACGTCGCCTGCGCTGGAGAGGGTTTGAGCGGCAGCAAGGGTCAAGGCAGTCATGGTCGCGTCCAGGCAATCATTATCAAAGTGTTACCAGCATATCGGCACTCGCCCCATAGCCGTAAGTGGCTCATGCGATAGAAATTACTGATTGAATCCAACCCTGCGCCTCTAGTAAGCTCAGCCCATCATTTGGAGACACACCATGTTGCAACTCACCCACACTCAGGTTTGCCCTGCTGCCAGCGCCTCGCGCTCGGTGTCGGCTACCCGCGTGAACGGTTCGAGCGCACTGGTCAGCTTTTATTTTGGGTATTGGTTTAGCCACTGGCGCGCCTGATACCTGAAATCGGCGCCCACTACTCAAGGGGTCGCCTACCAGAGAAATCTAACCCCCGGTCGGCTCCCCGACCGGGGGTTTTGTTTTTTCAGGCCTCCATCAACTTTTGAAGAACACTTAAAGGACACACGACATGAACTACGCCACCTATTACCGCTACGACACTTGCACTGCATGGCGATTTAGCAAGCTCCGTTCGGGACAGCCTGCCGCCTCCGATCGGTCACCTATCGGTGGCAAGCCAACACACGTAGCCACTACGGCCAATTGTCGAACACCCCAGTAGGGCAAAGCGCGCGGGAACAGCCCGCCGCTTGCCCAGGAAGCCTTGAATATGAACTCCGCCACCGCCGCTTTGCCTGTTGCCAACCTCTCCAGCGCCAATGAAGCGCTGACCCAGCGCTTGCCCAGCTCCCTTGAGCTCAAGCATCAGTTGCCCCTCAGCCCGTTCCTCCACGAGCAGATCCACGCCCATCGCCAAGCCGTGCGCGCCATCCTCAACGGTGAAGACTCCCGTTTGCTGGTGATTGTCGGCCCGTGCTCGATCCACGACCCCGAATCGGCCATGGAATACGCGCGCAACCTGAAGAAGCTGGCGCTTGAAGTCAGCGACCAGATGCTGCTGGTAATCCGCGCCTACGTCGAAAAACCGCGCACCACCATCGGTTGGAAAGGCCTGGCCTACGACCCGCACCTGGACGGCAGCGATGACATGGCCGCAGGCCTCACCCTGTCCCGCGAGTTGATGCGCGAAATGCTGCGCCTGGGCCTGCCGGTCGCCACCGAGCTGCTGCAACCCATGGCCTCCGGCTACTTCGATGACCTGCTCAGCTGGGTCGCCATCGGCGCACGCACCACCGAATCGCAGATCCACCGCGAAATGGCCAGCGGCCTGGGCATGCCCGTCGGCTTCAAGAATGGCACCGACGGCGGCGTCGCGATTGCCTGTGACGCGATGCGCTCGGCCTCCCACCCGCACCGCCACTTCGGCGTCGACAGCCAGGGCCACCCGGCGATCATCCAGACCCCGGGCAACCCCGACACCCACCTGGTGCTGCGCGGCGGTCACCGTGGGCCGAACTACGATGCGCAGAGCGTGGCGCAGGTGAAGCTGGACCTGGCCAAGTCCAAAGTGGCGGCGCGGATCATGGTTGATTGCAGCCACGCCAACAGCGGCAAAGACCCGCTGCGTCAACCGGCGGTGTTCAATGACGTACTGGAACAGCGCCTGCAGGGCGACACTTCGCTGGTCGGCATGATGATTGAAAGCCACTTGTTCGAGGGCTGCCAACCCCTGGGCGCGTCCATGAAATACGGCGTGTCGGTGACCGATGGTTGCCTGGGCTGGGATGGCACCGAACAGTTGCTGCGCAGTGCGGCGGAGCGGTTGCGCCAACAGCGGTAAACCCACTGCACCATGGAGATCAAAAATGTGGGAGCGGGCTTGCTCGCGAAAGCGGTGGATCAGTCAGAAAATCTGGCACTGATAGACCGCATTCGCGAGCAAGCCCGCTCCCACATTTGATCGCCATCTGGCTCAAGAAAGTGGGTATAGCGCCTCATCGAATTGTGCCAATTTCGGAAACACCAAGGGCTGTTCCTCCGCCAGCCCTTTGAGCCGCCGCGCATACCCCAACAGAAACTCCCGCCGCGCCGCATCACTGATATACGGCACATGCCACGCCACAAACGGCGCCAATACTTCATAGCCGACATACGCCAACGTGCCGCGCAGAATCGGTCGCAACATGTCCTCCAACGGCCCATGAATCGCACCCTCGCCGAATATATGCTCACGCCCGCCCAGCGTCACCGTGACCAGTGCACGCTTGCCCGCCAAGCCGCCCTGATCGTAAAAACGCTTGCCGCCGTAACACACACCCGACACCAGCACCCGATCAATCCAGCCCTTGAGCATGGCCGGCGCCGAGAACCAGAAAATCGGGAAGTTGAGAATCAACAAATCGGCCCACAGCAGCTTGTCCAACTCGGCCTGGATATCCGCCGCGATCGACTGCTTCTTTACCCCCAGGCGCTGCTCCAGCGCATACACCAGATACTCGGGGTTCTCCCGCGTGGAAAAATCCGCCGCCGACGCCACCGGGTTCCACTGCATGGCGTACAAGTCACTCACCTGCACCTGGTGCCCCTGCGCCTGCAACGTGGTGACCGCCTGATCGCGCAGGGCGGCAGTGAAGGACTGTGGCTCAGGGTGCGCGTGAACAATCAAAACCTTCATGTGAATTCCTCAAACGGTGGGCGCCGCCCGTTGGGCCAGCAAATGATCGAGCCAGTCCGGGTCCATTTCCGGTTCCGATGAAAACAGCAGGCCGGTGTAGTCCTGGTACGGCGGGGTAAAAATCGCGCTGCGGCGGCCCTGGTCGACCACCCTGCCCCGCTGCATCACCACCACCTCATCGGCAATCGCGCGCACGGTGGCGACGTCGTGGGTGATAAACAGGTAGGCCACGCCCAGTTGCTGCTGAATGCGGTTGAGCAACTTCAGCACACCCTCGGCCACCAGTTGATCGAGGGCCGAGGTGACTTCGTCGCAGATGATCAGTTGCGGGTCGGCCGCCAAGGCACGGGCGATGCAGATGCGCTGCTTCTGCCCGCCGGACAGCTCGCGCGGTTGGCGCTCCATGAACACTGCCGGGTCCAGCTCGATCATCTCCAGCAATTCGGCGACCCGCGCGCGCATCGCCTTGCCCTTTAGGCCCAGGTAAAACGTCAGCGGCCGGCCGATGATGTCGACGATACGCTGGCGCGGGTTCAGCGCCGTGTCAGGGATCTGGTAGATCATCTGGATACGCCGCAACTGCTCCTTGCTGCGCCGCCGGAAGTCCACCGGCAACGCCTCGCCGTCATACAACACCTGCCCCGCCGTGGCCGGCAGCAGCCCGGTAATCAAGCGCGCAGTGGAGCTTTTGCCGCTGCCGGACTCACCGATCACCGCCAGGGTCTGGCCGCGATGCAACTGCATCGATACCTCATGCAGCACCGGTTGATGCCCGTAACGGGCACACACCTGGCGCACCTCCAGCAGCGGCACGGCCTGGGTCGGGCAAGCCTTGGGCTCGGTGCGAAAACTGCGCACCGCCCACAGCGATTTGGTGTAGTCCTGCTGCGGCTGGCTGAGCATGCTGCGAGTGTCAGCTTCTTCCACCAGCTTGCCGTGGCGCAGCACCATGATGCGGTCGGCCATCTGCGCTACCACCGCCAAATCATGGCTGATGTACAGCGCGGCGCTGGCGAAGGTTTTCACCGCATCGCGTATCGCCGCCAGCACTTCGATCTGGGTGGTGACGTCGAGAGCGGTAGTGGGCTCGTCAAAGATAATCAGGTCCGGGTGGCAGGCCATGGCCATCGCCGTCATCACCCGCTGCAACTGCCCGCCCGAGACTTGATGCGGGTAGCGTTGGCCAATGGTTTCGGGGCTGGGCAGGCGCAGCACGCGGTACAACTCCACGGCTTCGCGCTCGGCCTGGGCGCGGCTGATACCGCCGTTGATCACCGCAGTTTCCACATGCTGGTCGATCAGTCGGTGCGCCGGGTTGAACGACGCCGCCGCGCTTTGCGCGACATACGCAATGCGCAGGCCGCGCAACTTGCGCAAGGCCTCAGGCTTGGCCTGCAGCAACTGAATGCCGTCAAAACACACCGAGCCGCCGACAATGCGGCAACCGTCGCGCGCATAACCCATCGCTGCCAGGCCGAGGGTGGACTTGCCCGCGCCCGACTCGCCGATCAGTCCCAGTACCTCGCCGCGCTGCAAGGTCAGGTCGATACCGTTGATCAGCGGGTGCCAAGCGTCTTCGTAATGCCCTTCGACCTGCAGGTTGCGAATTTCCAGCAATGGCGTGTCCATCCTCAACACTCCTTCAGGCCGCTGGATTTATGCAGCATCCAGTCGACGACAAAATTCACACTGACGGTAATCAACGCCACGGCCAGGGCCGGCAGCAACGGGCTGATATCGCCGAAGGTGATCAACACCGCGTTGTCGCGCACCATGCTGCCCCAGTCGGCGGTGGGCGGTTGAATGCCCAGGCCTAAAAACGACAACGCGCTGATAAACAGGAACACAAAGCAAAAGCGCAGGCCGAACTCGGCAATCAATGGCGCAGCGGCGTTGGGCAGCACTTCGCGGGTGACCAGCCACCACAGGCCTTCGCCGCGCAGGCGTGCGGCTTCGACGAAGTCTTGCACCACCACGGTCATCGCCACCGCGCGAGACAAGCGAAACACCCGCGTCGAATCCAGCAGCGCAATCACCAGTACCAATGAGGTGGCGTTGGTGCCCACCACGCTGAGGATCAGCAAGGCAAAGATCAGCTGCGGGATCGCCATCAGAATATCCACCACCCGCGACATGCCCTGGTCGACCCAGCCGCCCTTGATCGCCGCGACCAGGCCGCTCAAACCACCGAGCACAAACGCCAGCGTGGTCGTCAGGAAGGCGATGCCCAAGGTATTGCGCGCGCCGTAGACGAGGCGGCTGAACATGTCGCGCCCCAGGTTATCGGTGCCTAGCAGGAACTGGCCGCTCCAGGGCGCGAAGCCCTCGCCCACCACCTGGGTTTCGCCATAGGGCGCCAGCAGCGGCGCAAACAGCGCCACCGCGATGTACAAAACAATGATCAGCAGGCCGAACTTGGCGCTCAACGGCGCCCTGGCCAGGTGGCTCAACAGGCTCATGGTCTACCCCTTCGGATGCATCAAGCGTGGGTTGCTGGCGATGGACAGCACGTCCGCCCCGGTATTGAGCAGGATGTAGGTGGCGGCAAAAATCAGGCTGCACGCCTGCACCACCGGGATATCGCGCTTGGCCACCGAGTCCACCAACAACTGGCCCAAGCCTGGGTAGACAAACACCACCTCGACCACCACCACGCCCACCACCAGGTACGCCAGGTTCAGCGCGACCACATTGACGATGGGCGCCAGCGCGTTGGGCAACGCGTGCCGCCAGATAATCCGCGACTGGCTGATGCCCTTGAGCCGGGCCATTTCGATGTAGGGGCTGGCCAGCAAATTGATCAGAGCGGCGCGGGTCATGCGCATCATCTGCGCGATCACCACCAGGCTCAGCGTCGCCACCGGCAATACCGAGCGTTCCAGGATTGTGCCGAATGACGCGTCCGGCGCCAGGTTGGACAGGCTGGGAAACCAACCGAGTTTTACCGAGAACACCAGGATCAGCAGGTAGGCGACAAAGAACTCCGGGAACGACACGGCACTCAAGGCCGTAGTGTTGAGCAGGCGATCGAACCAGCTGTTGCGGTACAGCGCCGCCAACATGCCCAGCACCAGCGCGGTGGGCACCGAGACCACCGCCGCCAGGGCGGCCAGGCTCAGCGTATTGCCCAGGCGCGCACCGATCAGCTCGACGATGGGACGCTGGTTGGCCAGTGAAGCGCCAAGGTCGCCGTGCAGCAGGCGCAGCAGCCATTGCGCAAAGCGCGTGAACGGCGGCAAGTCCAGACCCAGCTGCGCGCGAAACGCCGCCACGGTTTCCGGCGTGGCGGACTGGCCGAGCATGGCCTGGGCGATGTCGCCGGGCAGCATGCCCACGGCGAGGAAGATGATGACCGAGACGGCGAACAGCGACAACAGGCCGAGGGCGAGGCGTTGGAGGATTAGTTTCAACAAACTATTCATTGGCGCATTGCTCCTGCAGAAACCACCACAAATCCCCTGTGGGAGCGGGCTTGCTCGCGAAAGCGGACGGTCAGTTGATGCATGTGTTGACTGACACACTGCCTTCGCGAGCAAGCCCGCTCCCACATGTTGATCTTCATTGTTTGGGGGGCCTAGGCCTGCCACCAGCGCTCAATCAACCGCAACCCATCCAGCTCACCATAAGGCGCGGTCAGCGGCCCATGGCTGACGCGGTTCGAACGCGCCGCCACGGAGCTGGCGAACAGCGGCACAATCGCGCCGCCATCGTCACGGCACAGGGCCTGCATTTCGTTGTACATCTCCTGGCGCAACGGCGCGTTCATCTCGCCACGGGCGGCGGTGAGCAGTTGATTGAAGCGCGCGTTGTCCCAGTGGGTTTCGTTCCAGGCCGCGCCTTTGGCGTAGCCGATGCTGAACATGCGGTCGGCGGTCAGGCTGCTGTACCAGAACGAGGTGGTGAACGGCTGCTTCATCCACACATTGGAGAAGTAGCCGTCGGCCGGCTCGCGCACCACGTCAATGTCGATACCGGCCTGGCGCGCCTGTTCCTTGAACAGCACCGAGGCGTCGACCGCGCCGGTGTAGGCGGCGTCAGAGGCTTGCAGGCGCACCTTGAGCGAGTCCACACCCGCCTTGCGCAGGTAGAAACGCGACTTGTCCGGGTCATACGCGCGCTGCTCCAGCGCCGCGTTGATAAAGCGGCTGCCCGGCTGGATCGGGTGGTCGTTGCCGACCAGGCCATAGCCATGCAGCACCGAAGCCAACAAGGTGTCGCGATTGATCGCGTGTTTCATCGCCATGCGAATGTCGTTGTTCTTGAATTCGTTGCTGTCGCACAGCATCGGGAAGGTGTAGTGCTGGGCGCCCTTGGTTTCCTCAATCACCAAGCCTGGGTTGCGTTTGAGCAGGGCCACGGTTTTCAGATCAACCTTATTGATCACATCCACCTGCCCGGTGACCAGCGCATTGACCCGTGCGGCGCCATCGGCGATGGCCAGCAGCTCGGCACTGGCGAAGTGCGCGCGGCCGGGTTTCCAGTAATCGGGGTTGCGTTCCAGGTCCATGCGCACGCCGGGCTCGAAACTTTTCAGGCGGTAGCCGCTGGTGCCCACGCCGGCCTGCCAATCGGCAGCGCCGTCTTTGGCGGGCATGATCACCAAGTGGTAATCGGCGACCACATAGGCAAAATCCGCATTGCCCGAATGCAGCTCGAACACCACCGCGTCACTGCCCTTGGCGCTGACGCTGGCGACATCACCGAGCACGGTCTTGGCCGCCGAGGTGGAATCCTTGCTCAAGTGATGGTTGATCGATACCACCACGTCGTCGGCGGTCAGGCTTTTGCCATTGTGGAAGGTCACCCCCTGGCGCAAGTGGAAGGTCCACACACGCGCATCCGGGGTGGATTCAAAGCGCTCGGCCAGTTCGGGGATCGCAGTGCCGTCGACGGCGATCTCAGTCAGCGTGTTGTACACCGCCGAGAAGCCGACGAAGGTAAATGTGTCGACCCAGGAGCCTGGGTCACGCGAATCGGTGGTGCTGCCGCCGGCCAGGCCCAGGCGCAATACACCGCCCGGCTTGGGCGCCGCGTCTTCGGCGAAGGCGTGTAATGGCAGGCCCATGGAAAACGCCGCGGCCACCGCGCCCGCTACCGCGCTGTGTTTGAGGAAGTCCCGTCGGTGCATCGCTTGAGTCATTTTGTTGTTGTTTTCGCTCATGGTCTTGCTCCTCTAAAGGTCAACAGGCATAGGCATGTTTCAACTCGATCAAGGTCACGCCATTGCGTTTGAAGCCGTTGCGCAAGTCCGTTTGCAATTCATCCAGGTTTTTTGGCTGGTTCACGGTGCATCCGAACGCCTTGGCGAAGAGCGCGAAATCCGGGTTGCGCGGCAGCACACCGATGGGCTCGATATCGAGGCCCAGCATGTCGTCGCGGATTTGCCCGAGGGCGTCGTTGTTCCACAGCAGCACCACCAGCGGGCTGTCCAACTCTTCAACAGCGGTGGCCAACTCCTGGGCGGTGTAGAGGAAACCGCCATCGCCCACCAGCACCAGGCCCGGCCGCAACGGCGCACCGAACTTGGCGCCGATACCGGCGGGCAAGCCATAGCCCAAAGTGCCGTAGCCGGTGGGGTGCAGCCAGCTACGCGGGGCGCGGCTGCGGTAGGCATAGTTGCCGGTGTAGGCCAGCTGGGTCATGTCACTGCTGATACAGGCGTTGGCGGGCAGTTCCGCCTCGATGCGGTCGAGAATGGCTTGGTGGATCGACTGCAGCGGGCCGTGCCCCAGCTCAACGGCCTGGAGCAATCTGGTGACTTTATTGATTGCCGCTTCAGCGTCTCGCGGCGCCGTCGGCAAGCGCTCCAGCAACGCCAGCACGGTCCTGTTGGCATCGCCGTGCAGCGCCAGCGTGCACGGGTAAAAATCATTGAATTTGCGTGGGTCGATATCCACGCGCAGCAGCTCACCGGTGATGGGCAAGCGCTCGCGCCAGTAATCGGTGTCGGCCATTTCCGTGCCAACCGCCAGCACCACATCGGCTTCGCTGATCAGCTGCCAGCCGGGTTCGACGCACAGGGTTGAACCGGCATTCAGCGGGTCATTGAACGGCAATAAACCCTTGCCCGCCACGCTGGTGAAAAATGGCGCCGCCAATTGCGTGCTCAACCGCTGCAAGGCCTCCCCCGCCGCCAGCGCGCCGCCACCGGCAATGATCATCGGGCGCTTGGCCGAGGCGAGTTTGGCCGCGGCCTGGTCCAGCACCTCGGCCGCTGGCAAGCCGCGCCCGGCACCGCGCACTACCTCATTGCTCCAGTCCCACTCAATCGGGGCCGCCAACACATCCAGCGGCACGGAGATATGCACCGGCCGTGGCCGCTCGCTGTCGAACACCGCGTAGGCACGGGCGACCAGCTCGGGCAAATCCTCGGCGCTCAAGGCCACTGCCGAAAACGCGGTGATGGGCGCCGTGATCGAGCGCTGGTCCTGCGTTTCATGCAGGATGCCCCAGCCCATTCCGAGGCTGGCAAGGTGATTGACGCTGGAGATCACCAGCATCGGGATCGAGTCGGCATACGCCTGGCCGATGGCGGTGGCGACATTGGTCACGCCGGGGCCGGTGATCACAAAGCACACGCCCGGTTTGCCGCTGACCCGCGCATAACCGTCGGCCATAAACCCGGCGCCCTGTTCGTGGCGCGTGAGCACATGGCGAATGCCGCTGCCGGGCAAGCCGCGATACAGCTCCAGGGTGTGCACGCCGGGAATGCCGAACACCGTGTCGACGCCATAGTTGGCCAGCAGCCGTACCAACGCCTGGCCGCCGGTCATTGTTTTATCGTGCATGGCCATCTCCTAGGCGAATCAATGCATCAACCGCCGTGGCGCTGCGGGCATTGACCAATAGTGGGTTCACATCCAGTTCCAGCAACTGCCCGGCATGGGCGCAGGCGTAGTCGGCCACGGCGCGGATCGCCGCGACCAGCGCGTCCATGTCCGCCACTTCACGCCCGCGAAAACCTTGCAACAAGGCGGCGCTGCGCAGGCTGAGCAAGGCGTTGCGAATCGCATCGTCGGTGGTCGGCAGCAGCAGGCTGCGACTGTCCTTGAGCAATTCCACGAGGATGCCGCCGGCGCCGATCACCAAGGCCAGGCCAAAGTCGTTTTCACGCTTGATGCCCACGATCAGCTCGGCCAAGGGCGGCGCAGCCATGGTTTCCAGCAGTAATTGATCGAAGACTACACCGGGCGCGTACACCGCGATTTGCCGGCGCATATGCTCAAGCGCGGCAGTCAGGGCGAAGCCATCCTGCAGGTTCAAGGCCACGGCACCGGCTTCGGTTTTATGCGGCAAATCGGCACTGACGGCCTTGAGCACCAACGGGTAGCCCAGCAGCTTTGCGTCGGCAATCGCCCGCCCCGGCGTACTCAACACCGCAGCTGGCGTATTCAGGCCATAGGCACGCAAGGCTTGTTTGGACGCCCACTCATCCAGGGCCTGGCCGTGGCCGTCGAGGGCTTGCGGGCACAGCGGTTCGAGGGCCGATTCACCGCGTTCGAGCAACACGCGACGCTGGTTTGCGTAGTCGGCAATCCGCCCCCACGCCGCGAGCGCATCTTCCACGCCTTGCAACGCGGCGATGCCATGCGCATGCAGCCGCTCACGGGCATGCGCCGGTAACAGCTCAGGGAACGCCGAGGTGACGAAGCCGGTCTTGCCATGGCGGCTGAGCGCCGCGCAGAACAGCTCCAGCAGCAAGTCACACTCCTTGCGTTCGCCGGTACATTCAGCCGGGTAATCCAGCACCAACATGGCTGCATCGGCCTGGGTGCGCAGGGCCGTATCGAGCATGCGGTTGAGCGCTTCGCGGTCGCCCCAGATGGCCGTGGTGAAATCCAGCGGGTTGACCAGGTTGGCGTAGCTGGGCAGCACCTGCGCCAGCTCACCGCGCTGGTCTTCATCCAGTTTCGGCAGGGCCAGTTGGTTACGCTCGGCGTAGTCGGCAATCAGCCCTGCATCACCGCCCGAGCAGGCCAGGGCGATCAGGCTTTTACCCGCAGGGAGATTGCCGCAGGCCGCAGCTTTCAAGGTTTCGACGAAACTCACCGGGCCGCTGACGCGGATCACCCCCAAGCGTGCAAACAGGCTGTCGTAGAGCGCATCCGAGCCCGAGAGCGAACTGGTGTGACTCAGCGCCAGCTCGGCACCGATCTGCGACACGCCGGTTTTCAGCGCAATAATCGGAATGCCTTTTTCCAGGGCTTTGTGCGCCGCGCGGGCAAAGCCCGGCACATTCTTCAGGCCCTCCAAGTGCAGGCCGATGGCGGTAACGCGCGGCTCATCGAGCAACACATCCATCAATTCGGCAACGCCCAGTTGCGCCTGGTTGCCCACCGAAGCCATGTAGGCAACCGGCAACGAGCGGTCGCTCATCGACAGGTTATAGGCGAAGTTGCCGCTCTGGGTCAGCACCGCCACGCCCTTCTCCACCGCCTTGCCGCCATGGGCCACCGGCCACAGCGCCGCGCTGTGCAGATAGTCCAGCAGGCCATAGCAATTGGGGCCGAGTAACGCCATGTCGCCTGCCGCCGTCAGCAATTGCTGTTGCAACGCCACACCGGCCGCACCGGTTTCGGCAAACCCCGAGGCGTAGCAAATCGCGCCGCCGGTGCCGATGGCGGCCAGTTCGGCCACGCAGGTGAGTGTCAATTCACGGTTGGTGGCAATAAATACCGCGTCCGGGCCGCACGGCAGATCGGCGACGCGGCGTACACACGGGACGCCGTCGAGGTTGTCATGCTGCGGGTTGACCAGCCACATCGGCCCGGTAAAGCCGCCGTCGGCGCAGCGCTTGAGCGCGCGGGCCATGCTGCGCCCACCCACGAATGCCAGGTGCCGGGGCGCCAGCAGGCGCTTGAGGTTGTCGCGAATAGCCTGGGACATAAGCGTTCTCCGCGCCGATCAGCGCAACAGCGGCCGCAACAGTTCACGGGCGATGATATGGCGCTGGATTTCCGAGGTGCCTTCCCAGATCCGCTCGATCCGTGCGTTGCGCCAGATGCGCTCCACCGGGCCTTCGTCCATCAAGCCCATGCCGCCGAAAATCTGCACGGCTTCATCGGCAACTTTGCCCAGGGTTTCGCTGGCAAACAGCTTGGCCATGCCGGCCTCGCCGTCGGTCATGCTGCCCTGGTCCATCTTCCAGGCAGTGTGCAGGGTCAGCAGCTCGGCGGCGCGAATCTGCGTGGCCATGTCGGCCAGCTTGAAACTCACGCCTTGGTAGGTGCCGATGGGCTGGCCGAACTGCTTGCGGTCGGCCGCCCATTGCAGCGACACATCCAGCGCGCGCTGGGCCTGGCCGACGCAGTTGGCGGCGACCATCACGCGCCCGGCGGTGAGCCAGGCATTGGCGACATCCCAGCCTTTGCCCACTTCGCCGAGCACCTTGGACGCGGGCACGCGGCAGTCGTCGAAGAACATTTCATAGGTGTGATAGCCGCGGTTGCTCACGCATTTGGGGCCACGGCGGATGGTCATGCCAGGCGTGCCGCGATCGACCAGGAATGAGGTCACCGCGTTGCGCTGGCGACCGTTGTGTTCGTAGGTGTCGGTGACGGCAAACACGATGGCGAAATCGGCGTGCCCCGCATGGCTGATAAAGTGCTTGCTGCCGTTGATCACGAAGTCGTCGCCGTCGCGCACGGCGCGGGTCTTGATCGCATTGGCGTCGGAGCCGGCGCCGGGTTCGGTCAGGGCAAAGCAGTCGATTTTCTGGCCCTGCACGCACGGCAACAAATAGTCCTCGATTTGCGCGCCGGTGCAGGCCATGAGGATTTTCGACGGCCGTGCAACGAACACATGCAGCGCCCACGAGACCTTCGACAGCTCCCGCTCGATCAGCGCCTGGGACAGGTAATCCAGGCCGCCACCGCCCACCTCTTCCGGCATGTTGAAGGCATAGAAACCGGCAGTGATCGCCTTGTCACGGATCTGCGCGGCAAGCTCGGGCGAGACCTCGTCGGCACGGTCCACCGCCTCTTCGTGGGGCAGTAATTCCTTGGCGACAAAACTGCGTACCGCGTCCACCAACATGTCTTGTTCTTGGCTGAGTTGGAAATTCATGGCGCTACCTGCTCGGGGGTGTTGTTGTTATTGGCCGCAGAAATTCGGTGAGCGCTTTTGCATGGACGCGCGCAAGGCTTCGGCGCCGTCGACGCTGCGCCCACACAGCAGGCCAGCCGCCAGTTCGGCCTGCAGTTGCTCGGGCAGGCTGCGGGCGGCGCCTTCGCGGATCAGGGTTTTGGTCTGGGCAAAGGCGAAGGTCGGCCCGTTGGCCAGGCGCGTGGCCAGTGCCGTGGTGTGGGCGTGCAGTTGCTCATCGGCGACCACTTCGCCCACCAGGCCGGCGGCCAGTGCGCGGTCGGCACTCCACAGCTCATCAAGAAACAGCAGGCGCTTGGCCTGTTCGCTGCCGATCAGGCGCGGCAAGTGCCAGCTGGCGCCGGCGTCCGGCGAGTAGGCCATGCTGGTGTAGCCGGCCTTGAAGCGTGCCGACTGGGCGGCAATGCGCAGGTCGCAGCACAGCGTCAGGTCCATGCCGGCGCCGACGGCAGTGCCGTTGATCGCGGCAATCGTGGGTTTGTCGAGGGCGTGCAAGCAGGTCATCAGGGCGTGGGCGGTTTCGGTCCAGCCATAGGTTTCGAGGGCGCCACGCGATTCGGCTTCAGCCCACTCGGCCAGGTCGGCGCCGGCGCAGAAGCTGCGGCCGCTACCGGTCAACACCACGGCGCGCACGGCGGGGTCGCGGTTGAAAGCGTCGAGCAAGGCATGCAGGTGCTTGAGGGTCGGAATGTCCAGTGCATTGCGCTGCGGGCCACGGTTGAGGGTGATCCAGGCAACGCCTGCTTGCACATCGGTGAGCACGGGCGAATCGGTAGTCATGGCTTCCTCGAATTATTTTAATTGGCTTGAGGGGTGCGACATGGCGAGATACTAAACGAGTGTTCAGCAAGGAGGCAATCGGCAAACTGCAAATATTTTCAGAACGGAAATACCGGCCTGAACCTTGCGTTCAGGCGGCAAGAAAAGCTCAGGGTTTGAGCAGATAACGCTGGCGACCGCCGCTCTGCAGGCCATCGACCCAGGCTTCGCAGATCTGAATGCCCTGCTCCGGCGTGAAGGTGCCAGGGTTGAGCCCCGACTCCAGCCACAGCCCATCAAGCAAGGCGCTCAAGCCGATGGCTGCGAGGTCGGCGTCGAACCGCTCCCAGCCCTCTTCCCTGGCCATATCGCTCAGGGCGGAACGCATGATGGTGCGGTACTCACCGTAGGAATGTTCGTGGGCCTGGTTGATCGCAGGCGCGGTTTTCACCGCGCCCCAGAACACCAGCCACGCATCGAGCAGTTGCGGGTCGAGCAACTCAGCGGAAAACGAACCCCGGAACAACGCCGACAGCCGCTCGCGAGGCTCTGGTGGCGCCTCGGCCATGGTCTCGCGCAGCAGGCTCATGACTTGGGCGGTGATCGTGCGATAAGCCTCGGCCACCAGCTCATCCTTGCCCGAATAGTGATGGCTGATCAGCCCGACCGACACCCCGGCCTCGGCGCTGATCTTGCGAATCGAAGCGCCCTGGAAACCATCGCGCTTGAGGCACGTGAGCGTGGCCTGCACCAGGTTGGCCTTGCGCAATTGCGGCTCCATGCGGGAGAAGCGGGATTCCTGGGTCATGGGGCGGTGTCCTCGTTGAGTCGGCCGCACGACTCTACATCAGTCGCGGTAACCGGGCGACACCCGATCCAGCATCCGCAGCAACGCCGCCCACGCCAACTGCATGGCGTCCGGGTCGGCCAGCTCGCCCTGCTCCAGCGTTCGGCCTGGGTTGTTGAATTGCTGTTCGGTGTAGGCGCAGACCTCGGCCGGCGGCAAGATCAATGGGCCGCAGGCTTGGGCCGCGATCTGGATATCGCAGGCTTTCTCCAGATAGTACATGCGCAGGAACGCCTGGCTGACCGTCTCGCCCAGCGTCAGCAGACCGTGGTTGCGCAGCATCAGCACCGTCTTGTTGCCCAGGTCATGCACCAAGCGGCGCTGCTCGGCCATATTCAGGGCGACGCCTTCGTAATCGTGGTACGCGACCTTGCCGTAGAACTCCATCGAGATCTGGTTGACCGGCAACAACCCGCACTCCAGCGCCGCCACCGCGCAGCCCGCGCGGGTGTGGGTATGCAGCACGCACTGGGCATCTTCGCGCGCAGCATGGATCGCGCTGTGGATGACAAACCCGGCCGGGTTGACGGCGTAAGGGGAAGGCTCCACCGCGCGGCCATCCAGGCCGATCTTGACCAGGCTGGAGGCGGTGATTTCATCGAACATCAACCCGTAGGGGTTGATCAGGAAGTGGTGCTCAGGCCCGGGAATACGCACCGAAATATGCGTGAAGATCAGGTCGCTCATGCGGTAGTGCGCGATCAGGCGGTAGCACGCGGCAAGCTCTTCGCGCAGGTGTTTTTCTTGGGCGGGTTCGGCGCAGTAAGTCATTTTTATTCTCCAGGCGCGGGGTGGTTGAGGGCGACGCTAATCCAGTCACCAGTAAAAAAACAAGTTGATTTTTTACTGGCGCTCACCTCCTATAGAGAAATAACAATAACGGCGCCTGGAGTATCCGCACCATGTCGCACGCAGCCTTTCCCCACCTGTTCGAGCCGTTGCAACTGCGCGGCAAACGCCTGAAAAACCGCATCATGTCCAGCGGGCATGACACCTCGATGCCCACCGACAATCAAGTTAACGCGCAGTTGATCGCCTACCACCGTGCGCGGGCCGAAGGCGGTGTGGGGCTGATTGTGTTGCAGGTGGCCGGGGTGCATGACAGTGCGCGCTACACCTCGCATGTGCTGATGGCCACCGACGATGCCTGCATCGATGGCTATCGCGAATTGGCCGAGGTCTGCCACGCCCACGGCACCATGGTGCTGTCGCAGATCTTTCATCCGGGGCGGGAAATCATGGAGTCGGCAGACGGCTTGCTGGCGGTCGCGTACTCGGCGTCGGGGGTGCCCAACGAGCGCTTTCGGGTGATGCCACGGGCGCTGGAACAGGCGATGATCGATGAGATCGTCGCCGGTTATGCCGCGGCGGCCAGGCGCTTGTATCAAGCGGGAATTGACGGGGTGGAAGTGGTCGCCAGCCATGGGTATTTGCCGGCGCAGTTTCTCAACCCACGGGTTAATCGGCGCACCGATGGGTACAACGGTTCGCTTGAGCAACGGCTGAGGTTTTTGCGCGAAATTATGGCGGCGGTGCGGGCGGCGACCGACGAGCATTTCATCATCGGCCTGCGCATCTCTGCCGATGAGCGCGACAGTGAAGGCCTAACCGAGAGCGAATCCCTGGAGGCGGTGCAAAGCCTGCAAACGCAGCTGGATTTTGTACACATCGTCGCCGGCACCTCGGCCTCTCTGGGCGGCGCGATCCATATCGTGCCGCCCATGGCCATCGCGGCGGCGTACCTTGCGGATGAGGCGGCGACGTTCAAGGCCAGCCTGTCGGTTCCGCTATTTGTCACCGGGCGAATAAACCAGCCGCAGGAGGCCGAGCTGATCCTGGCCCGAGGCCAGGCCGACGTGTGCGGCATGACCCGGGCACTGATTTGCGACCCGTTGATGCCGGCCAAAACCCTGGCTGGCCGCGCCGACGACGTGCGCGCGTGCATCGCCTGCAATCAGGCGTGTATCGGCCGCTTTCACAAGGGCTTGCCGATTTCCTGTATCCAGCATCCCGAGACCGGGCGCGAGTTGGTATTCGGCAATCTGCAACCGGCGTTAACGCGCCGGCGCATCATGGTGGTGGGCGGCGGGCCTGCCGGCATGAAAGCGGCGGCCGTGGCCGCGCAACGTGGGCACGACGTGACGCTGTACGAAGCCAGCGCGCAATTGGGTGGGCAGGTGCTGTTGGCGCAATTGCTGCCACGGCGCAGTGAGTTCGGCGGCGCCAGCACCAACCTGCAGCGTGAGATGGCGCTGGCGGGTGTGCGCGTGGTGCGCAACACCCGCGTCGACCGTGCGCTGGTGGAGCAGCAGCAACCCGATCACGTGATCATCGCCACCGGTGCCGAGCCCTATTGGCCAGCCTTCGAGCAAGGCGGTGAGTTGCAAGTGGTGGACGCCTGGCAAGTGTTGCGCGGTGAGGTCACGCTGGGGCGCTCGGTGGTGGTAGCCGACTGGCGTTGCGACTGGATCGGCCCGGGCATTGCCGAGCGCCTGATGCGCGCCGGCCATCAGGTGCAACTGGCGGTGAATGGCACCCATTGTGGGGAGAACTTGCCGTTGTACGTACGCGACCAACTGGCTGGAGAGCTGCACCGCCTGGCGATTGCGATCATCCCTTACGCCCGCCTTTACGGCTGCGACGACAGCACCGTCTACCTGCAACATACCGCCAGCGGCGAGCCGATGCTGCTGGAGAATATCGACAGCCTGGTGTTGTGCCAGGGCCACCAGCCGGTGGACACTCTGGGCGCTGAGCTGGCGGGGTTGGTGCCGTTTGATCGCATCGGCGACTGCCTGGCGCCGCGCACCGCCGAAGAGGCGATTTACGAAGGACTCAAAGTGGCATGGAACCTGTGACCGACGCACCGCAGCAACTGTTTCTCGGCACGCGCATTCGCGGCCTGCGCAAGGCGCTCGGGCTGACACTTACCGAGCTGGCGCAGGCAAGTGAGTTGACCGCCGGCTACCTCAGCCAGTTGGAACGCAACCTGGCGTATCCGTCGATTCCGGCGCTGTTCAATATTGCCCGCAGCCTGGGGGTGACCATCCAGTGGTTTTTCGCCAGTGAAACCATTCCCGCCGAAGCGGATGAAGGTTATGTGGTGCGCCAGGGCAACCGGCAAAGCATCCGCTATGAAGATGGCATCGTCGACCAATTGCTCACGCCGTTGCCCAACCATCAACTGGAAATGCTGCAGTCGAGCTTTCCGCCCGGCACCTACAGCCAGCAAAGCTACAGCCATGAAGGTGAGGAAGCGGGCTACGTGTTGAGCGGGCAGTTTGAGTTGTGGGTGGGCGATCGGCATTTTCTGCTGGATACGGGCGACAGCTTCAGCTTCGCCAGCAGCGAGCCGCATCGGTATGGCAACCCAGGCAAGGTGCCGACGGTGGTGATCTGGGTGATTACGCCGCCGACGTTTTAGGCCGTCTGAGCAAATGGAGACGTTTCCTACAGGAACCGACGACGGTGGCACGGCATGCCATCAATGGTCGTGAGGCCAGATCGCTTGCTATAAAACTGGCTACTTCTTTGCGAGGTTGTCGCCATGAACTTATTGCATTTGCTGTTTGGAAAACCGACTCCGGATGATTGGGATCGAGTCAAAGCCGTCAAATCCTATAAAAGCTGGAAGATCCATGATTGTGGCATTGGCGTCGACGCTGCCGAGGTTGCGCAATCGCAGAATTACAAGGACGCGATACGTCAGGCCCGGCAAATGGAGGTCGACGACATATGGGCCTGCTGATAATTGTACCGTTGCTTGTCAGTGGCTACATGGTCTGCATCAGACACCCTTTTTTCTACCATCGTCTGCACCGTTTTCAAGGGCAACTGCTCTACCTGCAAGTTGCAAGGCTGGGCTTGGTTTGCCTGATCATCGCTACAATCCTGAGTGCCATTATTCTTGCGTTGTCGAAGCAGAAGGTCGAAGTCGCGGGGTATGCGATTGCAACAGACTACAGCAGCTATCTAGGTGCCATGTTGGTACAGCTCGACATTGCCAATGAGAAAAACGGCGCACTGTGGGTATTTCTACTTCAGATAGGGCTTACCGCCATGGCAATTCCTTTGGGCTGGGCAAAACTCTACGTGCGCCTGCGAAAGAAAGTGCTGAAACTGGAAACGGACGAACAACTCCATTACTTGCTGTCGTTGGGTGTTCTGGAAGGCAACGCTTTCAGGCGCTTACTGAGAGAGTCCATTGAGCAGCGGGCACCTTGCATGTTCAGCTTGAGCGATCGCAAAGTGTACGTCGGCATTGTGGTGTTCGTCGGCGAACCCACTGAGTCCGAGGGCATGGATCACGCCTTCACCCTGCTTCCTATTCTCAGCGGCTATCGGGACAAGGACACACTGGAGGTCACGTTCAATACCCACTATACAAACACGAACCAGCCCCTGCCGATCATGCTGGTCCAGGAAAACGTCCTCTCTGCCACTCGCTTCGACTTCACGAGCTGGAACACTTTCCAATCGCGCAAAAACCGCAAGACGCGACAGGGCCAGTTTTACCACCACCGCCCTGCGCGCCCCGTAACAGCCTCACGCGCCTGCGCATGAGGTGGCGTAACACCGTCAGTCAAACTTCCAGTTCAACCCAACACGCAACATCTGCCCATCGTTTTTGAACTTGGAGTCATAGCCAGTACCCGCCCCGCCGCTGCCCGGAATTACCGCCACGTTCAGCTTGTCCTGGCCCAGGTCGTAGTACAGGTACTCGGTCTTGAACGACAGGTTTTTGGTGATTGACTGCACGATACCTGCCCCCACGGTGTCGACGTGATCAACGACGGCGCCGACCCGGATGCCACGTGGTCGGACCCGGACATGCAAGCCGCCAGCAGGCTGCACAACGCCATCGATCAAGTGAACCAGTGCGTCTATCAGCAGAATGTGGCCCGCCATATGAGCGAAGGCAGCGGCATGGGCACGACGCTCACCGGCCTATGGCGCCCACAGCTCGATGGGGCCGCTGCTGGTGTTTCACGTCGGCGACAATACGCCGGGCGCGACAACGTGACGGTGCTGCTCGCCTGGTTCGACCGCTGAACGCCTTCACGGCCACTTGAAGACCTCGTCCACCGGCACGCGTTTTATTTGCAGCGGGCGACACTCGTGACTTCTGGTAAAGAGTCCTTTTCGGATTCGACGGTTTTTCCGAAGGAACGACGGGCAGATACTCGACTCCATTGTTTATCCCCTCTCAGGAGTTACTGATGTCTATCCCTACCCCAAACGTCCCCACCTTCGGCCTTGGCACTTTCCGCCTGCAAGGCCAGGTGGTGATCGACTCCGTGAGCACCGGCCTGGAACTGGGCTACCGCGTCATCGACACCGCGCAGATCTATGAGAACGAAGCCGATGTCGGCCAAGCCATTGCCAACAGCGGTGTGCCGCGTGACGAACTGTTTATTACCAGCAAGATCTGGATCGCCAACTTCGCCGAAGGCCAGTTGATCCCCAGCCTTAAAGAAAGCCTGCGCAAGCTCAAGACCGACTACCTGGACCTGACCCTGATCCACTGGCCATCGCCGGACGACCAGGTGCCCGTGGCCGAATTCATGGGCCAATTGCTGGAAGCCAAACGCCTGGGTCTGACTCGCCAGATCGGTATTTCCAACTTCACCATTGAGCTGATGAAGCAGGCGATTGCGGCGGTTGGCGCCGAGAACATCGCCACCAACCAGGTCGAACTGCACCCCTACCTGCAAAATCAGAAAGTGGTGGATTTCGCTACCGCCCATGGTATCCAGATCACCTCCTACATGACCCTGGCGTATGGCGAAGTGCTCAAAGACCCGGTGATTCAGCAAATCGCCGAACGCCACCAAGCCACCCCGGCACAGGTGACTCTGGCGTGGGCGATGCAGCTGGGCTACGCGGTGATCCCATCGTCGACCAAACGCGCCAACCTGGAGAGCAACCTGAAGGCCCTGCAACTGAGCTTGAGCCCTGCCGACATGGCGCAGATTGCCGGCCTGGAACGTGGCCATCGCCTGACCAGCCCCAAGGGCATCGCACCGAAGTGGGACTAAACCCCGGTAGCAGGCCGGCCGGATAACTCCCGCAGCCACGGCAACACCCGCAGGCCGCGCGAGGCTTGCGGTGGGTCGATGATGTCCATAAAGTGTTCGAGGTTGACGGTGTCCGGCGCGCCAGGCAACCGCACCCGTACCGTCGGCGTCGCGCCGGCGGGGGCACCCAGGTCCTGATGGTCGTAGACCAGCACATGCCGCACCTGAGGCTGTGGCCCACTTGCATGGGCCGCCAGCCCGCCATTGATGATCAGCACATCAAAGGGCTCAGCGGGGATGGCGGTGAGGATCTGGACTTCGTCGAAGGTTTGCACCGGAACAATCCGGTAGTACCCCAACTGGTTGAGCATTTTTTCGATGTACAGGCGTTGCAGGTGCTGTTCATCGGCAATCAGGATGGTCAGTGCTTTGTTCGGCATGGCAAACCCCGGGCAGGCTGTGCTCGTCAGTGAGCAGCGCCCATTGTCCAGACATATCCCGTAGACAAAATCAGGCTTGTTCCCCCTTCACGTAGGAGTTCTCCCAAAACCGCCCAATGGCGATCAACCGCAGTCACGGCCGATTGCAATAAGCATTCAGGCCGTCACGCAGATTGCCAATCGCCTCGCCCACCGCTTCCGCCGCCCCACCCAGTGCGGCGCGGTCTTGCCGTTGGCAAACCCCCTCCAGCGTTTCACAACAAACGATCAACACCTGCGCCTTCACCATCCGCGCCCCGCCCTTGGCACGGTGGGCGAGATCATGCAGCGCGTGAAAATTGAACTGGCGTTGCAGCCTCGGTAAAAGCGCGCGGTCATCTTCCAGGCTGTCGACCAGCGGCACCAAGAGTTCCCTCAGCGCTGCATGATCATCGCCCGTCAGCGAAATCAACGTGCTCAAATCAAAGGCCATTTCAGCTTCAACTGCACCCGGGCTGGCCGTGAGCGAGGCCAGGGCCGAGCGCAAGTCATCAAGCCCGGCAGGTTTGAACAGGCAGTCGTCCATGCCCGCTTGACGACAACGCTCGGTCTCTTCCGGTTGCGCATTGGCGGTGAACCCCAGCAACAGGCACGGCGCCAGACCTTGCTCACGTTCTTGCGCGCGGATATCACGCGCCAAGGTGTAGCCGTCCTTGAGGGGCATGTTGCAATCGGTGATCACGGCGTCAGGCTGCCTGGTCTTCCACAGCTCCAGGCCCTCGATGCCGTCTTCGGCCGTAATGATGCGATGCCCCAGGTGGCTCAATTGCCGCGCCAGCAGCAAACGGTTGGCCGGGTAGTCATCCACCACCAGAATGTCCAATGCGCGCGCCGGCTGCACGACAGGGCCAGGTGTTGGAACCGCGACCGGCAACGCAGCCGTGCGGGTCACTATCAACATCACGTCTACCCGTGAACCCTGGCCGAGCACGCTGCTCAACTGCAGATTACCGCCCATCATTTCACACAGGTTTCGGCTGATTACCAGCCCCAGCCCCGACCCGCTGCGCGCCGACTGCTCAGTGTTGCTCCCCTGAATAAACGGGTTGAACAGGCGTTGCTGGTCTTCAGCGCTGATGCCAATACCGGTGTCTTCCACCCATAACCTGAGGCTCAGCTGGCCGGTATCGGGGGCCGGCAAACTGCGCGCACCCAGGCGCACCTGGCCCTGGGAGGTAAACTTGATGGCATTGCTCAGCAGGTTGGACACCACCTGTTTGAAGCGCAACGGGTCGGCCAGAACCTGGCAATCAATCAGCGGATCAAGTTCTACCTGAAACACCAGGCCTTTGGCACGCGCCAGCCCCTCGAACACCCGCACCACCGACATCAGCAGTTCATGCAGGTTGGCCGACTCCAGCGCCAGGGACAAATGCCCGGACTCGATCCGGGCGATATCAAGAATATCGCCAATCAACTCCAGCATCCCGTGGGACGCAACCGAAGCCACCTCCAGAGCATCGCGGTCGGCGCGACCCTGCTCGGCGTTCGCAAGGGCCAGCTCGATCATGCCGATCACGGCATTCATGGGCGTGCGGATTTCATGACTCATGGTCGCCAGGAAGGTGGTCTTGGCGCGGTTGGCGGCGTCGGCATCTTCCTTGGCTTCCTGCAGTTGACCCAACAGGCGCTGGCGCTCACTCACGTCCACCCAACCGGCAATCATGCCCACCACCTTCTCGTCGCCGTCACGGTAGGGCAACATCCAATGGTAGATGGTCAGCACTTTGCCATTGGGCAACTTGAGTACCCGATCATGAATCTGCGGCTCGCCACGCGCCATCAGCTGCAGGTAGTCCTCATGGAAAGACCGGGCCTGTGGAGGGTTGCCGGAATCGGTTTGTATGACCGTCTTGCCGATCACTGCTTCGAGGGTAAAACCAAATACCTCCAGGTAAGCACTGTTGCAGGCCATCAACCTGCCCTGGCGGTCACGCACGTAAATCGGATGCGGCGTACCGTCGATCAGTACACCCATGAAACGCATCTGGTCGCTCAAGGCACGTTCGGCCTGGGCACGTTTGCGTATCAGGCTGCGCAGGTAAAAAGCCCAGCCCAAAGTGACCACCAGCAACAGCGCCGCCAGGCCGAACCCTTGAATGATCGCACTGCGATGGCGCAACCAATGGTCTTCGACGATCACGTCAGTGCGCCACTGGTTGACCAACTCGTCCAATTCCTGGGGTGGGATGCTCAGCAACGCCTTGTCCAGTATCGAGTACAACTCCAGCTGGCCACGGTTGACCCCAAATGTCATGCGTGCAGGTTCAGAACCGACGGTGCTGGTCACGCGCAAGGTGTCACGGTATTGCAAGGCGATAAGGTAGCGCGCATTGATCATTGAATTGACGGCCGCCTCGGCGGCGCCGGAGGCCACCATCGCCACGGCTTGTGTAGGGTTTTTGGCCGTCACGAAGTTGATACCGGGATAGTCGCGATTGATCAACTCACGCAGCGCACTGCCGGCGGTTATCGCAAGGCGCTTGCCTGGCATGTCGTCCAGGGTCATCGTCGCGGGGTCGTCATTGCGCGTAACCAGCACCAGCGGATTGGTCAGGTAGGGCCGGGTAAAGCGCACTTGGTCAGAGCCTTCGACGCTCGGCGTGATCACCGCCATCATGTCCGCCCTGCCGGTGCTGACCGCGTCAATCTGCTGGGGCATTGATCCGCCCGGGACAACATCGAACTTCAACCCGGTGCGCAGGCTGATCCGCGATAAAACGTCAGCACTCAAGCCGTCTAATTGCCCTTGTGCGCTAAAGGATGCCAAAGGCAGCATCTGGTCGGACGCTACCACCCTGACGCGCGGATGCTTGTCCAGCCAACGCTGCTCGTTGGTGCTCAAGTGCAGCCGCTCAGCACCGAGCAGGCCTAGATTGCCGCCGCTCCAACGACGCAATATTTCCATCTGCTCGTTAGCCGGGACCGCCCTCAGCGCTGTATTGATGATGCGCAGCAACCGGGTGTTGTCGCGCGCAACAGCGAAGGCGAAAGAGTTGGATTCCAGCGTGGAAAAATCCGCCATTTGCACGTTGTTCAGGTGGTTGCGGCTGATCTGGTAGTTGGTGCTGATGGCGTCGCCCAGGTAGACATCGGCGCGACCGAACGCCACGGCGCCGATGGCCTCGAAAATAGACGGGAATAATTCCAAGCGCGCCTGGGGATAGAAGGCCTGTACGACATCGGGCGGCATGTAGTGATAGAGCATGGCCACGCGCTTGCCGGCCAGATCGACCGTCAAGGCCTGGGTGTCTGCGGTAGGGGTTACCAGCACGGGCTGATCATTGGCGTAGGAACGAGACAGCACCAACTGCGGGTCACCCGCCTCAAAACCGTTGGCGGTTCCGAGGAAGTCAATGGTGCCCTGCTTGAGCGCCTCGATCACTTCGTCACGGGTGTCGTAGCGCCGAACTTCCACGGCGACGTTCAGCGCCTGGGAGAGCAACCGCGCGTAATCGGCGGTGATCCCCTCAAGTTCGTCGTTATTATTTGTCAGTTCGAAAGGCGCATAGTCCGGCGCCGAGACCCCCATAAACAAGGTACGACGCTCGCGCAACCAGTGCCAGTCCGCCTCGCTCAGCACCACGGACAAACCATTGCCATCCAGCGTGGCGTGCCCCAACAAGCGCAGCGGGTGAGGCTCATCCAGGGCCAGCGCCGCCATCGGCAGCAGGCCCATCAATAGGGCAATCATCAACTGTCGAATGCGGGTTGGGGTCATATCGAATCAGATCAGATGATTACGCTGGGCGAACTTGGCCATGTGCACCACCGACGACATGCACAACTTGTCCTTGAGCCGCGTCTTATAAGTACTGATGGTCTTGTGGCTCAGCAGCATTTGTTCGGCAATCTGGTTATTGCCCAGGCCCAGCGCCAACATACGTAACACCTCCACCTCGCGGTCCGACAGGCATTCCACCAACTGCAACTCCGAGGCCTGCAAATCATCACGGCGCACCGAACTGGTCGGTAAGCTGGGGAAGCAGCTGTAGTTGGACATCACGGCCTTGATCGCCTTTTGCAGCTCGTCCAACTCCCCGGTCTTGGCGACAAACCCCATGGCCCCGGCGCGCATGCAGCGAGCAGAGAAAAACTCTGGCAGGGACGATGTCAGTACCAGCATCTTGCATGGCAGGCCCAGCGCCTTGACCCGGCTGATCACCTCCAGCCCGCCCAGCTTCGGGATGGCCAAGTCAAGAATAATCAGGTCTGGGCGCCCTTCCCTGGCCTTCTGCACAGCATCCGCGCCGTTACCCGCCTCATCAATATCGGTAAACCCTTCTTGCTTGAGCAGGAACCGAACGGTTTGGCGAATAAACGGATGATCGTCGACTATCAATGCTTTGATCATAAAAATCCCATGGCAGGTAAGTAGCCTTACACATCAAGTGGGACACAGGTACCTGTGAGAAATGACAGTGCCGACCAACGGTACTGCCTTTACTCAGGACGATAGCCAGGCTGTGCCTGGTCCCTTCGATTGAAAAAAGTTGAACACTTACAGCTAAACCAACACCGCCGGCTAGCTGCAAGTGCGCAACCTTAACAACGAAATGACGCTTCATCCGAAGGGATAATCCCATCAAAATGTAGGATTTATCCGAGCAAGGCGTCCCCCATCCTGCACGTGGCGACGCCTTCGAGCAGCCGACTAATCCGTGGTGCTCGGGCTCCAGAACGCCTGCACCACCAAGGTCGAGGTGGAAATACGCGCAACCAGCGCGTCCAGCTCGTCGCCGTCAACCGAGGTCGCGACCAGGGTGGCCTCGATCTCCACTTCTTCACTGCCAAATGGCCGAACATCGACGTCGCTGGCCGGGTAGTTGCAGCGCGCCAATTCGGCTTCCAGCAAGACCATCACCGCCTGTTGCTGGCTGCGCCGCGCGATGACATAGAGGATGTTGGTGACCTCCGCCGACACCACGTCCAACGGCTGGCGGTTGATGTTGTTGACGATCGGGCGCAGCAAGGTGTTGGCCGCCAGCACAAACAGCGTGCCCAGCAGCGCTTCCAGGATCAGGTCGGCCCCCGCACACGCACCGACTGCTGCCGATGCCCACAGCGTGGCGGCGGTGTTGAGCCCGCGCACGTTGCCTTCTTCGCGCATGATCACGCCAGCCCCCAGAAAGCCGATGCCCGAGACCACATACGCGACCACGCGCACAGCGCCTTCAGCGCCGCCGAGGCGGTTGGCCATGTCGACAAAAATCGCCGCGCCCACCGCCACCAGCACATTGGTGCGCAAGCCCGCCGTCCGTTGACGGTACTGGCGCTCGAAACCGATCAAGCCGCCGAGGATAAACGCCGCAGTGAGGCTGACGACGGTATCGACCAAGGAATTGAGGTTGATGTTGTTGATTGCTTGCATAGGAAATCTCCCCGTATGCGCACGAACCCTGTGGGTGCGGGCAAGCCCGGCCCCCACATTTAATCGTGATGTCGATTAAAGCGGTGCTGGTCAGCGTCGATGAGAGGGATTCAGGCAGGTGCCAGAACAGGCGCTGCCGGGATGCCGCTGCTCGCTTTTTTCAGGCGAGATAACGGCATCGGAAAAATGCGCGTTACCTTGCCAAGTAGGTGCCGATTACTGAAACCGGCCGACAACTGTCACTTGAACAAGTACCCACTGAGGGTCTCCGCTATTGATTAAAACGCGCGGAGTTTACGCCCCGATGTCAGGGGAGTAAACCGTAGGAAAACTTACCGATGGGGAACAAGCCGATGCTTCAGGATGAGTTCAGGAACCGAGTTCCAGGATTTACCAACATTCAAATGTGGGAGCTGGCTTGCCAGCTCCCACAAGAGACGGTGAACATTCACGATTACGCAGCACCGGGCCGATCCCGCTCAACAGACGCCAGGTATTCATTCACCCGCCCACCCGCCAACGCCTTGACCTGAATCGACACCCTATTCACCTGCCGCCCCATCGTAATACCGTCCCGCGTGCGCACCTGCACATACCCAAGTTTGGGCCAGAAGCGCCCGGCCTTGGCATTGCCGACAACCACCGTCAATCGCAACCACTGGGCACCCTTGCTGACAGCCCACGTCTCAAGCTCCGCATGCAGCCGCCGCGCCAGCCCAGTGCCATGCCAGCGCGTATGCACCAGTAACAGCCCGATGTGCCACACCCCGGTGGCGAGCAAATCTGCGGCGATGTTCACCACGGCAACCAGCTGATCATCCGCATCGCGGTAACCCAGCCAATACATCCGGCTGCAGCTCCAGCCCGCAGGCAAATCGCCGCGCAATTCGTCACGCGCTTCGGTTGGCGTGGCGGGTTCGCCGTTGACCGCGATGAAGTAGTCAGGCGCTTGCTCGAAAAAACGCTGCAGTTCGGCTTCATCACTGTCATGCAGTTCAACCACCCGAATAGCCTCGGTGGAGCAGCCAGGCAACCGCTGTGACTCAACATCCATGTTCAACTCCTTTCAATCATCCCGCGTCAGCACTTCCAGCAACTCGATCTCAAAACGCAAGTTGCTGTTGGGCTTGATATGCGCGCCCATCGAGCGCTCGCCGTAGGCCAGGTGCGCCGGTACAAACAGCGTGCGTACGCCGCCGACCTGCATGCCCATCAACCCCTGGTCCCAGCCCTTGATCACCCGCCCGGTGCCGATCACACACTGGAACGGCTTGCCGCGCTCCCAGGACGAATCGAACACCGTGCCGTCTTCCAGGGTGCCGGTGTATTGGGTGGTGATCAACGCGCCCTTGACCACGGCTTTGCCGGTGCCCGGGCGAGTGTCGGTGATCTGCAGTTCGTCGTTGCTCATGTGGGTCTCGTTGAATGCGTAAAGGCTGGGGTTTTCCCAGAATTGGGCAGGTTTGGCAAGTGTAGGAACAGTCTGATCAGCGACATTTCCCTTTAACTTGCAGGACGTTTCCGAGAGAATCCCAACCGCTTGCGCCGCTCAATTCGCATGGCTAGTCTTCGCCGGTCACTGCCAATTCAGTGATTCGGGGTTTGGTAGACCACGAGTGATTAGGCGCAAAGCGCCACCTTCTGCAAGGCGCTTTTTTTCGGCCCTGCGTTATGGTGGCCGTGCGTAGGGCACCTTCGGGTGCACCGGGTCCTAATCACCGGTCTACCAATCTGCGCACGGTCACCACCCTAAAAGTCGTTTGGTAGCGATGGTGGTGACATTCCAACTTTGGTTAGGAGTTGAACCATGGACAAACTTGTCCCCGCACCACCCGCATCAGAACCGCCCTTCTTCACCACCACCCAAGAGCTCAGCTTCGAAGACGCCCTGGCCCACGCCAGCAGCGTGCTGCGTTGTGCCGCCGTTACGGCGCAGGCGGCGATTGATCAATTGGAAGGTGACTCACGCACATTGGTGATTTCGGTATTGCACCTTGTGGACATGGCCAGTGTGATGGTCGATCGGTCAGTGGAGTGCATGCAAGCGTAAAACAACCCATTTGTGGCAAGCGGGCTTACTGTGGCAAGTCCGCTCACCACAACAGGCCCGCGCTCCAGAACCAGTGCATTTACCTCCGCAACACCCTTGGCAGCGTTGGCCCTATAGCCAATGCCAGAACCGGCTCCAGAACCCACGCCCCAAATCATCCTTGCACCCTGCATATTGCGCCGCGTACATCTGCGAACGTGCCTGTACCTTGCTCGCCACCGGCGGCAGCCAGGCTTTGGCGGCGTAGGTGCGCTGGCGGTAGCCGCCCCAGCCTTCGTGGTAGTTCAGGTATTGGCCGTAGGCGTCGTACTTGTACACGCCGTTGATGGTGTAGGTCTTGTCCATGTACCAGCCGACGAAGTCGATGGCATCGTCAAAATCCTTACGGTTGGCGCCGCTGCGGCCGGTGCTTTTACGGTAGTCGTTCCACACTTCATCCTTGGCCTGGGCGTAGCCGGCAGCCGTAGAGACGCGGCCCCAGGGGATGATCCACAACAGGTATTTGCGCGGGGCCAGGGCGTCCTGATGGAAACCGGATTCCTGGTACATGATGGCGAACGGCACTTGGATCGGCACGCCCCAGCGCTTTTGCGTGACTTTGGCGGCGTCGTACCAATCATCTTTTTCGCGAAAAATGCCGCACAGGTCGTTGGGCGTGCGTGGCGGTGAGGTGCCGCACGCCGCCAGCAGTGAAGTGAGTAATAACAGTCCGACGGCTTTGCCTGCGCTCAAAGGGCACCTGTGCGTGATATGCGTAAAAGGCGGGTATTTTACGCATTCATTCAGGCGGATGGGTTATTGGGTTCACTACATAACCCTGTGGGAGCGGGCTTGCCCGCGAAGGCGGTCTGTCAGATACACAGATGCTGACTGATCTACCGTATTCGCGGGCAAGCCCGCTCCCACATTGGATCGAGGGTGTTGGTTAGATCGCATTCGGCGTGATGACTGCTGTTACTTCCAGCTCCAGCATCCCGCTGCTGGGCAACCCGGCCACGCCCACCGCCGAACGTGCATGGCGGCCGTGTTCGCCGAACAGGCGGTGAGTGACGAGGAGGAATGGCTGCATTGCGGCGGCACCAGCACGAACTGGCGGTCGACCACCGAGGTGCTGCGCCCGCTGTCTTCATCCTTGAAGCGCAACAAGCCGTGCTCGGGCACCATCAACATGAACTCGTCATGGGCGTGGGCCCCGGTCTCGTAGGCACCGTTGGAATTGAAGACGCTGTAGATATCACGCATCGCCAAACACTGCAGGGGAATGGAATGCTGACACCAGCATGTTGGGTGCCAGTGAAAAGCGGCGTCCTTGCCGCACAAACGGTTAAGCCAAAGGCACGCGGCGCGTGGTCAGCGCAGTGCGACCGACGAAGAAGCTCAAGGCGGCGCCCAACAACAGCATGGCCAAGGTGCTCCAGGCCGCGCGGGAGAGCTGTTTGGCCGCGACCTCACCGGCTTCACGGGCTTTCTGCTCGGCCTGTTGCTTCAGCTCATCGACCTTTTGCATGGCTTGCTGATAAGCCTGCGCATAGTTGTCGACGATCTGCGTGGCTTCTGCCTTGCTCTTGCCGGTACGGGCCGCAACGATATTGACCAGTGCGTCTTTATCAGCCGCATTCAACGCAGGCTCACCCGAGGCTTTTACGCGCTCGAACCACTGCTTGAGTTGGTCGCCCGCCTGGGCTGGGTTGGTGGCGGCATCCGTCGCCGTTTGCTTGCCATCGGCAGCGGCCTGGTCGGTTTTCTGCTCAACGTTGGCCGGGTCCAGCTCAGGCTTGCCGCTTTGCTTGAGCAAGGTGTCGAGCTGGCCTTGCAGGCTGTTCCAATCCAGGTGAATGCCCTGCTCGTCCAGCTGCTGTTTGACGCTATCGCTGATGCCCGGTGCTGCGGCGGCGATACCGCTACCGGCAGCAGACAGGCCTTTGCCGACGACATTGCCCGCCGTGCCCACTACGCTCGATGCCAGCGCCGCCAGCAGCCAGGTGGTGAACAGCGTGGTCAGCGTCCAGGTCAGCACGCCGTGCAGGCCGCCGCGATCCGGCGCGGTACGCCCGGCCACAAAAGCACCGACGCCAATCGCTACCAGCGTCGACACAAACAGCCAGATGCCGGCGCCCGTGCCGAAGCCGCGCAACGGGTTACCGGCTTCCATCGGGTTGACGGCACTCGCGCCAATGGCCGTGCCCAACACACTCAGCACCAGGTAGGTCACCAGGGCAATTGCACTACCCGCCAGCACAGAGCTCCAAGACACGCGAAACGGTGAACGGTTGGTTTCATAGACAGTGGTCATGATTAATCCTTTGAGTGATTTGACCGTCTCAGTCTGGCGAGCGTCGTGGCGGTCGTCCTCATTCAAATGCACCAGTCCATCTGGTGCATTCGCACCCCGCACCGGGCAACTTCTCTGCACTATCCTGAAGCCCGAGTGTCGTACTTCCCATGCGCCCATCCCCCGGAGAGACCATGACCCAGGACGTTCTTGCCAAAGAAACCAACCGCCGCCAATTGCAGCAGATCATCTCCGGATTGTCTGACGGTGTGATCCTGGCCGAGGTCGACCAGACCATTCTCTGGGCCAACGAAGCCGCGCTGACCATGCACGGGGTCAGCGAGGTCGAGGAACTCGGCGCCAATACCGAGGAATACGCCCAGCGCTTCGCCCTGCGCTACCGCAATAATCACCCTTTAGTGCTCGACAACTACCCGCTCAGCCGGGTGGCGGCCGGTGAAGAGTTCAGCGACGTGGTAGTGGAAGTCACCCCCGCCGCCGATGAACAACGCAGTTGGGTCCACCGCTTGCGCAGTCTGGTGTTGACCAACGCGCACGGTGAGCCGGAGCTGCTGGTGCTGATCCTCAGCGACGCCACCGAGTGGGCCAGCGCCGAGCAGCGCTTCGAGAAAACCTTCAACGCCAACCCGGCACCGGCGGTGATTTGCCGCCTGAGCGACTTGCGCTACATCAAGGTCAATCAGGGCTTCCTGGAAATGACCGGCTACAACCGCGACCAGGTCATCGGCCGCTCGGTGTATGAATTGGACGTGCTGGAACAGGCCGAGCGCAAAGACCTGGCCATCCAGCGCCTGGGCGAAGGCGCGACCATCCCGCAGATGCAGGCCGAGCTGCGCCTGCCCGAAGGCGGCAGCAAACTGGTGATCGTCGCCGGCCAGCCGTTGGACATGAACGAAGAAGACTGCATGCTGTTTTCCTTCACCGATCTGGAGCCACGCCGCAAGGCGGAAACTGCCTTGCGCCAGAGTGAGGAGCGCTTTGCCAAGTCCTTCCGCCTGACACCGGTGCCGACCTTGATGTGCAGCGCCGCCAACCGCCAGGTGGTGGATATCAACGAAGCGTTCATGAACATCACCGGCTATACCAGCGAGGAGCTGATCGGCAAGGCCATCGAAGATATTCATTTTATCGACAGCCCCCAGGCCGGCGCGCAGTTGTTCGCCACCCTGGAAAAAGTCGGCAACCTCGACGGCCAGGACCTCAAGCTGCGCAAAAAAGGCAACGAGGTGATCGACTGCGTGGTGTCTGCCGATACCGTGATCATTGAGGACGTGCCCTGCTACCTGCTGGTGATGATGAACATCACCGAGCGCAAACGCTCGGAACTGGAACTGGTGGCGGCCATTGAGGAAGTCATGCAGGACGCCTCCTGGTTCAGCCAGACCCTGATTGAAAAACTCGCCAACGCCAAGAGCGTCAACAGCCCCAACCTGCCCAACGTGGCGTTTACCGACCTCACGGCCCGTGAGCGCGATGTGCTGGGCTTGATCTGCGAAGGCTTGGCCGACAAAGAAATCGCCTCGCGCCTGAAACTCGCGCCCAACACCGTGCGTAACCATGTGGCCACGGTGTACTCCAAGCTGGGGGTGCACAGCCGTAGTGCAGCCATCGTTTGGGCCCGTGAACGCGGGCTGTTCGCCGGGGAATTGCGCGTCAAAAGCAAGAAATAGAGTGCAAATGCACTAGTGCGACCAGTGCAAATTCGCCTTATTCCCGGGGGGCGCGGTGCTTAACCTTGAAGAGTGGGCACAGGGCCTTTGGCCCCGTGCCGTAATGAGTTGATCTCTTGAAGGAATGCACGATGAAAAGCGAACAAGTCAAAGGCGCCGTCGAGAAGGTTGCCGGCAAGGCTCAGGGTTTTCTCGGCGACTTGACCGGTGATGAGCAATTGCAAGCCGAAGGCGTTGCCCGCCAGGCCGCCGGCCAACTGCAGCAAACCTATGGCGACGCGTTGGATACCGTCAGTGATTTTGCTCGCAACAAGCCGCTGGCGACCGTGGCTGTCGTCGCCGGCGTCGGCCTGTTGGTGGGCCTGTTGCTGCGCCGTCGTTGAGGGGGCTAAGTCGCATGTTTACCCTCTCCCAGCTGCGTAATTGCATCGAAGAAGGCCTGTCGCCGCTGACCTGCGAGTTCACCCTGTGCCGGGATGCGTCCTTGACCCTCAAGGTCTTCGACGCCGAAACCGGCCGGGTCGACCTGGTGGTCACCGGCATCAGCACCAATCGGCTGCAGACCCCGCAGGAAGTGGAAAAAATGGTCGAAGAATTGCGCTACGAACTGCAAAGCAACACTGTTGGCAAAAATGTCGGCCAGCTCACGCTGGATGATTTGCCTTTAACGACGAACCAATGAAATAGAACACCCCACCTCCGACGATAAACGCCCCAAGCATGTAAAACATGAAGGGGGCCGGCAGGCTGGCCAACACCAGCCCACACAACACCGGCCCCAGCGCAGCCCCCAGGTTGGACAGGTTCTGCGCGCCGTAATACATGCCGCGCAGGTGGTCCGGCGCAATCCGGTCGATAAACATGTATTCGGCCGGAAACACGATAATCTCCCCCACGGTAAACACCGCCATCGCCAGCACCCACCACAGCACGCTGGTGGCCAGTGCAAAGCCCATCACCCCGAGCATGAACATGCCCAGGCCAGCGATCAGCCACTGGCTCAGATAGCGGTGCGAGATGCGCCGGCCAATCACGTACTGCAAGGCAATCACCAGCACCGCATTGGTGGTGAGCACGGCGCTGATTACCGTGTAGGTATATTCCGCGGTGGTGGTCGTCACCAGGTACTGCGACAGGTAGGCCGTGAACTGCCCGAACACTACGGCACTGAGCAGGCCGCCAAAGGTGAAGCACACCAGGCGCCGGTCCCGCAGCAGTACACGGCCGACGGCGAAAAACGACACCGGTTTCTGCGTAGCATCAGCGGTGGCCAGCGAGCGGTCGCCCCAGCGCCAATACAGCAGGAAAAACCCCACGCCCAGCAGCGCCGAAAGGATGAACGGCAGGCTGATGTCGAGCTTGGCCACCATCGCGCCAAAAAACGGGCCGACGGCATAGCCGATATTGGTCAGGGTGTACTTGATGGAAAACACTTCGCTGCGCGCGTGTTCCGGAAGCAAGCTGGCGAAACCGGCTTTGACGGCAATGTCGATCACGGCGTACGCCAGGTTGATCAGGATCAGGCAGCCATAGAACAGCCAGATACCGTGAGCCACCACCGTGCCGATAAACCCCAGTACAAACAGCGCACTCAAGCCGAGCAGCAGCCGATAACTGTTGACGCGATCGACCAGAAAACCGCCGTACACACTCAGCAGTGAGCCGACAATCAACGAACTGCCGATCACCAGGCCCACCTGGGTAATGTCGAGGCCGAAGTGATGGGTGAGGTAAATGACCAGGTACGGAAAGGTGATCGCCTTGGCCAGCGTCAACAGCAATGTGGCCAATAGCAACAGGTTAACGCTGCGCGGGTAGTGTCTTATTGTGGCAAGCATCCTGCTCTCATTCTTTGAAGGTAACGCGACCTGTGTGGCCGGTTACCTTACCGCAAGAGCCAGGAAAAAAGACCGGTCATTTCTTGACGGGGGTGATCTCGAGGATAGTGCCGTTGGTGGTTTTGAGCAGCACGAACTTGTCACCCACGCGGGCCCATTGGCTGTCGGCTTCAGGCTGCTTCAAACCGCGCTTTTTCCAGTCGCTCACGGCGGATTCCTTGCGCATCAGCATATCCGGGGCGCGGTCGCCTTCTTTCAAATCGCGTGCGTTGATGCTCGAAGGCTTCACCGTTTCCTGCGGGGTATCACCGGCTTGCACGACAAAGCTGGCGGTGGACAGGCCCGCGGTGAGCAGCAAGCAGGCGGCGAGGGTTTTAGACTTCATGGGTGCTCCTTCAATGATTGGCGCGTACCCAGGTTCCGACCGCAGGCACGCGGAATCATTCAGCCCGCTTTCAATCCTTGCTCCCGCCGGGCTGCGCAGCAGCCCCAAAAGCCTCACCGCACACTCCCTGGATGAATGCGGTGAATGAATTGGGGCAGCTTCGCTGCCCAGCGGGAGCAAGCTCCCTCGCCACAAGGTGTCTTGCCTCTACAGCCAGGCAGCATCCCAAAGTGGGTAGTTACCGATGTGCTCTACCAAGCCCGCTCGCAGTGGATTGGCAATGATATAGCGCGCGATTTTTATAAGGTTTTCTTCAGCGCGCGCCGCACGGTCATGGTAGCCGCTCTGCCAAAAAGCACCTTGCGTCCCACAGGCTCGATTGATGGCCAGCGTGCTGCGCGACTTCACGCGCTTCATTACGTCGGGCAGCGTGGCGTCTCTGAGTTCGAAAAGCCAATGGAAATGGTCCGGCATGATGACCCAAGCCAGAGAGTTGACCAGATTTAGGTCATGAGCTTGTTTCAATTCATCCACCAGTAACCGCCCCACGCGAAAATTGGTAAATACCGAACGGCGCTCATAAACCACAGCGGTTACCAGATAAGCACGCCCTGACTCCGAATAACGACCGCGCCTAAGCAAATGAGAATTGGGCTTTTGAAGCAATCCTTTGCGTCCTTGAATGAATCAATGATCCATTCAACCTAGCAGGCAACCACGATAACCCTGCCCGATACAGTTTCCCCATGTGTCCCCGGATCCCCTGTGGCGAGGGAGCTTGCTCCCGCTGGGCTGCGCAGCGGCCCCAAAAGCCTCACCGCACACACCCTGAATGAATGCGGTGAATGAATTGGGGCAGCTTCGCTGCCCAGCGGGAGCAAGCTCCCTCGCCACAAGGGCTCTGCAGCGCCTGCTCTAACAAAAACAGATGCGCTTCAAGATCCATCAGCCTTGCCCCCATGAAATTAATCCTGTAATTTTTCATGAAATTTCTCGACATAAATTTCATGAACCAACAACAAGAACTCGACGCCCTCGCCGTCCTGATCCACGACCTGCG
Source organism: Pseudomonas sp. D2002 (assembly GCF_013385735.1). Lineage (NCBI taxonomy): Bacteria > Pseudomonadati > Pseudomonadota > Gammaproteobacteria > Pseudomonadales > Pseudomonadaceae > Pseudomonas > Pseudomonas sp. D2002. Next base: position 106,774 of record NZ_JACAPL010000008.1, on the reverse strand, counting down.
AAAACACAAGAAGCTCACCCTCGCCCAACTCGCGCAAAAAATCGAGCGTTCGGTGGGTTTCCTGTCACAGGTCGAGCGCGGCCTGTCGCGCCCCACCGTGGCCGACTTGACCGCCATCAGCCATGCCCTCGATGTGCCCACCACCTACTTCTACAGCCTGCCCAAACCCAAAGCGGTGAACTGGGTGACGCGCCCCAACGAGCGGCGCACGGTGTATTACGCCAATGGCATCACCGACATTCTGGTCTCGCCGAGCATGAACGGCGCCTTTTCGATGCTCGACAGCCTGCTCGCGCCCGGCGCCAACAGCGGCGAGCAAACCATGAGCGACCGCGCCGAACAGGCCGGTTTTGTGCTGGAGGGCGAGTTGACGCTGTGGGTTGAAGGTGAGGCCGACGCGGTCACCCTCGGCCCTGGCGACAGCTTCCACCTGGCCAGTTTTGCCCATTGCCGCTACGCCAACCTGACTGATCTGCCCGCCCGCGTGCTGTGGGTTTACAACTAGGAGCAACACCCGTGAAAAACCAGTCTTCCACGTTGCTGGCCGAAGTACGGACCTTTCGCCAGAACCACCCCGACGTGCGTTACGTCGACCTGATCGCCCTGGACATTCCGGGGCACTTCTACGGCAAGCGCTACCCGGTGGACATGCTGGAAAAGGTCGCCGCCGGCAGCCCGTTGAAACTGCCGCAGAACGCCGTATTGCTTGGCGCACAGGGCGGGCTGTTTAAGATTGGCGATTATTGCTTCCACGACGGCGACCCGGACGCCAACCGCCGCCTGGTGCCGGGCACACTCAAGCCGGTGAGCTGGGAGTCGCAGCCGCTGGGGCAGATGCTGATTACCTCGGACGGCACCGAAGCCCCCATCGAGTTCGAACCCCGCGAAGTGCTGGCCAAGGTGCTGGAGCGCCTGCACAGCAAGGGTATTCACCCGGTGGTGGCGTTCGAATTGGAGTTCTACCTGTTCGACAAGAAGCTCGACAACGGCTTGCCGCAATTCGCCCGCGACCCGCTCAGCGACGACACCGATGACCAGCCCACTCTGCATATCGAACGGCTGTCGCGCTTCAGCGAGGTGCTCGACGACATGGCGCAAACCGCCAAGGACCAGGGCATCGACATCACGGTGATCACCGCCGAGCTCGGCCCCGGCCAGTTCGAAATCAATTTCGGCCACCTGGAAGATGGCCTGCGTGCCGCCGACTGGGCCGCGCTGTTCTGCCGCAGCACACGTGGTGTGGCGCTCAAGCACGGTTACCGCGCCAGCTTCATGGCCAAGCCGTACCTGCAATTCCCCGGCAGCGGCATGCACGTGCATGTCAGCCTCTACGACGCGGCGGGCAATAATTTGCTGGCGGCGCACCAGCAGCAACCCCTGCGCCATGCCGTGGCCGGTTGCCTGGAGCTGCTGCCGCACTGCATGCCAATCTTCTCGCCCAACCACAACGCCTTCCGCCGGCTGGGTGGCACGGTCAACGCGGCAACCCGCGCCAGCTGGGGTTTTGAAGACCGCGACGCGTGCGTGCGCATCCCCGAGTCCGACCCGCGCAACCTGCGCATCGAACACCGCCTGGCCAGCGCTGACGCCAACCCGTACCTGGTGCTGGCGGCGATCCTGGCTGGACTTGAACATGGCCTTGAAGCCAGGCAAGAACCCATCGCGCCCTTGAACGAAGACCGCCTCAGCGGCACTGACTTCCCCGTGGAAATGCTCGATGCGGTACGCGCCATGCAACATCAACCGGTAGTGCGCGATAAGCTCGGCGCAGAATTTGTAGACGTGTACTGCGAGAACAAACGCCAGGACCACCTGGCCTTTCAACAAGAGATCAACGCGCGGGAATACCGCTGGTTTCTCTAACCCCTGGAACCACCGATGACCGAGCAAAGCGCACCCGCCCTCAAGGAAATCTTCAACGTCGAACGCCTGCAACACATCGCCACGCAGATGTCGGCGGTGTACCCGGCGTTCGACGCCAAGGGGTTTCTCAAGCACGCCAAGGCCGGGCTGGCCGAGTTGTCGGTGATGCAGCGCATGGCGCGAGTCAGCGAAAGCCTGCACGCGGTGATCGCGCTGGATTACGCGCAAACCCTCAAGCTGCTCTACGCCCTGGCACCGCGCCTGAACAGCGCGTTTGTCAGCCTGTTCCTGCCGCACTACGTGGCGAGTTACGGCCAGGATGATTTCAAGCGTTCCATGGCCGCGCTCAAATACTTCACCACCTTTGGATCGGCCGAGTTCGCCATCCGCCACTTTCTGTTGCACGACTTCCAGCGCACCTTGGCGGTCATGCAGGAATGGTCACTGGACGCCAACGAACACGTGCGCCGCTTGGCCAGTGAAGGCTCGCGCCCTCGCCTGCCGTGGTCGTTTCGCCTGGCCGAGGTGCAGGCCAACCCCGAGCTGTGCGCCTCGATCCTCGACAACCTCAAGGCTGACAGCAGCCTGTACGTGCGCAAGTCGGTGGCCAACCACCTCAACGACATCACCAAGGACGACCCGGACTGGGTGCTCAGCCTGATCGAAGGCTGGAACCTGGAAAACCCGCACACCGCGTGGATCGCCCGCCACGCGCTGCGCAGCCTGATCAAACAAGGCAATACCCGCGCGCTGACGCTCATGGGCGCCGGGGCCAAGGCCGAGGTGGTGATTGGTGAGTTGAACGTTACACCCGCGGTGATCAACCTCGGTGAGCGCATCACCCTGTCGTTTACGCTGCAATCCACCGCCGCCACCGCGCAAAAGCTGGTGGTGGACTACGCCATCGACTACGTAAAAAGCGCCGGCCACAGCGCGGCCAAGGTGTTCAAACTCAAGACATTCACGTTGGACGCAGGCGAGCACCACAGCATTCGCCGCGAACAACACATCCGTGAACTGACTACCCGCAAGCACTACCCTGGCAGGCATTCGGTGCACGTGCTGGTCAACGGCGAGCGGCTCGCCAGCGCCGAGTTCGACCTGCTAAAACCCTGACATGAATCAAAGAAAAGGCTCTAGCTCGGGCCTTTCAGCCCTATAAATTGTCGAACAATCCTGGAATTTGTTGTTGCGATCAATTATCATCCGGCGCCTTCTCACTGCCCGTTGGGCAGTTGTTTCAATGTGTCACCCGAGGCGCCAATGTACTGTTTGCAGCGTTTTTCGTTTCACCGCTCTTTGATTGTCATCAGCCTGGGGCTATTTACCCATTCTGTTAACGCCGCCCTGCAACCCATGGCCGAAGCCCCGCTGGCCAGCGACACCGAGCTGCATTGCCACTTCAACCGCGACGCCAGCACCGACTGCACCACCACCCAGCACTATACGATCCTCAAACCCAACGGCCGCGAAATGCTCTCGCGCATCGACTTCGACTATTCCGAAGGCGATACCTTTGAGGTCATCAGCGCGCAATCCACCCAGCCTGGCGCCAAGCCGATCGCACTGGACGCGGCGCAAATCGACACGCGCACCGCACCCAACCCGGACCAGGGTTTCAGCCGCGACAAGCAAACCTCCCTGGCGTTTCCAAACCTGCGCGTGGGCACACAAATTCGTTTCACCGTGCGCGAACATCGCGCGGCCAAACCCCTGGTGACGCAGTTTCACTACGCCCTGATGTTCGGCCCCAGCGCGTTCCGTCGCGACCACGTCAAGGCGCGCTTTACTGCCGAGCGGCCGATCCAGTGGCGCAGCGAGCTGTTCGACGGCTTCACGGTGACGCCATCGGCCAATGGCAAGACCTTGGACGTGGTGCAAAAGAAACCGACTTACCTCAACTACATCAATGAATCTTCCAGTGCCACGCTGTTGCGTATCCCGCGCCTGGAAGTCGGCAGCGCCGTGGATCGCCAAGCGTATTTCGGCGATTTCGCCCAGCGTTACAACCAGATTCTCGGCGCCAAACTGCCTGCGCAAGCCGCCGCCGCTGTAGTCGCCGCGCGCAGCTTGGCGCCGGCCGAACAGGTCGCCGCGCTGATGCAGCACATCAACGACCACTACCGCTACCTCGGCGACTGGCGCGCTACGGAGCGCGGCTATGTGCCGTTCAACCTGGAGGAAATCGAGCAGCATGGTTATGGCGACTGCAAAGACCTGGCGATTTTGCTGACCGCCATGCTCAAGGCCAGCGGCATCAAGGCCGAGACCGCCTGGGTCAGCCGTGGCGATGTGGCGTATGCGTTGCTGATCCCCGGCACCAACGCGCCGAACCATGCGATTGTGCGCGCCGAAGTCGACGGCCAGGTCTGGTGGCTCGACCCGACCAACCCGGTTTTCGCCCCCGGCCAAACCCTGCCCGACATCCAGGACCGCTGGGTGCTGGTCAACAATGCCCAGGGCCAAGTGCGCGAAGAACAGATCCCGCTGGAACGCCCCGAAACCACCCTGCGCCTCGACAAACAGGTGCATTTCGACAAGCAGGGCAATGGCGCCACCCAGGCCACCATCACTTTCAGCCGCTTGCCGCTGATGCAAATGAGCGTGGCCGACCGCCAGCAAGGCACCACCGCCACCGACCAGAACATCTGCGCCAACTTCGGCAACGAAATCAGCGACTGCCAGATCACCCGCCAACCCACGGCCTTTGTGGTGCGCGACGGCTACACCGTCAGCGCGACCATGAACGACCAACGTGCGCTGGAAAAACTGGCGAGTGACTATGTCTACACCGATGAATCGCTCAAAGGGCGTTGGGATGGCTTCATCAACTACCGCCGCCACCACCAGCAGGCCGACCTTGACCTGGGTAACCCGCAGACCCACGATTACAGCTTCACGCTGACAGGTGGGCAGATGGAAAAAGCCATCCCCGGCTGCCAGGCGCGCTCGCCGTGGTATGACCTGGATCTGGAAGGGAAACGCACCGATGACGGGCTGCGCTATCACTATCGCCTGAGCCAGAAGACGCGCTGGCTGACCCATGCTGAAGTCGCCAGTGACGCGTTTGGCAAGATGATTGACGAGGCGCGGGCGTGTGCGGAGCAGGTGCATCAGGTGGTGAAGCTCTAACCGCACTGTAAGCGCAAATCCAATGTGGGAACTGGCTTGTGTGGGAGCTGGCTTGCCTGCGATGGCATCGACTGGTTCTGCCTGATACACCGAGGTGTCTGCATCGCAGGCAAGCCAGCTCCCACATTTTTATCCGGTTACTTCAGTAGGATTCGCCGAGCAGCAAACGCTGCTCCCTTGCACACAACTCCACCACATAATCCCACAACACCCGCAGCCGCACCGACTTGTGCAGCTCCCGCCGCGAGCTGATCCAGTAGCTGCGTTGAATCCCCTCCGCCGGCAGCAGCGCCACCAGGTCCGGGTCACCCGCCGCCATAAAGCATGGCAACACGGCAATCCCCAAGCCCGAGCGCGCTGCCTGGTGCTGGGCGATCACGCTGGTGCTGTGGAACACCACCTTGGGGTTGCGGCAAAAGCTGCTGAGGAACTTCAGTTCCTGGCTGAACAGCAGGTCATCGACGTAATCGATCCAGGCATGCACGGCGAGGTCTTCGCGTTTTTCAATCGGCGGGTTGCGGTCCAGATAGGCGCGGCTGGCGTAGAGCGCCAGGCGGTAGTCGGTGAGTTTGCGCGTGACGAGTTGATCGACGCTGGGGCGTTCGAGGTGGATGCTGATTTCCGCTTCGCGGTTGAGAATGCTGACGAAACGCGGCACGGCCACCAGTTCCACTTCCAGCCCAGGGTAACGGTCGAACAGCCCGCCCATGCGGCTGGCGAGGAACATCACGCCCAACCCTTCGGCCACACCGAGGCGAATCTTGCCCAGGGGCGCGGCGCAATGGGTGAGTTCGTCTTCGGCCAGCAGCGCGACGTTTTCCATGGCTTCGGCATGTTTGAGCAGGGCTTCGCCGGAGGGCGTCAATTCGTAACCCTGGGCGTGCTGCACAAACAGCGCGGTGCCGAGGCTTTTCTCGATGGCCTCGATATGTCGGGCCACGGTGGCGTGCGTGGTTTTCAGGCGCTGCGCGGCGGTCAGCAGGCGGCCGCTGCGTTGCAACTCGAGAAAAAACCGCAGGTCATTCCAGTCGAACATGTCGCCTCCAATGCGAGAGCCGGTGCCGCGCTGTTTAAAAACGCACAGCAGCTGGGTAAAAACTAACATTTTTAAGACGAAAACTAACAACTAGGATGGAGCCAATAAGAAAAACAAGCGAGACCTCAGATGCCCATTGCAGCTGCTGAATACGATTACGTGGTAGTAGGCGCCGGCCCCGCAGGCTGCCTGCTGGCCAATCGACTGTCCGCCAACCCTGCCCATCGCGTGCTGCTGCTCGAAGCCGGTGGTCGCGACAACTATCCCTGGATCCACATCCCCGTCGGCTACCTGTTCTGCATCGGTAACCCACGCACCGACTGGTGCTTCAAGACCGAAGCCCAGGAAGGCCTGCAAGGCCGTGCGCTGAGTTACCCGCGGGGCAAAGTGCTGGGCGGCTGCTCGTCGATCAACGGCATGATCTACATGCGCGGCCAGGCCCAGGATTACGATGGCTGGGCCGCCGAAGGCAACCCGGGCTGGGCCTGGAAAGACGTGATGCCACTGTTCAAGCAGAGCGAAAACCACTTCGCCGGCGGCTCGGAATTTCACAGCGACGGCGGCGAGTGGCGCGTGGAGCAACAGCGCCTGCACTGGCCGATCCTGGATGCCTTCCGTGATGCGGCGGCGCAAAGTGGTATCGCAACAATCAACGACTTCAACACCGGCGACAACGAAGGCTGCGGTTACTTCCAGGTCAACCAGAAGGCCGGGGTTCGCTGGAATGCGGCCAAGGCGTTTCTCAAGCCGATTCGCCAGCGACCCAATCTGACCGTGCTGACCGAAGTCGAGGTGGACCGCGTGGTACTGGAAAACGGCCGCGCCTCGGCAGTGGTCGGGCGCCAGCATGGCCAACAGGTGAGCTGGAAGGCACGCAAGGAGATCGTCCTGTGCGCCGGCTCCGTGGGCTCGCCAGGTATCCTGCAACGCTCAGGGATAGGCCCTGCCAACGTGCTCAAACCGTTGGGAATCGATGTACTGCATGAGCTGCCCGGCGTGGGCGGCAACCTGCAGGATCACCTGCAACTGCGACTGATCTACAAACTGGAAAACGCACGCACCCTGAACCAGATCGCCGGCACCCTGTGGGGCAAGATGGGCATGGGCCTGCGCTACCTGTATGACCGCAGCGGCCCGTTGTCGATGGCGCCAAGCCAGCTCGGCGCCTTCGCCCGCTCCGGCCCGGAACAGACCTCGGCCAACCTTGAATACCATGTGCAGCCACTGTCCCTGGAGCGTTTTGGCGAGCCGTTGCATGCGTTCCCGGCGTTTACTGCGTCGGTGTGCGACCTGCGTCCGCAAAGCCGTGGCCGTATCGATATTCGCTCGGCCAACCCGGCCGATGCACCGTTGATTCGGCCCAACTACCTCAGCCATCCAGAAGACCTGCGCGTAGCGGCCGACGCCATCCGCCTGACGCGCCGCATCGTTGCGGCGCCCGCCTTGAGCCAATTCAAGCCGGTGGAATACCTGCCGGGCGATTCGCTGCAAACCGAAGAACAGCTGCATGAAGCCGCTGCGCGCATTGGCACGACCATCTTCCATCCGGTGGGCACTTGCCGCATGGGTGATGACAAGCACGCCGTGGTCGACGCCCAACTGCGTGTGCATGGCGTGCCCGGCCTGCGCATCGCCGATGCTTCGGTGATGCCACGCATCACGTCCGGCAACACATGCTCGCCTACACTGATGATTGCGGAGAAAGCTGCGCAGTTGATTCTTTCGCCGAACACAAGGAGCCTCGCCCCGCAGAGAGAAACGGTTCATGCAATCTGAATAGCGGCGCCGCACCCGGCGCCGACAGTGGAACAACAATAAATAATCACTGTGAGGGTTACCCGATGTCAGAACATGCTCAACCCCTGGGCTCGGCCGTCCGCGCGAGCACCGGCAGCGAATCAAGAAAAGTCATCTTCGCCTCGTCCCTGGGGACGGTGTTCGAGTGGTATGACTTTTTCCTCTACGGCGCCCTGGCGGCGGTTATCAGCAAGCAATTCTTTGCCGGGGTCAACGACACCACGGCGTTCATCTTTGCCTTGATGGCCTTTGCGGCCGGCTTTGTCGTACGCCCATTCGGCGCGCTGGTATTTGGCCGCCTGGGCGACATGATCGGGCGCAAATACACCTTTCTCGTCACCATCATCCTGATGGGCGTGGCAACCTTCTGTGTCGGGCTATTGCCGACCTACGCGAGCATCGGCATTGCCGCGCCGGTCATCCTGATCGTGCTGCGCATGCTGCAAGGCCTGGCGTTGGGCGGTGAGTACGGCGGCGCAGCCACCTACGTGGCCGAGCACGCGCCGGCCGGCAAACGCGGCTTGCACACCAGCTGGATTCAATCCACCGCCACCCTCGGCCTGCTGTTGTCATTGCTGGTGGTGCTGGCCTGCCGGTACTTCACCGGCGACCAGTTCGAAGTGTGGGGCTGGCGTATTCCGTTTCTGTTTTCCATCGTGCTGCTGGGTATTTCCACCTGGATCCGCATGAGCCTGCATGAGTCGCCTGCGTTCCTGAAAATGAAAGAGGAAGGCAAGGCCAGCAAGTCGCCGATCCGTGAGTCTTTCGGCAAGTGGGAAAACCTCAAGGTGGTGCTGATCGCGCTGTTCAGCATTAACGGCGGGCAAGCGGTGACCTTCTACGCGGCGCAGTTTTATGTGCTGTTCTTCCTCACGCAATTCCTGAAAATGGACCCGGCCCTGGCCAACATGCTGCTGATTATCAGCGTGGTCATCGGCGCGCCGTTCTTCATTCTGTTTGGCTGGCTGTCGGACAAAGTGGGTCGCAAACCGGTGCTGATGCTCGGCTTGCTGCTCGCCACGGCGCTGTACTTCCCGATCTTCAAGGGCCTGGCGCACTACACCAACCCGGCGATGGACCAGGCCAGTCAACAGGCGCCGATCACGGTGTTGGCCGACCCGGCCACCTGCACCTTTCAGTTCGACCCGGTGGGCAAGGCAAAATTTGACAGCCCGTGCGACAAGGTCAAGACCTTCCTGGTCAAGCAAGGCCTGCCCTACAGCAGCAGCGCCGCGCCAGCAGGCAGCCCGGTGCAAGTGAGCGTGGGCGATGTGCGTATCGACGGTTTCGACGAAGCGGCCCTGCGCGGCGCCGTGACATTGGCCGGCTACCCGACTTCGGCGGACGTGGCGCAGGTCAACAAGGTCATGGTGGTGGTGCTGATCGTGGTGCTGATCCTGATCGCCGCCATGTGCTACGGCCCACTGGCGGCGTTGATGGTGGAACTGTTCCCGACGCGAATCCGCTACACCTCGATGTCGCTGCCCTACCACATCGGTAACGGCTGGTTTGGCGGGTTCCTGCCGACGGTGTCGTTTGCCTTGGTGGTGTACACCGGCGATATCTTCTATGGCCTGTGGTATCCGGTGGTGGTGACTGGGGTGAGCCTGATCGTCGGGTTGTTCTGCCTCAAAGAAACGCGGAATGTGGATATCAATAACAACTGATCTGCTGCTGGGAGGGGGTTGCTTGCCTCCTCCCACAGTTGGTTTTGTTTCAGTCACACAAATTGCTGTACATCCATACAGATAATGGTTGCTCAAATCCTCCTGACTAAGCATCCTGCAAGGCATCAACCCGATCTGATGTGATGACCATGCGGCTGTACCTCTGTGAAAAACCCTCCCAGGCCAAAGATATCGCGGCTGTGCTCGGCGCCAGCCGGCGCGGTGACGGTTGCTGGGTGGGCAATGGGGTCACAGTCACCTGGTGCATCGGTCACCTGCTGGAAACCGCCCCGCCCGATGCCTACGACGCCAAATACAAGCGCTGGGTGCTGGCCGACCTGCCGATCGTTCCGGAAAAATGGAAGATGCTGGTCAAGCCCAAGACCGCCAGCCAGTACAAAGCCGTAAAGCGTTTGCTGGGAGAAGCCCAGGATCTGGTGATCGCCACCGACGCCGACCGTGAAGGCGAGATGATTGCCCGTGAACTGGTGGAGCATTGCCGCTATCGCGGGCCGATCCAACGCTTGTGGCTGTCGGCGCTGGATGACGCCTCGATTCGCAAGGCGCTGGCGGCGCTCAAACCGGGTGCCGAAACCTTCAGCCTGTATCACTCGGCCCTGGGTCGCTCGCGCGCCGACTGGCTGATCGGCATGAACATGAGCCGTTTGTTTACCTTGCTCGGGCGCCAATCCGGCTATCAAGGCGTGTTGCCGGTGGGCCGGGTGCAAACGCCCACCCTGCGCCTGGTGGTGGACCGCGACCGCAGCATCGCCGATTTTGTGCCGGTGGCTTACTGGGCCATTGACGTGGACCTGCGCCACGAACACATGACCTTCACCGCTCAATGGCGCGCCATGGAGGATACGTGTGACGACCAGGGGCGCTGCCTTAACCCGCAGCTGGCGCGCGACGCTGCCGATGCGATGCGCAATGCCGCCACCGCGCGGCTGGTGAAGCTGCGCACCGAACGCATGCGCGAGGTGGCCCCCCTGCCCTTCGACCTCGGCACCCTGCAGGAAATCTGCTCCAAGAAGCTCGGCCTCGGCGCCCAGGAAACTCTGGATATCGCCCAATCTCTCTACGAAACTCACAAGGTCATCACCTACCCGCGCAGCGATTGCGGCTACTTGCCGTTAAGCCAGCACGGTGACGCGCCGAAAATCCTCGCCGCGCTGGGCCGCGCGGATCCGGCAGTCAATGAGTTGATGGCGCATATCGACCCCCAACGACGCTCGCGGGCGTGGAACGATGCCAAGGTCAGCGCGCACCACGGCATCATCCCCACTGGCGCGGGCAAGGATGTGGGGCAACTCGCCGGCAAACATCGCGCGGTCTACACACTGATTCGCGCGCGTTACCTGGCGCAGTTCCTGCCCAACCATGAATACGATCGCACCCAGGCGGATTTCGACTGTGCAGGCCAAGCCTTGCGCGCCGTGGGAAAGGTTGTGATCGAGCCCGGCTGGAAACGCGCCTTGCCCGAAGCGCTGGCCCCTGCCAAAGGCCGAGAGACACCTGCGCCGCAAGCTTTGCCGACGCTGGTGCAGGGCCAGGATTACGCGGTGGCCAAGGTCAACCTCAAGGACCTGTGGACCCAACCGCCCAAGCCGTTCACCGAAGGCGACCTGATCAAGGCGATGAAAAACGTCGCCAAACTGGTGGAAGACCCGCTGCTCAAGCAAAAGCTCAAGGACACCACCGGCATCGGCACCGAAGCCACGCGCGCCGGGATTATCCAGGGGCTGCTGGACCGTGGTTATCTGGTCAAGAACGGCAAGGCCCTCTCGGCCACTCCCGCCGCGTTCAGCCTGATCGACGCAGTGCCGCGAGCGATTGCCGACCCGGGCACCACGGCGATCTGGGAGCAGGCGCTGGACATGGTGCAAAGCGGTGAAATGAGCCTTGAGGAATTCGTCGCCAAGCAGGCGGCGTGGATGAGCAAGCAAGTGGCACGCTGCAATGGCATGCGCATGACCATCACCGGTCCGGCCAGCCCGGCGGGCCGAGGTGCCACACCGTGGAAAAAGAAGCGCAAGACGGCGCCACGCAAGACAACCGCCAGCACCAAGCGGGTAAAAAAGCCGACAAACGCTGGGTAAACGTCGAAAAAATCCGGCAAATGACGTTTTTCGACGGGTTTAACGCCGCTTTGGACCTTGCTCCGGCGTAGGCCGTCTAGGATTCTGTAGGGACCCGCTGACTTCCTAACAACAACACCGGAGTGGCCGCCATGAAAACCGTCGCACAAGTGCTCAAAGCCAAGGACCAGAAAAACCAGGACGTCCACATCATCAAGTCGCACCAGACCGTGATGGAGGCACTGATTCAGATGGCAGCCAAAAACGTCGGGGCCTTGCCGGTCGTGGACGAAGGCAAAGTGGTGGGCGTTATCAGCGAACGGGACTACGCACGCAAGCTGATCCTCAAGGGCCGCTCTTCCGCGACCACCGCCGTCAGTGAAATCATGAGTTCGCCGGTCATCACTGTCGACAAGCACCAGAGTGTCGAAAAATGCATGAACATCATGACGGACGGTCACCTGCGCCACCTGCCCGTGGTTGAAGATGGCCAACTGATTGGCCTGCTGTCCATCGGTGACTTGGTAAAAGAAGCCATTGCCGAGCAGGCAGACCTGATCAAACAACTGGAGCAGTACATCCGCGGCGAATAGGGGAACCCATGCAGGGCACGCTGGAACATCAAGAGGACCACCTCGACACCCTGTACCGGGCGATGGCTGAAAGGCGCTTCGTGGTGCTGACCGGTGCGGGCATCAGTACGTCGTCGGGCATCCCGGATTATCGCGACAGCGAAGGTGTGCGCCGGGGCAAGGCGCCGATGATGTACCAGGAATTCCTGGCCACCCCACAAGCACGGCGCCGTTACTGGGCACGGGCGATGCTGGGTTGGCCACGGGTGCGCATTGCCCAGCCGAACAAGGCCCACCTGGCGCTGGCGACGCTGCAGCAACGCGAACGCATCAGCGGGCTGATCACGCAAAACGTCGATACGCTGCATGACCAGGCCGGCAGCCATGATGTGATCGAACTGCATGGCAGCCTGCACCGCGTGTTGTGCCTGGATTGCCAGCAGCGCAGCGAGCGCGATGTGATCCAGCGGGTGATGGAAGATCGGAACCCTTACCTGGCCGGCGTCGATGCCGTGCAAGCACCCGATGGCGATACGCTGCTCGATCCGGCTTTTGAAGAACGCTTCCAAGTCCCCCACTGCCCGCACTGCAACGGCCAGCGACTGAAACCCGACGTGGTGTTTTTTGGTGAGAACGTCGCCCCGGAAACGGCCGCCAAGGCAATGGCTGCGGTGCAGCAGGCTGAGGGTTTGCTGGTGGTGGGCTCATCGCTGATGGCTTATTCGGCGTTTCGCCTGTGCAAAGCGATGGTGGAGCAAGGCAAGCCGGTGATTGCCATTAACCTGGGCAAGACACGCGGGGATGAGCTGTTGCAGGTGAAGATCGAGGCGTCTTGCGAGCGGTTGTTGCCCTTGCTGGTCGAGCGACTGGGATAGCGACACACCTCCAATCAACTTGTAGGAACTGGCTTGTGTGGGAGCGGGCTTGCTCGCGAAAGCGGTGTGTCAGCCAAACATATTCCAGCTGACCCACCGTATTCGCGAGCAAGCCCGCTCCCACAGGTTTCCCGGCTGAATTGAAGATCGTGCCCCAGCGACCAACCGCACAAAAAATGACGCCCAAGTCACGTTTTCCCGCATTCCCCCGTCCCCACAACGATTTATGTAGTGATCAAAAAAAATCACTACATAACCGTTGACGTAACCTTTTTACCCTTGCATTATCGAGACGTCTCCCGGATCGGGAGTGTTGGTAACACGTGTTTTGAACAAGCTCGTCTGACCGCCGAGCTGTTTTTTCCGGATGTGCACTGCCCACAAGGCAGATTGATGAAGCTGACCGGCCTGCAAGGATCGGTACAAGGAGCTCAATCGCTGCTTGTCTTCGTTATGAAACCATTGCGTAGCAGTTCATCAGCAAGACTACATGCATCAGGTTCAAGACCCTGCCCGTATTCGGCAGACAGTCACTGACGCCCGGTTTTCGAAGCCGGAGACAACTAAGCAGTTTTAACGGAATCAACTGATAGATCGCCAACTGGTCAAGGGGCTTACATTATGAATCTGAACAACCAACCCACTATCGATGAATTGGCTGAGATGTTTGCAGCGCAGAAAGACACACTCGACGACCATATCCTGTGGGTCGAAAAATCGGGCCAAGTTCATATCGACTGCGTGGCGCCCCACACCCTTGAAGAAGAGTTCGATAAAAACAACCGCAAACTGGCGGCGCGCCTGAAAATGTACCGCCGCGGCCAGGGTTATGTCGGCAAGAAGGCCGCCGCCGATGAGAACTTTATCGAGCAAGTTTTCAACACACTTAACAATGCCTGGGCGTCTTTCAAAGACAGCTCTCAAGTTAAAGTAGTCGATCGCTACTATTAAGTAAAACTTGCCCTCTGTGGGAGCTGGCTTGCCTGCGATAACGGTTTAACTGCCAACACTTTTGTTGAATGTTAACTGGCTATCGCCGGCAAGCCAGCTCCCACATTTATTTGGGGCACGCTCAGAAAGTTGGAAAGCGGCCTTTCGCGGCCTCATCGCGAAAAATATCAAACAACACCTGCGCTGCCGCCGACAGTTCGTGCCCAGGCTTAGTCAGCACGCCAATCGGCCGCTCGATCACCGGATTGCTCAAGGTGATGCAATGGGCGCCCGCCTCTTCCATCTGCTGCGCACACAACGCAGGTACAGCGCTGACACCCAGGCCATTGGCAACCATCTTGCCCACCGTCGCCAATTGATGACTTTCCAGTGCCACCGGCAACTTCATCTGCAAGGCGCCCAGGTGTTCCTCCAGCATCACCCTCACCGTGGAAGGCCGCTGCAGGGTAATGAATGGCTGTTCCAGCAAGGTTTGCCAGTCGATTTCGCTGCACCGGGCTAACGGTGAATCACCCGGCACCACTGCAATAAAGCGGTCCAGGTACAACGGGGTGAATGCCAGCGACGAACCGTCGGACGGCTCGAATGCCACGCCCAGCTCCACCTGGCGGTCGCGAACCATTTCCAGCACCTGCTCGTTGATCAGGTCGTGCACCGTCACATTCACCTGCGGGTAACGTGCGCGGAATATCTTCAGGATCGGCGGCAGCAGATTGCCTGCAAACGACGGCATCGCAGCCACCGTGACCCGGCCCCGCTGCAAGGTGAAGCGCTGGCGTAGCTCATCTTCGGCGTTGTCCCAATCGGCAATCAAGCGACGCGCCAGCGGCAGCAACGACTCACCCTCAGGCGTGAGGGCGACATTGCGCGTATTGCGGCTGAACAAGCGGCCGCCCAGGCCCTCCTCCAGGCCCTTAATGGTCAGGCTCAACGCCGACTGGGAAAGGTGCAGGCGCTCGCAAGCAGCGGCGAAACTCAGGCTTTGGGCCACGGCGAGAAAGGCACGCATCTGTTTAACGGTCATGAGGCTGCTCCGGGCGGCGGGTCGACTATGCTGTTTTCTAAATCAATCAACCTTAAAAAACAACTTAACAAATTAATCCATCGGCGCAACACTCCAGTCTGCTGGCCCACATACAATAAAAGAGGTGCATATGGCAGGTTTCGATAAACGCGTGGCGTCCTATGAAGAAGCGCTGGCAGGCCTGGAAGACGGCATGACCGTGCTCTCCGGTGGCTTTGGCTTGTGCGGCATTCCGGAAAACCTCATCGCCGAGATCAAGCGCAAAGGCACCCGCGACCTGACCGTGGTTTCCAACAATTGCGGCGTCGACGGTTTCGGCCTGGGCGTGTTGCTGGAAGAAAAACAGATCAGCAAAGTCATCGCGTCCTACGTGGGTGAAAACGCCCTGTTCGAGAAGCAACTGCTCAGCGGCGAAATCGAAGTGGTGCTGACTCCCCAAGGCACCCTGGCAGAAAAAATGCGTGCAGGCGGCGCCGGCATCCCGGCTTTCTTCACCGCCACCGGCGTCGGCACGCCCGTCGCAGAAGGCAAGGAAACCCGTGAGTTCAACGGTCGCCCGTACCTGATGGAAGAGTCCATCACCGGCGACTTCGCCATCGTCAAAGGCTGGAAAGCCGACTACTTCGGCAACGTCATCTATCGCCACACCGCCCAGAACTTCAACCCGCTGGCCGCCACCGCCGGCAAGATCACCGTGGTCGAAGTTGAGGAAATCGTCGAACCGGGCGAGCTGGACCCGGCGCAGATCCACACCCCTGGCATCTACGTCGACCGGATCATCTGCGGCACCTTCGAGAAGCGCATCGAACAGCGCACTGTCCGCAAATAATCCGCCAGCCCAAATAATAAGGAGACAAAACATGGCTCTTACTCGCGAACAAATGGCTCAACGCGTCGCCCGCGAAATGCAGGACGGTTTCTATGTGAACCTCGGCATCGGCATTCCAACCCTGGTGGCCAACTACATCCCCGAAGGCATGGAAGTAATGCTGCAATCGGAAAACGGCCTGCTCGGCATGGGTCCGTTCCCTACCGAAGACACCATTGATGCCGACATGATCAACGCCGGCAAACAAACCGTGACCGCACGCATCGGCGCTTCGATCTTCTCCTCTGCCGAGTCCTTCGCGATGATCCGCGGCGGCCACGTCGACCTCACCGTGCTCGGCGCGTTTGAAGTGGACGTACACGGCAACATCGCGTCGTGGATGATCCCCGGCAAATTGGTCAAGGGCATGGGCGGCGCCATGGACCTGGTGGCCGGTGCGGAAAACATCATCGTGATCATGACCCACGCGTCCAAGGACGGTGAGTCCAAGTTGCTCAGCCAATGCAGCCTGCCGCTGACCGGCGCCAAGTGCATCAAGCGCGTATTGACGGACTTGGCTTACCTTGAAATCGAAAATGGCGCTTTTGTCCTCAAGGAACGCGCACCTGGCGTCAGCGTTGAAGAGATTGTGAGCAAGACCGCCGGTAAACTGATCGTCCCGGACCACGTTCCAGAAATGCACTTCCAGTGAGGACAGATTCCATGCAAGACGTCGTGATTGTTGCTGCCACCCGCACCGCCGTGGGCAGCTTTCAAGGTTCGCTGGCCAGTATCCCGGCACCGGAACTGGGCGCCGCCGTGATCCGTCGCCTGCTGGAGCAGACCGGCCTGGACCCGGCGCAAGTGGACGAAGTGATCCTGGGCCAGGTCCTCACCGCCGGCAGCGGTCAGAACCCAGCGCGCCAGGCGTCGATCCTCGCCGGGCTGCCCCACGCAGTACCAGCGCTGACCCTGAACAAGGTCTGCGGCTCGGGCCTCAAGGCCCTGCACCTGGGCGCCCAGGCGATTCGTTGCGGCGACGCCGAGGTCATCATTGCCGGCGGCATGGAGAACATGAGCCTGGCGCCTTACGTATTGCCTGCTGCACGCACCGGTTTGCGCATGGGCCACGCCAAGATGATCGACAGCATGATCACCGACGGCCTGTGGGATGCGTTCAACGACTATCACATGGGCATCACCGCCGAGAACCTGGTGGACAAGTACGGCATCAGCCGTGAAGCCCAGGACGCGTTCGCCGCCGCTTCCCAGCAGAAAGCCGCTGCCGCGATTGAAGCGGGTCGGTTTGTCGATGAAATCACACCGATCCTGATCCCCCAGCGCAAAGGCGAGCCGGTGGCCTTCGCCGTGGACGAACAGCCGCGCGCCGGCACCACCGCCGAGTCTCTGGCCAAGCTCAAGCCCGCGTTCAAGAAAGACGGCAGCGTCACCGCCGGCAACGCCTCCAGCCTCAACGACGGCGCTGCTGCCGTGTTGCTGATGAGCGCCGACAAGGCCAAGGCCCTCGGCCTGCCGGTTCTGGCGCGTATCGCCAGCTACGCGAATGCCGGCGTCGACCCTGCGATCATGGGTATCGGCCCGGTATCGGCCACCCGCCGCTGCCTGGACAAAGCCGGCTGGAACTTGGGCGATCTGGACCTGATCGAAGCCAACGAAGCCTTTGCCGCGCAATCGTTGGCCGTAGGCAAAGAGCTGGAATGGGACGCCGACAAAGTCAACGTCAATGGCGGCGCCATCGCCATCGGCCACCCGATTGGCGCGTCAGGCTGCCGTGTACTGGTGACCCTGCTGCATGAAATGATCAAGCGCGATGCCAAGAAAGGCCTGGCGACACTGTGCATCGGTGGCGGCCAGGGCGTTGCCCTCGCACTCGAACGCAGCTGATTCAAAGAGCAACATGAGAAAAGGCCCGTTGTGGCGAGGGAGCTTGCTCCCGTTGGGCTGCGCAGCAGCCCCATCAATAAGAGCAACATGAGAAAAGGCCCGATTCCACGAAAAATCGGGCCTTTTCTTTTTCCGCGGTCTTCAAAAACACGACACAACTGTGGGAGCTGGCTTGCCTGCGATAGCGGTTTACCCCTTGGCAAATTTACCGCCTGACACACCGTCATCGCAGGCAAGCCAGCTCCCACAATGGCCTCAACTGTCAGCCCGAGCGCGGCACCGCAAACACCGCATTCGCCCGCGCCACCACCTTCTCGCCCACCTGCAAGCTCACCGTGGCAAACCCTTCGGGCACCGGCGTGAGCGATCATGGCGAGTTCTTCCTTGGCGTGAGGCTTGAGGTGTAAGCCAGCCCTCGGGTGGCAGCCATCATCATCAGCCGCGCAAATCCCATGGGATGCTTTGCGTAAATCCGCCAGAATCGCGATGCTTAAAGCAGCGAAGATCAAATGTGGGCTTGCCCGCTCGCCACAATGATCAGCGCTTCATGCAGCGCTGATACCGATCATCCACGCGCTTGGCAAACCACGCCGTGGTCAGGTTGCGGGTGATCTTAGGGCTCTTGAGTACGATGCCCGGCAAAATCGCCCGTGGCATCGGCTTGCCGGCCGCTTTATCAGCCAGGGCAAACACGCGGTTGTAGAGGGTGGTTTGCTCAAAATCGAGTTGCTCACCCTTCTCCAACTGGCTGCGGATGCTGGGGTTGCGCATGTCCAACTTCGCGCCCAGGGAGCGCACCGCCAACTCAGTGGTGCCCGGCAGCAATGAACCATAGCGGATCAAGTCCCCGTCCAACGCCAGCTCGGTGCCGGTGACACGGCTGACAGCCGCCTGAAACGCCGCGTTGCGGCTGGCGTACCAGCCCGCATTGAAGTCGGCAAAGCGATACAGCGGCTGGTCATAACTCGCCGGGTAGCCCAGCAAGTGGGCAATACCGAAATACATACCGCCGCGCCGCGTGAAGACTTCCCGGCGAATCGTGCCATCCACCGTGTAGGGATAACCCCGCGCCTGTTTCTGCGCAAAGTCGATGCTGACTTGCATGGGACCTGCGGTATGCACCGGGTTGAAGCCGCCAAACAACGTATTGCCCAACGGCACCACACTGATGAAATCGTCAAAGATCCCACTCAGGTCCTTCTCCGTGCGCGCGGCACTCAAGCGCTCGGCGTAAGTCTTGCCGGTCGGCGAGCGCAATTGCAGCGCGCTGCGCACCACAAAGGCTGGCACATGGACTTTGCCCGCGCGCCGCAGGATTTCATCCTGGGCGATCTTGCCCATGTTTGGCACCGGTGGGTCGACTTGATAGGTGGATTCTTGCTCGGTCACCGCAAGAACCGCGCAGATATTTTCGGTGCTGGGGTAAATCTTCTGGGTGTCGAAGGCCGTGTAGATGTCCTGAGCCCAGCCTTTACGGTCCGGCACCGTCGCCGGCAGCAGCCGCACAATCTGCGCTTTCACTTCCGCCTCGCTGCGCTCCGGCTGTTGCGGGCTGCGTGAGGTGGAACAACCGGCCAGCACCAGCAACGTGGTGAGGCACAGGATCAGACGGCTTGAATACATGGGGCTTCCTTGGATAACGACGGGCCGGGCATTGCGGATATCGACAGGTAAGTCTAACCGGGGTTCGGCGACTTGCAGCACTCGCCAGCCGCACACTTACGTGACAGGATCTGTCATCGACCATTTGCCGGGCTGGGCCTAAACCTGGCGTTTGCGCAGCGCTGACAAGGACTACTGAAACATCCCACGCCACACCCGGATAAGCTCTACAGATATCGCCTGAAAACCTCTGCAAAGTCCTTCGCCTGATCACACAGTGCGAGGGATTGCAGATGGTTTTTTTCGGTAAAGCTCCGTTTTTTGGGGCTGTCTTTTGATCGCCGCCACCAGCCAAACCATTGGCCTTCTGGTGCTGGCCGCCATGGATTCCAAGACGCGCGACGTCGAATCCGTTCTCAGCGACTTCCGGCAATGCCTCAACACCTACGACGCGTGGGCGGAACGCTTCTTCAGCTTTTCGGCACTGGATGTCGAGCAGGTCTTCAAAGTCGGGGATGAAGTGGCGCTGGTCGCGCCGATCGATCGTTCCCTCTTTCCCAGCTCGACCGTTGCTGCGTGCAAGCAAGACGGCACCCTGACCCTCGTGCACATGTTCCAGAGTGCTCGATTCGTGCCGATTGGCAACACGCCAGTGGTGTTGCAACGCATCGATCCAAACGGCGGCCCGCTGGGCGAACCAATCCACAAAGTCATCGGGCCCAGCGGCATTCTGGAAATCACCGAGTGTGATCGCAACCAGAAATACCGGGTCAATTTTTACCCCAACGTTTCCAAGGAACACTTCAAGGCGCTGTATGCCTCTTATCAGTCGGTCATCACGCCACTGGAAGGCTGGCTGCGCAGCGAATGGAGCGGCACATTTGCGCCGCTGTGGAAGGATTACTCCAAGGCTAATTTCCTCAAGCGCTATCTCTCGCTGCATCAGGCTTACGCCAAAGGATTTGGCGATGCACTGAGCTCACTCTGGGACAGCCTCAAACAGCTGGTTGAATGGCTGGCACACCCACTGGCGAATGCCGAAAAGCTGCTGCACTACCTGTCCCAGGCCGAGTTCGAAAAGCTGCTGAAGGTCAGCACCGAAACCCTTGCCAAAGGCCTGCTGATACTCAGCGATGAACCGCTGCTGTTCGTCTACATGGCGGCCATGGTCAGTTGGCTGCGGCTGATGCCGCCGCCGTATATGAACGAGGTGCTGGGAGAGATCGGCGTCGAGGTGCTGATCAACGTGTTGCTGTGCGTTGCCACGGCCGGGATGGGCGTTGTGATACGCCTGAGCAGCAAGGTGCTGGGCAGCATCAAGTCGCGTCGTGCGCGCGAGTGGCTGGAACACCTGGCCAGCCAGTTCGGCAAATCTCGCCTGGATACGCACGTTGAGGCGGCTAAGCCGATATTGCTCGCCGGGCCGGCGACTTCGATCAACACGGTAGCGGGTGCGCCGTTGAAGGCTGGGGAGAACCTGGTTGCGAACGCGGTGCCTGCGGTTCGTAAGAAGACCCAGCAGACGACGTTGGTGCGCCAGGAACATGTCGATGATGTGCCTGTCGCTGCGAAAAATCCGCAGGGCGATGCGGCGGCCCCTGCGGATAAAACGGCCACCAATGGCTGCCCGGTGTCGATGGTTACCGGCGAGGAATTGCTGACCCTCACCGATGGAACGCTGGACGGGATTTTGCCGTTTGAGTGGACGCGGCTTTATCGCACCAGTGCGGTGGAAGTGGATTGTGGGTTGGGGTTTGGTTGGAGTCATTCGCTGGCGCAGCGGTTGGTGGTGGACGGTGATTCGGTGGTTTGGACGGATCATGAGAATCGCTCTACTGCCCTGCCCTTGCCGACTGTGGCACGACCGGCGATTACCAACAGCTTGGCCGAAGCGGCGATCTATTTGGGGGCTTTGCCCGATGAGTTGGTACTGGCTCAGGCATCGCGCTTTTATCACTTTTGCGATGGTCAGCTGACAGCAATCAGCGACGCGTATGACAACCGACTGCGGGTTATTCGTGATCGTTTGGGCCGGATTGAGCGGCTGGATAACGGTGTAGGCCGGTCTTTGTTTTTGCGCTATGAACTTGGGCGCATTGTGGCGGTGGACTATCAGGTTCATCGCGCCAAAGGCCGTGAGCCCTACGTCTGGGTGACGGAGCAGAACGTCGTTTCCTACGCCTATGACGACGCTGGACGACTGGTTTCAGCGACGAATTCCGTAGGCGAAAGCGAGGTTTATCGGTACGACGAGCAGCACGTCATTCTTGAGCGGCAATTGGCCGGTGGGGCGAGTTTCTTTTGGGAGTGGGAGCGTTCCGGCAAGGCGGCGCGCTGTGTTCGGCACTGGGCCAGCTTTTCGCAGATGGACACGCGGTATGCGTGGGAGGACGGCGGCAGGGTCACGGTTCACAACGCTGATGGCAGCCAGGAAGTGTATGTCCATGACCAGCGCGCGCGGCTGGTGCAGCGGGTTGATCCGGATGGTGCTGAGCACTTCAAATCCTACGACGACAAGGGCCGGCTAACGGTTGAGCAGGACCCGCTGGGGGCGGTGACGGCGTATCAGTATGACGATGCTGGGCGTTTGGTGGCGCTGTTTCCTGGAGAGGATGAGCCGACTTCCTACGAGCATGACAGCGGGTTCGTACGGGTTGTGCGGCGCGGTGAGGCGGTTTGGAAGTATGAGCGCAATGACCAGGGCGACGTTACGCGTCAGACAGATCCTGACGGCAACGTTACAGATTACACCTACAACAAACACGGGCAACTGGTTGGGGTTTGGTATCCGGATAGCGGCTGTCATCGACTGGTTTGGAATGAGCGTGGGCAGCTTGTTGAAGAGCAACTGCCGAATGGTGGGGTTAAGCGGTATCGCTATGACGATGTTGGGCGACAGGTTGCGCGTGAGGATGAGCATGGGGCGCTGACCCAGTATCAGTGGGACGCCGCAGGGCGCTTGTTGAAAATCACCAAGCCCGATGGAGCGACGCGAGAATTCAGCTACAACCCGTACGGAAAAATCACCTCTGAACGTGATGAACTGGGCCACGTCACCCGCTACGAATACGCCGACGGCCTGCACCTGATCAGCCGCCGCCTCAATGCCGATGGAACCCAGGTCAACTACCGCTACGACAACACCCGGTTACTACTGACCGAGATCGAAAACGAAGTCGGCGAAACCTACCGGCTGGATTACCACCCCAACGGCCTGATCCAGCAGGAAATCGGTTTTGACGGTCAGCGTACGGCGTACGTCTACGACCTCAACGGCAACCTGCTGGAAAAGACCGAACACGGCGACGACGGCAGTCAGCTCATTACCCGCTACGAGCGAGACGCTTCCGGGCGGCTCGTACGAAAAACCCTTCCCGATTCCAACGTTGTTGAATACACCTACGACCGCCAGGGCAACCTCCTCAGCGTCGATGACGGCCACTGGGCCCTAGCCTACGAATACGACAGCCAAAACCGCCTCACCGCCGACCACCAAGGCTGGGGCACCCTGCGCTACGGCTACGACACCTGCGGCCAACTGAAAAACCTGCGCCTGCCGGACAACAATCGCGTCACCTTCAACCACGACAAAGGCGGCCACCTCGCCACCGTCGAACTGAATGGCAAAACCCTAACGTCCCACCTGTTCAACACCGGAAAAGAACGCCAACGCCAGCAAGGCCAGCTCCTCAGCCACTACCACTACGACGACCAAAACCGCCTGCACGCCCACGCGGTGACCCAGGAAGAACACAAGCTCTACCGCCGCCACTACGACTACGACAAAACCGGCAACCTCACTCGCCTGCTCGACACCCGCAAAGGTGAACACCACTACCACTACGACCCCCTCACCCGCCTGACTCGGGCCGACCACTCGCAAGACGTGCAGGAACGCTTTGGCCATGACCCAGCGGGCAACCTGCTAATGCAAGACCGTCCTGGGCCGGACATCGTCGCGGGGAATCGGTTGATGATCCAGGGCGATCATCATTACGACTATGACGCCTTCGGCAACCTGATCCGCCAAAGGCGCGGCAAGGGTCACCAACTCGTCACCGAGTACCGCTACGACTGCCAGCACCGGCTGATATCGATCACAAAACCCAATGGTCAGAAGGCCAGCTACCGCTATGACCCGTTTGGCCGAAGGATCAGCAAAACCGTAGATGGCGTAACCACGGAGTTTTTCTGGCAAGGCGACAAGCTGATTGCGGAGCATCACGCAGATCGCCATCGCAGTTACATCTACGAACCGGACAGTTTCCGTCCGCTGGCATTGCTGGAAGTTTTCGGGCCGAAAGACACCCAGCCCTTCCACTACCAACTCGACCACCTCGGCACACCGCAGGAACTCACCGCGCCCGACGGCGAAATCGTCTGGTCCGCGCATTACCGCGCCTACGGCCAAATCAGCCGCCTCGACATAAACAAGATCGACAACCCGCTACGCTTCCAAGGCCAATACTTCGACCCGGAAAGCGGGCTGCACTACAACCGCCACCGCTACTACAATCCAGATATCGGTCGCTACCTGACACCCGACCCAGTAAAGCTGGCGGGCGGGATCAACGCGTACCAGTACGTGCCCAATCCCACGGGGTGGGTGGACCCGCTGGGATTGAACACATGCCCAGGAGCGGATGGATGCAAACCCGATGCAAAAAAAGAGAGCCCCTCCAGAAAGACAAAGGTTGATGAGAAGTCGCCATCGACGCCAACCCCACAGAGAAAACGACGGTATTTATATCGTGGGGATTCAAGAGAACCAGATGGAATCTTTGAAAAGGGATTTGAGAGTCGAGGGTCGAGCACAGACCTTTACCTGCACTCGGTAAACAACGCTAGCCCTCCGAGTAACTTTGTACCCACGTCAACGTCTAGCACCCAGGCGTTAGTATTCGCATCCAATTATGGATTTGAAGAAGGATTTCTTTATACACTAAGAAAAATCCCCGGCAGAGACGTAAATAAAGAACTTGGGGTTCGTTCCAAACACAAAAATGAATTAGAAATTGCAATTCCAGAGCGTATAGATACTAAAGATATTTTAGGTGCTTCGCCAGTCAACGAAGACGGCACGTATAAGGGATATACCATATTGACCCCTAATAGGAAGTTCCCATGAAATCCCGTGAAATAACTATCATCAAAAACGGAACACGTGAAAACGCAATCATCGAATACGAAGCGGGCAAACCTACTCTTTACCTACTGATGAACGATGAAACACGAAGAACGTACACAGCACTGGACCTATACGACTGCTTCGGTTTAATGAGGGCAGACTTGAAAGACATTGAATTTTTATGCAAAGGCGCAAAAATCAACGTCCACACATCAGGAATGTCTTCGCACATGTCTAACGGACTTGTCGCCTACGAGATGACTATGGGCGTTCCGGACGGTGAGCTTGTGCATATTTTCTCTTATGAAGAGAGCGATCTCACCAACGATATACAGGAGCAGCACGACTTTTGCCAACGCTGGGCTGATTCGGTGTAGGTGCAGTGCTAAGCGCCTGCAGCGAGCAAATTCTCTCGCCACAGGCTCAATCGCCGGAATTAAATCCCCGCCAACGCCAAATCCATCGCAAAGTACGTAAAAATCAAATCCGCCCCCGCACGCTTGATCGACCCCAACGTCTCCCGCACCACGCGCGCTTCATCAATCGCGCCCGCCTGGGCACCGAATTTGATCATCGCGTACTCACCACTGACCTGATACGCCGCCACCGGCAAGCGCGAGGCTTCGCGGATGTCGCGGATGATGTCGAGGTAGGCACCGGCCGGTTTGACCATCAGCGCGTCTGCGCCTTCCTGCTCATCGAGCAGTGATTCGCGCACGGCTTCGCGGCGGTTCATTGGGTTCATCTGGTAGCTTTTGCGGTCGCCTTTAAGTGCGCTGCCGCCAGCTTCGCGGAACGGGCCGTAGAGGGCCGAGGCGAATTTTGTGGAGTAAGCCATGATCGGAATATGCGTGAAGCCGGCGTCGTCCAGGGCGCGGCGGATGGCCTGGACCTGGCCGTCCATAGCAGCAGACGGTGCGATTACGTCAGCACCGGCGCGGGCGGCGGCCACGGCTTGTTTGCCGAGGTTGACCAGGGTCGCGTCGTTGTCGACGTGGGCGCCGTGCATCACGCCGCAGTGGCCGTGGTCGGTGTATTCGCAGAAGCAGGTGTCGGACATTACGATCATTTCCGGCACGGCGTCCTTGATGATCGAGGACATGCGCGAGACCAGGCCGCGCTCTTTCCAGGTGTCGCTGCCGTTGGCGTCCAGGTGGTGGGACACGCCAAAGGTCATGACCGACTTGATCCCGGCGCGGGCATAGCGCTCGATCTCACCGGCCAGTTTCTTTTCTGGAATACGCACCACGCCCGGCATGCTGGTGATCGGCACAAAGTCGTCGATTTCTTCTTCGACGAAAATCGGCAGTACCAGGTCGTTGAGGGTGAATTCGGTTTCCTGGAACAAGCCACGCAGCTCCGGGGAGCGGCGCAGGCGACGTGGGCGGGCTTGGGGGAACTGGCTGGTCATGGGTTTCCTGGATGGCGGCAGAAATAGTTGGGGCGAAAGCTTATGCCCCTTGGCCCCGGCAGTACAAACGCCAAGGGGCCAATAGTGTATTGCGCAGCCCGTAACAATTCATTGATCTAGAGCTGTACTCGCCCTTCGATGCACACCGCCACCGCACCGCCGACCCAGATTTCATCGCCGTGGCGCGCCACGCGAATACGCCCGGCGCGCCCAATGGCCGAGCCTTGGCTGACCACGTAGCGCTCGGGCGCAAGGCCTTCGCGCAACAGCCACTGGGCGATGCCGGCGTTGAGGCTGCCGGTGGCCGGGTCCTCCTGGACACCGTCGCCAGCGACAAAGGCGCGCACTTCGAAGTGCGTGTCTATGGCGTCACGCGCCGGGTCACAGGGCGCGATAACGCCAATCGCCAGACCGTGCAGTTGCGCGTAATCCGGCTGTAGCCCCAACACTTGGTCGCGATCAGCGAGCATCACTGCCAGCCAGTCCGCACCATTGTCGACCCATTGGCTACGCACAATGGCGTCGGGCGCCAAACCCAAACCACGGCGAACACGCTCCAGCAAGACGGCCTCAACCGCCCCAGTGCGCAACAACGGCGGTGCAATAAACGCCAACTCGTTACCTTCACGACGGACACGCACCAGGCCGATTTCGCACTCTTGAATAATCTCATCGCCTTTGGGTATACCGCCCGCCTGCAGCCAGGCATGGCAACTGCCCAGCGTCGGATGCCCGGCGAACGGAAGCTCCTTGAGCGTGGTAAAAATTCTTACCCGATAGTCAGCTCGTGCATCGCGCGGCGTCAGCAAAAACGTGGTTTCGCTGAGGTTGGTCCAGTTGGCAAAATCGGCCATTTGCTGGTCGGTAAGGCTGTCAGCACCGTGCACCACCGCCAGCGGGTTGCCCTTGAGGGCAACGCTGCTGAAGACATCCAGTTGTTTGAAATCGAAAGTCGGCATGCTTCAGCTCGGTATATTCAGGCCACGAATCACTGCTGGCCGTGCGACAAAGCCGTCCAGTGCACGCAGTACGTTGGGGAAGTCGGCAATGCCGACCAAATCGCCGGATTCGTAGAAGCCGATCAGGTTGCGAATCCATGGGAAGGTGGCGATGTCGGCAATGCTGTAATCGTCGCCCATGATCCAGGTGCGGCCCAGCAGGCGCTTTTCCAGCACGTCGAGCAAACGCCGGGATTCGGCGGCGTAGCGGTCACGTGGGCGTTTGTCTTCGTAGGCCTTGCCGGCAAATTTGTTGAAGAAACCCAGTTGGCCGAACATCGGGCCGATGCCGGCCATCTGGAACATCAGCCATTGCAGGGTTTCGTAGCGGGTGGCCGGGTCTTCGGAAAGCAATTGGCTGGTTTTTTCCGCCAGGTAGATCAGGATCGCGCCGGACTCGAACAACGCCAGCGGCTGGCCGCTCGGGCCATTGGGGTCGATGATCGCGGGGATTTTGTTGTTGGGGTTCAGGGACAGGAACTCGGGCGATAGCTGGTCCTGGGTCTCGAAACTGACCTTATGCGCTTCATACGGCAGGCCCAGTTCCTCAAGCATGATCGACACTTTGACGCCGTTGGGCGTGGGCAACGAATACAGCTGCAAGCGCTCCGGGTGCTGGGCGGGCCATTTGCTGTTGATCGGAAAGGCGGCAAGTGCGTTCATCGGGAAATCCCCAGGCGGAAAGCCCTCATAATAGCCACGTGCACGCCGTCCTGCATGGGTCATCATTGCGCAACATAGCCGCGCTAATCTTGCGCGCAGGCGAACCAAAGCGCCGATGTGCACTCTTAAGTGCGCCATGACGGTGAAAGGAGACACCCTGTTACAACGACACGGAAAAACCACAGGACGCCGGATGCGTCGCTGGGGCCGGGCTTGTCCGCCTTAATCCGATGCACTGAAGACTCGAACCCACAATGAGAATCAAGCCTCTGTGCCTTGCGCGACGTCTTAAACGTTATTCATACATTATGTTGCCGCTGCTCGTGGCGGGCGGCGCAATCGGCCTGAGCCTGGAATCACGCATCAGCAGCGCCGGCCCCGTGGACGGCGTGCAAACCCTGGTATTCCTGCGCCACGGCGAAAAACCTGCCGGCGGCCTCGGCCAGCTCAACTGCCAGGGCCTGAACCGCGCGATGAACCTGGCCACCGTGCTGCCGCAGAAATTCGGCAAGGCCAACTTTGTGTTCGCCCCTAACCCGACGCGTAATGTCGAGGAAGGCGAAAAGGACAACTCCTACAGCTACATTCGGCCATTGATGACCATCAGCCCCAGCGCCATCAAGCTCGGCCTGCCGGTCAACATCAAGTTCTCCGCCAACGACACCAGCGACCTTGCGGACGAGCTGGTGGAAGACAAGTACCACAACGCGATCATCTACACCGCGTGGTCCCACGGCTACCTGCCGGAGCTGATCAACAAGGTCGCCAGTGAAGCCTCGGGTGAAAAACACACCATCACCGACGATTGGTCGGGCAGTGACTACGACACCCTGTATGTGCTGACGTTGACCTGGCACAACGGCAAGGCATCGCTGCTGAGCCGCAACTACAAGCAAGGCCTGGATAACGGCCAGCAGACGTGCCCGGATGCAACTCAACCAGCTGCGGATATCTGACACAGGCGTATGATGCCCCGCTATTGAATCATCTGCGGACCTGCACCATGCCCAACCTCATCTCCACCCAGCCTAACCGGGGCTGGTCGTTCTGGTGGAAACCAGCGCTGTTCGTGCTGGTGGCCTGCATCGGCCTCTACTACGTGAAGTGGTCGCCCTACTACCTCAAGGCGTTCGTGGCAGCGGATAACCACAGCATCGGCGCCTCGATTCTCAATGATCAGCAAACCGCCCCCCTGGCGGCCGCGCTGGCCTATGCCCAAGTGTATTTCCTGGCAATCTGGAAAGCCGCCGTGCTGGCGGTGATTCTGGGTTCACTGCTGCAAGTGTTGATCCCCCGTGACTGGCTGCTGCGCCTTTTTGGTCGAGCCGGCCTGAGGTCGACCCTGCGCGGTGGCCTGTTCGCCCTGCCAGGGATGATGTGCAGTTGCTGCGCGGCACCGGTGGCGGCAGGCATGCGCCGTCAGCAGGTGTCGGTGGGCGCGGCGCTGGCGTTCTGGATCGCCAACCCGGTATTGAACCCGGCAACCCTGGTGTTCATGGGTTTTGTGCTGGGCTGGGGCTTTACCGCATTGCGGCTGGTGGCAGGGATTGTGTTGGTGGTGGGCGTGTCCTTGGTGGCACAGCGAATTGCCCGGCCCGATCAGGTGCCGGAAGCCGCGCTGGATGCGGTGGCCGACGTCAGTCAAAGCGAGTCGCAGCCGTTCCTGACCCGTTGGTTGCGTACCCTGTGGCAGTTGTTCTGGAGCACGATCCCCGTTTATATCCTGGCCGTGCTGGTCTTGGGGGCCGCGCGGGTCTGGCTGTTCCCCCACGTCGACGGGGCGATGGCCAACAGCCTGATGTGGCTGGTGCCGCTGGCGATCGTCGGCACGCTGTTCGTGATTCCTACCGCCGCCGAGATCCCTATCGTACAAACCATGATGACCCTGGGCATGGGCACCGGCCCGGCTGTAGCCTTGCTGATGACCCTGCCCAGCGTGAGCCTGCCGTCGCTGTTGATGCTGCGCAAGGATTTCGATGCGCGGGTGCTGGTGACGGTGGCGGGGCTGACGATGTTGGTGGGGGTGGTGTGTGGGTTGATCGGGGCGGTGATTCTTTAGGTTCCTGGTGAGGCTGAGGGCCTTATCGCAGGCAAGCCAGCTCCCACAATTTGATCGGTGAATGCCCTCAAATGTGGGAGCTGGCTTGCCTGCGATGGCGCCAATAAAGTCACCCCAGCCTTTCGCGCAAGTACTCCACCACCGCGCCCTGCTCCCCCGCAAACTCGATCCGCGCGCCTTTGCTTTCACGCTGAAAAGCGTACATCGGGTCGTAATACTCACGCAGCAAGCCTTCGATCCACACGCGGTGCAAGTCTACCGCGCCACTGCGGGCCTGTTCTGCCAGGGCGTCCTGCAGGACCGTGTGCAGCCGCTGGAAGCGCTCACCACCCAGGCGTTTGTGGATATTGGCAAGGCTCTGGGTCAGACGCTCGGCAAACAGTGCCTGGCCGTTTTCGCCGAATACCTGGATGAACTCGGCGCACAGATCCACCACGTAATCGCACAGAATTCTTTCGACGCGGCCCTCGATGCTGTCCTCCAGCCATACCATCGGGAACGTCTGCATACCCTTGTGCAACGGCAGCGGCAACGCGCAACTGCCGATCATGCGGCTCTCGTCCTCAACCACAAATTGCTCGATTCCCCCTGCGCGTTTTTTCAGCAGGTCCACCGCCAAGCGGTTTTCGAAGTCGATGTTTGAGGGTTGTGATGTGGCGCGTTTGCCGAAGCTGGAACCGCGATGGTTGGCGTGCCGCTCCAGGTCCAGGGCGTTGCGCAACTGGCTGAGCACTTCGGTTTTGCCGGTGCCGGTCATGCCGCCCAACAGCACAAAATCACACTCGGCTGTGGCGTGCTCCAGCGTCTCCAGCAGAAAGGTGCGCATGGCCTTGTAGCCACCGCCGACGCGCGGATACTCGATGCCGGCTTCGGTCTTCAACCATTGCTGCACGATCTGCGAACGCAGCCCACCGCGAAAACAATACAAGTAACCGTCAGGGTTGGCCTTGGCGAACTGCGCCCATTGTTCGATGCGCTTATCCTTGATCGCTCCGGACACCAATTCATGCCCCAAAACGATTGCTGCCTGCTGGCCCTGCTGCTTGTAGCAGGTGCCGACCCGCTGGCGCTCGTCGTCGGTCATCAGTGGCAAATTGATCACCCCGGGGAACGCCCCCTTGATGAACTCGATCGGCGCGCGGGTATCCATCATCGGCCGGTCGTTGAGGAAGATGTCGCGGTAGTCGGTGATGTCAGTTGCCATCAAAACACCTCTACCGCGTGGGTCTGTCGCTCAACCAGTTCGCCGATCGGCTCAAGGCTCAGGCCCAGCTCTGCGGCCACCGTGTGGAATTCGGCGTCGCCATCGGCGGTAACGGCGATCAGCAAGCCACCGCTGGTTTGCGGGTCGCACAGCACGCGTTTGTGCAGCTCTTGCAGGCGCCCAAGTTTGCTCGAATAGCTGTCGAAGTTGCGCAAGGTGCCACCGGGCATGCAGCCCTGGTCCAGGTAGTCCTCGACCCCTGGCAGGCGTGGGACTTTTTCATATTCGATGCGCGCCGTCAGAGCGCTGCCGTCAGCCATTTCCACCAGATGGCCGAGCAGGCCGAAACCGGTGACGTCGGTCATGGCGGTCACGCCGGCCAATTTGCCGAAACGGCTACCGGGTTTGTTCAGGGTGCACATCCAGTCACGCGCCAGGCCGATATCCGCCTCGCGCAATTTGCCCTTCTTTTCGGCGGTGGTGAGGATGCCGATACCCAAGGGTTTGGTGAGGTACAGCTTGCACCCGGCAGTGGCGGTATCGTTACGTTTCATATGGCGCTTTTGCACGATGCCGGTCACGGCGAGGCCGAAGATCGGCTCCGGGGCGTCGATGGAGTGCCCGCCGGCCAGCGGGATACCGGCGGCATCGCACACCGAGCGGCCACCACGGATCACTTCACGGGCAATTTCCGGCGCCAGCACATTCACGGGCCAGCCCAGAATGGCGATGGCCATCAACGGGTCGCCGCCCATGGCGTAGATATCGCTGATCGCGTTGGTGGCGGCAATGCGGCCGAAGTCGAAGGGGTCATCGACAATCGGCATGAAGAAATCGGTAGTGGAAACCACCCCACGTTCGTCGTCGATGGCGTACACGGCCGCGTCGTCGCGCGAGGCGTTGCCGACCCACAGGTTGGGGTCAAGGTTCTGTGCGCCGCTGCCGGCGAGGATCACTTCAAGCACCTGGGGTGAGATCTTGCAGCCGCAACCCGCGCCGTGGCTGTACTGGGTGAGGCGAATCGGCTCGTTCATGGTGGACCTCAAGGTAACAAGTGAGCGGATTCTATCAGACAGCAAAAAGCCGGCTGGGCTCTTGTGAGCCCAGCCGGCTTTTGCATTTGCGCTGTTACTGCCTGGCGGCGAGCAGACGCTTGTGGCGATTGCGCCGTGCGATGTTCAGGCACTCGATCACCGCCGAGAACGCCATGGCTGCATACACGTAGCCTTTTGGCACAGGGGCACCGAAGCCTTCAGCGATCAGCGTCATGCCGATCATGATCAGGAAGCCCAGGGCCAGCATTACCACCGTCGGGTTGTCGTTGATGAACTTGGCCAACGGTTCAGCCGCCACCAGCATCACGATGACCGAGGTCACCACGGCAATGATCATGATCGGCAAGTGCTCGGTCATCCCCACCGCCGTAATGATGCTGTCGATGGAGAACACCAGGTCGAGCAACAGGATCTGGCCAATCGCCGCCGCGAAACCGATGGACACCACGGCGCCGGTGCTGGCTTTTTCCTCGGGCTCCGGGTCCATGCTGTGATGGATCTCGGTGGTCGCCTTCCACACCAGGAACAGGCCACCGGCGATCAGGATCATGTCCTTCCACGAAAACGCCTGGCCGAAGATTTCAAACACCGGCGCGGTCAACTGCACGATAAACGCGATGGTGCTCAACAGGCCCAGGCGCAACACCAACGCCATGCTGATACCGATGCGTCGTGCCTTGGCGCGATGCTTCTCGGGCAATTTGTTGGTGAGGATCGAGATAAAGATCAGGTTATCGATGCCCAGCACGATTTCCATAACGATCAAGGTGGCCAGTGCGACCCAGGCGGTGGGGCTGGCAGCCAGTTGTAAAAGGTAATCCATAGGTCAGTCCTGACGTTGTGCTGGGGAATTAGGCTTCTTTACTGTTCGATTCAGGTTCTTTTTCTGGCTGATCAGCTTTCTTCTGCGGACTGATCAAGCCCTGCGTCGCTTCACTCAATGCCTGCTCGGCAGCCTTATGGGTGTCATCGATGGCTTGCTTGGCGGATTCGGTGGCTTTGCCCAGCACTTGCTGCGCGCTCTTTTCCACCTGATCACAACCGCTGACCATTACCAATGAAAGCGCAAGCAACGACGCGGCGCCCAGGGAATTGAGTTTCATGATGTATTCCTCGTTAGAACCATTGGGTCCAAATAGTGGCCCCTCGATAGCGAGGCATTCTATGCAGATGAACAGTTCAGAAAAATTCGTATTTTTCTCACGTATACTTCGCTTTTTACGAAGTGTAGGTCGCCATGCTCAATTACCGACAGTTGCATTATTTCTGGGTGGTGGCCAAGACCGGCAGCATCGTGCGCGCCTGCGAGCAACTGAACCTCACGCCGCAGACCATCAGCGGGCAGATCAGCCTGCTCGAGCAAACCTTCGGCGTTGCGCTGTTTCAGCGCGTGGGGCGGCAGCTGGAACTCACCGAGGCCGGGCGACGGGCCCTGCCCTACGCCGAGCAAATGTTCCAGACCGGCAATGAACTGGAGGCGCTGTTGCGCGCAGAGCCCAATGAACAGCAGATTCTGTTCCGGGTTGGGGTGGCGGATGTGGTGCCTAAATCCATCGTCTATCGGCTGATCGCGCCGACCATGGAGCTGAGCGAACCGATCCGTATCACCTGTCGCGAGGATAAACTCGAACGTTTATTGGCCGACCTGGCGATCCAGCGCCTGGACCTGGTGATCTCCGACAGCCCCATGCCGACGCACTTGGACATCAAAGGCTACAGCCAGAAGTTGGGCGAATGCGGCATCAGCTTTTTCGCCACCCAGGCATTGGCTGACCAATACGGCGGCGATTTCCCACGCTGCCTGCAGGGCGCGCCGCTGTTGATTCCAGGTGCAGAAACGGTGGTGCGCAGCCGTTTGCAGCGCTGGTTCGCCGAGCAACAGATTCAACCGAAGATCATCGGCGAATTCGACGACAGCGCGTTGATGCAGGCGTTTGGCCAATCCGGCAGCGGCATCTTTATCGCCCCCAGCGTGATTGCCGATGAGGTGGTGCGCCAGTACGGGGTGGCGCTGATTGGCCAGACCGATGCGGTCACCGAGTCGTTCTACGCGATTTCGGTAGAGCGCAAGGTCAAGCACCCCGGCATCGTGGCGATTACCGAAGGTGCTCGGCGCGAATTGTTTACCGCCCTGCCCTAATGATTCAGGCGCTGGCGGCAGTCGGCTTGGCAGTCATCAGCCCAAGCGCCAGCAGGATCGACACCAGAATAAAACCCGACGCCGCAAAGCCCAGGCTGCCCAAGCCGAGGGTGTCGATCACATGCCCGCCCACCATCGCGCCCAGGCCAATGCCCAGGTTGGCCCCGGCAATGTTCAACGATGCCGCAAACGCCGGTGCGTGAGGCGCGGCCTTCATCAACCGCACATGGCTGACCAGAAACATCGCCGCCTGGGTCACGCCCCACACCGCCATCGCCGCCGCCAGGCCAATCGTTGAGTGAATAGCCGGGACCAAGGCCACCATGCCCGCGATCATGAACCCACAGAACACCATGGAGGCGATCAACGGGTGACGATCCACCGCGCGCCCGCCCAGGGAGTTGCCGAGCAGGCCGACCGCGCCAAACCCCATCAGGCACCAGCCCACCAGCGTGCCGTCGAACCCGGCCAGGCGCTCAAGGATATCGGCCAGGTAGGTGTAGGCGGTAAACATGCCGCTGAACACCAGGATCGACAACAAAATATGCCCCTGCATCAGCGGGTTGCGCAGGATCTTGAACTGCGAGCGCAGTGTCACCAGGTCGTTCTTCGGTTTGGTCACCGGCAAGTAGATAAACAGCAGCAAGGCCTTGGCCAACGCCACCACTGCGAGGATGGCGAACGCGGTGCGCCAGCCGAACATGTCGGAAATCAAGGTGCCCACGGGAATGCCGAACACCGTGGCACAGACGATGCCAAAGCCAATCTTTTCGATGGCCCGACCGGCATATTCAGGGCCGACGATATCCACCGCCGTCTCGCTGGCCAAGGCCCAGAACACCGGCAAGCCCAACGCCGGAATCAAGCGTGCGAACGCCATCACCCAAATATTCGGCGCCAACGCGGCCACCGTGTTGGCCACGCCGAACATGAGCAGGATGCTGATAAACAGGCGTTTGCGTGGGAAGCGCGCGAAGTACGCCGTCAGAAACGGGCCAAAGGCGGCCACGGTAAAGGCGAACAACGTCACCAATAACCCCGCCTGGGACACGCTGACATTCAGGTCCCGGGCAATAGCCGGCAACAGCCCGACGATAATGAATTCTGTGGTCAGCACGGTAAAGCCGGCGGCCGACAGCAGCAGGATGGGAAACAGCATGAAAACTCCAGAAACGACGACATCAACGACAGCCCGAAGGGCTCGCTGACGGATAGGAAAGGTGAGAGACGAGAATGTTAACAGAGTATGTCTGGATTTGGCCAAAGCCTACGGGCGCGGTGACGGAATGCCGCACCAACAAGGACATTTCCTACAGCATGTTAGACTTTGCGCCTGCTTCCTCCAGGGCCTACTGCCTGCAATGCTGCGTCCCACTAAAAGAACTAGAGACAACTGTTTATGACTGCCGCCCCTTCCCTCTTCCAGCGACTGACACGCGTCAGCCTGGTCACGCAAATCCTCATCGGCTTGATCGCCGGCATTCTGCTAGCCCTGCTGTTGCCCGAAGCGGCCAAAGCCACCGGTTTTATCGGCAAGGTATTTGTCACCGCATTGAAAGCCGTCGCCCCGATTCTGGTGTTTGTGCTGGTCATGGCCTCGATCGCCAACCATAAACACGGCCAGGAAACTCATATCAAGCCGATTTTGTTCCTGTACTTGCTGGGGACATTTGCCGCCGCCGTCGTGGCGGTGGTCGCCAGTACACTGTTTCCATCGCTCCTGGTGCTGGCCACGCATGACGTGACGGTAAGCGCCCCCGGCGGCATCGGCGAGGTGCTGCAAAGCCTGTTGCTCAGCGTGGTCGACAACCCTGTCAGCGCATTGATGAACGCCAACTTTATCGGCATCCTGGCCTGGGCCATCGGCATGGGCGTCGCGATTCGCCATGCCGGTGAAACCACACGTACCGTGCTCGATGATCTGTCCAACGGCGTGACACTGATTGTGCGCGTGGTGATTCGCTTTGCGCCGCTGGGCATCTTCGGCCTGGTGGCCTCGACCCTGGCCACCTCCGGTTTCGGCGCCCTGCTCGGCTACGCCCACCTGTTGGTGGTGTTGATCGGCTGCATGCTGTTCGTGGCGCTGGTGGTCAACCCGGCCATCGTGTTCTGGAAACTGCGCCGCAACCCTTATCCACTGGTGTTGATGTGCCTGCGTGAAAGCGGTATTACCGCGTTCTTCACACGCAGTTCGGCGGCGAATATCCCGGTGAACCTGGCGCTGAGCAAGCGCCTGGGCCTGCATGAAGACACCTACTCGGTGTCGATCCCGCTGGGGGCGACGATCAACATGGCCGGTGCCGCGATCACCATCACCGTGCTGACCCTGGCCGCCGTGCACACCCTCGGGATCGCCGTGGACCTGCCGACCGCCGTGCTGCTCAGCGTGGTCGCGGCGGTGTGTGCGTGTGGGGCGTCGGGTGTGGCCGGCGGTTCTCTGCTGTTGATTCCCCTGGCGTGCAGCCTGTTCGGCATTCCCAGTGAGATCGCCATGCAAGTGGTGGCCGTCGGCTTCATCATTGGCGTGCTGCAGGACTCGGCGGAAACCGCGCTTAATTCGTCCACCGATGTGCTGTTTACCGCAGCGGCGTGTTTAGGCAAGGAACAGCAGCCAGCTTAAACATCAGGCGTAAAAAAGCCCGGGGCGTTCAACAAAGGACGCCCCGGGCTTTTTTGTATCTGGATGCTTAGAAAGCGCCCATGTAATCACGCTTGCCCACTTCCACGCCGTTATGGCGCAGCAAGGCGTAAGCGGTGGTGACATGGAAGAAGAACTGCGGCAGGCCGTAGGTCAGCAGGTAGGACTGGCCGCTGAAGCGCTTCTCTTTCGGCGTGCCTGGGCGGGTAATGATCTCGATACCTTCTTTGCCGTCGATTTGCTCAGGCTTGATGGTGTCGACAAACGCCAGCACTTTGGCGATCAGGGCTTGCAGGTCGGCGAAGGTGACTTCGCTGTCTTCGTACTTCGGCACTTCGATCTCGGCCAGGCGGGCGGAAACGCCCTTGGCGAAGTCGACGGCGATCTGCACTTGGCGCACCAGTTGGAACATGTCCGGGAACAGACGCGCTTGCAACAAGGCGTTCGGCTCGATGTTCTTGGCGGTGGCGTGGGCTTCGGCTTTGTTCAGCACATCGCTCAGGGCGTTGAGCATTTGCTTGAAAACCGGGATGGAGGCGGCGTACAGGGAAATAGTCATGACAGTCTCGCGGTAATGGCAGGGTTTGGAACCAGCGGCGATTATAGACATGCCCGCCGCTTGTCTTTTATTTTTTCGGGCTTAGGCTAGTGCATTCACTGCATAGGGAAAGCGCGATGACCGCCGAGCACG
This sequence comes from Pseudomonas sp. D2002, assembly GCF_013385735.1. Taxonomy (NCBI): domain Bacteria; kingdom Pseudomonadati; phylum Pseudomonadota; class Gammaproteobacteria; order Pseudomonadales; family Pseudomonadaceae; genus Pseudomonas; species Pseudomonas sp. D2002. Next base: position 69,477 of record NZ_JACAPL010000008.1, on the reverse strand, counting down.
ACACCGAGACCCCTGAGCCGCGCCTGAACAGCACGGAAATCCGCATCCTGGGCTGCCTGATCGAAAAACAGGCGACCAACCCGGAGACGTATCCCCTGACCCTCAACGCCCTGGTGCTGGCCTGCAACCAGAAGACCAGCCGCGAACCGGTGACCAACCTCAGCCAAGGCCAGGTCGGCCAGAGCCTGCGTGCCCTCGAAGGCCAAGGCTTTACCCGCCTGGTGATGGGCAGCCGCGCCGACCGCTGGGAGCATCGCGTGGACAAGGCGCTGGAGCTGGTGCCGGCCCAGGTGATCCTGATCGGCCTGCTGTTTCTGCGCGGGCCGCAGACGGTCAATGAACTGCTGACCCGCAGCGGGCGCATGCATGATTTTGAAGATGCCGAGCAAGTCGTGCACCAGCTGGAGCGTTTGATTGCGCGCGGGCTGGCGCTGCTGGTGCCGCGTCAGGCCGGGCAGCGGGAAGACCGTTATACCCATGCGCTGGGGGACCCGGCGGATATTGAGGTGATTCTGGCGGCGCGGGGGAATCCGGTGGAGCGTGGAACTGGGGTTTCTGCGGAGCGCATTGAAGAACTGGAAGCGCGGATTGCGGCGCTGGAAGAGCGCCTGACACAGCTGGAACAGGCATAACTCGAGCAACAATGTGGGAGCTGGCTTGCCTGCGATGCAGACACCTCGGTTTTTCATCAGGACCGAGTTGAGGCTATCGCAGGCAAGCCAGCTCCCACAAAAGCCCGCTCCCACATCTGGATCTGCGCAGGGCGTTAATTTCGGGCAAAGGCCACTGCGGCCTGGAACTGCTCATCCGTCGGCCGCACGCCGGTGTACAGCACAAACTGCTCCAACGCCTGGATCGCAATCACCTCCAGCCCGGTAATCACCCGTTTGCCTTTGGCACGCCCGCGCACGATCAACGGCGTTTCAGCGGGAATCGCTACAACATCAAAGACCGTGTCGGCCGCATCCACCGCTTCAGCGTCAAACGCCAATTGGTCTGCCTCGGCCCCACCGGTCATGCCGATCGGCGTCACGTTGACCAGCATCTGTGGGCGCAGGTCACCCAGCTGCGCCTGCCACTCATAGCCCAGGCTCTGGGCCAACGCCCGGCCCGCCGCCTCGTTGCGCGCCACGATCACGCCATTGGCATAACCGCCGTCGCGCAAGGCACTGGCCACGGCCTTGGCCATGCCGCCGCTGCCACGCAGGGCGAAGGTCGAGTCCTTGGGCACCGCGTGTTTTTTCAGCAGTTGTTCGACGGCGATGTAGTCTGTGTTGTAGGCCTTGAGGTGGCCATTGGTGTTGACGATGGTATTGAGGGACGCGATGGCCTTGACCGAGTCGTCCAGCTCATCGACCAAGGCGATGCTGGCTTCCTTGAACGGCATCGAAACACCGCAGCCGCGAACGCCCAGCGCCCGTATACCGCCGATCGCGCCGGGTAAATCCTGGCTGCTGAAGGCTTTATAGTAGAAGTTCAGACCCAGCTGTTCGTACAGATGGTTATGGAAACGCAAGCCGAAATTACCGGGGCGCGCCGACAATGACATGCACAGCTGGGTGTCCTTGTTGGGGTGCATCTGCATGGAAAACTCCTGTGAGTAAGCAATTCGGTACAGACCTTACACAACCTTTACCTATCGGCTGTGCTGTTTTTCAGAAATACGTTGTCTTAAAAGTATCCCCGCGACAATCCTTGAGTCTATTGATTGCAGACCACAAGCGCAGGGGCTAACCGAGGAATGACCATGATTCGTAAAATCCCCAAAATCGCCTTGCTGATCGGCGCACTCGCTATGGCAGGCCAAGCCTCCGCCCACGGTGGTGGTTGGGGTGGCCCGGCCATATTGGGTGGTTTGATCGGCGCAGCCGTTGTCGGCTCCGTGGTTGCCAGTCAATCCCAGCCGGTCTACGTGCAGCAACCGGTGTATGTGCAGCCGCAACCGGTGTATGCCGCGCCTCCTCCGGTCTACTACGCACCGCCGCCACCGGTGTATGTGCAGCAGCAGGTTTATTACCGCCCGGCGCCGGTCTATTACGGCCCACCGCGCGGCTATTACGGCCCTCCCCACGGCTATTACGGTCGCGGCTGGTAACGCTGAACTGACATGACAGGAACAGGCCTCGCTTACACGCGGGGCCTTTTTTTGCCTGTAAAGTCCGGATTCATACGGCCAAGGTCGCTATGAGGACAATAGCCGAGCCGTAATCGCACATGATTAAGGCCAATGTCTACTTGCCGGGCCGATACGCGTGCTGTCATGTTTACGTCACGAAACAGACTCACTATTGACCCTGTCCACCCAATAACAACAAGGACGACCGACCATGCCCACGCAAAACCCGCACCGCACCGCTGGCCTGTGCACGTCCAGCAAGGTCTACAGCGCGCTGACCGAACTCAAGCACCTCGAAGGCCACCGCAGCGCGAAGTTCCTCTCGCTGCTGGCGGAAAACCTGGTGCGCAAAGGCCTGCTCAGTGAGCAGGAGGTGGTGCATATGCTCGATCAAGTGGTGGATTGACGCTTGGCGTTGATGTCGACTATCGAGCCAGGTGATTTTTCTTGCGCGTGCTCACCCCGTAACGTGGCCTCCATAGCAAATGGAGGTATTCATGCCCACTGTCCAGATCATGTCCGTCATCGGTAGCGCCGTCCCCGCCTCGCTTCGCGCGCATGGGTTGCTGGCCTGTTGGTACCTGGTACGCGATGGCGAGCCCATCAGCGGCCCGCTCACCTCGTTATCCGCCGCCGAAAAACAGCTGCAACAAACCTCGACGTTCAGGCTGCACGCCTGATATTCAAGGCAACGGCAGCTTGACCCGTGGCTTGCTCTCCACGAACAACGCCCAGCTGGACATAAACAACGCCGCCACCAGCGGCCCGATCACAAACCCGTTCAAACCAAACACCGACAGCCCGCCCAGGGTCGAGATCAGGATCAGGTAGTCCGGCATCTTGGTGTCCTTGCCCACCAGAATCGGGCGCAGCACGTTGTCCACCAGCCCAATCACAAACACCCCGAACAACCCCAGCACCACGCCCTGCCAGATCGAACCGCTCAACAGGAAGTAGGCGGCCACCGGCCCCCAGACGATCCCCGCGCCCACTGCTGGCAACAGCGATAGAAACGCCATCAGCACCGCCCAGAGCAACGCGCTGGGAATATCCAGAAACCAGAAAATCAAACCGCCCAACGCACCTTGGGTGACGGCCACCAGTACGTTGCCCTTGACCGTGGCCCGCACCACGCGGTTGAACTTGAGCTGCAAACGGCGCTTTTGCGGCTCGGCCAGCGGCACCGCCGTGCGCACCTTGCGCACCAGCTCGGGGCCGTCGCGCAGCAGGAAATACAGCAGGTACAGCATGATGAAAAAGCTCACCAGGAAATCAAACGTGCCCTGGCCGAAGCTGAATGCCTGGGTTGCGAAGAACTGGCTGCCTTGCATCGCGCTCTTGACGATCTTTTCGCGCAGGCCTTCCAGGTTGCCCATGCCGAAGCGATCGAGCAAATGCTGGAAGTACGGCGGCAAGATGTTCTTGAATTGCTCGATATACCCCGCCACGTCCAATTTGCCGCTTTCGATGTTTTTGTAGAGCGTGGCGCCTTCTTGCACCAGCAACACGCTGGTGATGATCACCGGCAGAATCGCAATGATCAGGCACACCGTCAGGGTCGCCAGCGACGTCAGGTTGCGGTTCCAGTTGAACCGCTGTTGCAGGCGCCGCTGCATCGGGGCAAAGATAATGCCGAGGATCACCGCCCAGAACACTGCGCCGTAGAACGGCAGCAATATCCAGATAAAAGCGATGGTCACCAGGGCCAGCAGCAACAGCAGGGTTTTGAATTGCAGGTTGGTTTGATTCATGTCCGATCCATGTCAGAAAAGCAAAGGTCCTGTGTAGGCCCTGTTGCTTAGTCCGCTGCGAAACCTCGGAGTGCCCTCGATTCTCCAACAAGCATAGACCGCTTGATTCAAGGGCTTGAAGCAGCCGCCCTGGCCTCGCTCAACAGCGTCTGGATCATCTGCTCCTGAGCGTCATAACGGCCCTCGCCAAAGTGGCTGTAACGCACCTGCCCCTTGGCATCAATCAAGTAGTGGGCCGGCCAGTACTGGTTATCGAAGCTGCGCCAGATCGCGTAGTTGTTGTCGACGGCTACCGGGTAGGTGATGCCCAGCTTGCGCACCTGCTCCCTGACGTTGCCGGTGATGTGTTCGTAGGCGTATTCCGGGGTGTGCACGCCGATGACCACCAGGCCATCCTGCTCGTACCGCTTCGCCCAGGCCTGCACGTACGGCAGCGCGCGCCGGCAGTTGACGCAGTCGTAGGTCCAGAAATCCACCAGCACCACTTTGCCTTTGAGCGACTGCGCGCTCAACTCAGGCGAGTTAAGCCATTCGACTGCACCCGCCAGTGACGGCATGGCGCCCTGGGCATTTTCACTTTCACGGCTGGCGACCTGGTTGGAAACCAGGGCGAAGGCCACCAGCAGGCCGACGAACAGGGCTGAGATAAGTCGCATGGCAATGACCTTGTCGAGACGGGGGACGCCATTGAAACCGCCTGACGTATCGCGCCTATGTCGACAAGCCCCCGCCGATACACAGCGATACAAAATCCCAAAAGGGCGACCTGGATCAATAAAAGCTCGCCCAGGCTCCACTACGCTCGCGACCTTTTGCGACTTGAGCCCATGCCACCCGTCATCGCCCCCGAACTGCTCGCCCCCGCCGGCACCTTGAAAAACATGCGCTACGCCTTCGCCTATGGCGCCGATGCGGTCTACGCCGGCCAGCCGCGCTACAGCCTGCGCGTACGCAACAACGAGTTCGACCACGCCAACCTGGCGCTCGGCATCCAGGAAGCCCATGCGCTGGGCAAGCGCTTCTACGTGGTGGTGAACATCGCGCCGCACAACGCCAAGCTGAAGACCTTCCTCAAGGACCTGGCCCCGGTCATCGCCATGGGCCCGGACGCGCTGATCATGTCTGACCCGGGGCTGATCATGCTGGTGCGCCGCCACTTCCCGTTGATGCCGATTCACTTGTCGGTGCAAGCCAACACGGTGAACGGGGCCAGCGTCGAGTTCTGGCAGCAGCAAGGCATCAGCCGGGTGATTCTGTCGCGCGAGCTGTCGCTGGAAGAGATCGGCGAAATCCGCCAGCAGGTGCCAAACATGGAGCTGGAGGTGTTTGTGCACGGCGCCCTGTGCATGGCCTATTCCGGGCGTTGCCTGCTCTCGGGCTATATGAACAAGCGCGATGCCAACCAAGGCACGTGCACCAACGCCTGCCGTTGGAAATACCAGGCCACGCCGGCCGTGGAAAACACCACGGGCGACATCGTCGAGCAATTCCAGCCGACCCTGGGCATCGGTGCACCGACCGACCAGGTGTTCCTGTTGCAGGAAGCCAATCGCCCGGATGAGCAGATGCCCGCCTTCGAGGATGAACACGGCACCTACATCATGAATGCCAAGGACCTGCGCGCAGTGCAGCATGTGGAGCGCCTGACGCACATGGGCGTGCACTCGCTGAAGATCGAAGGCCGCACCAAATCGCATTTCTACTGCGCGCGCACCACCCAGGTGTATCGCCAGGCCATCGACGATGCGGTGGCCGGTCGCGCCTTTGACCGCAACCTGATGGCTAACCTTGAGTCACTGGCCCAACGCGGCTACACCGAGGGTTTCCTGCGCCGCCATGTGCACGACGAATACCAGAATTACCAGAACGGCAGCTCAGTGTCGGAACGTCAGCAGTTTGTCGGTGAATTGACCGGCACGCGCCGTGGCGAGCTGGCTGAGGTCAAGGTGAAGAACCGCTTTACCGTGGGCAATCACCTGGAGTTGATGACACCCACCGGTAACTTTCACTTCGACCTGGCCAGCCTGCATAACGCCAAGGGCGAAGCCATCGAGGTTGCGCCGGGAGACGGGCACACGGTGTATGTGCCGCTTCCTGCCGACATGGACCTGCAGTTTGGCCTGTTGATGCGCGACCTTTAACGCGTCGCCGCGCAGAACTGGCGGATCGCCTCGCACGCCAGCAACAGCGAGTCATCGTCCAGGGCGTAGGCGATGCGCAAGTACGGCGCCGGGCAATTGCAGGAAATCCAGTGCGTCGGAGACCGTGTTGGTGTCGAGTTCAGCCAGGCGCTGAAGCGGGTCGGGATGCGGCATTGAAGTGAGCCCCTGTTGTGATGGGGGCTCAAGTCTTACCGAGGGGCGGTGGGAGGTATATTCGTATACACGTTAGGTCAACATACGCTGAACCTATGAAAGATCAGATCCTGAACTGCCCCACCAATTGCCCCAAACGCTGACCCAAATCCGCCAGGCTGCGGGACGTCTGGGCGCCCAGTTGGGTTTCATCCGCCACACTGTCTACCGCCACGGCAATCTGATGCACGCTGCGGTTGATCTCCTCGGCCACGGCGGTTTGCTCTTCGGCGGCGCTGGCAATTTGTGCGTTCATTGAATTGATGGTGCCGATCAACTGCGCCATGGTGTCCAGCGACGTCCCGGCCTGGTTGGCCTGGGCCGAGGTGCCGTCGCCGGCATCGCTGGAACGGCGCATTGCGTCCACGGCGGCTTCGGTGCCTTTTTGCAGGCGGTCGATCATGCCCTGGATTTCCTGGGTGCTGGTCTGGGTGCGGCTGGCCAAGGCGCGTACCTCGTCGGCGACCACGGCAAACCCGCGCCCGGCCTCACCGGCCCGCGCGGCTTCGATAGCCGCGTTGAGCGCGAGCAAGTTGGTCTGTTCGGCAATCGAGCGAATCACGCCGAGCACGCTGACAATCGACGACACGTCCTGTTGCAGGCTGTCGAGGGACACGCCGCTGCTGCGGATATCGTTCACCAGCGCATGGATCTGCGCGATGCTGCCGTCCACTACGCGCTTGGCGGCCTGGCCCTCGGCGTCGGTCTGTTGCGCGGCAACGGCAGCGCCCTGAGCACTGCGCGCCACTTCATGGGCGGCGGAAGACATTTGGTTGATCGCGGTGGCGACTTGGTCAGTCTCGTGACGCTGGCGTTCCATGGCGGTTTCCGAGCGCTGGGCCTGCTCGGACACCTGGCTGACCAGCCCAGTGAGTTGCGAGGTCATCTCGGTGATCTGGCGCACCAGCCCGTGGATCTTGTCGACAAAGCGGTTGAATGCGCCGGCCAGATCGCCGAGTTCATCCTGGCTGGTAATGGCCAGGCGGCGGGTCAAATCGCCCTCGCCGGCAGCGATATCGTCGAGGTTGGCTTTCATCAGGTTCAGCGGACGCAAGATGGTATTGGCCGTCACCAGGCCCACGGCGGCAATCACCAACAGCACCACCACGGCCACGCCGAGGATGCTCCACAGCACGCCTTCCATGCGTTTCTCGACCTTGGCCTCGACCACCGCCACCTGGGCTTCGATGCCGTCGAGGTTAACCGACGTACCAATCACCATGTCCCACTTCGGCAAGTACTCGGTGTAGCCGAGCTTGGGCACCAGTTCGGTCTGCCCCGGTTGGGTCGAACTGTATTGCAGGTAATGGGTGCCGTCCTTGCCGACCTTGACCAGGTCGCGGTTGACGTAGACGCCGTTGGGGTCGCGGTTGTCCTTGAAGCTCTTGCCTACGCCGTCGGGGCTGTTGCCCTTGAACAGGCGGATAGTCTCGGAGTCGTAGCCAAAGAAGTAGCCGTCCTTGCCGTAGCGGGTGTTGGACAGCAACTTGACCACCTGCGCCCGCGCGGCAGTGTCGCCCGGGGCGGCGGCGTCGTAGAGCGGTTTGATGGTGGTCATGGCCACTTCCACATAACTTTGCAGTGTGGCCTTGGCGTCGTTGAGCAGGCGCTGGCGGGTTTCATCCACCTCGTTGCGTGCCTGGCCCTGCAGAATCCACACCGTGGTCAGGCTGATGACCACGGCAAACAGCAACACCGGCACTACGGCGAGGGACAGGACTTTGGCCTTCAAACTCAGACGCATGGCTTTTCTCTCTTATTAGGCGACTTGAGAGGCTATCGGCCAATTGCCAGGGATCTGTAGGCGGTGTCAGAGGGTCATGGCGGCGAACCAGCCAAACGCCAGCAAGGGAATGTTGTAGTGCAGGAACGTCGGCACCACGGTGTCCCAGATATGGTGATGCTGGCCGTCGATGTTCAGGCCGGAGGTCGGGCCGAGGGTCGAATCCGACGCCGGTGAACCGGCGTCGCCCAGCGCACCGGCGGTGCCGACGATGCACACGATCGCCAGCGGGCTGAAGCCCAGTTGCACACACAGCGGCACAAAAATCGCGGCGAGGATCGGCACGGTGGAAAACGACGAGCCAATGCCCATGGTCACCAGCAGCCCGACCAGCAACATCAGCAATGCGCCCACGCCACGGCTGTGACCGATGAACGCCGCTGAGGCTTCCACCAGCGAACGCACGTCGCCGGTGGCCTTGAGCACTTCGGCAAACCCCGAGGAGGCGATCATGATGAAGCCGATCATCGCCATCATCTTCATGCCTTCGGTGAACAGGTCGTCGGTTTCGCGCCAGCGCACGATGCCCGACACCGAGAAGATCAGAAACCCGGCCAGGGCGCCGATAATCATCGAGTCCAGCCACAGCTGAATGATGAACGCCGAGGCAATCGCCAAACCGGCTACCAGCAAAGTCAGTGGGTTGTACTGCACCGCTACTTGCTCGACCCGCTCGATTTTCTCCAGGTCATACACGCGTTTTTTGCGATAGCTGACAAACACCGCCACCAGCAGGCCGACGACCATGCCCAACGCCGGCAAACCCATGGCGTGGGTGACGTTGACCTGGCTGATATCCACACCGCTCTTGGCCACGTTGGCCAGCAGGATCTGGTTGAGGAAGATATTGCCGAAGCCCACCGGCAGGAACATATACGGCGTGATCAGGCCGAAGGTCATCACGCAGGCAATCAGGCGGCGGTCCAGTTGCAGCTTGGTCAGCACGTACAGCAGCGGCGGCACCAGCAGCGGGATAAACGCGATGTGGATCGGCAGGATGTTCTGCGAGGCAATCGCCACCACCCACAAAAGGCCGATCAGCAACCATTTGACGTGGCTGCCGCCCGTGGCTTCCTGGCGATCAACCAGCATCAACGCCTTGTCCGCCAACGCATGGGCCAAGCCGGACTTGGCAATCGCCACCGCGAAAGCGCCGAGCAAGGCGTAGGACAACGCCACCGTCGCGCCGCCGCCCAACCCGCCGTTGAAGGCCTTGAGCGTGGCCTCGATGCCCAGGCCACCGGTCAAGCCACCCACCAGGGCGCCGACAATAATGGCGATGACCACATGCACGCGGGACAAGCTGAGCACCAGCATGGTGCCGACCGCGGCGATGACTGCGTTAATCATGGTTACCTCAAGACAGAAACTAAAAAACAGGCATGCCCGCATCCAGGCGGCCATAGGCTTGGCTGCCAGCGTGCAGGCTTTAGGAGGTCTTATTAGAAGGGCGCGCACTTTGCAGCAGGCGGGCGCGCATGTCAAAAACTGTGGCGAGGGAGCTTGCTCCCGTTGGGCTGCGTAGCGGCCCCATAAAGACAGGAGCGCTGCGCACTCCAGCGCGAGCAAGCTCGCTCGCCACAAAAGCACTTTCAATTGAACGTTTAAATAATAAAGAACTGAAAAACGCGGCCGATACCCTGACTCTCTGTGTTTTCAGGTTAAGGATGCTCCTCGATGTCCCTCAGACAGCTCTCCATTCAATGGAAAATCACCCTGCTCGCCGGCCTCTGCCTGCTGGGGATCGTGACCCTGCTGGTGGGTCTGTCGCTGTATCGCATGGAGCAGAGCTCACAGCAGGTCAAAGCCTCAAGCATGCAGATGCTCGACGAGTCCGCCCAGGCGCGCATCGAGGCCCAAGGTGAAGTGCAGGCCCTGGGGATTCGCCAGCAATTCATGGACGCCTACCAGTACGGCCACGGTTTTTCCCGCCAAGTGCTGTTTTTGCGCGAGCAGGCGGAGAAACGTTTCCTCGACGCCTTCGACACCCGCGAAGACCTGACCCGCCAGGTCAAGGCCGCGCTGCAGGCCAACCCGGACCTGCTCGGTTTGTCGCTGGTGTTCGAAGCCAATGCGCTGGACGGCAAGGATGAGCTGTTCGCCAACCAGGCGGAGCTGGGCAGTAACGACAAGGGCCGCTTTGCCCTGTACTGGTCGCAACCGACGCCGGGCAAATTGACCTCGATGTCGCTGCCTGAAAGCGACATGGCCGACACCAGCGTCGGCCCCAGCGGCGAAAAAGCCAACGCCTGGTTCACCTGCCCGCGCACCACCCTGAAACCCTGCGTGATCGAGCCGTACTTTTATGTGATCGACGGGCAAAACGTGCTGATGACCAGCATCGTCTTCCCGTTGATGGTCAACGGCAAAGTCATCGCCTCGTTGTCGGTGGACATCAACCTCAACAGCCTGCAGGCCGTGAGCCAACAGGCCAGCCAGAAGCTGTATGACGGCCAGACCCAGGTCAGCATTCTCAGCCCCACCGGCTTGCTCGCCGGCTACAGCCCGGACGCGAGCAAACTCAGCCAGCGCCTGGACCAGGTCGACACCACCAGCGGCGCGCAATTGATCAGCGCGCTGGCCGCCAGCACGCAGATCCGCAGCCTGCGCACCGACCATCAACTCAAGGTGCTGGCGCCCTTCGCACCGATTCCCGGCGGCAAGCCGTGGGGCGTGTTGCTGGATGTGCCGGAAAAAGTCCTGGTCGGCCCCGCCGAAGCGCTCAAGGCGCAACTTGACGCCGATAACACCCGCGGCACCTTGCTGGAACTGAGCCTGGGCCTGCTTGCCGCCGTGGTCGGCCTGATTCTGGTATGGCTGATGGCGCGCAGCGTGACCCGGCCGATCCTTGGCGTGGCGCGCATGCTGGAAGACATCGCCAGTGGCGAAGGCGACCTCACCCGCCGCCTGGCCTACGACAAACAGGATGAGCTGGGGCAATTGGCCGGCTGGTTCAACCGCTTCCTCGACAAGCTGCAACCGATTATTGCCGAGGTCAAACGCTCGGTGCAGGACGCCCGTGGCACCGCCGACCAATCCGCTGCGATCGCCACTGAAACCAGCGCCGGCATGGAACAGCAATACCGCCAGGTTGACCAAGTGGCCACCGCCTCCCATGAAATGAGCGCCACCGCCCAGGACGTGGCCCGCAGCGCCGCCCAGGCAGCCCAAGCCGCGCGCGATGCCGACCAGGCCACCCGCGAAGGCTTGACCGTGATCGACCGCACCACCACCAACATCGGCCACCTGGCCGCCGACATGAGCACCGCCATGGCTCAAGTTGAAGGCTTGGCGGCTAACAGCGAGAAAATCGGTTCGGTGCTGGAAGTGATTCGTGGCATTGCCGAGCAGACCAACCTGTTGGCGCTCAACGCCGCCATCGAAGCCGCCCGCGCCGGTGAAGCCGGCCGTGGGTTTGCCGTGGTCGCCGACGAAGTGCGCAACCTGGCGCGGCGCACCCAGGAATCGGTGGAAGAAACCCGCGTGGTGATCGAACAACTGCAAAACGGCACCACCGATGTGGTCGGCTCCATGGGCAACAGCTATCGCCAGGCCCAAGGCAGTGTCGAGCAAGTCGGCCAGGCCGTCACCGCCCTGCGCCAGATTGGTGAGGCGGTCACGGTGATCAGCGACATGAACCTGCAAATCGCCAGCGCTGCCGAAGAGCAAAGCGCGGTGGCCGAGGAGATCAACAGCAACGTGGCGACCATTCGCGATGTGACCGAGTCGCTGTCGGAGCAGGCGAATGAATCGGCGCGGGTCAGCCAGGCGTTGAACAGTTTGGCGAATCAGCAGCAGGGGTTGATGGATCAGTTTCGTGTGTGAGTGACTTGCGCAGATTCTGACCCGAGAGGAGATCCAATGTGGGAGCGGGCTTGCTCGCGAATGCGGAGTTTCAGTCGCCAAATTTATTGACTGACCCACCGCATTCGCGAGCAAGCCCGCTCCCACATTTTTTATCTTGTGGTGTATCAGGCCTGGCGCTTGGGCAATTCGATCAGCACCTTCAAGCCACCCAGCTCACTCTCCTGCAGCAGCAATACCCCGCCCCACACCTCGACGATATCGCGCACAATCCCCAGCCCCAGGCCATGGCCGTCGATCTGTTCATCCAGGCGCGTACCACGGCTGAACACTTGGTCGCGCTGGCTTTGCGGAATGCCCGGGCCGTCGTCTTCAATGGCCAACAGGTAGCTGTGCGGCGCTTCACTGACGCTCAAACGGATTTCGGCATCCGCCCATTTGCAGGCGTTGTCCAGCAGGTTGCCCAACAGTTCCAGCAGGTCTTCGCGGTCCCAGGGTAATTGCAGGCCGGGCGTGACGTGGTAGCTCAAGTCCAGGTGTTCGCCGTGGATCATGTTCAGCGTGGCCAACAGCCCGGGTAGCTCTTTTTCGCAATCAAACAAGGCGCCCGGCAAGGTTTCGCCGGCAAGGCGCGCACGGTTGAGTTCGCGATTAAGGCGTTGTTGCACCTGTTCCAACTGCTCGCGCAACAGTTTGCCGAGTTCAGGATGGGCCTTGAGCTGCTCACTGGATGCCACGCTCAACAGCACGGCCAACGGGGTTTTCAACGCATGCCCCAGGTTACCCAACGCGTTGCGCGAGCGCTTGAGGCTGTCTTCGGTGTGGGCCAGCAAGTGGTTGATCTGCGCCACCAGCGGCTCCAGTTCAAGCGGCACTTGGGTGTCGAGTTGCGAGCGCTGGCCTTGTTGCAGCTGGGCGATTTGATTGCGCGCAGTTTCCAGCGGGCGCAAGGCACGGCGCACGGTAACCCGTTGCAGGATCAGCACCAGCAGCAAGGCCGCGAGGCCCATTACCAGACCGATCTGACGCATCAAACGGAAACTTTCCCGCACCGGCGTGTAGTCCTGGGCCACGCTGATGGAAATCGACTGACCAAAGCGTTTGTAGTCTGCGCGCAACACCAGCAGTTGCTGGCCTTCCGGGCCCAGTTGCAGGTTGCCCTTGAGCCCGGCCTCGGGCAGGCGCGGTAGTTCCTGGTCCCACAGCGAGCGGGAACGCCAGTGAATATCGGCAAAATCGATGCGGAAATAATGCCCGGAAAACGGCCGCTGATAGGCCGGTGACAGGCGCTGCTCGTCCAGCTGCACACCATTCGGCCCACGCACCAGCGCCACCAGCAGGTTCTCGGCGTCGTTGCGCAGCCCGGCTTCCAGGTAGCGCTGCAAACCGGCCTCGAACAGCCACAAGCTGGTTTGCGCCAGCACCAAGCCAACGATCACCATCACGCTGATCAGGCCCAGGCTCAGGCGCCGCTGAATGGACCTCATGCAGGCCCGGCGCCAAACCGGTAACCCTGGCCGCGCCGGGTCTCAATCACACTGCGGCCGAGCTTGCGGCGCAGGTGGTTGACGTGCACTTCGAGCACGTTGGAGTCACGCTCGGTCTCGCCGTCATATAGGTGCTCGGCGAGGTGGCTTTTCGACAGGATTTGTTCCGGGTGCAGCATGAAGTAGCGCAGCAGACGGAATTCGGCGGCGGTCAGCTGGATCTCTTCGCCATCACGCAGCACGCACTGGCGGCCTTCATCCAGGTGCAGCCCGGCAGCTTGCAAGGTGGGTTGGTTGGCGTGGCCGTGGGAGCGGCGCAACAACGCCTGGATGCGCAGGTGCAGTTCTTCCGGATGAAAGGGTTTGCTCAAGTAATCGTCCGCGCCGGCCTTGAGCCCTTCGATACGCTCGGCCCAGGAGTCGCGGGCGGTGAGCACCAGCACCGGGGTGACCAGGGCGGCCGCGCGCCATCGGGCCAACACCTCCAACCCCGGCAGGCCGGGCAAACCGAGGTCGAGGATGATCAGATCATAAGGTTCGCTGCGGCCTTGATACGCAGCATCGCGACCATCGGCCAGCCAGTCGACGGCGTAGCCCTGGCGCTGCAGGCCGGCCAGCAGTTCATCGGCCAGGGGAACGTTGTCTTCCACCAGAAGCAGGCGCATCAGTCGTCCTCCTCATCTTTGAGCAACACACCCGTGGTTGCATCCAGCTTGATCTCGCGCACTACGCCCTCGGTGGTCACCAACTCCACCTCATACTCATATCGGCCGTGCTTTTTCTCAAGTTCAGCTTCCAGCAGCCGCGAGCCAGGGTGGCGCGCCATAGCCTGTTGCAGCAGTTGCTCCAGCGGCAGGATCACGCCCTGCTGGCGCAGTGCCAAGGCTTCATCCTGGTTGAGGTCGCGGGCGGACAGGCTGGAACAAAAAGCCAGGAGCACCAGCGCCATCCAACCGCTGGCGCGTCGATATACCTTCATTACGTATCCTGATGATTCTTGAGTACGTGCCCGGTGAGCGCGTCCAATTCGACTTCCCACTCGATGCCATTGGCATCTTCCAGTTCTACTTGATAAATGTACTTGCCGTAGGCCTCGTCCAGGTCGGTGTCCAGCAGGCTCGAACCTGGGTGCAGCGCCAGGGCCGCGGCCTCCAGCTGATCAAAGGCGACAATTGTAACAGTGCCAGGCAATTTCAGCGGTTTGTCGGGGTCCACTGCTCGGGCCTGTGCCGCCGTGGAGGCGATGATACCGGCGGCGACCAGCGCTGTGAGGCGCTTCATGATAAGTCTCCGTTTCAGGATGTTTTTCCTACGCAGGCCACCGTACGCACTGCAACTTAACTGAAACTGAATTGCCACCATGGCATTTTTCCCCATCCTCCGCGAGTTTTCCTATACTGCTCCGCTCGCTTCAACAGAGACTGGTATGACAGCCATCCACATCAAGTTTCCCGCCTTGACGCTCAAGGCCGGTAAACGCGCCTTCGCACGCATTCGCGAACAGGGCCTCAAGCCTGCGGATGTCGGCACCCTCCCCGGCGCGGCCGGTGGCCCCAAGGCGCTGGGCATCCAGGGCCTGGACCTGGCCCTGTTCGGCGACTGGCTGCCGCGCGCGCCGCGCGAACGCGCATTGATCGGCGCCTCCATCGGTTCCTGGCGGTTTGCCAGTGCCTGCCTGCCCGACCCGGTGCAAGGCCTGCTCGACCTTGGCCGCCTGTACAACGAACAAAGCTTTGCCAAGGGCGTGACCATGGCCGAGGTCAGCCGCAGCTGCCAGCGCATGCTCGATGGCTTGCTGGCGGGCCGTGATGCGCGGGTGTTGGACAACCCCGACTATCGCTTGAACATCATGGTGGTCAAAAGCCACGGCCTGCTCGCCGATGACCACCGCGGGCGGCTCGGGCTGGGCCTGTCATCGGTGATTGCCGATAACCTGCGCGGCCGCGCACGGCTGTCGCGACACTTCGAACGGCTGATCATCCACGACCCGCGCCAGGCGCCGCCGCTGCATCCGCTGCAGGATTTCCCCTCGCGCTTTGTGAACCTGGAGCTGGGCAACCTGCGCCAGGCGCTGCTGGCGTCCGGCTCTATCCCCATGGTGATGCAAGGCGTGCGCGACCTGCCCGGCGCAGGCACTGGCACCTACCGCGACGGCGGCCTGCTGGACTACCACCTCGACCTGCCCTACCACGGCGACGACATCGTGCTGTACCCGCACTTCACCGACCGGGTCATCCCCGGCTGGTTCGACAAAGGCCTGCCGTGGCGGCGCAGTAATCAGCAGGGCTTGCAGGACGTGTTGCTGCTGGCCCCGTCCAAGGACTACCTGGCCCGCCTGCCCCACGGCAAATTGCCGGACCGCAGCGACTTCAAACGCTTCATGGGCGATGACCCAAGCCGCAACAAATACTGGCAGACCGCGATGAGCGAGAGCCAGCGGCTGGGCGATGCGTTCCTGGACCTGGCGGATAACGGCAAGTTGGGCGCGCACTTGCAAGCGCTATGACCCAGCGGTATGCGCGGCGAGGGATCAAGCTGTTAAACTCGCCGCCTGCCAGATACCTGACCGAGCTGAAAATACTGTGGAAATCTTCAAAGAGTTTACTTTCGAATCCGCCCACCGCCTGCCCCACGTACCGGAAGGCCACAAATGCGGGCGCCTGCACGGGCATTCGTTCAAGGTGGCGATCCACCTGAGCGGCGACCTGGATCCCCATACCGGCTGGATTCGCGACTTCTCGGAGATCAAGGCGATTTTCAAGCCGCTGTATGAGCGCCTCGACCACAACTACCTGAATGACATCCCCGGCCTGGAAAACCCGACCAGCGAAGTGCTGGCCAAGTGGATCTGGACTGAGCTGAAACCGCTGCTGCCGGAACTCAGTGCGATTCGTATCCACGAGACCTGCACCAGCGGCTGCATCTATCGCGGCGAGTAAGCGATGGCACATTGAAGAACCACCTGCGGGTGGTTTTTTTATGCCCGGAGGGCTTCGATGTAAAGCAGCCTTGACATGCTGATTGGTCGCACCTAATGTAAAGCACACTTTACTTATGGAGAGAGTCATGTCGCCCAAACGTTTTCTGATGGAATTCGCAGTCGTCATGGTGGTGTACATTTTGTGCGTGGTGGTTTCCAGCTCGTTCGTTCGATCCATGCCTGACGGCGCCGCCAGAATCGCCCTGGCGCTGCTGCCGGTGATTCCCATGATCGCGATGGCGGTTTCGATCATCAGGCGCCTGAACGCCATGGATGAAATGGGCCGCAAGATCCAACTGGATGCTCTGGCTGTGGCGTTTGTCTGCACCGCGCTTACGACCTTCAGCTACGGCTTTCTGGAAACCGCCGGCTTCCCACGCCTGTCGGCCTTCATGGTGTGGCCGATCATGGGCGGCGTGTGGTGCGTTGCCACGATCATCGGCACAAGGCGCTACGAGTGAATAATCAGCTGCGCCAGTTGCGCGCTGAACTGGGTTGGTCCCAGGCCGACCTAGCGCAGCGCCTGGAGGTTTCGCGCCAGACCGTCAATGCCATCGAAACTGGCCGCTATGATCCGAGCTTGCCCTTGGCGTTCAAGATCGCCAAGGTGTTCGAGCGCAGTATCGAGGCGATCTTCGAAGCGCCAGCGGACTGATTTTTTCACAGGAGCACACTGCAATGATGCGCCCCGCCACTGCCGATGATGTTGCTGCCATCGAAGCGATTGTTGATGCCGCCTACTCGCCTTACATCGCGCGGATTGGCCGCAAGCCCGGGCCGATGCTTGAGGACTATCGCCAGTTAGTCGAGGCTGGCGGAGTGCATGTACTGGATAACGCCGGGACGGTTCAGGGTTTCGTTATTCTACTGGCGGGCGATGGTGCTTTGCTGCTGGATAACCTCGCCGTAGCGCCTGATGCCCAGGGTTTGGGTTTCGGGCGATTACTGATGGAATTTGCCGAACGACACGCTATCGACGCCGGCTACGCCACGATTCAGCTGTACACCCATGAAACCATGACCGAGAACATCGCGCTCTACACACGCCGAGGCTACGTAGAAACCCATCGCGCCGTGGAACAGGGCCTGCGCCGCGTGTACATGACCAAGCGCCTTTAGCAGAAGCTGAGCCAATTTGTATCACCGCTGCACCGCTTTCGTGCCCGACTGGGCATAAAGAACACTCCTCCCGGCGATTCACCACGGTTTGGCTATAAATACTGTGCACGGTGCACAGCGTCCTTCACTACCGTGGGTTTGGCACGCGCGGTGCAACAGGCCTGCGTCACTCATTCAGGGAGCAGGGCCATGACGCAGCAAGAACCGGGCAACGATTACCCCCTCAGCGAAGTGCCGATGCATGCACGCAAAGGCCTGGCGTCCACGGCCATGGTGCTGCTGGGGTTCACGTTTTTTACCGCGACCATGTTTGCCGGGGGCAAGCTCGGCGTGGCGTTCAGCTTTACCGACATGCTCGGTGTTGTGGCCCTGGGTAACCTGCTGCTGGGCATTTACGCCGCAGGCCTGGGTTACATCGCCTTCAAGAGCGGCTTGAACTCGGTGTTGATGGGCCGTTTTTGCTTTGGCGAAGTCGGCAGCAAGCTCAGTGACCTGATCCTCGGCTTCACCCAGATCGGCTGGTACGCCTGGGGCACCGCCACCGCCGCCGTGGTGCTGGGCAAGTATTTCGAACTGAGCCAGGGCAGCGTGCTCGGGTTGATGGTGCTGTTCGGCATGGTGTTCTGCGCCACGGCGTATGTGGGGTATCGCGGGCTGGAGATTCTATCCTACATCGCAGTGCCGGCCATGGGCATTTTGCTGTTCCTGTCGATGTGGGTCGCCACTGTAGCCGTCGGCGGGCTGGATGGCCTGCTGGCCGTGGTGCCGACGGGTGAACTGGACTTGTCCACGGCGATCACCCTGGTGTTCGGCACCTTTGTCAGCGGCGCGACCCAGGCCACCAACTGGACACGGTTTTCCCGCTCAGCCAAGGTCGCGGTGTTGGCCAGCCTGATCGGGTTTTTCATCGGCAATGGCTTGATGGTGTTGATCGGCGCGTATGGCGCCATCGTCTATCAGCAGCCGGACGTGGTGGAAGTGTTGCTGCTGCAAGGTTTCGCGATGGCCGCAATGGCCATGTTGCTGCTCAATATCTGGAGCACCCAGGACAACACCATCTACAACTTCGCCGTCGCCGGCTGCAATTTGCTGCGCACTAAACGCCGCAAGACCGTGACCCTGGCGGGGGCGGTGATCGGCACCTTGCTGGCTCTGCTCGGCATGTACGACATGCTGGTGCCCTACCTGATTTTGTTGGGCACCGTGATTCCGCCGATTGGCGGGGTGATCATGGCCGACTTCTTCTACCGCTATCGCGGCCACTACCCGCGCCTGGCCGAGACTCGCCTGCCGGCATTCAATTGGCCTGGGCTGGTGGCTTATGCGGTGGGCACCGTGCTGGCGTTTCACTCGCCGTGGGTGGCGCCCCTGGTGGGGATTGTTGCCGCGTCACTGACCTACATCGTGCTGACCTCAGTGTTACGCGTACGCGCGCCACTGGCAGATGCCTCGGCATGAGTCTGGCGACCTGCACGATGGTCCGAGCCTGATGCCGCCCCTGGAAGCCTGGCTTCACGAGAATGGTAATCTAGTGGCCGCCGCCCAGCGCCTGGCCGTGCACCGTAACACCCTGACACAACGCGTCCAGCGCATCGAAGCCCTGCATGGGCTGAAGCTGGACCACTCATATGACCGCCTGGACATCGGCATCGCCCTGATGATCTGGCGGCTGTCTGCCTGACTGTTATTAGCCAAGAGGAACTTGCCCATGCATATCATCAACGCCCGCCTGCGCAACCGTGAAGGCCTGCATGATCTGCACCTGGAACACGGCCGGATCGCCAGTATCACCCCACAAACGGCAGTGCCTGCGTTAACGGCCGGCGACCTGGACGCCGCCGGCAACCTGGTCATCCCGCCGTTTGTCGAGCCGCATATTCACCTCGACGCCACCCTGACCGCCGGCGAACCGCGTTGGAACATGAGCGGCACGCTGTTCGAGGGCATCGAATGCTGGGGCGAGCGCAAGGCCACCATCACCCAGGAAGACACCAAGGCCCGCGCCAAGAAAACCATCCAGGCCCTGGCCGCCCATGGCATCCAGCATGTGCGCACCCACGTCGACGTTACCGACCCCGACCTCACCGCACTTAAAGCCATGCTTGAGGTGCGCGAAGAAAGCGCGCACCTGATCGATCTGCAAATCGTCGCGTTTCCCCAGGAAGGCATCGAGTCCTACCGCAACGGCCGCGAGTTGATGGAAGAAGCCATCCGCCTGGGTGCCGACGTGGTAGGTGGCATCCCCCACTTCGAATACACCCGCGACCAAGGCGTGAGTTCGGTGAAGTTCCTGATGGACCTGGCCGAGCGCACCGGTTGCCTGGTGGACGTGCACTGCGACGAAACCGATGACCCGCACTCGCGCTTTCTTGAAGTGCTCGCCGAAGAAGCCCGCAGCCGCGACATGGGCTCGCGCGTCACCGCCAGCCACACCACGGCCATGGGCTCCTACGATAATGCTTACTGCGCCAAACTGTTTCGCCTGCTGGGGCACTCAGGCATCAGCTTCGTCTCCTGCCCGACCGAAAGTATCCACCTGCAAGGCCGCTTCGATAGCTTCCCAAAACGCCGCGGCGTCACCCGCGTCAACGAACTGCTCGAAGCCGGCATGAACGTGTGCTTCGGCCAGGACTCGATTGTCGACCCTTGGTATCCGCTGGGTAACGGCAACATCCTGCGCGTGCTGGAAGCCGGCCTGCACATCTGCCACATGCTCGGCTACCGCAACCTGCAAAGCGCCCTGGACCTGGTTACCGACAACAGCGCCAAGGCCATGGCCCTGGGCGACCGTTATGGCCTGGAGCCAGGGCGACCGGCCAACCTGTTGATCCTGTCGGCAGACAGCGACTACGAAGTCATCCGCAGCCAAGGCCTGCCGCTGTACTCGATCCGTAACGGCAACGTGTTGATGAAGCGGCAACCGGCGCAGGTGACGTTTTTGTAAACGGCCCGGCTAAACAATCGAGTCGATATCCAGTGGTTGCGCCCTCCCACGGTCGTTGTGGGAGGGTGGCGGGATACTCGCAACTTGTGATATCTCGCGGTTTTCACGGTGGCTGAACCAACGCTTGAGGCTGTGCGGCAGTTGGGTGGAGTGGGCTTGGCTGCCGTAGACATCACGCGCCTCAAGGCGACGCCAGCGCAGGGATTCCAGACGCTGGCGACTGCTACGCAAGCGGTCGATTTCAGCGTTCAATGCCTGGTTATGTTCGTGCCCGTCGCTGCGCTGGTTGGTTGGACGCCGACGATCAAGCTCACGGTTCTTGTCACGCAATTGCTGAGTCATGGTCTCAAGCGCACGGTCGATCAACTCGAACTCCCTTGGCGTGACCAAAGGCCCCTGGCTATCGACGGTCTGTTGCCAGCGACGCAACGTGGCCCAGGCTGCCGGAATGTAGCTGGCGGTCATGAAGTGCTGGTTGGCCTGGAACAGTTGTTTCAACAGGTTGGCGCGGTCAGGCATGTCGCCGTGGAGCTGCAACGCTTGGTTGCAACCGGCCTCGATAATGGACTCACAACCGGGCTTCCATAACACAGAGGATTGGGTGCCATCCGGGAGCTTGATCGGCATGAAGTGCTGTTGTTCACCGTGATGCTGGTAAGGGTTGCCACCGACGCGCACCAGCCCGGCGGCGAATAACAAGCCTCCCGAAGCAGGCGCACTGAACAGCACCACGGCTCCGGGAACCCAGAGTTTGGCGGTGGTATTCATCCACCGAGCGGGCACGCTGGGTACCGGGTCGTTGTGATTGACGATGCGATGGTGGACCAGAGACGAGGCGCCTTCAGTGAACTCGGAGTCAGCCGCGCGAGGCGCACCGTAGGTGTAAAGGAGAACGTTGTAGTCGGCGCCGGAGGTTCGGCGCAGCCCTTCTGCCAGGAGCAAGGCGATGGCGCCACCGAGGCTGTGGCCGCAAATCACAATGCGCTGGCCGTCGTGGAATTGATCGAGGTAGTGCAAGACGAAATCGCGCATCGCTTGATACGCCTGATAGAAGCCCTCGTGGGCTTTTCCTACTCCGCCGCCAAAGGGCACCTGATGGGCATTGGCGTCTCGCAGTGCGTCGGCACCACTGGCGGTGCCTCGCACCGCAATCAGGATGACTTGGTCGTGATGAGTGATAAACGCCTGCGTGTCCGTACCGAATTGTTCATCGTCGAAAAAGTGCAGACGAGCAGGATGTTCCTGTTTCTCTCCAAGCTCCAAACGGTTCTGCGGATACAACTGCGGATCGAACGGCACAATTTCAAAACGCAGGGAGTAGGGAACGTCCTCATACAGCGGGTAAAAGCGTTGAACCTGCTCACGGTCGACCTTCCATGCTTGCTGAAACCCCGATAGTTTTTCGGCGAACACATTCCCTACGCTTGGATCCAGCGGAAAACTGACCTGGTCCACGGGTCGCGTTGGAGGCTCCTGGCCAAAGTCGCAGTAACTCAAGGTGGACATCAACGCCAGTTGATACAGGTTCAAGGCACAAAATTGATCATCACCGCAGAGCATCGGTCGCAGGGCACGCAACGGTCGTACTTCCAGCACCGTGTGCAGGTTAGGAAACAGCACCACGCCCGCTAATGTCGGTTGAGGCGGGCCAAACCCCAACTCAGCCATCATTCTTAGCGCGTGCTGTTGAGGTTGATGTGTCCGTGGCGCCAATGGCGGCAAGTGAGCAACATGTCGGACCAGATCGCGTACTTCCACCTGATAGAACCGGTCCGCTTGGTGCTGTGCAGGATTACTCTCAGTGCGTTGACCATCAGCAGCGAAAAAGCGGGTCTGTTCGGCACGGACCTGGAGTTCGGTGATGGGTAGTTTGTAAGTCTCGCGCCCCCTCAATCCCAAATACGGCGCCTCTTTCCCAGAATACAGCCGCTCCAGAACCAGAACGACGGGACCGCAGTAAAACCCTTGTAGCTTGGCGAACCCCTCGCCCGTCAGTCTTCCGCTGTACTGCTGCCCTGCGCTATCGTGGACAGTGTACGCAAGCCCACCGTATGCCTTCCCGCTGCCCGTTTCATCAACCAGACAAAAACTTGCCCAATGCCCTTTCACTGCACAAGCAGGCATCTTGCTACTGAAAAAAGGTTGCTTCCATGCGTCCTGGCTCATGACTCAACTCCTTGTTATTGGCACGTGGGATAGA
This sequence comes from Pseudomonas sp. D2002, assembly GCF_013385735.1. Taxonomy (NCBI): domain Bacteria; kingdom Pseudomonadati; phylum Pseudomonadota; class Gammaproteobacteria; order Pseudomonadales; family Pseudomonadaceae; genus Pseudomonas; species Pseudomonas sp. D2002. The sequence goes on along the minus strand of NZ_JACAPL010000008.1, from coordinate 46,939 downwards.
CATCACAGGTGCGTCCATCCGGCATCGTTATCGGTTTAAACTCAGGTGTATCGTCGTCGCAAGCGCCCTGCCGATCCTCAAAACTTGTCCCTCGGCAGCGTTTCCACCCGCCGGGTACAGCGATCCATCGTCGATCAAAAGCCGGCTCCTCCTCATCGGTAAGTGTCAGCACCAGCCTGAGTGTCTTTCCTGGTAGCAGAGCTCGTTGTGCAACCCCACCCGCCAGCACTTTTTGCCGCTGCCCCATCGCGTCCAACGCCCTGCATCTCAGCAGTTTCCTGATCGTATGCGCCCGCCCGACCGTTCGAAAAAGCCACATACATTGCCCAGGCAACTCCTGTACACCCGAGGCTGGCACCCCCGCTACATCCTCGGATTCAATAGGATCTGTAAAGTAGATCCCCCCCAGGGCCCTACTGACATCAGTGCTGCGCGCCCCCCACTTCGCATAAAAATCGAATTCCACACTGCGCAGCACCGTGGGGCAGCCCTCAATGGTTTCAGTCAACGGCAAGTCATAACTCACCCGCCCGACTACGGGTTTGTAATCAGCAATAATGATTTTTCGTTCAGGCCTTTTACCCCGTCGCTTCGGCAACTTGCAGAGTTGATCTCTGGCGGGACGGTAATTCGCCGCGCCAACAAATCGAAATTGCGCCGGCAAATCCACCTCCAACGTAAAGTGGTTAACCGGCCCTACCGCACAACCCGAAAGCCATGCCGCTCCCAGCACAGCTAATGCGCCACGCATGCACCTGCTCATACTTTTTCCCTCAACCTTCGCCACTGCTCCAGCACCCGCTCGAAATGATCGCCGGGCGTTTCCTCTGGCATCGGTTGCCAGCGAATCACGCTGGTTTGCGTCGCCTCTTCCAACCTGCGTACCACCAGGAATTCAAGTTGCTGCAGCCCGCGCCACTGCCAGGCGCGGGCTTGTTCCAACACCTGGGTCAGCCAGATCCTGGGGTCTTGAAATTCGACTAGCGCGGCGAGATCTTCGCTGTGTTCGGTCAGCAGGTAGCGCAGGATGTTGGCGTGCAGGATGGCTTGCGCTTGGGGGTTGGGCGTGTTCAGCCAAGGCGCAGGCACAGGCGCCGGGTACTCTCCCGGCGCGGGGTTTTCGCCCTCGCACCAGCGGTCTTCATACCAGTAGTACACAGAGAGCAGCGGGCCGAGAAAAACCGGCCAATCATCGATCGATAAGTGGGCCAGCGCGCGAGCCAGGGTGCGGTTATCGTGAATGCGATACACCGCTTGGCTGCCTGCCGGCCCTACCAACAGACGTTCGCGCCAGTGTCGAGCCAGGCCTTGCAGATCATCGCCCGGCAGACTGCACAGCCAGCCCCAGTTCGTCTGCGGGTGTTGCAGCAACTCGACCAGCGCGGGCTCCCCTAACTGGTCCAGTAGCAGGATCATCGGACCGGTAGAAGCCAGCTCGGCCACAGCAGTCTCAGCGTAGAGACAGCAATACTGCGGCACATGACGGACCGTCAACAACGGCTCCCGGGCGGCGTGTTTTCCGTCAAGGATCAAGCACAATCGACGCCCTGCCTGATGCTGTCGGGCCATCCAACGGCCGGGCATACTCTCCATCAAGCAGCCCTCCCTGGGATATTGCACAGGCCTTCGCGGCATTGCTCACACACCGGGCAATAGTCAGCGCCCAGCTGCCGGGCCTGCGCCATGAGAGCGCCCTGCGCCGCCGACATCTTCGGGGCAGTCGCAGCAGAAAAAGGCGCCGTCGAGCGGCTTACGGGCGGTAAGCCTCCCACCGTAATTGGCCGACTGCTGAAGATGCCACCCGCCTGGATCAGCACATGTTCTCCGCCTGCCTGGAGGCTGATTTGTGCACCCGCATTGATCACCAGGCTGGCACCGGCCTCCAGGTACAGCTTTTGCCCGGCTTCGATGACGAGGGTCTGACGAACATAGGTATCGCTGTTGCCATGCACATCCAAGCGATCGTTGGCTTTCAGCACAACATTGCGATCACCCGTGGTGTGACGGTGTTCTTCGCTTTCCAGGTGTACCGTGCTTGGGCCCCGAATGACTTCATGGCGCTCTCCGACCACCTCCAAACGACTGTCGCGGCCCACGTGCTGTTGCAGGTCGCGTTGGGCACGCAGGTAGATGAGCTCCTCGCCGTGGCGATCTTCAAGGTGCAACTCGTTAGCCCCGCCGCCGCCCCTGGTACTGCGGCTGCGCAACACGCTGCGCGTCTTGTATTGCGGCAAGGGATAAGCCGGCATGTGCGATGCATTGGGCAGGCAGCCATTGATCAAGGGCCGGTCGGGGTCGCCTTCAAGGAAGGTCACCAGTACTTCCATGCCCACCCGAGGAATCAGCATCGCGCCAAAACCATCGCCCGCCCAGCCGGAAGCCACGCGCACCCAGCAACTGCTTTTGTCATCGTTTTTATCCAGGCGGTCCCAGTGAAAACGTACTTTCACCCGACCGTAGGCATCGCAATGCACCTCTTCGCCTGCAGGGCCCGTCACCGTGGCGGTCTGGCTGCCATGAATGGTCGGCTTTGGGTGTTTGAGCGGCGGCCGATGCGCCGCACGCCATGGCGTAACGGTGAATCGGTTGCGATAGCCCTGGAATGCAGCAGGCTCAAACCCCGCTTCCTCCAGCACTTGTGGTTGATAACCCTCATGGCGTACCGACTTGATCAACCAGAGGTCGTTGCAGGCTGGATCCGGGTGATCACGCAATTCCAGAAAGTGGCCGCCGCTCAATGCCGGTTGATCACTCTTACCCAGTGCTCGAAGGCAATCGCCTTGAAGACGTTCCAAACCTCGGCGTGCCAGTTGCTTGCCACGTGCGTGACCGGTGAAGCCGGCGGGGTAGCGGTAATCTTCAAGGCTGTGTACGGAGGCTGCACCGGCCTGTTCCTGCAGACGCAGCGAAGGGTGTTCGAAGTCATGATCGCGGCGCACGGTTTGCCGACTGCGGATTCGCAGGCGCACATCGAAGCGCCGGATCGCCCGCGTATCAGCCGCCAAGTCGCCCACCGCGCGGTAATGCTGCGCAGGCAAACGCCGAAACACAGTCTGGTCATCACCAAACACCAACAGATGATTATCCCGGCTGTGGCGAAAGTGGTAGTGAATACCCTCCTCTGCACACAGCCTTTGGATAAAGTGCAAGTCGCTTTCTGCGTACTGCACACAGAACGCGCGTGGCGGATAGACCACAGGACCAAGTTCGAAGGTGTAGGCATCGGCAAGGATACCGTGATGTGCAAGTACGGCAGCGATGATCTGCGGCACGCTGCGCTGCTGGAAAATCCGTTGGTCACGCCGATGGGCAAGACACGCCAGGCGGGGCGCCAGCGTGAGGTGGTAGCGGGTGAACCGCCCCCCGGGATCATCCCGGCCAATGGCGTAGACCTGGCCATGCAGGCCCGCATCCGCCTCGCCAAAATCCAGATAGACCGGCTGGTGCAGCAGCGCGTCGAGATCCAGGGCGGGGTTTTCACTGACTAACTGCAGGTGAATAAAGTAGGGCTGATCAAGACGCTCGCTGCCGTTGAAAGCCAGCACCTGAAAGTCACGGTTTAATTCTGCAAAAGTTGGTTCGGAAAATATCAATTTAAATCGCGGCAAAACAAAATCGCCAACCATCCTTAGTTACCCGTCTTCACGTTTTGACTGAAAGACTTTCCCCCGTCGAATGTTGATTTAACTGCCGGAAAAAAGCGCCTGAATGCATTGAATCTTAGCGATTTCAGGCGAGATTCGGGCCTTCAAAAATAAAAAAGAAGATTCGTACGGCGTGGTCGGAAGTGTCTTTTACAAAACAAGACAAGGCATTATTTTTACAACTACCAACAACAAGAAAACTCCTACGTTAATATGACACGCATAAGTATCTTGAAGAGAAACGGCTGACACTCATCCAGGAGTTCAGCCGCACTTGCACATTCAGGCTTGCGGTCGTGCAGTCCCGAATAAACTGACGCTCAGCAATATTTCAGCCTGAACATTCAACCGTACCGGCGCCGTGCCACCCGGCATGACCACGGCCACGTCCCCAGCCTCGACCCAGCCTGCCCGCCACGCCGCACAGGCCACGGCGCTGGCGCTGGTCCCGGAGGACGCGGTAGGGCCCTCGCCCCGCTCAAACACCCGCGCGAGTACCTGATTGCCTGAAGAGCGAGCGGCCCATTGCAGATTGATCCCGGCAACGCAGGGTTGGCCGCGCCCGGCAGGTGGCGCAAAGGCAATTGCCTGCAACGCTTCAAACAGGGCGCGCTCGTGCATCGCCTGATTGTCAGGTAACGCCCAAGCGTGCTCGACGAGCGTCACACAGTGGGGATTGCCGACACGGACAAACTGGCTGTGTGCCCATTGCGGGTTGATCACAGCCAGGGGCGGTACATGACTGAAGCCAAGATTGCGCCCTTCCACACCCTCAGCGCCAACCGCTGAAGGCCCGAACGCCGGCAGCCCCAAGGCCAGCCAGAACCCCGCAACCTGTTCATAGATCGCAGGTTCCACAAACGTTGCAACGGGTGACGCGGTATCGGCTTTGTCGTGATGCACGCGCAATTCACAGCCCTGCGTCATCAAGCCCTGATCAGTCAGCGCCTGAGCAAAAATCGTCAAACCGTTGCCGCTGCGCTCCGCGAGTGAGCCATCGGTATTGACGATGAGCAGGTCAAACGGCGGCGCACAGTCGAACGGCCCGACCAACAAACCATCGCAGCGGTGCGCCTTCGCATCCGCCGGACGCGGCAGCGTGCCCCATCCACACTCAGACGCAATCGCCAACGATGCCCAGGCCTGGGCAGTGCGCGCGGCCTGAGCGGCGCTGTGCGGCACTTCAATGCCCGTGCGCCTTAACAAGGCCGGGTTGATCACGCCATAGATATTGCCGCGGGCATCGTAGAACTGGGTCATGGGGTCATCCACATCCGTTGTCGCTGAACATCAAAAAGAAAAATACTCTGCGATTGTGTGGGATAGCGTCGATTGAAACCACCCGTTGGTCATGGCGAAAAACCAGGCGCGCCCTACACTCCTATTTCCCCTGGATGGACGTTTTCATCAGGCCGAAGTCCGTGCGCAGTCGAGCTAACGCCGTCCTCTTTCCATGGAGGATGCAATCATGAAGGCACTGGTGCCACACAACCCCGTTGAAACGCTGTACCGCGAAGGTCGCAAGACGTTCATTGAGCTGGTGCCTGATGGTGGCTCGCGCCTGGATGCGTTGTTCCACACAGCGCCAGCCCTGGGTGAATTGGCCGTTGGCGTGGTGTATGGCTACCTGCATGACCGCCCCGGTCTGGACCCGCGACTGCAAGAGGCCGCGATCTTTGCCGCCATCGTCGCAGCCGGCATGGTCGGGCCGCCGTTGAGCGTGCATTTCAAGACCAGTCTGGCGCAAGGCCTGGCGCCTGGTGAGCTGACCGAGTTGTTGCTGGTCGCATCGGCGTTTACCGGCTTCCCGCGTGCAGTGGCCACGGCCGACCAGCTCAACCTGTTGTTCAGCGGTGCCGGCCTACCCTCGCCCCCGCCACCGACGCCTCGAGCCGTGGTCATGACATTCTGCGACAGTGTGCGCAGAGGCCAGCCGTCATTTGCGCTCGACGCTCAGAGCAAAAAACTGCTGCGCAAACCTCATCGGTTGTCACTGCACGCGACTGCGGCGGACCGGGTAATTATCGAGAGCTATATCGGCAGGGAAACAACGCCTCGTGGGACGCTGCTGGTTCGCGTAAAGGACGCCGAGGTGATTGAAGTGCGGGCGTATTTGCCTACGCTAACCTGAGGACCGTTCAGAAGTGGCCTGGAAAGTGGCAATCCGCCGCAAGACGCCCGGGGTTCACCAGTTCTCACGGGGATTACTCACTTTCCAGGCCACCTCCCGCCTGCCTGACATTCTTTATGTGGTCGCCCGATGCCCTCTCGTTCCCTATTGGTAAAAATAAAATTACCGACCTGCACGCAAATACCTATTACCTGGGGAACCCAATTCGCTCGACAAGGCCTGATGTGCAAGGATGTCGCACCGGACATCGTTCGTTGAACGCAAAACCAAGGATTTTTCATGACTGCCATCCCCACCCCAGCGCCCGTGGTTCCCGGGCGGCTGGAACAAATGTCGACCCGTATTGCATTTTTCATCGCCGGTTTCGGTATCGCGGCCTGGGCGCCGCTGGTGCCATACGCCAAAGCTCGCGCGCAACTCAATGAGGGCACGCTTGGCCTGCTGCTGTTGTGTCTGGGCGTGGGTTCGATCATCGCAATGCCCGTGGCGGGGGCGCTGGCATCACGTTATGGCTGCCGCCGTGTCCTGACGGCCGGCACGATAATGATCTGCCTGGCCCTGCCGATGCTCGCCACGGTCAGCTCGATTCCGTTACTGATGGCCGGGTTGTTCCTGTTTGGTGCAGGCCTGGGCACCGTGGACTCGACGGTCAACCTGCAAGCGGTGATTGTGGAGCGCGCCAGCGGCAAAACCATGATGTCGGGCTTTCATGGCTTGTTCAGCCTAGGCGGCATCGTCGGCGCAGCGGGCGTCGCCGGGCTGCTGGGGCTGGGCCTGTCGCCGCTGCAGGCGACGCTGGTGGTGATTGTCATCATGGCGGCGGCGCTGCTCAAGGCCGGGCCACATTTGTTGCCCTACGGCAGTGAAAGCTCGGGCCCGGCGTTTGCCGTGCCTCACGGCGTGGTGCTGTTCATTGGCTGCTTGTGCTTCATCGTGTTTCTGGCTGAAGGTGCCGTGCTGGATTGGAGCGCCGTGTTCCTGAGTGCCGAGCGTGGCCTCGATGAGGCTTACGCCGGGCTTGGTTATGCCGCCTTTGCCCTGACCATGACCGCTGGCCGCCTGACAGGTGATGCCATCGTCCGACGCCTGGGCGCCACACGCGTCATCGTGATTGGTGGCGCGTTGGCCACTGCCGGCATGTTGCTCGCGACACTTTTGCCCGCCTGGGAAACCGCACTGCTGGGGTATGCACTGGTGGGGGCCGGTTGTTCGAATATCGTGCCGGTGTTGTACACCGCCGTGGGCAAGCAAAAGGTGATGCCGGAGCATATTGCAGTGCCGGCCATCACCACCCTGGGTTATGCCGGTATTCTCGCCGGGCCCGCCGTGATCGGTTTTATCGCCCACGGCAGCAGTTTGAGCACGGCCTTTGTACTGATTGCACTGTTGCTGGCCGGTGTAGCCATCAGCGGCAAAATTCTCAAAGTGTGAACCGCTCAGCGCCCAAGGCCGGGTCGCTACCTGGCCTTGTGTGCCTCATGTTGCTCCAGCCAGCGCCCCAGGCTTTTATTGCACAGCCACTCTTCGTCTTTCGGGCGACCAAACAAGCGCAGCGTGTTGACACGCTGCAATGATCGCAATAAACCCGGCCGTTCAATGATGTTTTTTGCCGTGTACACACAGTGCTCGCTGTACTTTTTTGCGGGCAGCCCGGTCGCGGGATCCAGAATGGGCAGGCCTTGTGAGTCGCTGTCATCGGGGTCATTCATCACGTTTTTGAGCAGCGCAATTTCCATGTATTCAAGGGTTTCAAAAAAAACCGTGCGGTCCTTGGATTTATCCCTCAATAACTTGAAATAGCCTTGCAGAGCCTGCACGACCTTGGCGTTGCCCTGATCGTGAAAAGGGTCCTGGCTAAAGGCTTCAGGGGAGCTGTTACCGCGCAAGGCTGCGGCGGCGGCGCTCAGGCTGTCGCGGGTGATATACCCGTCACTGTCGATGATCGCATCGTTCAACCTTGGGCGTTTGAGAATCTCCCTGACTGCCAGGATCACACGGTCCCGCACGTTAATCGCCCCGCAACGGTTGAGCTGCAATTTTCAGCAAAGCCGACTGCGTCAGGCCCTGGGTCATCCCTAGAGAAATGCACAAATCGCTGAAGTCTTTTGCCAACTCGTCCAACAAAACGTTATCCGCCGATTTCGGCCCCGGAGGGGTTGTGTCCGCGCGAGCAATCGGCGCGTTCTGCAAGGCCTGATAACGCAGCAAGGACGCGCTTGTGCGCAACGACGACGGCTGGCGTGGCACATCCCGCGTGTTGAAGTGATCTTCGCAAGGCGGGTGTGCAACGGGCGACGACAAAGGCCAGCGTGCCTCAGGCCGGTCCAAGGCCGGCGACTGCCCGCGCGATACAGCACTGTTAATTTTCATGTGTTAGTTCCCACCTTTTCCAGATCTATGCTTGCCTGAAAGCCACCACACAGGCGCTTTGGATCTTCGAGTCGATTCCCGGGTAGCAAGCAACCGATATGTGGTCAGTTGAACTCAATAGTTCCGGGCAACCGCTGGATACCCATGACAGCATGTAAAAGTGAGCAGGCGGATCAGACAGGCGTTTACCCACGCCACCAAGCGGTAAGGCCATTGATCAATGCGGCCCACACGCTATTGGAGTGCCTGGACGCCTGGGTATCCGGGTCGCCGGCAGGACCTGGGGCAACCATGCCGCGGGCGAAATCAGCGGCCACCGGTGCCCGGAACTTACGCTGGCCGGCATAGGCTTTCATTCGCTGGGTTTCTGCGGCGTATCCGTTCGACAAGGCGGCATGGAGGACGTCATTCGACGCCGCGTCCCTTTCCTGGGATGTTGAGCGATCAACGTCAGGGCCGCTGGGAAAAGCCTCACAGCCGACGGTTTGGCAGGATTGAAACGAAGTTGAGGTCATGTCTTGGCCCTGATTCAGTTTCTGAAAAGGCGACCGGCTCCGATAAAGCCGCTGGATAGGTATGCCCTGAGTGGCGAGTGTGTGGAAATAGTTCCTTGCACAATTTGAAGCACGAGGCGCTGCCAAGCGTTCGCAGCGCCTTATAGCTATGCGTTATGCAATCACGTAGGACGCCAACACGAGCCCCGCCTGGCTGAATTTGTTGTCCCCGGAGTCACTCAAGAGTTCATCCAATATGCCCGTCAAACGGGGGCTATTGACGGTCCTCTCACTCACGTTACGTAGGTGGTCGAATGAACTGTCGCCCGTCCGTTTTAGACCGGCCAGGTATTTGAGGTCATCAAGATCGATTTCGCTTTTACCGAAGCCCCCTGCTAATTGATTGAAATGGCTGATCAGCTCTTGGACTGCTTGCTTATCAGTGAGGTATTTCAAGGGGTTGGGGTTTTGGCTGAACGCCCTGAGATCGCTGATTGAGGCCGGATCACCCTGCCGGAACCAGGCATCCATCGTCTCGGGACGCCTCATAGCCTCCTTGGCGCTGCGAATTGCTCGATTCATAGCAGGGTCGCGACCCAGTTCTTTTTGCGCCATTTCTTCAATAGCGCTCCTGCTGAAAGTCGAGGGGTTACACGGCGTTCCATACGCCCTGGCGTCTCTTAGAATACCGGTCAACAGTTGATCGTCGCTTCTCTTCGAGTAGATAGGGTCTGGTTTATCCAGCGTGATCGGGTAGGGGCCATGAGCGTTAGTCGGTGGCTTGGGCCTGCCCAACCAAGGGTTTGCCCATTGCTGGTGCTGCTGCGTGCCGCCCTGGGGTGAAGCGTGGTGTGAGGCGTGGTATGAGCTCTGATGCGAGCCTTGCTGCATCATTGCAGAGAAATCTGGATTCTGGGCCGGGCGATTATTGAAGTGGTTGTGATGACTCGCTGCCTGCTGTGGCTGACCAAACACCGGCCCATTATGGCTATGCGATGCATTGAAATTAACGCCTCCAGCGTTGTGGCTGTGGTAGGACGGCGCAGTCGACGCCGTAACATTGACCTTGGCGTGGGACTTTGAATCAACCTGCGGGGTGTCCGCGCTGGATGAAACAGATACAGATGGAGTGGTAGCCGATACCGACATAAGTGCCTCCAGGGCAAGGGGTGCGATTATCAACCTGTCGCTCCACGCTGACATCGAAGTCGACCAGGTCTGCCCCTGTGTGGTGTTTTCGTCGGAATAGGTTCCTGATCAAGCAGAAAGTAGCTTGAAGGTGTGTAGGAAACAGGCAAAAAAAATCGCAGCCCTTGGGCTGCGATTGTTCGTATCAACGACCGGTCAGAACCCGACGCTCGCCTGTACGAAGAACGTACGTGGCTCACCCAGGTACAACCCGGCATTGTTGTCGCTGGAGCGCGTGTAGTGCTGCTGGTCGAAGACGTTTTTCACTCCCACGCCCAACTTCAGGTTCGACAGTTGCGCACCGAAGTCATAGCCGCTGCGCACGTTGACCGAGACATAACCGGGGATATCGCCGTACTGGCCGTCGGCAGTGCCTTGGGTGATGTAGGTGGTGCCGGTGCCTGGCGCACGTTGGCCGGATTGGGCATAGACGTCCAGGTTATGGGTCCAGTGGTTGATGTCGTAACGCAGGCCCGCCGTCGCCACCTCACGGGAGTACAGCGGCAGGTCGCGGCCCTTGAACGGCACATCGCCCTCCGAGGTGGCCTTGGTGTAGGTGAAACCGGCACTGGCGGTCAGGCCGTCCAGGCGTGGGTCGAGGTTCGACAGGTCATAATGAGCCGAGGTTTCGATGCCCTGGTGCTTGGTCGCGCCCAGGTTGGTCCAGCCCACATCGTTACTCACATATTGCAACTCATCCGAGAAGTCGATGTAGAACAACGTCACTTCGCCACCCCAGACGCTGTCGTTGTAGCGCGTACCGATTTCGTAGGTCTTGGCTTTTTCCGGGTTCAGGCCATTGGCCGTCTGATTGACCCGGCCGCCCTGCCCGATCTGCGCATACTGCAGGCTGCCGAACGAGGTCTCGTAGTTGGCGAACAGTTTCCAGGCGTCGGAAATATGGTACATCACGCTCAACGCCGGCAACGGCTCGTTGCTTTGGATCTTGCGGTTCTTTTCCACGGTGCGTACGCCATTCAAGGCGACCACCGGGCGATCATGCCAATTGGTTTCGATATTTTCGTAGCGAATACCCGGCGTGACGGTCCATTTGCCGATATCGATTTTGTTATCGATATAGTAAGCATTGGCCACGGTGCCGCCGGTGCGGTCCTGGTAGACGTGCCCGTCATTCTGCCCGCCCGGCGTCGGCACGTTGTTGACCAGGTTCAGGCTGCTGGCCTGCTCATGCATGCCTTCCTTGAGGTAGCGATAACCGAGGCTGACTTCCTGGGTGCTGGGGCCCACATCGAACACATGGGACACCCGCGGTTCGATGCCAAAGGTGTAATAGGTGCGCGGGTAGGAGACGATGGTCTTCAGGTCGCGGTTGGCGATGTTGCTGCCCCGGAAGCTGTCGGTGTAATAGGTCAACACTTCCGCCTGGGTACGGTCATCGATCTGGCGGATGTACTTGAACGACACGTCCTTGCGGCGGCCGCTGAAGTTGTCGTAGTCGCGTATCGATTGGTACGGGTTGGCGTCGAATTGCTTCTGCGTCAAACCGCCGGGCATGTCGGCGCTGGCGTCGTAGTAGTGGAAATTAAGGGTGAAATCGTCTTGATCGGTCGGCGCCCAGTGGGTCTTGAGGATCACGTCGTCGATGTCGTTGGAGTTGTTGCTTTCGCGGTAGCCGTTGCCGTTCACGCCGGTATAGAGCAACGCGACGCCAATGCCGTTGTCGGCGGTGCCGCCTATAAAGGCGTTGTCGACGTGTTTCCAGCCACCGTGTTCAGCCGTCTGCAAGGTCGTGCCGACTTCACCGGAGAATTTCTCCGGAATGGCGCGGGTCACGAAGTTGATCACGCCGCCAACGTTCTGTGGCCCATAACGCACGGAACCGGCGCCACGCACCACGTCGATGCTGTCCAGGTTGCCGGCGGAAATCGGTGCCATCGACAGTTGCGGCTGGCCATACGGGGCGAACGCCGCCGGTACGCCGTCGATCAGCACCGTGGAGCGTGGCGACAGGCGCGACGTCAGGCCGCGCACGCCCACGTTGAGGGAAATATCACTGCCACCGGTGCCGTTGGACTCCTGCACCTGCACGCCAGGGACGCGGCGCAGCACGTCGCCGACGTTCATCGCGCCCTGCTCCACCATGGCTTCACGACGCACCACCGTGCGTGCACCGGGGTGGTTTTGCACCACGGCGGCGTTCGCATCGCCCAACCAGTCGCCGACCACTTTGACGTCGGTAACGCCCAGCTCCAGCGGCGAGCCGGCCTCCCCAGTGCCACTGCTCAGCGGGCGCAGGGTGACCGAACCCGCATCGATCTGGTAATCCAGGCCGCTGCCTTGCAACAGTTGGCGCAGGGCTTGTTCGGGCGACAGGTTGCCGTCGACGGCGGGCGCTTGTTTGCCTGCGACCATGTCCGGGCTGAAAAACACTTGCAGCGACGTCTGCTGGCCCAATTGGCTCAGTGCCGCGCCCAACGGCTGGGCGCGGATATGGATACCGTCGTCAGCATAGGCAGCAGGCACAGCGGCACTGACAGCAAGCGCCAGGGCCAAGGGTGCCCAGCGGGAAATTTTATTGTTGGAGACGGTAAGTTTTTTCACGTCGAGCCTAATCCTGTGATCGCAAGAGTGTGCGGCTGTTAATGCAAACCAGTTGCAGGAGAAGACGAAGAACTCGAAAAAAACCTGAATCTCAGCGCGAAATAATTTCCTGGCTGCCGTCCGGCAAGGTACGCAAGGCCACCGGCAGGATATGCGGCAAGGCTTTGAGCAAGGCATCGGTGTCGGTGGATTTGAACACGCTGGTCACGCGCAGGTTGCTCACCGCAGCGGTACTGACCCGCAACGGTTGCTCGCGGTAGCGCGACACTTCCCGCGCCACTTCACCGAGGCTGGCGTTATTGAACACCAGCTTGCCGCTGCGCCAGGCCGTCAATTCATCGGTATTCACCGCGTATGCGGCAGCGACTTGCCCCAGGGCATCGACTTGCGTACCCCGGCCCGCCGTCAGCGTGACGATCTGATCGGACGCGCGCCCCTGCACCTTGACCGTACCGGCCTCGACCACCACGCGGGTCTGGTCATCATCGCGGCGCACGTCAAAGCGCGTGCCAGTGACCGTCACCTGCCCTGCCCCGGCGGCGACGACAAATGGCCGACTGGCGTCGTGCTCGACACTGAACATCGCTTCGCCCTGTTTGATTTCGACGCCTCGCCGGCCCTTTTCATAGTGCACCGCGACCACGCTGCGGCTGTTCAGGTCCATCACCGAACCGTCGGGCAAGGCCACCTGGCGATGCTCACCCAGGCGCGTGCTGAACTCGGCGCTGTAGGGTTTTGGGTGTTCGAGCCCGCTGAACAAACACAGCCCCAAGGCGACCGCCACCACACTGGCGGCGACGGCGTATCGTGCAATGGCCCGGCGCTTGGGGCGCTCGACCGGCGCATCGCACAAGGCTTGCAATCGGGCTTTAGGCAGCAGGTCAGTGGCACTCCACAAACCTTGCAACACGTCGAATTCATATTGGTGCTCAGGCCGTTCTGCCCGCCATGCGTCGAAGCGCTGGCGCTCTTCGATGCTCAACTCGGCGTCTTGCAGGCGTACAAACCAATACGCGGCTTCGTCGCGAGCACGGCTATCCATCATGGAAGATCCTGTTTCATCAAAGCGGGTCATGGGGCAATCGCATCCAGGCGGTCACGCAGATGCCGCAAGGTGCGGATCATATACTTTTCCACCATGTTTTTAGACAGGCCCAGGCGCACGGCGATTTCCTGCTGGGTCAGCCCCTCGATCTTCTGCCAGATAAATATCTTGCGACAGTTAAGCGGCAGCTCGGCCAACGCCCGCTCGATGGAGTCCGCCAACTGGATCGCGTGCATGAAATGCTCCGGGTCGCCACTGTGGGGCGCACTGTGATCAAAGGCGTCCAGCGCCAGCGCCTCGCGCCGGTCTTCACGGCGGTAGGCATCCACGGCGATGTTTCGCGCCGTTTGATGCAGATAGGCGCGCGGTTGCGCAACCTCGCTCGAACGCGACTCAAGCACCCGCACGAAAGTGTCGTGGGCCAGGTCTTCAGCTTGCTGACGGTTTCTCAGGCGGCGGGTCCAGGTGCCGATCAACTCTTCGTAATGCTCGAAAAAGCCTGTTCTGCGGGGCGGCTGAGGAATCATCGCGTGAGCACTGGGGAGGCGGGGCGTGAATAGTAATGCTTCCTATTAAGCGGGGCAATCACCCGCTGTTCAAAGCCATCGTCGCATTTGAGACAACCGGTGAACTTCCGCCACGCGCCGCCAGTCAGCTGAAAGGACTCTCATAAAACGGTGGGTGGGCGATGCAGATTTCGTTGCAGCAACAAGTGGCCCTGGTCACGGGCGCCAGTTCCGGCATTGGTGCAGGCGCCGCCAAGGCACTGGCCGAAGCCGGTGCGGCGGTGGTGCTCAATTACAACTCCCAGGCGGCGCCGGCCGAAGCCCTCGCCGCGCAGATCAACGCCAACGGCGGTCGGGCGATTGCCATCGGCGGCGATGTGTCCAAGGAAGCCGACGTAGAACGCCTGTTCGCCCAAACCCTCGACGCCTTCGGCCACCTCGACATTCTGGTGGCCAATTCCGGCCTGCAAAAAGACGCCAACCTGGTCGACATGACCCTCGAGGACTGGAACACCGTGATCGGCGTCAACCTCACCGGCCAATTCCTGTGTGCGCGTGCCGCCGTGCGGATTTTCAATCGCCAGGGCGTGCGCGAGGGCGTGTCGCGCGCCGCCGGCAAAATCATTCACATGAGCTCGGTGCATCAGCTCATTCCGTGGGCCGGGCATGTGAACTACGCGGCCTCCAAAGGCGGCGTCGAGATGCTGATGCGTACCCTCGCCCAGGAAGTCAGCGAGCAACGCATCCGCATCAACGGCATTGCGCCGGGGGCGATTCGCACGGCGATCAACCGTGCTACCACCGAAGGCGCCGCCGAAAAAGAGCTGTTGAAGTTGATTCCCTACGGCCGGGTCGGCGACGTCGAAGACGTAGCCAATGCGGTGGTATGGCTGGCCAGCGACGCGTCGGATTACGTGGTCGGCAGCACCCTGTTTATTGACGGCGGCATGAGCCTTTATCCGGAGTTTCGTGGCAATGGTTGATTTCAAGAACGAACCCCAAAGCGCCATCGATGCCCACGGCATTATTGGCGATATGCGCAGCGCGGCCTTGGTGAACGACCGCGGCAGCATCGACTTTTTCTGCTGGCCGGAATTCGACAGCCCGTCGGTCTTCTGCTCGCTGCTCGACACCCCCGACGCCGGCGTTTTCCAACTGACCCCGGAGCTGAAAAACGCCCGTCGCGAGCAAATCTACCTGCCCGACACCAACGTGCTGCAAACCCGCTGGCTGAGCGATGAGGCCGTGGTGGAAATCACCGACTTGCTGGTCATCAGTGAAGAAATCGACGACCTGCCGCTGCTGATTCGCCGCGTGCGTGTGGTCAGCGGCAGCGCAAAAATCCACCTGCGCTGCGCCGTGCGCCACGACTATGCGCGCACCCCGACCCAAGCCAGCCTTAATGACGACATCGTCTACTTCGCCGCCGACGGCCTGCCCGGCATGCGCCTGGCCAGCAGCCACGCGCTGCAGATCGAAGACAATGCCGCCGTGGCCAGCTTCACCCTGGCCCAGGAAGAAGGCGCGGAGTTCGTGCTCGGCGGCCAGGACGACCCGCGCGTCAACAACGGCTGCACTGACCTGGCCCTGGCGCACACCTTGAAGTTCTGGCGCGGCTGGATCGCGCAGTCGAATTACCGTGGGCGCTGGCGCGAAATGGTCAACCGCTCGGCACTGGCGTTGAAGCTGCTGACCTCGCGCAAACACGGCGCGATTATCGCCGCCGCGACCTTCGGCCTGCCGGAAACCCCCGGCGGCGAGCGCAACTGGGACTACCGCTACACCTGGATCCGCGACGCCTCGTTCACCGTCTACGCGTTCATGCGCCTGGGCTTTATCGAAGAAGCCAATGCCTACATGCGCTGGCTCAAAGGCCGCGTCAGCGACTGCTGCGGTCAACCGACCAAAATCAATATCCTCTATGGCATCGACGGCCGTCAGGAGCTGCCGGAAACCACGCTGGACCACTTCAGCGGCCACGGCGGCGCCAAGCCGGTGCGCATCGGCAATGAAGCGTTTGATCAGATCCAGCTGGATATCTACGGCGAGCTGATGGACGCGGTGTACCTGGTCAACAAGTACGGCGAAGCGATTTCCCACGAAGGCTGGAAACACACCGTGGAAGTGGCGGATCAGGTCTGCGAAATCTGGAACACCAAGGACGTGGGCATCTGGGAAATGCGCGGGGAACAACATCACTTCCTGCATTCACGGCTGATGTGCTGGGTGGCGCTGGACCGCGCGATCCGCCTGGCCTCCAAGCGCTCGCTGCCCGCCCCGTTCGCGCGCTGGGACCAGACCCGCCAGGCGATCTATGCGGATATCTGGAGCAACTTCTGGAATGAAGAGCGTGGGCATTTTGTGCAGCATATCGGCAGCACCGCACTGGACGGCTCGATGCTGCTGATGCCGCTGGTGCGCTTCGTCGCGGCCACCGACCCGCGCTGGCTGTCGACCCTCGAAGCCATCCAAAAAAGCCTGGTACGCGACGGCATGGTCTACCGCTACCGCAACGACGACAGCCAGATTGACGGCCTGCAAGGCACCGAAGGCGCGTTTGCCGCCTGTTCGTTCTGGTACGTCGAATGCCTGGCCCGCGCCGGCCAAGTGGAGAAAGCCCACCTGGAATTCGAACAGCTGCTGCGCTACGCCAACCCGCTGGGGCTGTACGCCGAAGAGTTCGACAACCAGGCGCATCACTTGGGCAACACGCCCCAGGCGTTGAGCCATTTGGCCCTGATCAGCGCAGCGACCTTCCTGGACCGCAAGCTCAGCGGGGAAAAGACCACCTGGCAACCTTGAACTGGCCTGAAAACACACATCTTCCCGCTCCCACATTAGATTGTGGTTCAGCTTCCACTATCAGGTTGGCTAACGAGACGGGGAATAGACCACATGGCAACCTGAGTAGGCCTGAAAGCACAGCGCTTCCTGATACACAGAAATCCAAATGTGGGAGCGGGCTTGCCCGCGAAGAGGGAGTGTCAGTCAATACATGCAGAAACTGACACACCGCCTTCGCGAGCAAGCCCGCTCCCACATTAGACTGTGGTCAGCTTGGCTGACAGGGTACGGAGAAGACAACTTGGCAACCCTGAGCGATCCCGAAAGCACAGTGTTCCCTGATGTACCGAGATCCAAATGTGGGACCGGTCGGGGAAATTGGGTGTGGATCTGTGGCGGCATCATTTCAAACATGTGGTGAGCAGCGCCGATCTGCAGTTGAGGTGACTAGACAAGTCAGCGCAATGCCATCTATACGACCGATGTCCAGTCACAGCATTCGACTAGAGTCGCAGCACTTTTGGCCAGCCCCAAGGAACCGATCATGACCACTGTCGCCCCACTGCTCCATGTGTGCACGCCCATGCTCAACGTGGCTTATGAAGCCCACGGCCCGGAAGGCGGCGCCCCGGTTATCCTGCTGCACGGCTTCCCGTACGACCCACGCGGCTACGATGCCATCGCGCCGGCGCTGGCCGCGCGTGGGTGCCGGGTGCTGGTGCCGTATCTGCGCGGGTATGGCCCGACGCGGTTTATCAATGATCAGGTGATGCGTTCTGGCCAACAGGCGGCGTTGGCCCAGGACCTGCTGGATTTCATGGATGCCTTGTCCATCCAGCAAGCGACCCTGGCAGGTTATGACTGGGGTGGCCGCGCCGCGTGCATCGTCGCGGCGCTGTGGCCGCAGCGGGTGCGCGGGTTGGTGACCGGGGACGGTTACAACATCCAGGACATTGCCAAGTCGCTCAAGCCACGGGCGCCTGAAACGGAGCATCGGTTGTGGTATCAGTTTTACTTCCACACCCAGCGCGGGGTCGACGGGCTGACGGCCAACCGCCGCGAGCTCTGCGAGTTGTTGTGGAAACTCTGGTCACCGACCTGGGCTGAAGGGCCACACCTGTACGGCAACACCGCGCCTTCGTTTGATAACCCGGATTTTGTCGAGGTGGTGATTCACTCCTATCGCCACCGCTTCATGTACGCGCCGGGCGACCCGGCATTGGAAGGCATCGAACAGGCTTTAGCCGCGCAGCCGCCGATTTCAGTGCCGACTATTTCGCTGTGTGGCGCCGATGATGGTGTGGGCCCGGCGCCAGCGGTGGATGACGATGTGGAAAACTTCAGCGGCTATTACCGCCGCGACGTCTTGCCCGGCGTGGGTCACAACATCCCCCAGGAAGCACCGCAGGCGACGCTCTCGGCGATCTGCGAACTACTCGATCGCGCCTGACGCAGCGGGCAGCGCTGATTCGAAAACTGAAGCACATTGATACAACTGTGTACGTTCTGGTTCAAGCCGGGTCGCAGAAGCGCTCGCGGTAGGCCTGGGGCGTGACCTGCAAAGCGCGCAGGAAACTGCGGCGCAGGGTCTCTTCACAGCCAAAACCGCATTGCACGGCGATGCGTTTGATCGACGCCGTGCTGTCGGCCAGTTGCCGGCGCGCAGTTTCCACGCGAATCAACTCGACCGCACGCGCGGGGGTCTGGCCGGTTTCGGCGCGGTAGTGACGCACAAAACTGCGCTCGCTCATGCCGGCCTGGGCGGCCAAGGTGGGAATGTTCAGGTCGAGGGTGAGGTTTTCAACCATCCAGGCGTGCAAGTCGGCGAAGCGGCTGTCGCCTTTTTGCAGGGCCAGCGCCGCGCTGAATTGTGACTGGCCGCCCGGGCGCTTGAGGAACACCACCAAGTGCCGCGCGGCTTCCAGGGCCACCGCGCGGCCCAAGTCTTCTTCCACCAGGGCCAGGCACAAGTCGATGCCGGCCGTGACACCGGCGGACGTCCACACCGCGCCTTGCTGGATGAAAATCGGGTTGGATTCGACGGTCAGCGCGGGGAATTTGCGCGCCAGTTCCTCGCAGCGCGTCCAGTGCGTGGCCACGCGGCAGCCGTCGAGCAAACCACTGGCGGCGAGCAGGAAAGCGCCGGTGCATACCGAGGTCATGCGCCGGGTGTGCTGGGCTTTTTGCTTGACCCAATCGACCAACTCAAGGTCCTCGGCGGCGCCGTACACGCCCCACCCGCCGGCAATGACCAGCGTGTCGCACGGCGCGTCAGCCGCAGGCAGCGGCTCGGCCACCAGCGCCAGGCCGGCGGAGGTCATGACCGGCTCAGTCTGCGCAGCGATTACTGACACCGCGTAGGGCAACGGCAGACCGCGCTGGCGCGCCAGGTCGTTAGTGGTGGCGAACACCTGCAACGGCCCGGTCACATCAAGCACCTGGGCGTTAGGGAAAGTGAGTACGTGAATGATCCGAGGCATAGTTGGCGTAATGTGTGGGCTCAATGGCGTATTCGCCAAAGCCTAGGCCTCTAGAGTGAAGCCGTCTACCCCTTTATCGGAGCTTCATTCATGACCTTGCAGATCGGCTTTCTGTTGTTCCCCGGCATTCAGCAACTGGACCTCACCGGGCCGTATGACGTATTGGGTTCGCTGCCCGACGTGAAGCTGCACCTGGTGTGGAAAGATCTGGCGCCGGTCACCTCCAGTACCGGCATGGTGTTTACGCCAACCATGACCTATGCCGACTGCCCGCGCCTGGACGTGATTTGCGTGCCCGGTGGCTCCGGGGTTGGCGCATTGATGGAAGACCCGCACACCCTGGACTTCCTCAAGGCCCAGGCCCAGACCGCGCGCTACGTGACATCGGTGTGCACCGGCTCGCTGGTACTCGGTGCTGCGGGTTTACTGCGTGGCCGCAAGGCTACCACCCACTGGGCTTACCACGACCTGCTCGCCCCGCTGGGCGCGATCCCGGTGCAGGCGCGTGTGGTGCGTGACGGCAACCTGTTAACCGGTGGCGGGATCACTGCCGGCATCGACTTTGCGCTGACCCTGGCCGCCGAGTTGTACAGCGAGGCTGCCGCGCAATTGGTGCAGTTGCAGATCGAATACGCGCCGGCACCGCCGTTCGATTCGGGCATCCCGGAGACCGCGCCCAAGCACGTGTTGGAAGAAGCCAGAAAGCGCACAGCGGAATCGCGTCGGGTGCGCGGCGAGATCGTAGCGCGGGCGGCGGCTCGGTTGGGCTGAGAGCTTATTAGTGGCGAGCGGGCTTGTCGTGGCGAGCCCGCTTGCTACAAACAAGCCCACCCCCCACCACTGCATCACGCTGGCCGCGACATCAACGCCAGCCGCGCCGCCAATAGCATCAACACGCTCGCCAGGCCCCATTTCTGCAGCCTGGCGCTTTGGGCATTTGCGGCAAAAACCCGGCTGAGCGCACCACCAAAAACCCCCAGCAGCGCGTGAAATACCCCGGCAATCAGGGTCAGCACACCGCCCAACACCAGCAGTTGCACAGCGATGCTCCCGGCCTCGGGCCGGACGAACTGCGGCAAAAACACCAGGAAAAACAGCAGCGCCTTGGGGTTGAGCAGGCTGTTGAGCAGCGCCTGCACAAACACACGGCTCAGGCGCACGCGCTTGACCCGGGCAGTGTCCAGGCGCGCACTGTTCTGCAAGGTTTTAACCACCAGCCACAACAGGTAGACGACTCCGGCGTAGCGAATCACATCAAACGACGGCGGCCAACTGGCAACCAACGCCGTCACCCCGCTGGCAGTCAACACGGTGAGCAGTACATCGGCCACGCAGATGCCCAGGCTTGAGGCCACACCACCGCGCCAGCCATCACTCATGCCATGGCTGATCACAAACGCCATGTTCGGCCCCGGCGATAGCAGCAACAGCAAGACAGCACCCGAGAACATCAGCAACGTTGTGAAATCGATCATGCCCAAGCCGCCCGCCGAATAAGAGCCGACAGATTAAATGGCCGTCAAAAAACCCACAAAAAATTGTGCTGGATACATTTTCATCTGCCCTCTGAAAATAACGTCGTCCTCCCTTAACGCCCTACTTTCCGGCACTTAGCGTGCTCTTTCTGTCCCCTTTTCCTACCACCTTTAAAAAAGGTTTCCGCAACTGGCAGGAAAATTCTCACATTTGTTCCTACACTCAAAAACACACCCCATCACCGAGTGCCCAGACAAGGAAAGTCAATAAAATGCCACAAAAAAGATTAATTAACGTGTCTAGCACGCCACCTCCGCATCACGGTCAATTAATTGACAAAGCAATTCAAAGGAACACTCCTTAAGTCACTGCCCCCGCAAACGCCTTCATTTGGATAGTTCCAACTGAAGGGACAGTTGCGTTTTACCCAGAGTAGCCGTCGTTCATCTTGCCCACTACTTAAGCAGGCAGAACAGTAAGTCTGGAGTGCAATGAGGGATGTTTTTATGCGAGAAAAGTCGTCAGTCGACAGCCTGTTTCTGACCCGCGCCGGTTTTGTTGAATTCTTTGTAGTTTTCGTCAAGTTGATCCATGGCCTGACTGCCATTTTGCCGCCTCTGGTGCTGGTGTTGTTCCTCGACCCACTGGCCCCTGAGCTGCGCTCCCACTTTCTCGGCCTGCTGCTGTTTTTCGCGGTGCTGACCATTATTCTGTTCCAGGCCCTGGGCATCTATTCCGAAGAGCTGTTCAGCAACCGCCTGCGCCTGCGCGCCAAGATAGTTGCCTGGTCGGCGGCGTTCTGCATTTTGCTGTTCATGTACCAGATCCTGCAGTTTTTCCCGCAATTGACCCCGCGTAACCTGGTGGCCTGGTACTTCGCCAGTCTCGGCCTGTTCTGCCTTGAGCGCCTGGTGATGCTGCGCCTGTACCGCAACCTGATGCGCAAGGGCAAATACCTGCAACGCACGGTGATCCTGGGCTTCACCGACACCGCCGTGCATGTCGCCGACCACCTGCAACGCAATGGTGATATCCGCTCCGGCCTGATCGGTTTTATCGACGACCGCACCGAGCGCATTCCCAAGGAACTGAGCAACCTGCCCTTGCTGGGCAATACCCGTGACCTGGAAAAGCTGATCCGCGCCGAGCAGGTCAACCAAGTCATGATCTGCCTGCCGTGGGCGGCCGAGCAACGCATCCACGGGCTGGTCAACCGCCTGCGCCAGATGTCGGTGAACGTGATGCTGGTGCCGGACATGGCCGCCCTGCGCTACGGCCACAGCCGCATCACCGACGTGGGCGGCATTTTGATGTTCAACACCTCGCAGTTGCCGCTGCGTGGGTGGTCGCCGGTGATCAAGCGCTGTGAGGATTTCCTGTTGGCCAGCCTGGCGCTCGTGGCGCTGTCCCCGGTGATGCTGGTGACGGCGATTGCGATCAAGCTCGACTCCAAAGGCCCGGTGCTGTTTCGCCAGAACCGTTATGGCTACAACGACAACGAAATCCGCGTGTTCAAGTTCCGCTCGATGTTCACCGATCAGAGCGACTTCACCGCCGAGCAACAAACCACCCGCAAAGACCCACGCATCACGCGTGTGGGCCGCATCATCCGCAAAACCAGCATCGACGAGTTGCCGCAGCTGTTCAACGTGCTGCTGGGCAACATGTCCATGGTCGGCCCGCGCCCTCACGCCACGGCGACCAAGGCGGCGGGCATCCCGTTTGAAGTGGCGGTGAGCGAATACAGCTCGCGGCATCGGGTCAAGCCGGGCATCACCGGCTGGGCGCAGATCAACGGCTACCGTGGCGAGACCGACACCCTGTTCAAGATCCAGAAGCGCGTCGAGTACGACCTGGAATACATCTCGAAGTGGTCGGTGTGGTTTGACCTGTACATCGTCTTCATGACGGTCCCGGCCGTCCTCTCCACTAAGGAGGTCTATTGATGAATACCCTTAACGGATTGATTCCCTGCATCATTTCCGGCGGTTCGGGCACACGGCTGTGGCCGGTGTCGCGGCAGAACATGCCCAAGCCCTTCATGCGCATGCGTGACGGCCAGAGCCTTCTGCAAAAGACCTTCCAACGCGCCGCGCGCTTGCCGGGCGTGGAAAGCGTGCTCACGGTGACCAACCGCGACCTGCTGTTTCGCACCCTGGATGACTACCGCGTGGTCAACAAGGCGCACCTGCCGCTGGACCTGCTGCTGGAACCGTTCGGGCGCAACACCGCAGCGGCCATCGCGGTCGCGGCGCTGCATGTGCAGGAACATTTCGGCGATCAGGCGCAGTTGCTGGTGTTGCCGGCCGACCACTTGATCAGCGACGAAGACGCGTTCGCCGCCGCCGTCACCCAAGCCCGCGACCTCGCCGAAGCCGGCTACCTGGTGACCTTCGGCATCCAGCCCGACCACCCCGAAACCGGCTTCGGCTATATCGAAAAAGGCGAAGCGCTGGGCACCGGCAACCGGGTCAAACGCTTTGTCGAGAAACCCGACCTGGGCACCGCACAAGGCTACCTGGACGGCGGCAAACACCTGTGGAACGCCGGCATGTTCTGCTTCAAGGCCAGCACCCTGGTCGACGAACTCGCCGCCCACGCCCCCGATGTATTGGCCGCCGCAAAAGCCGCCTTGGAGCACAGCCAGGCCCTGCAGAATAAAACCTCACGCCAGCGCGAATTGAGCGCCGAAGGCTTCGGTGCCGCGCCGGATATTTCCATCGACGTAGCCTTGATGGAAAAATCCAAACAAGTCGCGGTGGTGCCCTGCGACATCGGCTGGAGCGACATCGGTTCCTGGGAAGCGCTGCGCCAGCTCACGCCCAGCGACGCGCAGGGCAACCAGGTGAATGGCGAAGCGATTTTGCATGACGTGCATAACTGCTACATCGACTCGCCCAAACGCGTGCTCGGCGCCGTCGGCGTGCGCGACCTGATCATCGTCGACACCCCCGACGCCCTGCTGATCGCCGACGCCCACCGCAGCCAGGATGTGCGTTACATCGTCGCCGAGCTCAAGCGCCAGGACCATCCGGCATTCAGCCTGCACCGGACCGTTACCCGGCCGTGGGGCACCTATACGGTGCTGGAGGAAAGCAGCCGCTTCAAGATCAAGCGCATCGTGGTCAAGCCCCAGGCCTCGCTGTCGTTGCAGATGCACCACCATCGCAGCGAGCACTGGGTGGTGGTCAGCGGCGCGGCGCAGATCACCAATGGCGATCGCGAATTCCTGATCAATGCCAACGAGTCCACCTACATCCCGGCCGGGCACAAGCACCGCCTGACCAACCCCGGCATCATCGACCTGGTGATGATCGAGGTACAGAGCGGCGAGTACCTGGGCGAAGACGACATTGTGCGCTTTGATGACATCTACGGGCGTGCGCCCGCCGCAGAAGTGAAAAAGTGATATGCGGACCTCGTTGATCATCCCGACCCGCAACGCGTCCAGCCACCTGGCGCGGTTGCTGCCCGCACTGAGCATGCAGACCGTGCAACCGGACGAGATGCTGGTGGTCGACAGCGCCTCCAGCGACGACACCGTGGCGCGCTTTCGCGACTTCGGTGCGCGGGTCGAGGTGATTGACGCGCGCGATTTCAACCACGGCGGCACGCGGCGCTGGGCCAGTGAGCAAGTCAGCGGCGACGCGCTGATCGTGATGACCCAGGACGCGATACCGGCCGACGCCGAGACCTTCGCCAACCTGCTCGACGAGTTGCAGCAGGACCCGCTCAACGGCGTGGCCTACGGCCGCCAACTGCCGCACCCCGGCGCCGGCGTGTTGGGCGCGCAATCACGGCACTTCAATTACCCCGAACACAGCCGCAGCAAAAGCCTGGCCGATGCGCCGGAGCTGGGGATCAAGACCTGCTTCAGCTCGGACTCTTTCAGCGTGTACCGACGCAGCGCGTTGCAGGCGGTCGGCGGTTTCCCCGCCGATGTGATCGGCAGCGAAGACGCCTACGTCGCGGCGCGCATGCTGCTCGACGGCTACAAGGTGCGCTACGCCGCGTCGGCGCGGGTGTACCACTCCCACGATTACCGACTCATGGATGAGTTTCACCGCTACTTCGACATTGGCGTGTTTTACGGTCGCGAGCCGTGGATTCGCCAGGCTTTTGGCGATGCCGGCGGTGAAGGTAAACGCTATGTACTGGCTGAGCTCGCGGCATTGCGCGCAGCCGGTGCATTGCACCGCGTACCCGAAGTACTGGTGCGCAGCGCGTTCAAGTTGCTCGGCTATCGGCTGGGCCATCTGGAACGCCGGCTCCCCATCGCCCTCAAGCGGCGCATCAGCATGTTCCCCGGTTATTGGAGGTGAGCAGCATGACCAACAGGAAGTCCCCCCGTATGAAAAAAACCGTGCTCATCCTGGCCATGATGGCCTTGGCCGCCTGCAATACGCCGGCTCGCATCGTGCCCCCGGACGACCAGACCGTGGAAGACGGCAAGCGCGCCCTCGACCAGCTTGCACAGCTGCCGCCGGCGGTGGAACGCATCCGCATCGGCGACCAGTTGCGTATCGTGCGCGATGCCGGGGAGATGCCGACGCTGTCGGCGTTCAACGTCAGCACCATCTATGAGCTGACGCTGTACACGGTGCAGACCGACGGCAAGATCAACTACCCGTTCCTGGGGCCGATCCAGGTTGCCGGGCGCCAGCCATCGGACCTCGCCACCGAGCTGAGCAACAAGCTCGCGCCGGTGTACCGCGAGCCTCGGGTAACGGTGAACATCAACCAGGCGCCGGGTAACTCGGTGATCGTCGGCGGCGCGGTGAATAACCCGACGGCGGTGCAGCTGGGCACGGCCAACACCCTGGAACAAGCGATTGTCGGCGCCGGCGGGGTGAACCCGTCGGGCAATGCCAGCATGGTCGCGCTGCTGCGCGAAGATGCCCAGGGCGCCTACCACGCCTACTTCCTGGATTTCAGCCAGTACCTCAAGCCCGGCCCGAATGGGCGTAAACCGGTGCACCTGCAACGCGGTGACGTGGTGTTCGTGCCCAAATCCAACGTCGGCGAACGCATCCAAGGGGTGGATACCTACTTGAACCAACTGATCCCGTTCACCAAATCCATTGGGGTTGGCTACAACTACACCAAAACCAGCGGCGGCAATAACTAAAGGAGCGACATCCCATGATCGAGATCCGTTCTTTTCGTGATCTTCTGCGCCTGTTTTTCATCTTCCGGCACGAGTTCAAACTGGCAGCCATCGCGGCGCTGGTGATCATTCTGCTGGGCGCGTTTTTGCTGCCGGCCAAGTACGAATCCACCGCGCGCCTGCTGGTCAAGCCAGGGCGCGATTCGACCTTGCCGATCGAGATCAGCAACCGTCAGGCGCTGGTGATGCCCAGCACCCAGCGCGACCCGATTGTCGATGAGGAACGCTTGCTGACCGGTCGCCCGATTGTGCGCACGGTGGCCGAGCATTACCTGGAAGTGATCGACAACGCGCCGCCGCCGGAAGGCTTCTGGA
Organism: Pseudomonas sp. D2002; assembly: GCF_013385735.1. Classification (NCBI taxonomy): domain Bacteria; kingdom Pseudomonadati; phylum Pseudomonadota; class Gammaproteobacteria; order Pseudomonadales; family Pseudomonadaceae; genus Pseudomonas; species Pseudomonas sp. D2002. The sequence continues at coordinate 20,777 of NZ_JACAPL010000008.1, read as the reverse complement.
AGCGCACCAAGCACTACATCAAGGCCGGCATAGGCGCGGTGTTCGACGGTATTCGCGTGGTGCTGGAAACCGTTGGCATTGTCGAAAAAACCACGCCGGTGGAGCGTCTCGCCGCCAGCCTGGAGAAGAGCTTCGAGGTCAGCCACGCCGCGGGCTCCACGGTGATGGACATCAGCTTCAAGTGGGGCGACCCGGAAATTGCCCAGGCGGTGGTCAAGGATTGGGTCGAGACCTACATCGCCGAACGCACCCAGGCCTTGGGGCGCAAGAGCCTGTACGCTTTCTACGAAGGCCAGGTCAACACCAGCGCCAACGAGATCAAGAGCTACAAGCAGCAGATCCTCACGCACCTGAATGAGATTGGTGCGGCGAGCATTACCGATCGCTTGGAGGACTTGTCCGAGCGCATCAACGTGCTGCGCGGCGAGACCTTCAATACCACCCGGCTGATCGCCTCCTCCGACAGCGCCATCGACAGCACGCGCACCCAGCTCAAGAGCCAGCCCAAGGAAGTGACCACGGTTCGCCAGATTGCGCTGAACCCGCAGCAGCAGGATTTGCGTCGCCTGCTCAACCAGAAGCTGCTGGAAAAAGCCGACATGATGCGCACCTACACGGACAACGCGCCGCCGGTCAAAGCCCTGGACGCGTCGATTCGGGCGATGCAAGCCCAGGTGGCGAATGAGAGCAATACCGTGCAAGCCTCGGAAAACCGTGCGCCGAACACCCTGGAAATCCATTTGCAGCGCGTGCTGCTGGATGAATCGAGCAACAACCAGGCGCTGCGTACCCAGCTGGTGCAGCAGCAGAAACAACTGGTCAACCTCGAAGCGCAGCGCAAGCAAGCCTTGGAGATTGAACCGGAGTTGGCACGCCTTTCCCGCGAGCTGAGTGCCACCGAGCGCAACTACGCGTTGTATGTCGACAACCTGGAAAAATCGCGCATCGACCGCGAGCTGGATAACAGCCAGATCAGCAACATCGCCGTGATCGAAGAAGCCACCCTGAACCCAGGCCGCATCTTCCCGAAAACCCTGGTGATGCTGGTGTTGGCGATCCCGTTTGCAATCGTCGTCGGCTTGCTGGTGATCTACCTGTGCTACCTGCTCGACCAGCGTATTCACGACGGTGGCCTGGTGGAGCGCAAGTTCGGCCTGCCGCTGTGGACCACCTTGCCGGAGCTGGACACCAGCACCGCGCAAAGTACCAACGCGTTCAATGCGAGCATCTACCGGCTGTACAGCTTGCTGCAGCCCAAGCGGATTGCCGAGCAGGGCCTGACCCTCGGGCTGACCTCGGCACGCCACGGCGAAGGCGTGACCTTTGTGGTGGAGCAACTGCGCCAGTTGCTGCAGGAGAACGGCATCAATGTGCGCGTGGGCGGAGTGGCCATCGCCGAACCTGGCGAAGTGGTGCTGCTGGACGCCTCGGCGCTGCTGGATAACCGTGATGCGTTCATCACCCTGCGCCGCGCGGACCTGATCGGCCTGGTGGTAGAAGCGCAGAAAAGCACGGTGCCGGTGGTGGAACACGCGCTGTCGATCCTCAACACCGCGTTCGGCAAAGTGGACGGCATCATCATCAACCGCCGCAAATTCGAAGTGCCGGCCAAGGTGCTCAGGACCATCGCCAAGTACCGGGGGGCGTTCTGATGCGCATCGCCCTGCTCGCCCCATTGCCACCGGAAAAAAATGGCATCGCCGACTACGCGAACCATTTCAAGACGGCCTTGGAGCAGCTGGGCGTGACGGTGGCGACACCGTTGAGTGGCGTGGACGGCAGCACCGAAGCGATCCGGCAGGCAATCGCCCGATTCGACTGGCAGCGCGTGGACCTGGTCCACGCCGAGCTGGGTGGCGGGCGCCTGGGGGAATTCCTGGCGCTGCGCGAATTGCGCACCGCGCACCCCACGCTGCCGTTGACGGCCACCGTGCATGACCCCGAACGCATGGTCTGGCGGCGCGAGCACCTGCCCTTTCCGCTGAACCTGCTGGAACGCTTGCCCAGCCCGCTGCCCCAGGCAGCGGTGGTGTTGGCAGACCCACTGACCTTGCGTGAAGAACGCCACGTCGCCCAGGGCCTGACGCGGCTGATCACCCTCACCCGCCTGGGTGCCGAGTGCCTCAGCCAGCGCATGCAATTGCCGGCTGGCAAAGTGGCGGTGATCAACCACGCCAACCTGGCCATTGCTCCGGCGCCGTTACCGGCGCTGGACACGTTGCACCTGCTGTATTTCGGATTTATCTACCGCGGCAAAGGCATTGAAGACCTGTTACAGGCCCTGGCCGACGTCTTCAAACAAGCCCCCGAATTGCGTGACCGCGTGCGCCTGACCCTGGCCGGTGGCACGGCTGCCGAAATGGCCTTTGGCGCGGGCGGCAATTATCTGGAGCAGTTGAACACTCAAATCGCCGAACTCGGCCTGGCGGGCGTGATCGACTGGCGGCTGAACCTGCCGGCCAGCGAGATTGCCCAGACGATCCAGGCACACCATGTGATGGTGCTGCCGTACCGCGAATCGAAAAAACTTGGCCTGCTGGGACGCCAGCGTGGCACCAGCGGCGCGCTGTCCTGGGCCGCTGCGTGCGGGCGCGGGGCGATCACTTCGGATGCGCGTGCGTTTGCCGAAGAGGTTGCCAGCGGCAATGGCGCGATCTATCCGCAAGGCGACGTGGCGGCCTTGAGCGCACAACTGCTGCGCCTGGCACGCACCCCGCTGCTGGCCCGGGATTGGGCCGAGCGCGCCGGGGAAATTGGCCGTGAACGTCTGTGGCCGTTGACCGCGCAAAAGTTCAAGCAGCTCTTTGAACAGGCGATTGCAGGAGCTTCCTATGGCGCGTAAACGGACCTACCTCGCCACGCTTGCGGTGGTGGCTGCGCTCGGCCTGACGGCCTTCATGTGGGGGCGCCAGGCCGACGCCGAGAGCCATGTGCTCAAGGGCAACAAGGTGGTGGTGTGGAAGGATTTCCTCGGTGTGAACGCGCAGTTCCTGTGGTTCAGCCCCAGCCTGTATCAACTGCAGATCAACCGCCTCAAGGCCCTGGGCCTGGAATGGGTGCGCCTGGATTTGCATTGGGATCAGCTGGAGCCTGCGCAGAACCAGTACCAGATCGCCACACTCGATCAGTTGGTCGGCAACCTGCAAACCAACCAGCTCAAATCCGTGTTCTACCTGGTCGGCTCGGCACCCTTCGCGACCACGGCGCCGGCCGGTGCGCCGTATCAGGACCAGTACCCGCCCAAGGACCCGAACGTGTTCGCCAACCGCATGGCGCTGTTGTCGCAACGCTACCCCAGCGTCAACGCCTGGCAGGTGTGGAACGAACCTAACCTGCTCGGCTTCTGGCGCCCGGTGGCCGACCCGGCCGGCTATGCCAACCTGCTGACTGCCACCGCCGGCGCACTGCGCGCGGTGGACCCGAACAAACCGGTGGTGGCGGCCGGCATGGCCTTTTTCAGCGAAATGCCGAATGGCCAGACCATGTTCGACGCCCTGGGCGCCCTCGGCGTGGCCAGCCTGAACACCACCATTTCCTACCACCCTTACACCCAACTGCCCGAGGGCAACGACCCTTCCAACCTGGACTTTATTGCCAAGACCACCGCCCTCAACCAGGCCCTGCGCAGCGGCGGCGTGCAAACGCTGTGGAGCACCGAGTGGGGCTGGTCAACCTACCCGGGGCCAAAAGACGCCCAGGACCTCATCACCCTGCAGGGCCAGGCCGATTACGTGGTGCGCCGCGTGGCCCTGATGAGCGCGATGGATTACGACAAAATCTTCCTGTTCACCTTGAGCGACCTCGACCAGCGCGCCAGCGTGCGTGACCAGTTCTACGGCTTGCTCGACATCGACGCCAACCCCAAGCCGGTCTACACCGCGCTGAAAAACTTCCTCGACGTCAGTGGGCCGCAACTCACCCCCGGCGACCCGCCCAGCGCCGACCAATTGCCGGACGGCCTGTTCAGCATCGGCTGGACCCGTGCCGACGGTCACAAATTGTGGTTCTTCTGGTCGGCCGAAGGCGGCAACGCGCATTTGCCGGGCCTGACCAGCGCCACCCTGTACGACCCGCTGCGCGGTACACAAACCCCGGTCAGCGGCAGCGATGGGTTGACCGTGCCGGTCAAGTCGAACCTGCAAATTCTGTTATGGGATTGAAGCCCGCCATGCGCATTTTATGGATCCTGCCCTATTCGCCCTGGCCCGCCACCAGCGGCGGCAAGACGCGCCAGTTCCATCTGCTGCGCAGCCTGGCCGCGCGTGGGCATCGCATCACCTTGCTGCTGCATGACAAACACCCGGTGTCGCTGACCGATCGCCAGGTGCTGGAAGCCTTTCTTGAGCAGTTGATCATCCTGCCGCGCCGCCCGCTGCGCAGCCTGAAAACCCTGGTGGCCGGGCTGTTTGCGCCCTACCCGCTGCTGGCCAGCGTCAACGGCCTGTCGGGCGCGCTGCAGGACACCTTCAATCAATTGCTCAAAGAACATTGGGACGTGGTGCAGATCGAACACAGCTACACGTTCCAGCCGTACGAAGATGCGCTGGCGCGCAAATCCCAGCCGTTTGTGTTGACCGAACACAACGTTGAATCGGCGCTCGGTGCGGCCACCTACGATCGCCTGCCCCGCTGGGCGCTGCCGTTCATTCGCTACGATCAGTGGCGCTACACGCGCTGGGAACACCGCGTGATGCGCCAGGCGGCGCAGGTGGTGGCAGTCACCGACAGTGACGCGCAAGTGCTGGCCAAAATTGCCGGTAAACCGGTGCCGGTGGTGGTCAACGGCGTGGATTGCGATCACTTCGCCGCCGCCCATCCGGACCCGTCGACCCGCCGTGTGCTGTTCCTCGGCAACTATGAATACGCGCCCAATGTCGACGCCATCGAGTGGGCCCTGGATGAAATCCTGCCCAAAGTCTGGGAACGCTGCCCCGACGCACGCATGAGCGTGTGCGGCTTTGGCATGCCCGCCAGTTGGCGTGAACGCTGGCAAGACCCGCGCATCGAGTGGCAAGGGTTTGTGCCGAACCTGTTGAACCTGCAATCGAGCTGTTCGGTGTTCCTGGCGCCGTTGCGCCATGGCGGCGGCTCCAAGTTGAAAGTCCTCGAAGCGCTGGCCGCCGGGCTGCCCCTGGCGAGTACCGAGCAAGGCGTCTCCGGCCTGGACCTGGTTGAAGGCCTGGATTACCTCGGCGGGCAAAGCGCCGCCAGCCTGGCGGATGCCGTGGTGCGCCTGCTGCAATTTCCCGAAGCTGCCGCGCCCATGGGCGAAGCCGGTCGCGCGTACGTGCGCCGTGCCCATGACTGGAGTGTCGCCGCCAGCCAGCTGGAAAAGGTGTATGCGATGCTCGCGCCGCTCAATCAAAAGGAGCCCGCATGCGTGTAGGCCTGGATTACCGCACCGTCGGCACCTCGCCACAATCGGGGATCAGCCGCCAGGTGTACGCGCTGGAAAATGCTCTGCGCACCCTGCCGGATGTAGAGCTGACGCGCTTTACCGTGGCGCCCCTGGGTGACGAAACCCGCTTGCAGGCACAGTGCCCGGCCTGGGGCTGCGCAAAAACCGCGATGCACCAGCCGCAGAATCGCCTGCGTTTTGAAGCGGGCTTTTTGCCGCGTGCCTTGCGCGAACAGCACATCGACCTGTACATCAGCACCTTCAATATGGGCCTGCCCCTGCCGCCCAAACCCAAAGGCTTGCGCACCGTGGTGTTGTTGCACGACCTGTTCCAAATCACCCTGAACAACTACCACGCCAACCGTTTGAAAGCGTTGATCTACAAGACCAGTGATCGGCTGTCGATTGCGTATGCGGTGCACAGCGCCGACCGCGTGTGGACGCCTTCGCAGTACAGCGCCGATGAAACCGCGCGGTTGTTTCCCAAGGCGGCGGGCAAGATTCGGGTGCTGCCCAATCAGGTGGACGGGTTTATCGAATTGGCGGCGGACCTCAGCGCGCGCAACCTGCCCGCGCACTACTGGCTGCTGGTGGGCACCCGTGAATTGCGCAAGAACGTGCCATTTCTGGTGGACGCCTGGCAGCAGGCGCGCAGCCTGTCAGCCGCCGTGCCGGAGTTAGTGCTGGTGGGCAGCCTCGACCACTTGCCCGAGGCCCAGCGCAGCCTGCCGGGCATTCGCGCCTTGAGCGGCGTGTCGGATGCCGAACTGCACGCGCTGTACCGCCAGGCCGCGCGCCTGTGGCAGCCGTCGTATGCCGAGGGCTTTGGTTTGCCGGTGATTGAAGCCTTGAGCGTCGGCACGCCGGTGGCGGTCGCCAGCGGCACCTCGCTGGATGAAATCACCCCGCCGTCGGCCCCGCGTTTTTCGCCCACCGACGGCCCGGCGCTGGTGCAATTGATGCTCGACCTGGTGGCTCGCCCAACTGAAGAGTCACCCGAACAACGCAGGCTTTGGGCGCAACGTTTCAACCATCAAGCCTATCGCCACCGCCTGGCCGAACTGATCGAGGAATTGACATGAGATTCTCCCTGGCCAGCCTCGTCGCAATCCTCTTCGGCCTGTTGTTTGGCGCACTCGCCTTGCTGCTGTCACCGGCCAAGGCCTTCCTCGCAGTGATCGGCCTGGCGGCTGCGGTGACCATCCTGCGCTTCCCGCTCTGGGGCCTGCTGCTGTTTGCCGGGATCGCGACCTTCATGCCCTACTCCACCGTCAACCTGGGCATTCGTAGTACGGTGAGCGAAGCCATCCTCGCGCTGACCTGGGGCGCCGTGCTGTGGCACAGCTTTCTGGCGCGCGTGCCCGACACCCCGCGCCTGGCACGCCGCCCCACCGACCAGATGCTGCTGTGGCTGATGCTGTTCAGCGTGTTCCCGTTTATTGTCGGCCAGGTCACCATCCACGCCGACACCAGCGGCGTGGCCAACTGGCTGCGCTGGTTGCTGAGCCTGTCGGCGGTGTTCCTGTGCGCCAAGTTGCTCACCGATTACAAGCACCGCGAAGCGCTGGTGATCGCCCTGCTGCTGGGCACCTTGGCGATGCTGGTGCTGTCGATTGCGGTGTTTGTGCGCACGCGTTCCGGGGCCGGCATTGCGCCGATCCTGGCGGTGTTCAATTACGGCAACTTCGACATGTTGAAATTCGGCCTGGAGGCGATGTCGTCGCGCATGGGCTCGCCGTGGATGCACCCGAATGCCATCGGCGGGATCATGGCGCTGCTGCTGCCGTTGGCGTTTTGCTACGGCATGACCGAGCAAGGCTGGAAGCGCGGGCTGGGCCTGGGCGTGGCGTGCCTCGGCGCCGCTGCGTTGTTGTTGGCCAGTAGCCGGGGGGCGATGGTCAGCCTGGCGCTGGTGCTGATCTGGATGGCCACGCGGCGCGTGCCCTACACCGGGCGGCTGCTGATGATCGGCGCGGCGTTGACCGTCGCGCTGGTGATGGCCTACCCACCGTTGCAAGACCGCCTGGCGACGATTTTTTCCTCGGACAACGCCAGTACCGAAGTGCGCTTCGACGAATACCGCATGTTCCCGCAAGCCGTGGCGGCGTACCCGTTCGGCATCGGCTTCAAGGTCGACCCGCCGGTGCCGGGCACCCATTTCCTGGGGATCTCCAACCTGTGGCTGAACTTCATCTACAAAACCGGCATCGTCGGCATGTTGCTGTTTGTGGCCGTCACCGTGCGCTGGTGGCGTGAAGCACGCCCGGAAAAAGGCCCGATCCGCCTGACCAAGGACAACGCGCTGTGGTTGGGCACCACCGCCGGGATTCTCTCGGCCCTGGTGAGCGGGCTGTTTGACCACTACTTCAGCTTTGCCGTGGTGATGGTGGCGCTGTTCTGGCTGATGGTCGGCCTCAATGTGCTGGAGGCGCGGCGGCTGTTTCCGGCGCGCCTGCCGCAGGTCAAGGCGGTGGCTTTTCGCAAGCCGATGCTTGACGGCGCAAGGCCTTAATCATGCTCGGCTCCGCCGTCTGGCTGACGCTCGCGACCCTGCTGGGCCTGTGCCTGGGGTTTGCCCGTGAGTGGTTGCTGGTGGCGGCCTGGGGCGCGGGTGAGCGCAGTGATGCGTTCCTGATCGCGCTGTTTTTGCCCGAAGCGTTGCGCATGTCGTTGGCCGGTGGCGTGTTGAGCGCCGCCGCGCTGCCGCTGTACCTGGCGCGCAAGGACGGCGAGCGTTTGGACTGGCTGGCGGTGTTGTTCCCGGCGCTGCTGCTGATCGCGCTGGTCACCAGCCTGTTGCTGACGCTGTTGGCACCGTGGCTGGTGCAGTTGCTCGGGCCGGGGCTGGCCGCCAGCGCGACGGCGCTTGCCAGCGGTAACCTGCAAATCGTCGCCTGGTGCGTGCCGGGACTGATGCTGCATGCGCTGTTCAGTATCCCGCTGCAGGCCCGTGAGCGTTTTGTGCTGGCGGGGTTGGGTTCGCTGCTGTTCAACCTGCCGCCGGTGACGTATCTCGCGCTGGCGGGTACCGCGACTCAGCCGCACGCCCTTGCGCTGGCGTGTCTGGCCGGCAGCCTGTTGATGCCGCTGGCGCTACTGCCGTCGATCTGGCGTCAGGGTTGGCGGCCGTGGCGCTGGCAGTTGACGTTCACGCCGCTGCGCGAACTCGGCCAGCGCATCGGCCCGCTGCTGTTGAGCAATGGCGCCAGCCAGGGCTTGGCGTTGATCGAACGGTTGGTGGCGTCGCTGCTGGGTGAAGGCGCAGTGACCTGGGTCAACCTCGCGCGCAAGCTGATGAACCTGCCGCTGATTGCGCTGATGAGCCTCAACCAAGTGCTGCTGGGCATGATGAGCCGCCGTCAGGGCGATGAGCGCCTGGCCCTGCTCAAGCGCGGCCTGGAAACCGCCAGCGTGCTGACCTTGCCGGCCGGTGTCGGCCTGGTGGCGGCGGCGCCGAGCCTGGTGGCGTTGCTGCTGCCCAAGCAATCGGCGGATTCGCCGCTGCCCTTGCTGCTGGCCTGGTTTGCCGTGCCGCTGGTGTTCGGCGCCTGGAATGCGTTGCTCGCACGCTATGCCTATGCGGCCGGCGACACGCGCCAGCCACTGCGTTGCGAACTGCTCGGCAGCCTGGTCAATGTGCTGTTGTTGGGCGCCCTGCCCTTTGTGTTTGGCCTGGCGGGTATTCCGTTGGCGGCGCTGGCGGGCGTGATCTGTACGGCGCTGCTGCTGATGCAGCGCCAACAGTTGCTCGCAGCCCTGCCCTGGGCGCGGCAATGGCTGCTCAGTGCCGTGGTGATGGGCTTGGCGGCGCTGGTGCTGTTTCGGATTCAAGGCGTGTGGCTGCAGTTGGGTTTGAGCACCCTGGCAGGCGCCGTGGTGTTGCTGGGCATGGGGCTGTGGCTGAAGCCGTGGCGCAAGGCATGAACGATCGATCGGGAACCGTCAGATGAAACATCGTTGGATACAAATGGACATCGCCAAAGGCATTGGCATCCTGGTGATCGTGTTCGCCCACAGCTGGTTCGTCGCGACCTCGCCGGACCTGCTTTACCCGATCCTCGCCTCATTCATCTTGCCGCTGTTCTTTTTCCTCTCGGGGGTGTTCTTCAAGCCCGAACAGCCGTTTGTGGAGATGGCGATACGCAAGGCCGACGGCCTGCTCAAACCGTTTTTCTTCACCATGCTGGTGTATGTGATCGTGCGCGCGGTGTTGCGCGGGCAACCGCTGCTGCCGGATATTGGCGGCGTGCTGTATGCCTCGGTGGACACCATTCCCTGGCAGGCCATGTGGTTCCTGCCGCACTTCTGGGTGTCGATTCTGTTCAGTTGGGTGATGCTGCGGCTGATCCAGCGCCTGAAGCTGTCGCTGTGGATGAGCGGCCTGCTGATCGCGGCTCAACTGCTGCTCGGGATTTGGCTGCTGCCGTTGTTCTGGCAATTGCCAGTGACACTCGGCGGCCACAACTGGGTGCTGCCGGGGCTGCCGTTCAGCCTGGATATCACCTTGATCAGCAGCACTTACTTCATCGTCGGCTACCTGTTGCGCGATTGGCTGCGCACGCACGCCGGCTCGTGGCTGACGCTGTTGGTGTCGGTGGTGCTATTTGCCGTTGTGTTCATTCCCACTTGGGACACCATGGACCTGGCGCAACGTCGTTATGACAGCTGGTTGTGGACCAGTCTGCTGGCGGTGATCGGGGTTTACGCCTGCTGGGCGCTGGCACAGGTGTTGATGGTGTCGACGTTGCTGACCCGGGTGATGACCTACATCGGCCAGTCGACCCTGATCCTGTTGATTTTTCATGGTGAGATCCAGCACAAGAGCGTCGACCTGATGGAGCGTCTGGGCGTGCATCCCTTCCTGGCGGCGTGTGTGGGGCTGGTGATCGCGGTGGTGGTGCCGTTGTTGATCGGGGAAGTGATCAAGCGGGTGGCGTTTTTGCGGTTTTTCTACTTTCCGTTTCCGGTGCGTAAGGTGGCTAAAGACAAGGCCAAGATTTGAGAACACTGAAGATCCAAATGTGGGAGCGGGCTTGCTGTGGCGAGGGAGCTTGCTCCCGTTCGACAGCGCAGCTGGAGCCGGCTTTTGGGGGCGCTTCGCACCCCAGCGCAAGCAAGCTTGCTCGCCACAGCAAGCCCGCTCCCACAGGGGTTATGTATTTTCAATCATCAAGCGGTTGCGCGGCAGCTTTGCTGTTGGCTTTGGCGGGCTTGGCAGCCTTGGCGCCCTTGGCTGGCGCAGCGGCGGCAGGCTCCGGTTCCGCTGGCGCGGCGAGCTCTTTTTCAGCCATGGGCATCTGGTCGATGGCGCTGAAGAATTCCTTCAGGTCGAGGGTATCCGGTGGCACGGTCTTCTCGAGTTTCTTCTCGCCGTCCTTGCCCACCAGAATCACTTTGGTGCCGCTGCCGGCGCCCAGCTTGAGGGCGCGGATCAACGCGTTGGTTTCAGGTGGCGTGAGCTTTTTGTTGTCTTTGGCGTCCTTGGCGAACTTCTCCCCTTCGGCACCGATGCTGCCGAACTTCACGGTGTAGAACACCATATTGCGCTCTTCAAAGGACTGCTTGTTGGCAGGCTCGTCCAGCTGTTTCTTGAGGGTTGCCAATGTTTCGTTGCCGGAATCAAGTTCCACCACTACCAGCGGGCGGGACTTGTTCAAGTCCTGCTTGAGTGGGTTGATATCATCCGCGGCCAACAGCGGCCCCGTAAAAGCCATCAAGGTAGCCAGGGTCAGCGACCGGATGAGCATGCGCACCTCCTTTGAATTCCATGCAGGGTTCTTGAGTTTCATGTCTGCGACAGTCAATTTCAAGGATGATTCCTACACCTCGTTAAGAAGCGTAGGTCAGGAAGTCTGCTACGCAAGGGGTTGGACAGGCACTACGGTGATTGTTTCTTTAGATTGCGGAAACATTACTAGACGCCCCACTCCGGCCAATGCCGAGCAAATACAGGCGCCACGACGGGGTCGGCGTCCACCTGCGCCAGCGCCTGGGCAAAGCCTGGCGACAGGTCGTTCAACACCTCCCGCGCCTCATCCCAGCGCGACACCGCCGCGGCCATAATGCCCAGTGCATTCGGCACACCCGTGGGCGCAAACAACTGCTCGGCAAACTGCTGGGCAAACACCACCCAGGCATGGTGCAGATAGCGCCGCGTGCCGGTGGTGAGTTGGGTTTGCAGCGCTTCATCGGCGGGGCCCAGCCAGCGTTGCGGGTAGTCGATGATGCCGATCGCCGAGTAGCAATTGGCGGCGATGTACACCAGCCCACGCAGGATCTGCGCGCGGTTGCCGGCGAGTAGATCGGAGGCGGGAAACTCCAGGCCCAGGTGGATCAGGATCGCGGCGCTTTCAGTCAGCACTTGGCCGTCGGGCGTGACCAGCGTGGGAATTTGTTTGAGTGGGTTGATACGCGCCAAGGCCTCGCTGCCCTCGCCGTCCGCCCAGGAGCTGGCGTCGATGCGGCGCCATGGCACCGCGCAACGCTGCAGGGCGATTTCGATCATGCAGGAGCCGGACTCATCAATGCCGTAGAGCGTGTACATGGGCGTTTCCTCCTTATCGCAGCAATTTGGCCTGCAAGTTGGCCTTCACCTGCGGCCATTCCGAATCGATGATGCTGAAGCGCACCGAGTTGCGCTTGCGCCCGTCGGGCATGATGCGTTCGTGGCGCACGATGCCTTCTTGCACGGCACCGAGGCGCAGGATCGCGGCGCGGGATTTTTCGTTGAGTTCGTCGGTGGTGTATTGCACGCGCACGCAGTCGAGGACTTCGAAGGCGTAGGTCAGCAGCAACAGTTTGGCTTCGGTGTTGATTGCGGATTTTTGCGTGGACTGCGCCAACCAGGTGTGGCCGATTTCCAGTTTGCGATTGGCCCGGTCGACCTTCCAGAACCGCGTGCTGCCGACCACCTGGCCGGTGCTTTTGCGCACGATGGTGAACGGAATCACGCTGCCTGCATCGCGCCCGGCCAAGGCGGTGTCGATGTACTTGTCGACAGTGTCCGGGCCGGGCACGTTGGTGACTTTTAGGTTCCACAGCTCGCCGTCGGCGGCGGCGTCGAGCAAGGCGCTCGCGTGCTCGCGCTGCAAGGGTTGAAGTTCGACGTGAGTGCCGGTCAAGGTGATCTGGGTCATGGAAAGCTGCGCCGTCTGCGGGTGGTCATCAGAGGCCAAGAGTGCAGGCTGTGATCGGCGCGAAGCAAGCGTTTTAGAACAGGCCCATTTGCCCACCGACCAGGGTGGCGAAATCATCATTGACGAACGGCAGGATCGCGTCCGCCACCGGCTGCAGTTGCCGCGTCACATAGTGGTCGTAGTCGATGGGCGCCTGGCGTACTTCCAGCGGTTCCGGGCCGTTGACGCTGATCACGTAGCTGATCCAGCCGCCACGCTGGTATTGGCGCGGGCGCCCCAGGCGGTCGTTGTATTCATCCGCCAGGCGCGCGGCGCGCACATGCGGCGGCACGTTGCGTTCGTAGTCGTCGAGTTGGCGGCGCAGGCGTTTGCGGTAGATCAGCAGGTCGTCGAGTTCGCCGCTCAAGGTGCGGCGCACGTAGTCGCGCACGTAGTCCTGATGAGGCTGGCGATGGAAGATGCGCTGGTAAAGCTCCTGCTGGAACTGCCGGGCCAGGGGCGACCAGTCGCTGCGCACGGTTTCCAGGCCTTTGTAGATCATGTCTTCGCGGCCATCGGCGTGCACGACCAGGCCGGCGTAGCGCTTTTTGCTGCCCTCTTCGGCGCCGCGAATGGTTGGCATGAGGAAGCGGCTGAAGTGGGTTTCGTATTGCAGCTCCAGGGCGCTTTGCAGGCCGTATTCGCTGTGCAAATGCGCGCGCCACCAATCGTTGACGTGCTGCACCAGTTCCCGGCCGATGCGGCTGGCGTCCTGGGCCGCATGCGCGCTGCCGAGCCAGACAAAGGTGGAGTCGGTGTCGCCGTAGATCACCTCGTACCCCTTGGCCTCCACCAGCTCGCGGGTCTGGCGCATGATCTGGTGCCCACGCATCGTGATTGAGGACGCCAGCCGCGTGTCGAAGAAGCGGCAACCGCTGGAGCCGAGTACGCCATAGAAGGCGTTCATGATAATTTTCAAGGCCTGGGACAGCGGCGCGTTGTGGTCGCGCTTGGCGGCTTCGCGGCCCTCGGAAACGCGCGTGACGATGGACGGCAGGCAGTGCCGGGTGCGGGAGAAACGCGCGCCGCGAAAGCCTTCCACCGACTCGCTGTCTTCGGGGTGTTTGAGGCCTTCGATCAGCCCCACCGGGTCGATCAGGAAGCTGCGGATGATCGACGGGTAAAGGCTTTTGTAATCGAGCACCAGCACCGATTCGTAGAGGCCGGGGCGCGAGTCCATGACGAATCCACCGGGGCTGGCCTGGGGTGGTTTGTCGCCCAGATTCGGCGCGACAAAGCCCTGGCGGTGCATCAGCGGCATGTACAAGTGAGTGAACGCCGCTACGGAGCCGCCGTTGCGATCGGCCGGCAGCCCGGTGACGCTGGCGCGTTCGAGCAGGAACTTGAGCAGCTCGGTCTTCTCGAAAATCCGCGTGACCAGCTCGCAGTCCTTGAGGTTGTAGCGCGCCAGGGCGGGCTTGTCCTCGGCGAACATGCGGTTGATTTCGTCCATGCGCTGGTACGGCGTGGAGATGTCCTTGCCTTCGCCGAGCAGGGTTTGCGCGACGTTTTCCAGGCTGAAGGATTCAAAGCTCCAGGTCGCCGAACGCAGGGCTTCGATGCCGTCGATAATCAGGCGCCCCGCCGCCGCTGCGAAGTAGTGATTGCGGCTGCCGTGTTCGCGCCAGGCCATGGCTTCGCCGCCACGCCCAAGCAGCAGCGGCACGTTGAGGCGCTGGGCGTGTTCGTGGAGCACACGCAGGTCGAACTGCACCACGTTCCAACCGATGATCGCATCGGGGTCATGGGTGGCCAGCCACTGGTTGAGGCGCTCGAGCAGTTGCGCGCGGGTGTCGCAATAATCGAGCTTGAAGTCCACCGCGTCGGTTTTGTTTGGCGGGCCGAGCATGTACACCTGGCGCTCGCCGCAGCCTTCGAGGGCGATGGAGTAGAGATCGCCTTGGGCGGTGGTCTCGATGTCCAGGGACACCAGCTTCAGCGGCGGGCGGTAGTCGGGCGCGGGTTTCATCTGCGCGTCGATCAAGGTGCCGCTGGCGTCAGGTGTGCCGCCGAACCACACCGGGGCAGTGATGAAGCGCTCCATCATGTAGCGCTCGGGCGGGCGTACGTCGCCTTCATAGACATCGACACCGGCGGCGCGCAGGCGCTTTTCCAGCTCCATCAATTGACGATGCTGGCGAGTGTAGAGGCCCAGCACCGGGCGGTGGTGGAAATCGCACAGTTGCAGCGGGCGCAGTTCGACATCGCGCTCGCCGTTGAGCAGCCAGCCCAGCGGCTTGCGGTAAGCCTCAGGGATAAACATCACCGAAGTTTGTACGGGTAGGCGCACGCACCGGGGGCCTTGGTCGGTCGCCAGCCAGAAACTGACCTCCGTGCCCGCTGCCGTGTCGCGCCAATGCCGGGTCAGGACAAAACCCTGCTGTAAATCCACCGTGCCACACCTCAGGAATCGCTTTCAGGGCGTGATTCTACTCGGCATCCGCGTAACGCGGCACGTTAACGCGCACGCAGACCGCAATCTCACAAATTTGTTGCAGAACATTAATAACAATCACTATCATTCGCACCGGAGTCGTATCCGCGCAGCGAGGACGCGCAACGTTGTTGCCCTTTTCCTCACCATTGACGGTTCGCCGTCAGGATCGACCATGCCCTCCCGTACCCGACTTTGCGTGCCGTTTCGCCCTACCCTGCTCGCTCTTTGCTGCTCCGTGAGCCTTGCTGCTCATGCTGAAACCCCAGTCACCCCGCAGGATGCGAATAACCGTCAGGACGGCAACACACTGGAATTGGGTGCCACCAACATCAATGCCGACGCGCCCGCGCCGAACGCGTTACCGCCGGTTTACGCCGGTGGCCAGGTCGCACGCGGCGGGCAACTGGGTGTGCTGGGCAACCAGGACATCATGGACGTGCCGTTCAGCATGTCCTCCTACACCGAGAAATTGATTCGCGACCAGCAGGCGGAAAACGTCGGCGATGTGCTGCTCAATGACTCGTCCGTGCGCCAGGCATCGGGCTACGCGAACCAGGCCCAGGCTTTTGTGATTCGTGGCTTGCCACTCAATGGCGATGATATTTCGTTCAACGGCCTGTACGGCATCCTGCCGCGCCAGATCATGTCCACCGACGCGCTGGAGCGGGTTGAAGTGTTCAAGGGCCCCAACGCCTTTATCAACGGGGTAACGCCGGGCGGTTCAGGGATTGGCGGCGGTGTGAACCTGCAACCCAAGCGCGCCGATGATGTGCCGCTGCGCCGTTTCAGCACGGACATCAGCAACGATGGCCGCGTGGGCGAACACCTCGACATCGGCCAGCGTTTTGGTGAGGACAACCGCTTTGGCGCGCGGGTGAACCTGTCCCAGCGCGAAGGCGATACCGGCATCGATGATGAAAACCAGCGTTCCAAGCTGTTTTCCATCGGCCTGGATTACCGCGGCGATGCGCTGCGCGTGTCGGGCGACTTTGTGTATCAGAAGCAGCAGGTCAACGGCGGGCGCAATACGGTATTGCTCGGCAACGGGTTGACCCATCTTCCGAGCGCGCCGTCGGCCGATACCAACTACGCGCCGAACTGGGGCACCACCAGCCTTGAAGACACCTTCGGCATGCTGCGTGGCGAGTACGACCTCAACGACAACTGGACCGCCTATATCGCCGGCGGCGCCAAGCACACCAACGAGATCGGGCGTTATTCGTCGGTCACCCTGATCGACTCACTCGGTAACGCCACCGTCAGCGGCTCGAACATCGCGCACCAGGAAGACAACACCAGCTTGATGGCCGGCCTCAACGGTAAGTTCCAGACCGGCGCGGTCAGCCACAAATTGAACCTGGGCCTGACCGGCATCTGGACCCAGGCCCGCAACGCCTTTGACTTCGCGTCCGGCAGCCAGCCGACGAATATCTACAACCCGGCGGACGTGAGCGCACCGGCCAAGGGCGGCTTCACCTCCGGCAGCGACCTGAACGACCCAGGCATCACCGCCAAGACCTTCGCCCGCAGCGCGGCGGTGTCGGACACCTTTGGCTTCATGGATGACCGCTTGCTGTTCACGGCCGGCCTGCGTCGCCAGGAACTGGTGGTTCAGGGCTATGCGTACGGAACCGGTGAGCGCACCGCCAACTACGCCAAGGGCATCACCACGCCGGTGTATGGCCTGGTGTTCAAGCCGTGGGAGCATGTGTCGTTCTACGCCAACCACATTGAAGGCCTGGCGTCCGGGCCGACTGCACCGACGACGTTTGGCGGCTCCAAGGTCACCAACGCCAACCAGACCTTCGCACCGGCGCGCTCGAAACAGACCGAGGCTGGGGTGAAACTGGATATGGGCAGCTACGGGGCAACCTTGGGCGTGTACCGAATCGAGCAACCGACTCAGGGCTTCTCCCAACTGAACGCCGATCAAAGTGCGACCTTTGTATTCCTGGGTGAGCAAATCAACAAAGGCTTGGAGCTGAACGTATTCGGTGAGCCGATTGCCGGCCTGCGCCTGTTGGGCGGCGCGACGATTATTCACACCGAAGTCAACGGCACCCAGAACGGCGCCAACGACGGCAACCGCGCCGTGGGCGTGCCGACGTTCCAGCTTAACGCCGGCGTGGACTGGGATGTACCGGGCCTGCAAGGCGTGACCGTCAACGGGCGCATGCTGCGCACTGGCGGCCAGTACGCCGACCCGGCCAACAACCTCAGCCTGCCCACCTGGAACCGCTTCGATGTGGGCGCACGCTACAACTTCAAGGTTGCCCAGCGCGATGTGACCTTGGGCGCGACGGTGGAGAACGTCGCCAATACCAAGTACTGGGAATCGGCGTTGGGCGGCTATCTGACCCAAGGCGACCCGCGCGTGGCCAAGCTCTCGGCGACGGTGGATTTCTAAACACGTGACTAAGCAGTGGGTCAGCGGATTTGCGCACCGCTGACTCACGAAGGCTGACAACAATAAGGGCGGGCATCAGCAAGATGCCCGTTCGGCTCAGGCGCGGCGGGCCTGGCCCAGATAGGTTTCGATATTGCTCATTTGTTCATCCCAACCGCGGGAGTTCATCTTGAAGGCTTTCTGGCGTCGGCCTTCGGGCACCGCGTCAAAGCCGGATTCAACTACCCGCAGCAGAATGCCCGGCGCACGGTCTTCAATGGTGAATTCCACCAGGGTCGGTGTTTCGGTGTCGTAGTCGACGCCCTCTTCAACCGCGTAAGGGTGCCACCAGAACGAGAACAGCGTTTGCGGCAGGATGCGTTCGATCTTGGCGTTCCACACCACGTGTTCGTAGCCAGGATAAGTAATCGGAGCCTTGATGGTTTCCCCGGCGGCAAAGTGTTTGCCCTTGAGGGCGATGCCAAACCAGCTGCCGAACTGCTCGGCGTCAGTGAGTGCTTCCCACACCTGTTTACGTGAAGCGTTGAGCAGGACTTTTCGTTCGATGCGATCTAATACGTGCATAAGTCACCTCCTCCATTGACAGTAGGCGACATCGACCGATGCGCAACCTTGGGTTGTGCGCGATGATGAGCCCCTCCTTGATCAGGCAATACGTGTATGACTGAGCCGTTGAATGGAAGTTGCTTCTGCAAAGCCGTGCGCTACCAAGTGGACAACCTGGACATGCCCATCAGCCATTGCCACTGCGACAGCTGCCGCAAGGTGCATGCCGCCGCGTTTGTGGCCACGGCCGGGGTGATGCGCGAGCATTTCCGCTGGACCCAGGGCGAAGCGCTGCTGTCCTCGTTTGAATCGTCACCGGGCAAGCTCCGGCATTTCTGCTCGCGCTGCGGCTCACACCTGATGGCGGAGCGTAGGCATCAACCCCATGTGATTGTGCGGGTGGCGACGCTGGATGATGATCCGGGCGTACGGCCCACCGCGCACATCTGGACGTCCCACAATGTACCCTGGCTTGCCTATGAGGGCGTTGAGCAGTGGGACGAGTGGCAGACCTGATTTAGACGTGCGGGTCACCGGGAGCTTTGGCCGGCGTCGCGTATTGCGGCTTCAGGTGGCCTTCCTGGTCGAGTAGCCAGGCGTCCATGATTTGCCGCACCACGGGGCCTGCCACACGGCCACCGGCCTCGCCGTTTTCGATCATCACCGAGATCACGATTTTCGGGTGTTCGGCCGGCGCGAAGCCGACAAACAAGGCGTTGTCGCGATGGCGTTCCAGGGTCTTGTTACGGTTGTAACGCTCGCCCTGCTTGATCGCAACAACTTGCGCCGTACCACTCTTGCCGGCGATGCGGTATTGCGCGCCAAGCGCCGCTGCCCGGGCGATGCCGCGCGGGTCATGCATCACCAGCTGCATCCCATGGTTAACCTGCTCCCAGTCACGCGGGTCTTTGAGGACTACGTTGGGCATTGGGTTTTCATCCACTGGTGGCACGCCGTTGATGGTCTTGGCCAGGTGCGGCCGGTTCCACACGCCCTTGTTGGCAATCAACGCAGTGGCCTGGGCCAGTTGCAACGGCGTGACTTGCATGTAGCCCTGTCCGATACCGAGGATCACGGTTTCGCCCGGGAACCACGGCTGGCGCCGTGTCGCGCGCTTCCAGGCCTGGGAAGGCATCAGGCCGGCTGACTCTTCGAACATGTCGAGGGAGACCTTCTGGCCGAGGCCGAACTCGGCCAGGTAGTCGTGCAGCCTGTCGATGCCCAGCTTGTGGGCCAGGTCGTAGAAGTAGGTGTCATTGGAACGCATGATCGCGGCGTCCATGTCCACCCAGCCGTCGCCGCTGTGGTTCCAGTTACGGTATTTGTGGTCAAAATCGGGCAATTGGTAGTAGCCGGGATCGAACACGCGGGTTTGCGCGGTGACCACGCCACTGTCCAGACCGGCGATGGCGACTTCCGGCTTGATGGTCGAACCGGGCGCATAGAGCCCACGCAGCACGCGGTTGAACAGCGGACGATCGATGGAATCGTGCAGCGCCGCGTATTCCTTGAAGCTGATGCCGGTGACGAACAGATTCGGGTCAAAGCTGGGCTTGCTGACCATCGCCAGTACTTCGCCGGTTTGCGGGTCGAGGGCGACCACCGAACCACGCCGGTCGCCCAAGGCTTCTTCCGCCGCTTCCTGCAGCTTGACGTCGAGGCTCAGGACGATGTTTTTGCCGGGGATCGGGTCGGTGTGCTTGAGCACGCGCAATACGCGCCCCTGGGCGTTGGTCTCGACCTCTTCATAGCCCACGTGGCCGTGCAGCTCGGACTCGTAGAAACGCTCGATGCCGGTCTTGCCGATGGACTGCGTACCGCGGTACTCCACGGAGTCGAGGGCTTTGGATTCTTTTTCGTTGATGCGACCGACATAACCAATCGAGTGGGCGAAGTGCGCGCCCAGCGGGTAATGCCGGACGAATTGCGGCTCGACGTCCACACCGGGCAGACGGAACTCGTTAACCGCCAGTACGGCGATCTGTTCTTCGGTCAGCTCGTAGAACAACGTCACAGGCACGAAAGGATGACGCGCCTGCTTCAGCGCCTTGTCAAACACAGCGCGGTCTTCGGCGGGCAGGTGCAACAGGCTGACGATGGCGTCCAGTTCACCCTTGAGGTCGGTGGTGCGTTCGCGGGTGATGGTCAGGTTGTAGCTGGGGCGGTTGTCGGCCAGCACCACGCCGTTGCGGTCATAGATCAGCCCGCGCGTCGGCGTAATAGGCAGTACGTGGACGCGGTTGTTTTCAGAAATCGTGGAGTGGTAGTCGTACTGCACCACTTGCAGGAAATACATGCGGCCCACCAGGGCGCAGGTGATGCCGATGACCAACAGCGCACAGGCGAGCAGGCGCTTGTTGACCAGGCGGTTTTCTTTTTCGTGGTCCTTGATCGGTATCGGTTCAGGCATTTCTACAGCATCTCGTTGAAGAAGGTGGACGCCGCATCCTGCGGATGAAAGATCAATCCTTGTGAAAATGTGCTGCACCATACCAAAAATGCAGAAACACTTTGCATCGATTTCCCCAACGGCATGCTGTTTTGTCAGACGAGAACTGATTTTGGCTCCAATAAGGCCTCGAAACCGAACGTGCCGTACTCGCGGCCTATGCCTGAGTGTTTAAAGCCGCCAAAGGGCGCGCGCGGTTCGTGGGCCAGTGTGTTGATCAGTACGCGACCGGCATCGATGCGGGTGGCGAGTGCGTGGGCTCTGCGTAGATTTAAAGTCAGAGTGTAAGCCTGGAGACCGTAAGGCGTGTTGGCGATGGTCAGCGCTTCCGCTGGCTTTTCGACCGCCCAAAACAAAACCCCTGT